>CAVWPI010000010.1:0-83936 GCA_963756895.1 uncultured Actinomycetes bacterium | reverse complement strand
ATGGGCCATGACGGGGATGGTTTAGCGGGAGGGAGCCGGTTCGTCCATTACGCCCAGAAATCGCGGCTAAACGGCGGCGGATTCGGGCAAAGGGCGGCCCCGGATTTGGAATTGGTACCACCCGCACATCCGCGAGGACTACGGATTGGAGCTGGGTCTGTACGGCACGATCGTGGTCGAGCCATCCGAGCCCTCGTTCTGGCCCGCGGTCGACGGGTTCGTCAGCTCACGCTCGACGATCTGCTCGTCGAGGACGGGAAGATCGCACCGTTCCGGCGTTCCGGGCCGACGTTCACGGCGATGGGCCGGTTCGGAAACGTGATGCTGATCAACGGCGAGCTCCAACGTTGGGCGAGTCGCCGCCGGGGTGAAGTCGTACGTCTTTACGTGGTTAACACGGCCAATACGCGGATGTTTCGGTTCGGGTTACATGGCGCGCGGATGAAACTCGTCGGTGGCGACAGCGGTCGATATGAACGCGAGTCATTCGTTGACGATGTGTTGCTCGCCCCCTCGGAGCGAGCGGTGCTCGACGTGCTGTTCGACACCCCCGGCGAAGTACGACTCGAACATCGGACCCCGGATCGGGTCTACGACCTCGGCACGTTCGACCGGCGGCATCCCGCGGAGCGGCCGCCGCGCGTTCCACATCTTGCGGACCGATCCGGACCTGACCGCCGCCCGGAAGAGATCGAGCACGATCTCGAGCGTCCCCCCGACAAGGTGCTCGCCTTCTGGTCGGAGATGCCTCTCCTCTACGGCGACGACGGGACGAAGACCTAGGTCGAAACGGCTACCACGCATGCCCAATGCACGCCGACGTCGCCGCATCCTTCGCGGGACATGCCCAAAGTGCGGCATGAAGCTGATCTCCACGCCAGCCGGACGCAACGACGCCAACCCCGTATGTCTGTCCGATGCACGAGGAGATCACCGTCGTGGGCTGCACGTGCCCACTGTGCGGGATGACATTGGCGTTCTCCGGCGATCGTCGGAGCTCCCGGAGCCCAACGGCGCCCCACAGTCACGGACCCGGCGACAGCATCGAATGGGAAGACGACATGCTCGCGATCAACCGCGAGACGGACACCACGAACATGATCTGGCAGCTCATCGACCGCGAACCGGAGCCGAGAACGAGACATCGCCTGGAAGTTCACGGTTGGTGACCCGTCAAATACGGCTCGTCAACGAAAGGACTCCGACCATCCCATGCCTCACCCGTTCCACATCCACGGCGCAGGCCGTTTCCTGGTGCTGTCCAAGGACGGCGTACGGAGCCGAACCTTGCGTGGAAGGACACGGTTCTGGTCCTCGCGGGACAGACCGTCGACATCCTGCTCTAGGTGACAAATCCTGGGCGCTGGATGTCGCACTGTCACATCGCCGAACACAATCAAAGCGGAATGATGTTCAGCTTCGACGTTGCGCCCGCGCCGCAGTCTCGTAAGGGACAACAATTGACCGGGATCAACACGGAGGCGGCGATCCCGACCGGACACCGCGCGGTGGTGTTCGCCGATCTCGCCGGGTATACGGCGCTCACTGAAGCGCATGGCGACGACGACGCTGCCGACGTCGCGGTCCGGTTCTTCGACCTCACTGCCGAGCGGCTCCGAGCTGATGCCCGGATCGTGAAGACCATCGGCGACGCGGTGATGGTCGTCACCTCCGACGCATACGCCGCGCTCGAGATGGGGCTCGCCCTCCTTCGCTCGATCGAGCAGGAGCCACAGTTCCCAGGTGTGCGGATCGGCGTGCACTACGGGCCAGTCGTGGAACGAAGCGGCGACGTTTTCGGAGCAACGGTGAATATCGCCGCCCGCCTGACCGCGCACGCGCACGTCGGCCAGCTCATCACGAGTGGGGCAATCGCCTGCCTCATCGAGGGTCATCCCAACATGACCACGACGGCCCTCGGAGCCACGTGGCTGAAGAACGTCAGCGAACCGGTCGAGGTCTACTCAATCGCCGAACACGGGGCGAGCGCATCGTCACAGGTACTGGACCCGGTTTGCCGGATGTTCGTCGATGCCGACGCCGCTCCCGCGCGACCTTCCGTGGGACGGCCATGCGTGGCACTTCTGCTCGTTCGAGTGCGCACGAACCTTCACGCAAGACCCGGATCGCTACGCGAACCCGCAGAGATCGGACGGTTCCTAGGGCCGTGAGCGACGCATCGACCACGCCGTTCACCCCCGCACGCTTCGTGAGGACGCCGGTCTTCTGGGGGCTCGTCTTCGGCGTAGCCAACGTCGTCGTGCCACTGGGCTTCTGGTGGTTGGACCTCTCGACCGTCCACGCGCTCATCATCACCCTGATCGCCGCGGTCTACATCGGCTTCGCTGTCGCTGACGGCCGACCGATGGTCATCGCCGTCGAGACCTGTGTCGCTGCGGGATTCTTCGTCTTCGCGGCCATCGGCGTCGTCGAGACCGCCTGGATCCTCGTCATCGCGTACTTCGCTCACGGCGCGAAGGACCTCTGGCAGCACAGAACGCACTTCGTGGCCGGCACGCGTTGGTGGCCTCCGTTCTGTGCCGCGGTCGACTTTCTTGTTGCCGCCGTCCTCGCGGTCGAGATCGCCGCTGGAGTCAATTTCCACTGACCGGGGACCAACAGGTCCACGCTGTCTCAGCGGCACGCTGAGCTTCTGCGGACGCACAGAACGATGTACCGAAGCGCCAACGAAACGCACTGGCTGAACGCACATATCGGCACATCACGCGCACGCGGTGTCGGTGCTCCCGTGTAGCGCGGATCGGTGCGGCAGGCTGCCTGGCATCGCGCACCTCTATCTCATTCGGGGCGTTCTCTATCGTTGCCGGGTCGTGGTTGACGCGAGCATGCGACACTCGAAACGGAGGTCAACACGGTGCAGGCGATTGTCCAAGTCGAGTACGGCACCGAGCCCGAGTCCGTTCTGCGGCTCGCTGAAGTTGCGAAGCCGACGATCGGAGATGACGAGGTTCTGGTGCACGTGCGGGCTGCGAGCGTGGATCGGGGCACGTGGCACGTGATGACCGGCCGCCCGTACCTCATCCGAGCCTTGGGTTTCGGGCTCCGCACGCCGAAGGCTCCGAATCCGGGCCGCAGTCTTGCCGGGACGGTCGAGTCCGTCGGCAGGAACGTGACCGAGTTCGCGCCGGGCGATGAGGTCTACGGCAGTTGCGATGGCTCCTTCGCCGAATTTTGCGCGGGTCGCGGTGAGCAAGCTCGCGCTCAAGCCCGCGAATCTCTCGTACGAGACGGCTGCGTCCTGCCCCATCTCTGCGGTCGCCGCGTTGCAGGCAGTGCGCGACAAAGCGAAGGTCAAGGCGGGACAGACGGTGCTCATCATCGGCGCGTCGGGAGGCGTGGGGACGTTCGCGGTGCAGATCGCCCAGGCGTTCGGTGCTGAAGTCACGGGTGTGTGCAGCACCGCGAAGATGGACATGGTCCGAGCCCTCGGGGCTGACCACATCGTTGACTACACGCGCGAAGACTTCACCGATGGGAAGCGTCGCTACGACGTGATCCTCGACATCGGCGGTAACCGTCGGCTGTCGCAGCTCCGTCGAGCCCTCACCACGACAGGGAGGCTCGTCATCGTCGGGGGCGAGACCGATGGACGGTGGCTTGGTGGGTTCGACCGCCAGATCCGGGCGCTCTTGTTGTCGTTGGTGGTGAGCCAGAAGCTCGGCACGCTGGCATCGTCGGAGAACTCCGCAGACCTGGTGGTGCTCAGGGAACTCATTGAATCCGGCAAAGTCACTCCTGCCATCGACAAGACGTACCCACTCGGCGATGTCCCCGTGGCCATCCGGTACGTGAGCGACGGTCGCGCGCGAGGCAAGGTCGTCATCAGCATTTGATGCACGGGCCTCCTGATACCGATGCGCAAGCTCCGGTCGGCACTCGCGACCGCGCCTACAGAGGGGATCTCACGCTTGCCAACCGCGCACATAACACGCCGAACCTTCACGGAAGTACCTCCAACGGCCGCCTCGATCGACACATCTCGCGCATGGGGTGCCGCCGCTCTCACGCGTCGCTGATCTGTGCGCAGTTGACGGTCATGGAGCGAGCACCGCGGACCGGTGTGAGAAGGACGCACGTCGAAACTTAGGTAGTGGGATAGTCCGCTGGACTTCCAGCCACCTCACAACCCTTGTGCGAGCGGGGAGACTCGAACTCCCACCCCTCTCGGGACCAGGACCTAAACCTGGCGCGTCTGCCGGTTCCGCCACGCTCGCGGCGGGGACAGTCTCGCGCTCAGCGTCGGAGGAGGCGGCGGAGCTGCTGGCGGCGGGAGCGCACACGCACCGGCTTCCAACCGAGCACCTCACGGGCGCGGCCGGCGTCGATGTCGCCGGTGGCGCTGAGGAGCAGTGTCAGGTGACCGTCGACCGGGACGGTCACGGCGCGTACAACTGCGTCGGCGACGTCGTCGACGTGGACGAACGCCCGGCGCTCCAAGTCCCCGGGATCGATGCGCCCGAACGGCTCCTCGCCCAGCACGGTCGGCGGTCGGAGGGTCACCGTCGGGATGCCGGTCTGTGCACTCCACGCGTCGCAGAGGTCCTCGCCCAGGCGCTTCGAGTTCCCGTACGGCCGCGCGGCCCGGCGGGGGTGGTCGTCGTCGATCGGCAGGTAGTCGGGCTCGCCCTCGCCGGCCGAACACCCGAACACCTGGATCGACGAGAACGACACGACCCGTCGCATCCCAACCTGCTGCGCGGCGAGCAGGACGTGCCACGTGCCGCCCACGTTGGTGACGAGGATGTCCGCCGCAGTCCCCTGGGAGTCGTTCGGGATGGCGCCGGCGTGCACGATGCCACGCAGCCGCGTGCGGCGTCTCGCACCGCGGTGGGATCCCGCAGGTCGTCGCCGTCGGCGAGGTCGAAGGGCCTGACCTGCCAACCGTCGCGCTCGAGGCGGGGCGTGATCGCGCGACCGATCAGACCGCGAGCGCCCGTGAGGAGCAGCGTCCCGCGCGTCTCCACCCTGCCCGTGCCCGCCCTGCCCCTGCCCACGCTGCCATTCTGGGCGACCCCGCGAACCTGGGGCGACCGGGAGATCCTTCGATACCCTAACCATGTGGCCGTCGAACGATGTGTCGGTGAACGATGTGACGGTGAACGACGGCCGGGTGGTCGACGGTGAGCCCGGCGCGGACGATCACGGGCGCGGCCCGCGCGGTCGCCCGCCTGGCCAAACAGGTCGAGGTGGCGCTGGCCCCACTCGACCTGTCCCTGCCGCAGTACCGGGTCCTCGCCCTGCTCGGTGAGGGCTCGACCGCGTCGTCGGTGCTGGCCCGCCGGCTGGCGGTGAGCCCGCCGTCGGTGACCGCGGTCGTCGACGGCCTCGTGGGCCGTGGACTCGTGGAGCGCCGGGCCGACCCCGAGGACCGCCGTCGACTCACCCTCCTCCTCACCCGCGACGGCGCCAAGCTGCTGGCCGCCGCCGACGCCGCCGCCGAGGTCCGGCTCGACGAGATCGCGGCCTTCTTCGACGACGCCCCCACCGGCCTCGACGGTTGGAACCTGGCGCTCGACCGCAACCGCGAGGCGCGCCTGGAGCGCGACAAGTGACGATCGAGATGGGCGCGTTCGGCGCCGACGTCACGTCGCCGTTCGTGCCCGTCGGCGTCACCCCGAACTACCCGCCGCCGCGCGCGCACATCGGCCCCGACAAGGGCGGTTCGTGGATCCAGCGGATGCGCCCGATCGTCCTCGCCCACAAGTGGATGTTCGGCTTCTCGCTGCTCGCCTCGTTCATCGGCCTCGCGGTGCAGGTGCAGATCCCCAACGAGGTCGGGCAGGCGATCGACGCGCTGGGCAAGTCCACCGGTCAGTCGCTCGAATACTTCGTGACGGTCATCGCCGTGCTCGCCGCGATCCGGTTCGTGCTCACGTACCTCTCGCGCAACTACCTGCTCAAGACGGCGTACCGCATCGAATACGACCTGCGGAACATCATGTACGAGCACCTCAGCCGCATGTCGTTCTCGTTCTACGACCGCGTGCAGTCGGGCCAGCTGATCTCGCGCGCGAACTCCGACATCCGTTCCGTGCAGATGTACCTCACGTTCGCGCCGTCGATCCTCGTGCAGTGCAGCGTCGCCGTCCTCGCCTTCGCGGAGATGCTGTCGATCAACGTGCCGCTCGCGCTGGTCACGATGTCGACGATGCCGTTCGTCTACATCGTGGGCGTGCGCATGCGGAAGCAGATGTTCCCGGTGTCGTGGCTCATCCAGTCGCGCCTGGCCGACGTCGCCACCGTCGTCGACGAGAACATCAACGGCGTTCGCGTGGTCAAGTCGTTCGCGGCCGAGGATCTGCAGTTGCAGCACCTCACGGGTGCCGCGCTGCGGGCCGAGTGGGCCAACGTCAAGGACGCCGACATCCGGGCCAAGTGGTCGCCGCTGCTCGAGAACCTGCCCCGCCTCGGGCAGGCCATCGTGCTGTTCTACGGTGGGTACCTCGCCATCAACGGCCAGGCGACAGTGGGCGACATCATCGCGTTCAACGCCTATGTGCTGATGCTCCAGCCGCCGTTCCGTCAGCTCGGCATGATCCTGATGATGGGTCAGCGCGCCTCGGCGTCGGCGCAGCGCATCTACGAGGTGCTCGACGAGCAGCCCGACGTCGTCGACCGTCCGGGCGCGGTCGATCTCGTCGAATGCCGTGGCGACGTGCACTTCGACGACGTGTCGTTCGGGTATGCGAACGGCACGTCGGTGCTCGACCACTTCGAGCTGCACGTCCGACCGGGGGAGACCGTCGCCCTCGTCGGACGCACCGGCAGTGGTAAGTCGACGGCCTCACGGCTCCTCGCTCGCTTCTACGACGCGTCGGGTGGTGCTGTGCGCGTCGACGACCACGACGTGCGCGACCTGACCTTGCCGAGCCTGCGCCACCACATCGGCATGGTGCTCGACGAGCCGTTCCTGTTCTCGGTGTCGATCCGCGACAACATCGCGTACGGCCGACCCGACGCGTCGTTCGACGACGTGGTCGCGGCGGCCATCGCCGCCGGCGCCGACGAGTTCGTGCGCGCCCTGCCCGACGGTTACGACACCGTGGTGGGCGAGCGCGGCTTCACCCTCTCCGGTGGACAACGCCAGCGACTGTCGATCGCCCGCACGCTGCTGGTGAACCCGCCGATCCTCGTGCTCGACGACGCCACATCGGCGATCGACGTGCAGATCGAGCAGCAGATCCACGAAGCACTGCGCGAGTTGATGGTCGATCGCACCACGCTGATCATCGCCCACCGGTTGTCGACCATCAGCCTGGCCGACCGCGTCGCGGTGGTCGAGGGCGGTCGGGTCATCGCTGAGGGCACCCATACCGAGCTCTTGGCGACCGAGCCGCGCTACGCCGAGATCCTGGCCCAGGCCGACCCCGACGCCGACCTCGAGCTCCACGACGGGGACGCCGACGCCGACCTCGACGCGGTCGCCGCCGCCGACGTCGAACGGTCGCGCGTGCTCGACGCCGACCTCGGCGAGATGCGGGACGTGGACTGATGGCTTGGGGCGGGGGCACCATGACGGGCGGCGCGCCGATGGGCGGCGCGGTCGGGGGCTCGCCCGGCAACCCGGGCAACGGGCTGCCGTTCGCGGGGATCCCGTGGGAGATGCGCCAGGGCGTCGAGAAGCTCCTGGCCGACGAACCCGACCTGACCGGCGACCCCCGCTGGCAGGCGTCGGACAGCTCGTTCACCCACCGCATGAAGGAGACCGGCGTCAGCCTGCGCCGGATGCTGCGGCCGCACCGCCGGATGATGACGCTCTCGGGGTTCTTCATCCTCATGGAAGCGCTGTGTGTGCAGGCGGGACCGGCTCTCGTCAAGTTGGGCATCGACGAGGGCATCACGCCGCACGACTGGACCGCGCTCACGATCATCGGGATCCTCGCCATCCTTGCGGTCGTGGTGTCGGCGCTGGCGAGCGGCGCCCGCGTCGCCACCACCGGCCGCGTCGCGTCGCGCGTCATGTTCGAACTGCGCGTCCGCACGTTCGCCCACCTGCAACGCCTCTCGCTCGACTACTACACCGACGAGAAGGCCGGCGTGATCATGACCCGCATGACGAGCGACATCGAGTCGCTCCAGCAGCTGCTGCAGGACGGGCTCCCGCAGTTCGCGCTGCAGGGCCTCACGATGGTGATCGTCACGGCGGTGCTCTTCTTCTACAACGTCGAGCTCACGCTGCTCACGCTCCTCATGATCGTCCCGATCGTCACTGGGCTCTCGTTGTGGTTCCGGTCGGCGTCCGACAAGGGGTACAACCGCGTCCGCGACGGCATCGCCAGCGTGCTCAGCGACCTCTCCGAGAGCCTGTCGGGCGTGCGCGTCGTCACCGGGTTCAACCGGGCGCGGCACAACGTGCTGCAGCACCGCAACGTCACCGGGGTCTACCGCGACGCCAACGACCACACCGCGAAGATCGCGGCGACCTACGGCGCGTGCACCGAGTTCGTCGGGCTGCTCGGCCAGGCCGCGTTGCTCCTCATCGGCGGCAACATGGTGCGCGACGGCACGCTCTCCGTCGGCGCGCTCGCCGCGTTCATCCTCTACCTCAACTCGTTCTTCGGCCCGATCCAGTCGTTGGTGCAGCAGTACAACCTGTACCAGCAGGGCCAGGCCGCGATCACCAAGCTCGACGAGTTGCTCGAGACGCATCCGACCGTGGAGGAGGCGGAGGACGCGGTGCCGTTGCCGCCGATCGAGGGCGCGGTCTCGCTGAAGCACGTGTCGTTCGCGTACGACCCGGCCAAGCCGGTGCTCCACGAGGTCGACCTCGAGATCGCGGCGGGGGAGACGATCTCGTTGGTCGGACCCACGGGCGCCGGGAAGTCGACCATCGCCAAGCTCGTCACCCGCTTCTACGACCCGACGGAAGGCATGGTCGCGATCGACGGCCACGACCTGCGCGGCATCACCATCGACTCGCTGCGGCGCCAGCTCGGGGTGGTGCCGCAGGAGCCGTTCCTGTTCGCGGGCACCATGCGCGACAACATCGCCTTCGCCAGACCCGACGCCACCGACGACGAGGTGATCGACGCGGTCGCACAGGTGGGCCTCAGCGAGCTCATCGACCGGCTGCCCGAGGGCGTCGACACCCCGGTCCACGAGCGGGGCGTGTCCCTGTCGTCGGGCGAGCGCCAGCTCATCGCGCTGGCCCGGGCGTTCCTCGCGTCGCCCCGCGTGCTCGTGCTCGACGAAGCGACGTCGAACCTCGACCTCAAGTCGGAGACCCAGGTGGAGGCCGGGCTCGACGCGGTGCTGGAGGGCCGCACCGCGATCATCGTCGCCCACCGGCTGTCCACCGCGATGCGGGCCGACCGCATCGCCGTCGTCGACGACGGCCAGATCATCGAGCTGGGATCGCACGAGGAGCTGGTGCACCGCCCCGGGGGCCGCTACGCGGAGATGTTCGAGGCCTGGATCGCGCACCTCGAGACCGACCCCGACCGGACCCACGACGGTTTGCTCGACGACCCTCACCTGGACGCCCCGGAGGTGGTCGGGACCGGACCCACGGGGTAGCGTCGGTCGCCGGCATCATTGACTCTCCGGGGGAAGCAGACAACCGATGGCGAACCAGATCCCGATCGTCGACTACCTCGTCCTCGACGGCGGTGAACCACACCTGGAAGCCAACGAGTGCACGAAGTGCGGTGCCCTCTTCTGGGACCGGCGCAACGCGTGCGGTCGCTGCGCGAACCGCGAGTTCACGAAGAAGGTGCTCGGCACCACCGGGGTCGTGCGCTCGTTCGCGATCGTCCACCAGGCGGCCCCCGGCGTACCGGTGCCCTACGTGTCGTCGGTCGTCGACCTCGACGGTGGCGGCGACGTGAAGGCCAACGTCGTCAACATCGAGCCCGACCCGAAGCACGTGACGCTCGGAATGAAGGTGAAGCTCACGACGTTCGTCGCCGGTACGGACGACGAAGGCACCGAGGCCGTGGTCTTCGGCTTCGAACCGGTCTGACACTCCAGCCAGAGAACTGGCACTAGGAAGGGACGTTCCCATGGGTGAATCCGTCTGGGTGCTCGGCGCCTCGATGACCAAGATCAGTCGCTACCCCGACAAGGACGTGATCGACCTTGCCGCGGAGGCGACGTTCAACGCCCTCGACGATGCGGGCGTGAGCATCTTCGACATCGAGGTGCTCGCCGCCGGGAGCATGTTCAACATGGGCGGCATCGGGCAGTCGGTCGCGAAGCAGATCGGTCAGACCGGCATCCCGATCTACAACGTCGTGAACGTGTGCGCGACCGGCGCCACCGCGGTGCGCACCGCACTGCTCGAGATCCAGGCCGGCAACGCCGACTTCGGGCTCGCCATCGGCGCGGAACAGATGGGCAAGATGGGCCTCCTCGCCGGGAACTCGGCGCGGGGCGGCGCCAACAAGTTCGAGCCCGAGGGCCGCTTCGGCGGCGTCATGCCGGTCGACGGCTGGCTCGGCTCCGGCACCATGCCCGCGGTCTTCGGCCAGGCCGGAATGGAGTACGCGTACAAGAACGACGGCGTCGGTTTCGAGCAGTTCGCCAAGGTCGCGCAGAAGAACCACGAGCACTCGGCACTGAACCCGCTTGCGCAGTACAACAAGGTGTTCACGCTCGAAGAGATCATGGACGCCCGCGTGATCTCGTATCCCAACACGCTGCCGATGTGCTGCCCCACCGGTGACGGTGCCGCGGCGATCGTGCTCGTATCGGAGTCGAAGCTCAAGACCCTGTCGCTCGAGCAGCAGAAGCGCGCGGTGAAGGTGAGCGCCTCGGTGCTCACCAGCGACCCGTGGAGCGAGGGCGGCGAGTCGCAGCCCGACGTCAACACGCTCACGCGCAACGCGGCCGACAAGGCCTACGAGCTCGCCGGCGTCGGTCCGCAAGACCTCGACCTGGTGGAGCTGCACGACTGCTTCGCCACCGCCGAGCTCATCCACTACGACAACCTGCGCCTCTGCGAGCCCGGCGGTGCGGGCGAGTTCATCGACAAGCGTGCGCCGTGGCGCGACGGCACCACGCCGGTCAACGTGTCCGGTGGCCTGCTCTCGAAAGGCCACCCGATCGGCATGACCGGCGCGGCCGGTGTGTTCGAGGTCACCACGCAGCTGCGGGGTGAGGCGGGTGACCGCCAGATCGAGGGCGCAAAGGTGGGCATGGCCCACGTCATCGGCCTCGGCTCGTCGTGCGGCATCCACATCCTGGAGAAGGCCGCGCTCTAGGCCCCATTTGCGCCCACTTTCGCAAAACGGGCCCCATCGGTCGACCGGGGCAGTTTACCGCGCGCTGAGTGGTTACTTGTCTACACCGTGCGCTTGCGGTAGAAAGGTGCGGAACGCGCTGGGCGATCGCTCAGCGGCGCGCGCGGGGCGAGGGCGAATGCACACCAGCCGAGCGGGGCGGGGATGAGCACGCCGATCACGGCCACGTTCCTCTTCACCGACCTCGTGGGATCGACCGCGCTGGCCTCCCGCATCGGTCCGGACGCCGCCGAGAGCCTCCGCCAGACCCATTTCGCCATCCTCCGGGGCGCAGCCGAGGCGACCGGCGGCATCGAGGTGAAGACCACCGGTGACGGCATCATGCTCATGTTCACGGGTCCCAGCCGGGCGCTGTCGTGCGCGGCGGCGATCCAGCAGGGCATCGAGCGCCACAACCGCCGGGGCGAGGAACCCATCGAGCTGCGGGTCGGCATCTCGATGGGCGAGGCCGTCGAGGAAGCGGGTGACTACTTCGGCGACTGCGTCGTCGAAGCCGCCCGCCTGTGCGATCGCGCCAACGGCGGTCAGATCCTCACCACCGAGCTCCTGCGGGCGATGGTGGGTCGCCACAGCACCCACGAGTACGCGTCGGTCGGCGAGCTCGAGCTCAAGGGGATCCCCGACCCGATGCCCGCGGTCGAGGTCCGGTGGGAGCCGGAAGCGGTCGCCGGCGACATCCCGATCCCGTCGCGCCTCGTCGGGACCGCGACCGAGGGGCTCTTCGGTTTCTTCGGTCGCAGCGACGAGCTGACGACCGCGCTCGACGCGGCGAAGCGGGCGCGCACCGAGGGCCACCCCGAGGTCGTGCTGCTCGAGGGGGAGCCGGGGATCGGCAAGACGACGCTCGCCGCGCAAGTGGCGCGCACCCTCCATGCCGACGGGGCAACTGTGCTGTTCGGGCAGTGCTCGGAGGGCATGGGAGTGTCGTACCGGCCCTGGATCGACGCGCTGACGCACCTGGTCGAGCACGCGCCCCAGCAGCTGCTTGACGACCACGTCGCGCAGCACGGTGCCGCGCTGTCGCGACTGGTGCCTGCGCTGGCGCGCCGCGTGCCGACCGCGGAGCCCGACGGAGGATCGGGCGACGCCGACGGTGACCGCTACGTCCTGCTCGAAGCGACGTGCGCGCTGCTGCGCGACGCCGCCCGCGACCAAGTGGTCGTGCTGGTGCTCGACGACCTGCAGTGGGCCGACGCCGCCAGCCTCCAGGTGCTCCGGCACACGATCTCGACTGCGAACCCACCGCCGCTCCTGGTCGTGGGCACCTATCGCGACACCGACCTGACGCGCGATCACGCGCTCACGCCGGTGCTCGCCGATCTCCGGCGCGAGCCGGTGGTCACCCGGCTCGCGATCCGCGGCCTCGACGACCAGGAGCTGTTCGCGCTCGTGGAGGGTGCCGCGGGCTACGAGCTCCCGGAGGACGGCGTGCTGCTCGCGCACGCGCTGTACCGCGAGACGGGCGGGAACCCGTTCTTCACCGGTGAGCTCCTCCGCCACCTCTACGAGACGGGCGCCATCGTCTTCGACGACAACGGGCAGTACTCGTTGAGCATCGACCTCGACGACATGAGCCTGCCCGGGAGCGTGCGCGACGTCGTCATGCGGCGTGTCGATCGTCTGGGCGACGACGTGGCGAAGCTCCTCTCGATGGCCGCAGTGATCGGCCGGACGTTCGATCTCGAGGTTCTCAGCGCGATCGCCGACCAACGCGAGGACGACGTGCTCGACGTGCTCGAGCAGGCGGTCACCGCCGCGCTGGTGACCGAGGTCGGGGAGCTCCCGGGTCGCTTCCGTTTCGAGCACGCGCTGATCGAACACACCCTCTACCAGGACCTCAGCGCGACCCGTCGCCAACGCCTGCACCAGCGCATCGCGCAGGCGCTCGAGACCATGACCGGCGAGCACGCGCCGCCCGTCGCCGAGCTTGCGCACCACTGGCTGGTGGCGACGCAACCCGCAGATGCAGCCAAGGCCATCGAATACGCGCGGCTCGCCGGCGACGCGGCGCTGAACGCACTCGCGCCCCTCGACGCAGTGCGCTGGTTCTCGCAGGCACTCGAGCTCCAGGAACGTCAGCTCGCAGGTGAGGACCTCGTGCGGTGTGACCTCCTGATCGGTCTCGGCACCGCGCAGCAGCTGGCCGGTCTGGCTGAGGAACGCGAGACCCTGGTCGAGGCGGCGGAGCTGGCTCGCGGAGCCGACGACGATGAGCGTCTCGTCCGTGTCGCCTTTGCACTCGCTCGAACGACGCAGGTCTACGACTTCGATGTCGAGCGGATCGCCACGCTGAGAGCAGCGCTCGAACGGGTCGATCCCGACAGCAGTGCTGCCGCCCGGCTCCTCGCATTCCTGTCGTTGGAGCTCGACGCTCGCGATCTGGTCGAGCGCACCGACACCGCTCAGCGTGCGGTCGACCTCGCAAGGACCCTTCAGGACGACCGAACGCTCCTCGAGGTCCTGAACGCCGTGTGGACCGTGTGCCTCGACGACGACGACCTGGGCCGACGCGCTGAAGCTGCAACCACGGCGGTCGAGCTCGCCGATCGGGTCGGCGACCGTTTGCAAGGTTTTGTCGCCGCGTACCAGCACCTGGAGGTGCTCGTCATGCGCGCCGACGCCGACGCCAGCCGCGAGGCATTCACCGATGTGGTGGAGCGCGCCGATGCGCTCGGCCTCCCGTACCAGCGATGGCAGGTCCTTATCGACCACGCTGCGTTCGCGACGCTCGAAGGTGACTTGGCCGCGGCGGAGTCGTTCGTAGACATGGCGCTCGAGCTGGCCACATCAGCGGGCATCGGGCCGGGGATCGGCAGCTACGGCGGACAGCTCTTCAGCCTCAGGATGATCGAGGGACGCTTCGACGAGCTCGCCGACTTCTTCATCGAGGCCGCCGAGTCCATGCCCACAATCGAACCGCTGCGCGTCGCCGTGATCCTCCTGCTCTTCGAGACTGGTGACCTCGCGGGAGCAGCCGAGCGTTTCGAGCGCGAGCGGGCATCGGGATTCAACTACGAGATGCTGTCTCGTCTGCAGTCGCTGGAGGATCTCGCCGACGTTGCCGTCGGCCTCGGGCACCGCGAGGGAGCGGCCACGCTCCTGGAGTTGATGTCTCCGTACGCCGACCGCATGACGTTCATTCACGCGATCGCGCCGCATCCGGTGGCACGGCCGGTGGCTCGCCTCCTCGGATTGCTCGGTCGGGACGATGAGGCCGAAGCAGCGTTCGAGCTCGCGCTCGAACGCTGCGAGCGGTTCGGCGCGGTGTACTGGGCGGGTCGCACCCATGTGGAGCGCGCCGAGATGCTCACGCGTCGCAACCACGCCGGCCACCGTCAGCGTGCCGAGCTCGACCTCGCCGAGGCGCTGGCGTTCGCCGCACGATGTGAAGGCGTGTCGATCGAGCGCCGTGTCGAAGCAGTCCGGGCCGAGCTCGACCAGGCAGCAGGGGAGTAGAGGCTGCGTGTTCTACATCGGATGGCGGGACCTGCAGTTCCGGCGCCGGCGGTTCATCATCGCCATCCTCGCCACCAGCCTGGTGTTCGCCATCGCGCTGATCCTCTCGGGTGTGAGCGGTGGCTTCAAGTCCGAGATCACGCGCAGCGTCGACTCGTTCGGTGCGGGCGGCTGGGTCGTACCGACGAGCGCAGCCGGACCGTTCAGCAACTCGAAGGTCTTCGCGCCTGCCGCGGTGAAGAGCGACGTGCAGGGTGGCGGTGAGGTGGTGGCGATGGCCATGACCCGCGTCCCGCACGGCAGCAAGGACGTGATGGTGTTCGGCGTCGAACCGGGCGGGCTCGGCCCCAAGGCGACGAGTGGTCATGATCCGAAGCGCTCGGGCGAGGTGGTCGTCGACGAGAGCCTCGGTTTCGACGTCGGCGACACGCTCGACCTCGGCAAAGCCTTCAAGGTCGTCGGCACCTACTCCGGGCGCACCATCTTCGCCGGTTCGCCGACTGCGGTCGTCACCCTCGAGGACGCGCAAGACCTGACGTACGCTGGCCAGCCCCTCGCGTCCGCACTGCTCACCGAGCGCCTGCCCAGCTCGGTGCCCGACGGGTTCAGAGCACTGACCAACTCGCAGGCCGAAGCCGACCTCGGGCGCCCGTTGAAGCAGGCGACCGGCACCATCGACTTCCTCCGGGTGCTCCTCTGGCTCATCGCCGTGGGGATCATCGGATCGATCGTGTACATGACCGTGCTCGAGCAGACCCGCGACTTTGCGGTGATGAAGGCAATCGGCGTGCAGGGTCGGTCGATCTTCTCGGGCCTCGTCACCCAGGCCGTCATCGTCTCGGTGGCATCCGCGGCGGTCGCCGCGCTGCTCACGCTGCTCATCAAGGGCTTCGTGCCCATGAACACCGAGATCTCCACCGGTACGTACATCGCGCTCCCGGTGATCGCGGCGATCGCGGGGGTCGCGTCGAGCCTGGTCGGCTTGCGGCGCGCGGTGGGTGTCGACCCGGCACTGGCCTTCGGCTGATCCCCGGCCGCATCTTCGGAGGAGAGTCGTGCTCAGCATCGAGGACCTGACCATCGAGTACTCGAGCGGCGGCTACGTCGTGCGCCCGATCTCGAACCTCTCGCTCGAAGCCGGCGAGGGCCAACTCGTGCTGTTGCTCGGCGCGAGCGGCTGCGGGAAGACCACGCTGCTGTCGGTGATTGCCGGGCTCCTCACGCCCGCGTCGGGCAGCGTGACCGTCGTCGACACCGAAGTGGTCGGGCTCTCCGGCAGCGCGCTCACCCAGTACCGCCGGCACACCGTCGGCGTCGTGTTCCAGGCGTTCAACCTGCTGCCGGCGTTGACCGCCTCGGAGAACGTCCAGGTGCCCTTGCGGGCCGCCAAGTGGAGCAAGGCCAAGGCGCGCGCGCGGGCCGAGGAGCTGCTCGCGACCGTCGACCTCGCCGATCGGGCGCAGCACCTCCCCGGTGACATGTCGGGTGGTCAGCAGCAGCGGGTCGCCATCGCACGAGGCCTCGCGCACGACCCGCCGGTGCTCCTCGCCGACGAACCGACTGCCCACCTCGACTACCTCCAGGTCGAAGGCGTGATCCGACTGTTGCGCAACCTCGCCGACTCGGGCCGACTGGTCGTGGTCGCCACCCACGACGACCGCCTCGTGCCACTCGCCGACCAGATCGTGAACCTCACGCCGCGCGCCGCCACGACCGACCGTCCCCCGGAGCGCGTCGAGCTCGCGGCGGGTGAGGTGCTGTTCCGCGAAGGCGATCACGGTGATCTCGTGTACATGATCGACGAGGGTGAGATCGAGCTCCTGCGCGAGCGCGACGACGACACCGAGGAACTGCTGCACAAGGCCGGCCCGGGGGAGTACTTCGGCGAACTGGCACCGATGTTGGGCTTGCCGCGTTCGGCGACGGCCCGGGCGGTCGGCGCGGCGGTGCTCACCGGCTACACGTTGCGTTCCTTCCGTAAGCAGGTGGGCGGTCCCACGCCGGGATCCCTGCTCGAAGGCGCGGCCGACGCCGACACCGCCGAAGTCTGATTCGGCGAGGTCGGAGCTCCTTCAGGACGCGAGGCGTTTCCCGAGCGCGCGCAGGAACGCATCACGCTCGGCCAGGAACTCGGGGTCCTTCACCGACTTCCCGGTGACGAGCTGCGTGAGCTGGGGGAGCAGGAACGGGCCCATGGTGAGGCACACCTCGCTGAGCACGAGTTGGGCGGCGTCGAGATCGTCGGGGACGTTGCCGGCGCGCTGCTCCTCGCGCACGGCCTCGACCCAGTCGTCGTAGAGCGCCGCGCCGCAGGTCCTCGTTGACGGGACGGTCGGGATTGGTCTCGAGCGCCTCCCACATGGTGAGGCGCGTGTACTCGCGTTGACCGGGGAGGCGTGCGGTGCGCTCCGCGAGCCGGTCGGGATCGGCCACGTTGCTCGCCTGCAGCTTCGCCGCGCCTTCGGCGAGCCGTCGGCGGAGGATCTCCCGGAACAGCCCCTCCTTCGACTCGAAGTAGTAGTAGAGCATCCGCTTGTTGACGCCCGCCCGGGTCGCGATGGCGTCGACGCGGGCGCCGGAGATGCCCTTGGCGGAGAACTCGCGCACCGCCGCCGCGAGGATCTTCGCCTTCGTGGCCTCGGGATCGCGGTTTGCCACGTCGCCGCTCCAGCAGGTAAAGTTGTTAACCGGACGGTTAATACTAGCAGCGGGGGCAGGGGAGCACACGGAGCGCCGATGCTCAGCGCGGAGAAGGCCTACGAACGTCGTTGGTACACGCTGGCCGTCCTCTGCATGTCGCTCGTCATCATCACGATCGACAATTCGATCCTCAACGTCGCGTTGCCCACGATCGTGCGCGACCTCGGCGCCAGCGGCTCCGATCTCCAGTGGATCATCGACTCGTACGTCATCGTGTTCGCGAGCTTGCTGCTCACCGCCGGCGCGCTGGGCGACAAATACGGCCGCAAGGGCGCCCTGACGTTCGGCCTGCTCCTGTTCGGCGGGTTCTCCGGGCTCGCGTCGCTGGCGAACTCGCCCGAGATGCTCATCTTCGCGCGTGGGCTCATGGGCATCGGCGCCGCGTTCATCTTCCCGACCACGCTGTCGATCCTCACCAACACGTTCACGGGGCGCGAACGAGCCAAGGCCATCGGGGTCTGGGCGGGGGTCTCGGGGATCGGCGTCGCGCTCGGTCCGATGCTCGGGGGGATCCTGGTCGAGCACTTCTACTGGGGCTCGGTCTTCTTCGTGAACGTGCCCATCTGCGCGTTGGCCCTCGTGCTCGGCTACTTCTACATCCCGTCGTCGCGCGACCCCGACAACCGCCCCCTCGATCCGGTCGGCGCGCTGCTCTCCGTCCTCACGCTGGTGGCGCTGCTGTACTCGATCATCCAGGCGCCCGACAAGGGTTGGACCGCCCCGGAGGTCGTGGCGTCGTTCTTCGCGGGGTTGGCGCTCCTCGGCGTGTTCGCGCTGTGGGAGATGCGGGCCAAGGAGCCGATGATCGACGTGCGCGTGTTCCGCAATCCGCGGTTCTCCGCCGCGTCCAGTGTGCTCACCCTCACGTCGTTCGCGCTCTACGGCTCGGTGTTCCTCCTCATCCAGTACTTCCAGTTCGTGCTCGGGTACTCTCCGCTCGAGGCCGGCCTCCTCGCCATGCCCGTCGCCATCGCCATGATGGTGGTGTCGCCGAACGCTCCTCGTCTCGTGCGCCGGTGGGGAACCAAGTGGGTCGTCGTGCTGGGTTTGCTCGTCGCCGCGCTCGCGATGCTCTGCTACGCGTCCGACATGATCATGTCGTCGTTCGTCGGCGGGTGCGCAGTGCGCTTCCTCTTCGGCGTCGGACTGGGGCTCACCTCGGCGCCCGCCACCGAATCGATCATGGGGTCGCTGCCGCCGAGCCGGGCCGGGGTCGGTTCGGCGATCAACGACACCACGCGCCAGACCGGCGGCGCGCTGGGCGTCGCCATCATCGGCAGCGTGTTCCTTGCCGCCTATCACCACTACGCCGACAAGGCTGCCAACCTCACCACCGCGTCGAGAGCGGCGCTCCACGATTCGGTGGGTCGTGCTCTCGACCTGGCCGCGCAGCTGCCGGCGAAGCAGGGTGACGCGCTGGTGCAGCTGTCCCGCGACGCGTTCGTCGACGCGATGCGGATCACGTATCCGATCGCCGCCGCGATCATCGTCTTCGCCGCGATCATCGCCTGGCGGTTCCTCCCGGCCCACGGTCACGACGAGTTCCCGTCGCACGACGACGAGGAAGAAGCACGCGAGATCAGCGAGTACGAGATCCTGGGCGCGTAGCGTCGCGGGCGTGACCGTGGAGCACCGCACCTGGATGCTCGTCGCGGTGGCGGTCGGAGGTGCGCTGGGTACGGTGGCGCGGTACGAGCTCGCACTCGCGGAGCCGGTGCAGAGCGGCCGGTTCCCGTGGGCGACGCTCACCGCCAACGTGGTGGGCTCGCTCCTCCTCGGGGTCGTGATCGTGGTGCTGGCCGAGACGCGCGGATCCACCGGCGCACTCCGCGCGTTCGCGGCCGTCGGCTTCTGTGGCGGCCTCACCACGTTCTCGACCTGGATGGTGGAGAGCGTGCTGCTCACGCGTGACGGCCGCACGGGCACGGCTGCGCTGTACCTCGTGGTCAGCCTGGTCGCGGGGTTCGTCGCGGTGGCGCTCGGCGTCCAGGTCGCGCGCGCGGTGACGTGCCGGCCCACACCCGCGTTCGACCCGGAGCAGGACGACTGATGCTCGGTCTCGTCGCGCTGGCGGGAGCGTTGGGCGCGCTCGGGCGTTACGGCGTCCACGAGCTGGTGCAGTCGCGGACCGCATCGCGGTTCCCGTACGGCACCGTGGTGGTGAACGTGTCGGGGGCGTTCGCTCTCGGGGCACTCGTCGGGCTGGTGACCTACCAGGGCCTCGACCCCGACGTCCGCACGGTGATCGGCACCGGCTTCATCGGCGCGTACACCACGTTCTCGTCCTTCTCCTACGACACGTTCGGCCTCTTCGAGTCGGGGGCCACGCGCGCGGCGCTCGTGAACGCGCTGGGGAGCGTCGGCCTCGGGCTGGTCGCCGCGACCGCGGGGTTCGCGCTGGCGGGACTGCTCTAGCCGTCAGGCGGCCGGCGCGTCGGCGGCGAATGCGGCCCCGAGCTGATCGGCGAGCGCGACGGCCACGAGTCGCCGCTCGAGTGAGACGCCGACGGAGAGGTCGGGGACGAGCACGAGTCGACCGAAGCTCTGGCCGCGCCCGAGCACCGGGATCGCCGCTCCCTGCTGGGGCAGGGTGTACTCACCGCCGATCCAGTGATGCTGGTCACCGGCGATCGCTCCGTTGCGCTCGAGCACCGGCAGTTCGGAGTTGAACGGCGGCGTCTCGAACCGGCAGTCACGCAACGAGAGCAGGCCGATCAACTCAGCCTGCACCGAGAGCACGACATCTTCGGCGTCGGAGTCGGACGCCACGAGCTCGGCCACCCGGTGCAGGCGAGAGATCTCGTCGCC
This sequence comes from uncultured Actinomycetes bacterium, assembly GCA_963756895.1. Taxonomy (GTDB): domain Bacteria; phylum Actinomycetota; class Acidimicrobiia; order IMCC26256; family DASPTH01; genus DASUAS01. The sequence goes on along the minus strand of CAVWPI010000010.1, from coordinate 63,711 downwards.
GCGCTGTTCTGACGCCCGTCGGTGGCGGCGCGAGAACGTGACGATCTCGGCGACGAGCAGGCCGATGGCGAGCAAGAGGAGTGTGGTCTCCACGTCGTCGGAGCTGTCGATCTTCAGCGACTGATAGGGGTGCGTGAAGAAGAAGTCGAACGACATCGCTGCGACGATCGCTGCGAGTGCCCCACTGACGCGCGTGCCGGCCGCGGCTGCGAGCACCACGACGACGACGAAGACGAGCACCACGTTCGCGGCCGCGAGCTCGTCACGGAACGGTACAAGGACGCCGGACACGAGCAACGGGCCGAAGGCGGCGATCGCCAAACCGACAGCTCGAGCGGCGTCGTCGGGGAGTGGAGTGCGACGCGTCATGTCTCCGGTATACCGCCGTCCGCCACCGTCTCCAAGGGTCTTGATGCTCTCTTGACGCGTATCCCCGAGACCTTGACGGGGCTTGCGCAATGACGGCGTGAAACTTTGCGGACCGCGTGTGAAGAAGGCATCAAGACCATGTTCGGAGGCGTGTCGCCGCCGTATACCGGTTCGAGGCGGCAGTCGAACGCCGTCGGGGTTCCGAGGAAGAAGCGAGAGGTCCGAGCATGGCTGACGTGTTGGTCGTGGTGACGGTGTTGGCGTTCTTCGCGTTGTGCATGGCGCTGGTGTGGGGATGCGACCGCATCATCGGACCCGACGAGCACGACCTCCTCGGCGACACCGTCGCCGACGTGCCCGCGGAGGTCGTCGGCCGATGAACGCCGAGAACGTCGTCGGGTTGATCCTCGCCGTGCTGCTGGCCGTCTACCTGTTCGCTGCCCTCCTGTTCCCCGAGCGGTTCTGATGACCTTCGCGGCGTGGGGTCAACTCATCGCGCTGGTGGTGCTCCTCGCGGTCACCGCGCCGCCGTTGGGCCGCTACATCGCGGACGTGTACGAAGGTGGGCCTTCGCGGCTCGACCGTGTGTTCGGCCCCGTCGAGCGGTTCGTCTACCGGCTCTGCCGCATCGATCCGGAGCGCGAGCAACGCTGGAACACCTACGCGCTGTCGTTCCTCGCGTTCAGCGTCGTCGGTGTGCTGCTGCTCTACGCGATGCAGCGATTCCAGGGCGAGCTGCCGTTCAACCCGACCGACATGGTGAACGTCACGCCCGCGCTCGCGTTCAACACGGCGGTGAGCTTCGTCAGCAACACCAACTGGCAGAACTACGGCGGCGAGGCCACGCTCAGTCACCTCACGCAGATGGTGGGACTCACCGTCCAGAACTTCGTGTCCGCCGCGGCCGGAATGGCGGTCATGGTCGCGCTGATCCGGGGACTCTCCCGGGCCGGGCACCGCACCGTCGGCAACTTCTGGGTCGACCTGATCCGCACTGCGCTGCGCATCCTGCTGCCGGTCGCGTTCCTGTTCGCAGTCGTGCTCATCGCTACGGGCGTGATCCAGAACCTCCACGGCTTCACCGACGTGCACACCGTTGCCGGTGCCACGCAGAAGATCCCGGGCGGGCCCGTGGCCAGCCAGGAGTCGATCAAGATGCTCGGCACCAACGGTGGCGGCTTCTTCAACGTGAACTCCGCGCACCCATTCGAGAACCCGACGAAGCTCAGCGACTTCCTCGAGATCTACTCGATCCTCCTCATCCCGTTCGCCCTCGCGTTCACCTTCGGGCGAATGGTCAAGGACAAGCGCCAGGGCTACGCCGTGGCTGCGGTGATGGCCGTCCTCTGGTTCGGTGCCGCGATCACCCTCCAGTACCTCGAGACGGGTGGGAACGAGAAGCTCGACGCGCGAGGCGTGACCCAGACGGTGACGGGAACGTCGCCGGGCGGCAACCTCGAGGGCAAGGACCTGCGCAACGGCGCGGCGGCGTCCGCGCTGTGGGGATCGTCGACCACAGGGACCTCCAACGGCTCGGTCAACTCGATGCACGACAGCTACACGCCGGCCGGTGGCCTGGTCGCCATGGTCAACATGAAGCTCGGCGAGATGAGCCCGGGAGGTGTCGGCGTCGGGCTCAACGGTCTGCTCGTGATGGCGATCCTCGCCGTGTTCATCGCCGGCCTCATGGTTGGGCGAACCCCCGAATACCTGGGCAAGAAGATTCAGGCCTCCGACGTGAAGCTCGTCGCCATCTACATCCTGGTGATGCCCCTGGTCGTGCTCGGGTTCACCGCGGGCTCCCTGTTCGTCGGGTCGGTCAAGGACACGTCGATCTTCAACCCGGGCGCTCACGGCTTCAGCGAGTTGCTGTACGCGTTCACCTCGGCCGGCAACAACAACGGATCCGCGTTCGCCGGGCTCACGGGCAATACGGCCTGGATGAACAGCACGCTGGCGATCGCGATGCTGTTCGGACGCTTCTTCCTGATGATCCCGACGCTCGCGCTGGCGGGTTCGCTGGTGCGGAAGCAGCGGGTGCCACCGTCGGCGGGGACGTTCCCGACGCACACTCCACTGTTCGTCGTACTGGTGATCGGCGTGATCGTGATCGTCGGCGCCCTCACCTTCCTTCCATCCCTGGCGCTCGGCCCCATCGTCGAGCAGCTCAAGATCCTGCACTGAGCACCGGAGCTGATGTCGATGACCGACGAGAAGCGCAAGCTGGTCGAACCCGAGATCCTCAAGCGGGCGGTCGGCGACAGCATCCTCAAGCTCAACCCGCGGACCCTGATGAAGAACCCGGTCATGTTCGTGGTCGGTGTCGGATCGGTCCTCACCACGATCCTCTTCTTCAAGGACCTGGGCACGTCTTCGCGTGACGAGAACGTGTTCGCCGGCCTCGTAGCGCTCTTCCTCTGGTTCACCGTGCTCTTCGCCAACTTCGCCGAAGCCGTGGCCGAGGGCCGGGGCAAGGCCCAAGCCGACACCTTGCGCAAGACGCGCGCGGAGACGGTCGCCCGACGTCGCGTGGGCGACCTCCTCGAGGAAGTGCCGAGCACCGCGCTCGACCTCGGCGACGAGGTCGTGGTCGCCGCCGGCGAAGTGATCCCGAGCGACGGCGAGATCATCGAGGGCATCGCCAGCGTCGACGAGTCGGCGATCACCGGCGAGTCCGCACCAGTGATCCGGGAGTCGGGCGGCGACCGCTCGGCTGTCACCGGCGGCACCCGCGTCCTCTCCGACGAGATCGTGGTGCGCATCACCGCGCGGCCCGGTGAGACGTTCATCGACCGGATGATCGCCCTCGTCGAAGGCTCCGAACGCAAGAAGACGCCGAACGAGATCGCGCTCAACATCCTGTTGGCCGGGCTCACGATCATCTTCCTGCTGGCGACCGTGACGTTGCAGCCGTTCGCGATCTACGCCGACGCCGAGCAGAGCGTCGTGGTGCTGGTCGCGCTGCTGGTCTGCCTGATCCCGACGACCATCGGCGGCCTGCTCTCGGCCATCGGCATCGCGGGCATGGACCGGCTCGTGCGCCGCAACGTGCTCGCGATGAGCGGTCGCGCCGTCGAAGCCGCCGGCGACTGCGCCACGCTGCTCCTCGACAAGACCGGCACCATCACCTTCGGCAACCGGCAGGCCGACGCGTTTCTCCCGGTCGACGGCGTGCGTGAGCAGGATCTTGCCGATGCGGCCCAGTTGTCGAGCCTGGCCGACGAGACGCCCGAGGGACGGTCGATCGTCGTCCTGGCCAAGGATCGCTATGGTCTGCGCGAGCGCGAGCTCGTCGGTGCCGAGCTCATCGCCTTCACCGCTCAGACCCGCATGAGCGGCGTCGACATCGGCGGTCGTTCGGTGCGCAAGGGCGCGGCCGACTCGGTGCGGCGCTGGGTCGAGGAGCAGGGCGGCACCGTCTCGCCCGAACTCGGCCACGCCGTCGACTCGATCTCGGCGCAGGGCGGCACGCCGCTCGTGGTGGCCGAGTCGGGCGTCGGGACGACGCCTCGGGCACTGGGTGTGATCTACCTCAAGGACATCGTGAAGCCCGGCATCGCCGAGCGCTTCGCCGACCTCCGACGCATGGGGATCCGGACAGTGATGATCACCGGTGACAACCCGCGCACCGCGGCGGTGATCGCGCAGGAGGCCGGGGTCGACGACTTCCTGGCCGAGGCGACGCCCGAGGACAAGATGGAGCTGATCAAGGCCGAGCAGCGCGGCGGCCACCTGGTCGCAATGACCGGCGACGGCACCAACGACGCGCCCGCGCTCGCCCAGGCCGACGTCGGCGTGGCCATGAACACCGGCACCCAGGCGGCGAAGGAAGCTGGGAACATGGTCGATCTCGACTCCGATCCGACGAAGCTCATCGACATCGTCGAGATCGGCAAGCAGCTGCTCATCACCCGCGGCTCGTTGACGACGTTCTCGATCGCCAACGACGTGGCGAAGTACTTCGCCATCATCCCGGCCATGTTCGCGGGCTTCGCGAGCGTGAGCGTCCTCAACGATCTGAACGTGATGGACCTGCAGAGCCCGCGGTCGGCGATCCTTTCGGCCGTGATCTTCAACGCCTTGATCATCGTGATGCTGATCCCGCTCGTGCTGCGCGGCGTGAAGTTCGTCCCGAGTGGCGCCGCCCAGCTGCTGCGCCGGAATCTCCTGATCTACGGAGCAGGCGGTGTGATCGCACCCTTCATCGGGATCAAGCTCATCGATATGGTGCTCACTGCCCTGGGGGTGAAGTGATGCGTCGCCAACTCGTCCCAGCCGTCATCGCGATGGTGGTGTTCACCGTGCTCTTCGGGCTCGTGTTCCCGCTCGCGATCACCGCCATCGGACAGCTCGCCTTCCACGAGAAGGCCGAAGGCTCGATCGTGGAGCAGCACGGCCAGAAGATCGGGTCGTCGCTGATCGGCCAGTCCTTCACCGACGCGAAAGGTACGCCGATCGAGAAGTACTTCCAGTCACGGCCGTCGGCGGCCCTCGGGGCGTCCGGTGACACGAAGGGGGGCTACGACCCGACCTACAGCAGCGGCTCGAACTTCGGCCCGACCAATCCCGACTTCCTGAAGCTGGTGGTCGACCGGGTGATCGCGTACCGAGAGCTCAACGGTCTCGCAGCCGGCGTCGAGGTCCCCGTCGACGCGGTCACCGCGTCGGCATCTGGCCTCGACCCCGACATCTCGGTGGCAAACGCCCGGCTGCAGGCGGCACGCGTCGCACGCGAACGCGGCCTCAGCGTTGGGTCGGTGCGACGCGCGATCGACGACAACACGTCGGATCGCACGCTGGGCGTCCTCGGCGAGCAGACGGTCAACGTGCTCGCGCTCAACCGGGCGCTCGACCAACTGTCGGCCTCGAAGTGACACCGTAGGCTCGGGTCATGGCGCGAGGGACGCTCCGCATCTACCTCGGCGCCGCGCCCGGCGTGGGCAAGACGTTCGCCATGCTCAACGAGGGCCGTCGGCGCGACAGTCGAGGCACCGATGTCGTCGTCGGGTTCGTCGAGACCCACGGGCGACCGAACACCCAGGCCCAGATCGGTGATCTGGAGGTCATCGCCCGGCGCGTGATGAGCCACCGCGGCGCGCAGTTCGAGGAGATGGACGTCGACGCGGTGATCGCGCGCAAGCCGGAGGTCGCGTTGGTCGACGAGCTCGCGCACACCAACGTGCCCGGCTCGCGCAACGAGAAGCGCTGGCAGGACGTCGAGGAGATCCTCGAGGCCGGGATCGACGTGATCTCGACCGTGAACGTGCAGCACCTCGAGTCGATGAACGATGTGGTCGAGGAGATCACGGGCATCAAGCAACGCGAGACGATCCCCGATTCCGTGGTTCGGGCGGCCGATCAGATCGAGATCGTCGACATGACGCCGCAAGCGCTGCGGCGGCGGATGGCACATGGCAACATCTATCCGGCCGAGAAGGTCGATGCGTCGCTGGCCAACTACTTCCGCGAGGGCAACCTTGGCGCGCTGCGGGAGCTCGCGCTGATGTGGGTCGCGGATCGGGTCGACGAAGCGCTCTCCGTGTACCGCGAGACACACGGGATCGCGCGTCCGTGGGAGACCCGTGAACGTGTGGTCGTCGCGATCACGGGCGCGCCGGGCGGCGACGACGTGATCCGCCGGGCGGCGCGCATGGCCGCGCGTGCCCGCAGCCAGCTGCTCGGCGTCCACGTGCGCTCCGCGGACGGCTTGCGCGGCACCGCGGGTGACGCGCTCGGCCTGCAGCGCGCGCTCCTGCAGGAGCTCGGCGGGGAGTACCACGAATTGGCCAGCGCCGACCCGGCGGGCACGCTGGTGCAGTTCGCTCGGGCCGAGAACGCGACGCAGATCGTGCTCGGTGCCAGCCGACAATCGCGCTGGACCCACCTGCTCCGCGGCTCGGTGATCAACAACGTGCTTCGGGCATCGGGCGACATCGACGTGCACGTGATCTCGTCCGACCCCGAACGCGACGACGAGGAACGCGAGGCGGTCGAGGTGGCTCGCCGACGGCCTCGCGGAGCTGCGTTGTCGCCGCGTCGTCGGATCATCGCATGGACGTTGGCGATCTTCGCACCGCCGCTCCTCACGCTCGTGCTGTCGAATGTGCGCGACGCACTCTCGTTACCGAGCGACCTCTTGATGTTCCTGTTGGTCGTGGTGGTGGTCGCGGCGCTGGGCGGGTTCGTGCCTGCATTCGTGTGCGCGCTCACGGGCTTCCTCCTCGCGAACTGGTTCTTCACGCCGCCGTACTACGAGTTCACGATCTCCAAGGGCGAGAACCTGGTCGCGCTGGTGATCTTTCTGCTCGTGGGGGGCGTCGTCAGCTTCCTCGTGGCCACCGCGTCGCGTCGGACCGCCGACGCGGCGCGGGCGCGGGCCGAGGCCGAGACCCTCGCCGCGCTGAGCGGGACCCTCTCCGCGTCGGAGGACCCGCTCCCGCAGCTCGTCGGCCAGCTCCAGGTGGCGTTCGACGCCCGGCAGGTCGCGGTGCTCGGTGAGCAGCCCGACGACACGTGGACGGTGCTCGCGGCGGCTGGGGACGCCGCGCCGACGCGCCCCGACGACGCCGACGTCGTGGTGCCGTTGCACGGTTCCGAGGTGCTGGTCCTGTCGGGTGAGACGCTGAGTGACGACGACCGCGAGGTGCTCAGGTCGTTCGCAGGCCAGGTGGCGATCGCGGTGCAGCAGCGCGAACTGCGCGCCGACGCCGAGCGCGCCGAGGGCCTGGCCGAGGCGAACGAGCTGCGTACCGCGCTGCTCGCGGCGGTTTCCCACGACCTGCGGACACCTCTCTCGTCGATCAAGGCGTCGGTCACGAGCCTCCTGCAACGTGACGTCGACTTCACGCCGGGGGCGACGCGTGAGCTGCTCGAGACCATCGACGAAGGCACCGACCGTCTCAACCACCTCGTCGGCAACCTGCTCGACATGAGCCGGTTGCAGACCGGTGCGCTGCAGCTCGTGATGCGCGACGTCGGTCTCGACGAGGTGCTGCCCATCGCCATCGCCGGGTTGACGCATGCCGATCGGGTCGACGTCGGGGTCGACGAGACGCTCCCGCGTGTGCGCGCCGACGCCGCGTTGCTCGAGCGCGCCATCGCCAACGTGGTCGAGAACGCGATCCGCGTGGTCGCCGGCCACCGCGCGCGTCCGGATCGAGGCATGTGTGGCTCAGCACCGTGTCGAGCTGCAGGTGGTGGACCGAGGTCCGGGAATCCCGATGGCGCGGCGCGACGACGTGTTCAGGCCGTTCCAGCGAATGGGCGACCGGTCGAACGGCAGCGGCGTCGGCCTCGGGCTGGCGGTGGCTCGCGGCTTCGTCGAGGCGATGGGCGGCCGGATCGCGGTGGAGGACACGCCCGGGGGCGGAGTCACGATGGTGATCAGCCTGGATGCCGCATGACCCGCGTGCTGGTGGTCGACGACGAGCCGCAGATCCTGCGCGCGCTCGGGATCAACCTCCGCGCCCGCGGGTACGAGGTCGACCTTGCGCCCGACGGGGAGCACGCGCTCACGCTGGCCGCCAGCCACCACCCCGACGTCGTGATCCTCGACCTCGGTCTCCCGGGTATCGACGGTGTCGACGTGATCAGGGGTCTGCGCGGTTGGAGCACGGTTCCCATCGTCGTGCTGTCCGTGCGCGACGGCGAACCCGACAAGGTCGCTGCGCTCGACGCGGGCGCGGACGACTACGTGACGAAGCCGTTCGGCATGGATGAGCTCCTGGCCCGGTTGCGCGCCGCGCTCCGGCGCGCCGCACCCGCCGAGGAGGCGCCGGTCGTCACCACCCCCGACTTCACCATCGATCTGAGCGCCAAGCGCGTGCATCGGGGCGACGAGGAGGTGCGGCTCACGCCGACGGAGTGGCACATGGTGGAGGTCCTCGTGCGCAACGAGGGCAAACTCGTCTCCCAGCGCCAGTTGCTCCAAGAGGTGTGGGGCCCCGAGTACCACGACGAGACCGCGTACTTGCGCGTCCACATGGCGAACGTCCGCCGCAAGCTGGAGCCCGAGCCCAGCCGGCCGCGCTACTTCCACACCGAGCCCGGGATGGGCTACCGCTTCGAGTCGACCGTCACCACGTAGTCGCCGCCGGCGACGAACGGCTGTCGGTCCCAGGTCGCGAACCGCTCGACCGCCACGAGACCGGCCGCAACCGCGATGTCGTCGTAGTCCGCCAGCGCCAACCGACCGGTGAGCTGGAAGCCCGCGATCACCAGGCCGCCGGGTGCGAGGCGAGCCGAGACGTTGGCGAGGACCGCGGCCTCGGTGCGCGGGGCGACGAAGATCATGACGTTGCCGGCGAGCACCGCGGCGGCGAAGGGGCCGGGTGCGGTCGTGTCGGGGAGCGTGGCGAGGTCGCCCAGTTCCCAGGCGAGATCGGGCGCCTTGGCCCTCGCCCGGTCGAGCAGCGCCGGATCGACATCGATCCCGACGGTCTCGTGACCCCGCCGGGCGAGCTCGATGGCGACCCGCCCGGTGCCGCATCCCGCATCGAGCACCCGGCTTGGGGGTCCGACCAGCGCGGTGACGAGGCCGGCTTCGCCGTGCACATCGGCGCCGGTCGCGGCCAGTGCCTGCCACCGGTCGTCGTAGCGCTCGGGACTCAATGGGACTCGCCGGATGCCGGGCTGCTCGCCGTCCATGCCCCGAGTCCAGCACGCCCGGTGTCGTCGGTCACACGTGGCCGCCGGTCCCGGGGGAAACCGTCAAGGAACGGGCGCCGCGCGCCGTTGACCAGCTCGTGCGCGGTCCCCGGGCGTGGGGAACGCATCGGTCAGGGGGCCTCGACATGGCGCAGACGGTGTTCTCCTGTTCCATCGCCCGTCATGCGGGTGACGTCGACATCGAGGTGATCGGCGAGATGGACCGGCGCTCGGCAGGGCAGTTCCGCAACCAGCTCCTCACGTTGGCGAAGGAGCACCCGGCGACGATCGCGATCCACATGGACGACCTCGCGCTGGTGGACTCGTCGTGCGTCGCGGTGCTGGTGGAAGCGTGGCGCTTCGCGGAGGAGCACGGGATCGCGCTCACGGTGAAGTCGCCGGCGGCCTCGATCCGTCAGGTGTTCGACGTCGCCGAATCGGGCCGTCTCCTCACCCTCCGGCACTAGGGAACTTTTCCGCGCCTCCGGCCGACTCATCCTCGACATCGACCGCAAGAGGGGTGGACATCCGTGAAGAAGATCCGTCTGGCATCGCTCGCCGCGCTGGTCACGGGACTGGTGGCGTTGGGCACGTTGCCCGCCGCCGCGCACGTGAGCGTCACCCCGTCGAGCGCGCCGAAGGGCGGGTTCCAGGTCTTGAGCTTCAACGTGCCCAACGAGGAGCAGGACGCCAACACGGTGAAGGTCGAGGTCACGTTCCCCGCGAAGTACCCGATCGCGTTCGTGAGCTACCAGCCGATGGCGGGCTGGGAGGCGGCGGTCGAGAAGACGACGTTGGCCAAGCCGGTGGTGACCGACGACGGCGAGATCACCGAGGCGGTGTCGAAGATCACCTGGACCGCCACCGCGGGAGGGCTCGCGCCCGGTCAGTTCGACCTGTTCACCGTGTCGGCCGGCCCGTTGCCGACCAAGCCCAACAAGCTCACGTTCAAGGCCGTCCAGACATATGACAACGGTGCGGTCGTCAGCTGGATCCAGCAGACCGTGAAGGGCGCACCGGAACCCGAGCACCCGGCCCCCACCCTCACCCTCACTGCCGCGACCGAGGACCACCACTAGGCCGGTTGCGCGCGGCCCGGCCGGGTTGTGGTGAGATGCCCCCGATGAGCGAACAAGCACTGCCCTTGTCCGGCCTGCGCGTGGTCGACTGCACCGTCGAACGCGGGGAGCTGACCGCCCGCCTGCTCGGTGACCTCGGCGCCGACGTCGTCAAGGTCGAGCCGCCGGGTGGCTCGCCGTCGCGCCGCCTGGCACCCGTGCGCAACGGCGTGTCGTTGGCGTTCGCGGTGCGCAACGCGGGCAAGCGCAGCGTGGTGCTCGACCTCGCCGGCACCGACGATGCCGCCGACGTCGGACGCTTCCACGATCTGCTCGCGCACGCCGACGTCCTGGTCACGTCGCAGGTCGAGCTCGCGCCTGGTCTCGACACCCGCGACCTCGCGGCCCGCCATCCTCACCTCGTGGTCGGCGCGCTCACGCCGTACGGACTCGACGGTCCGTACGCCGACTGGGTCGCGACCAGCGCGACGCTGTCTGCCACCGGCGGGATCGCGTTCAAGGCCGGCGTGCCCGAGCGCACCCCCATCTTCCCGCCCGGCCACCTGGTCGACGATGCCGCATCGGTCACGAGCGCGTTCGGCCTGTTGTGCGCGCTCTACCAGCGCGAGCAGACCGGTGCCGGTCAATTCGTCGAGGTGGCGACCAACGAGGCCATCGCGCAGATCGCCGACTGGGCGCTGCCCAACGCGACCGCGCGCATCGAAGCCGGGTTCCCCGCCGGTGAAGTGCGCTTCGGCAACGGACCGATCTACCCGATCTTCGCCTGCAAGGGCGGCTACGTGCGGCTGATCATCCTCAGCGTCCGCCAGTGGCACGCGATGCGCGAGTGGCTGGGCGAACCCGACTACCTGCAGGACCCGGCGTTCGACGGGTTCATGGCGCGCCGCGAGATCGCCGACACCGTGCTCAACCCGCTGTTCGAGGCGCACTTCGCCACCATGAGCATGGAGGAGGTGTCGGAGGAGGCGCAGAAGCGCGGCATCGTGTGCACGCCCGCGCTGACCCCCTCCGACATCATCACCAACGAGCACTTCCGTTCGCGCCAGACCCTCGTGGAGCGCGAGGTGGCGCCTGGCGTCACCGCGCCCATCCCGTCGGGCTTCTTCGAGGTCGACGGCGTGCGCGCGGGCCCCGACGCTCCACCGCCGGCGGTGGGGGAGCACACCGACGCGGTGTTCGCCGACCTCGGTGCATCTCGTGGCGACGCCGAGCCGACGCGCGCCGCGGTCGACGGACGACCACTCGGAGGGCTCCCGCTCGCGGGCCTGCGGGTCATGGACTTCGGTCACGGTGCGGTCGGGGTGGAGGTCGGCCGCCGCTTCGCCGAGTACGGCGCGGAGGTGATGAAGATCGAGTCCCGCACCTACACCGACTTCATGCGCCTCCAGCTCGGGGGGGAGACCAACCCCTCGTTCGCGTCGTCGAGTCGCAGCAAGCTCGGCTTCGGTGTGAACGCGAAGACGCCCGAGGGCGTCGCGATCCTGCACGAGCTGGCCGCACGCAGCGACCTCGTGGTCGAGAACAACTCGACCGGCACGATGGACAAGCTCGGCATCGGCTTCGACGCGTTGCAGGCGGTGAACCCCGACCTGGTGATGGTGTCGAGCCAGTTGATGGGCTCGCACGGCGCGTGGTCGTGGTGGCGGGGCTACGGCCCGAGCACCCAACCGCCCGGTGGTCTCGTGCACCTCTGGAACTACGCCGACACCGATGCGCCTGCGGGATCGACGTCGATCTACCCCGACCACGTGGCCGGCTGCTTGGGCGCGGTGTCGTCACTGGCAGCACTGGTCGGGCGCGCGCGCGGGGCGTGAACCACGGGGTGCACGTCGAGGTGGCGCAGGTCGAGACCGTGGTCGGCATGCTCGGCGACCTCATCGCCGCCGAGAGCGTGACCGCGGGCTCGGTCGTCCCGATGGGCAACCGCAGCGAGGTCGGCGCGCCGTGGGGTCTCTACCGCTGCGCGGGCGAGGAGCAGTGGGCGGCGATCACGTGCCGCGACGATGCCGACTGGCAGGGACTGGTCGCGGCGATGGGCAATCCGGCGTGGGCGGGCGACGCCGACCTCGCGACCGCCGAGGGTCGCCGCGGCGCGCCGACGAGCTCGACGAGCGCATCGGCGAGTGGACCGTCTCCCGCACGAAGGACGACGTCGCCGCGAGCTGCCAGCGCGAAGGGGTCCCGGGCGCGCCCATGCTCACGGGCGCGGAACAGGTGAGCGACCCGCAGTTCGCGGCGCGCGGCTTCGCGGTGAAGATCGACCAACCGGGGGTCGGTCCGCTCTGGCTCGACGGCGCCGCGTTCCGCGGCGAGCACATGGAGGGACCCGACGTCCACCAGGCTCCCGAGCTGGGGGAGCACACCCGCACCATCGCCCGGGGGCTGCTCGGACGGGACGACCAGGAGATCGACCGCCTGCTCGCAGCCGGCATCCTGGAGACCACGCCGCCCGTCGCCGGCTGACCCGCCCGGGGACCTGCCGCCACGCGCGCAGGCGAGTACGATCCGATGCGGTGTCGCTTTCGGCCGCCATCATCGTCAACGAAGAAGCCGACTCCCTCGACGCCTGCTTGACCTCGCTGACGGGCCTCGTCGACGAGATCGTGGTCGTCGACACGGGGTCCATCGAGCGCACGCTGGCGGTCGCGGAGCAGCACGGCGCGGTGGTGGCGCACGAGCCGTGGCAGGGAGACTTCGCCGCCCCGCGCAACCGCGGCCTCGACCTCGCGACCGGCGATTGGGTCCTCACCGTCGACGCCGACGAAGTGGTGCGCGGTGACTTGGGCGGAGCGCGCGAGTTCCTCGCCCGCGCCGACCCGTACGTCGCGTTGCAGGTGCGGTTCGTCCCCCGGCCGGGGTGGACACCGTTCCGGCAGTACCGCCTGTGGCGCAACCGCCCCGACATCCGCTTCGTCGGTCGGATCCACGAGACCGTCGCACCGGCGATCGATGCCGCCGCGCACGCCGCGGCGCTCGAGATCGAGACCTTCGACCCCTTCACCATCCACCGCCTCGGTGACGACGGCGCTCGGTCCGACGAGCGGGTGCGCGCCGAGCCCCTGCTCGTCGCCGAGATCGCCCACGACCCCGACCGACCGTTCGTCTACGACCACCTGGCCCGGATCTATCAGGCCTCGGGTGACGGCGAACGGGCGGTCGACACGTGGAAGCGGGGCATCGCGCAGGCGCGCGTGCGCGATGTGGTCGATCCCGACGACCGGCTGCTCTATGTCGACCTCGTGCACCACCTGCTCGCCAACGGCGTCATCGACAACGAGCTGGAGGTGCTCGTCGCCGAAGCGCGTGAGCAGTTCTCGCGCACGCCGACGCTCGAGCTCGCGGCAGCCCGACTCGCGTTCGCCACCGGTCGACCCCGCGACGCACTCGAACCGCTCGACTGGCTGGTCGACCTCGGGGACGACGCCATCATCGCCACCGGAGTGTCGTACGACGAACGCGTCTTCGGCGAGTGGGCGTGGGGGCTCCTCGGCCTGGTTCGCTTCGCGCTCGGTGACGACGTCGCGGCGGCCGACGCGTTCACCCGCGCCGAGCAGCTCGCGCCCGACGATCCGTCGTACCGCGTGCGTCGGCGGTTGGCCGAGGCCCGCGCCTCGACGCCGGCCTCGTGAAGCCGGCGACGCGGCGAGCGCTCAGCCGGCGGTGATCCCGCGGTCGACCGAGAGGATCGCGCCGTGGATGCTGCGGCCCTCGTCGGACGCGACCAGCGCGAACATCGCCGCGATGTCGTCGGCGGAGCCCATCGAACGGAAGCCGGTGTACCGCGCCATGAGCTCGAAGTCGAGGTCCTCGGGGATCTGGAAGTTGCGGCTCAGCGACGTGTCGACGCCGCCCGGCGCGATCGCGTTCACGCGCAACGGCGCCTTCGAGTACTCCATGGCCAGCGCTCGCGTCATCTGCACGATCGCACCCTTGGTCATGCAGTAGGCGACGGTGTAGGCCTGCCCCATGAGGCCGGCGTTCGACGCGATGTTCACGATGTTGCCGTCGCGCTCGAGCAGGTGCGGGATGGCGGCCTGCGCGAGGAAGAAGCAGCCGTCGACGTTCACGCCCATCATCTGGCGATAGGCGCGCTCCTCCACGTCGGGGAAGTGCTCGGCGCGCGCGATGCCGGCGATGTTGCCGAGCACGTCGAGGCCGCCGAACTGCTCCACGGTCGCGGCGACGGTGGCGACGCACTCGTCGCGGCTGCTGATGTCGCCGGTGCGCGTGGTGACGGTGGCCCCGGCCTCGGCCACGAGCTTGGCGGTCTCCGCGAGCGCGTCACCGTTGAGGTCGTGGGCGAGGATGTCGGCACCTTCGGTGGCGAGACGGACGGTGACCGCCCGGCCGATGCCCGAACCGGCGCCGGTGACCAGCGCGACCTTCCCGTCGAAGCGTCCGTCGCTCATCGCGTTCCCCCTGATGTCGGTGCTGTGTGGCTCGATGCTTGGTGGTGGCTGTGCGCGGGCCGTACCGTACCGCTCCATGAGCGGTCCTCTCACTGGCGTCACCATCGTCGAGCTCGCCGGCCTCGGCGCTCTGCCGTTCGGCACGCTGAAGCTCGCCGACATGGGGGCCGACGTGATCCGCGTCGACCGCGCCGGCGAGGTGCCCGCCACGCCACCCGACCCGCCGAAGGGGTTCTCGGAGTGGGACCGCGGCCGGCGTTCGATCGGTGTCGATCTCAAGCACCCCGACGGCGTCGAGGTCGTCCTGCGGCTCGCCGCGCGCGCCGACGCCCTGCTCGAGTCGTTCCGGCCCGGTGTGGCGGAACGCCTCGGTGTCGGACCCGACGCCGCACTCGCGCGCAACCCCAAGCTCGTCTACGGACGACTCACCGGCTGGGGGCAGGACGGCCCGCTCGCGCACCGCGCGGGGCATTCGCTGAACTACGAGTCGATCACCGGCGCCATCGGATCCGTCGGCGCGCCCCACGGTGCGCCCGTACCGGTGCTCCAGGTGCTCGGCGACTTCGCCGGTGGTGGCCTGCACCTCGCGTACGGCGTCGTGTGCGCGCTGTTCGAGGCCCAACGTTCGGGGAAGGGTCAGGTCGTCGACGCGGCGATGGTGGACGGCGTGGCGTCGATCTTCTCGGTGTTCTACGGCATGGCCGCGTCGGGCATGCACACCGAAGAGATCGGCACGAATCTGTTCGACGGGGGCTCGCCGTTCTACTCGGTGTACGAGGCCGCCGACGGCCGGTTCGTCACGCTCGCGCCGATCGAGCCGCACTTCTACGCGCAACTGCTCGAGCAACTCGGCATCGCCGGCGACGACCTGCCCGCGGAGTACGACCGGTCGCATTGGCCCGAGATGAAGGAGCGCATCGCCGCCGCGGTGCGCACCAAGACGCGCGCCGAGTGGGAGGCGCAGCTGTCGGGCACCGACGTGTGCTTCGCGCCCGTCTACCGCTTCGGTGAGGCGCACGAACACCCGCACAACGTCGCCCGCGACCTCTTCGTCCCCACGCCCGACGGCGGCCGTCAGGTCGCCCCGGCGCCGCGGTTCAGTCGCACCGTGCCCGAGGCGGGCGACTCCTACGCCTACCCGGGCGTCGACACCGACGCGGTGCTCGCCGAGTTCGGCTTCGGCGCCACCGAGGTGTCGAGTCTGCGGGACGCGGGCGCGATCGCCTGAAGTGCCCGCCCGAGGGGCAGGCCTGAAGGACCTAGCGGCCTGATCCGCATAACGTATACACGTGGCCGCCAAGCAGGAGCCCTCCTCGCCGGACGAGGCGGCCGGGTTCTCGCCGGTGCCGCTCATCGACCGTCCCAGCAGCGGTGACCTGGTGGCGATCCACGTGCGGACGCTCATCTTCAACGGACAGCTCCGCCAGGGCGATCGCGTCCACCAGGACGACATCGCCCGCCAGCTCGGCGTGAGCCGCATCCCGGTGCGCGAGGCGATCATCGCCCTCGACCGCGAGGGGTGGTTGACGATAACCCCGCACCGCGGCGCCTTCGTGCACGGTCTCGACGAGGACGCGTTGCGCGATCATTACGAGCTGCTGGGCCTCGTCTACGGCCTGGCGGCACGCCGAGCCGTCGACCGCGCCACACCCGACGCCCGTGCGCGACTGCGCGCCGCGCAGGACGCGCTGTCTGCGGCGAGCACACCGGAGGAGCTGCACGACACCAACGACGCGTTCCTCCGCACCCTGCTCGCCACCGCCCGCTCGCCGCGGCTCGGCAGCGTGATGCGCAACATGTCAACGGTGGTGCCGGGGAACTTCTTTCGCCTCGTGCCGGGGAGCGGCACCACGCAGCAGGAGGGCACGAGCGCGATCGTCGATGCCATCGAGGCCGGTGACGCCGACCGCGCGGCCGACGCGTGCGTGACGCTGCTCACCGACCAGGGCAACCTGGTGATCAAGCTCCTCGCGTCACGCGGGATGTTCGCCGTCGACAGCTGAGCGCGTCGCCGTCAGCTCGTGGTGCCGTAGTGGAGATACATGACGCCGTTGTCGAACCGGCGTTCTTCCCGCAGTTCCAACTGGACGCGGGCGTCGCTGGGGAACGCGGGCTTGCCTCCACCGACGAGCACCGGAGCAACGAAGAGGTGGCACTCGTCGACCAACCCGGCATCGAACGCGTGCGCCGCGAGGGCGGCCCCGCCGACGGTCAGATCACCAGCAGCGGACGCCTTCATGGCGCGGACCGCGTCCGGGTCGAAGCGGCGCTCGAGCCGCGTGTTCGCGGTCGAGACGGTCTCCAACGTCGTGGAGTAGACGACCTTCTCCCCCGCTCGCCAGACGTGCGCGAACGCGGCCTGGAGCTCCGACTGGGCGGCCAGGGTGGGATCGGTCTCCCACACCGCCATGGTCTCGTACAGGCGCCGTCCGTAGAGCCAAGTGCCGACCGGGCGCACGAGCTCCGTGATGAAGGCGAAGTACTCGTCGCTCGGCGCGGTCCAGTCGAACCCGCCTTGCGCGTCCTCGATGTACCCGTCGAGGGACACGTTCGTCACGTAGCTCACCTTGGCCATGCCGCGCTCGCCCCTAGTACCCGCGGAACTTGGGTTCGCGCTTCTCGATGAAGCTGTTGACGCCTTCCGCGCTGTCGAGGCTGTGGCCCATGAGGTCGACCATCCATGCCTCTTCCTGCGCCAACGTGGCGCGGTCGACGTCGAACGAGCGGTTGAGCAACCACTTGTTCGCCGCGTGTGCGCGCGTGGGGCCGTCGGCCAACTTGCGGGCCATGGCGGCGACGGTGGCGTCGAGGTCGTCGGCAGGAACCACCCGCGCGACGAGGCCGATCTCGTAGGCGCGCTGCGCGGTGATGTCCTCGGCCAGCAAGATCAGCTCCTTGGCCCGCTGCAGGCCCACCAGGCGGGGGAGCAGCCACGTGCCGAGGCCGTCGGCGGTCAGTGCGCGCCGGGCGAACACCTCGATGAACTTGGCGTTCTCCGACGCGATCACCAGGTCGCACGCGAACGCAAGGTGCGCGCCGATGCCCGCCGCGGTGCCCTGCACCTTGGCGATGACCGGCACCTCGCAGTCGAGGATCGCGCTCACCGTCTTGATCGCGCCCCGCAGCATCATGCGGCGCCGGTCACCGATCACCTCGTCGGGGGCGTCGGCCGGTCGTTCGGGAGCGTCCGGGATGTTGGTGCCCCCGCTCAGGTCGGCCCCGGTGCAGAAGAACCGGCCGGTCGCCTGCAGGACCACGCAGCGGATGGCCAGGTCCTCGTCGGCCCGGGCGAACCACTCGCCCATGCGCACGCGCTGCGCGGACGTGAGCGCGTTGCCGGACTCGGGTCGGTCGATGGTGATGGTGGCGATGCCGTCGGCGACGTCGAAGCGGACGCCGTCGAACTCGTCGGAAAAAGTCACGGGAGCTCCAGCTCGATGCGGGATGCGGGCCCGGGTGGTCCGAGCCGGCAGATTGTATATTCCGTGTTCCTGTGACCAGCACGACGAGAGACGCGACGAGCGAGCCCCAGATCACCGATGAAGGTGTGGCCCGGTTGCGGGCTCGGGTGGGGGTGGCGGAGCCGTGGACGCGTCGTCCGCACTATCTGCGGCCGAACACGGATGCGTTCCGGATCGTGGCCGAGAGCTACGGCGACGACAACCCGTTGTGGGTTGATCCCGACTACGCGGCTGCGAGCGTGTGGGGTGGTCCGTTGGCGCCTCCTCCGCTGGTGGGAGGCGACAGCCTGATCGGCGAGGACGAGGTCACCGCGGTCCCCGACGACCAGCGCGACCTGATGAAGGGTGATCCGTTGCGGGGGGTGCACGCGTTCTACTCCGCGTCGGCGCGGGAGTGGTGGGCGCCGTTGCGGCCCGACCGTCGGGTGTGGCGTCGCAATGCGATGGTGGCGGTGCTCGACAAGTCGTCGGAGTTCGCGGGGCGGGCGGTGCACGAGTGGTCGGCGAACGTGTTCCGCGACGATGACGGCACGGTGTTGTCGGGGCAGTACCGGTTGATGATCCGCACCGAGCGCAAGAAGGCGAGAGAGAAGAAGAAGTACGACGCCATCGAACCGGCGCATTGGACCGAGGAGCAGATCGCGGAGCTCGACGCCGAGTACGCGTCGTACCGCCGGCGGGGCACCGAGCCGCGGTTCTGGGAAGACGTCGACGAGGGTGACCCGGTGGGCCCGATGGTGAAGGGCCCGATG
The DNA here is from genome assembly GCA_963756895.1 of uncultured Actinomycetes bacterium. Classification (GTDB taxonomy): domain Bacteria; phylum Actinomycetota; class Acidimicrobiia; order IMCC26256; family DASPTH01; genus DASUAS01. The sequence goes on along the minus strand of CAVWPI010000010.1, from coordinate 44,995 downwards.
CTGGTCACCGACATGGTGTGTTGGCACGTCGGCATGGGCATGGGCCTCTACGACGTCAAGCCGCTCGGACTCGGGGTCGCGAACCGGCGCCGGATCCCGCGGTTCTTCCATCGTGACGACCAGGGCGTTCCCGACGTGATGCAACGGGTGCACTGGGATCCCGCGTGGGCCCGCAACGCCGGGAACCCGACTACGTACGACTACGGCCGCATGCGCGAGACGTGGCTGATCCACCTGTGCACCGACTGGATGGGAGACGACGCCTGGCTCTGGAAGCTCGAGTGCTCGTTCCGCGGGTTCAACTACGTCGGTGACGTCCACCACCTCACCGGCACCGTCACCCGCAAGTACCTCGCCGACGGCGACCGCCCCGCGGTCGACCTCGAGCTCGCGGCGACCAACCAGCGCGGGACCGTCACCACGCCCGGCACCGCCACCATCCTCCTCCCGTCACGCGACCGCGGGGCCGTCCGGCTGCCCGATCCGCCCGGCACCGACCTCGAGTCCTCGCTGGTCGCGATCAGCGACGCGTTCAGCGCCCGATGAAGGACGGCGGATGAGCCCCTACGAGTCCGTCGAGGGTCTCGACGTCGAGCTGGCCGAGGGCGTCCTCACGCTGCGACTGGCGCGGCCGGACAAGCGCAACGCGCTCAACGACACGATGGTGTATGCGGCGATCGACGCCGTCGACCTCGCGGGTCGCGACGAAGCGGTGCGGGCGATCTTCATCACCAGCGCGGGTGAGCACTTCTGCTCCGGCTTCGACTGGGTGGCCCGCAACCAGGAGGCGAAGGAATCGGGGAGCAAGCCGCGTGCCGGCAGCATCCAGCGTCGCCTGCCGTCGCAGGCGCACCGCCTGATCCCGCTGCTGTGCTCGGTGCAGGTCCCGGTGGTGTGCGCGGTACGGGGATGGGCTGCGGGCATCGGCCTCAACCTGGCGCTCGCCGCCGACTTCACCGTCGCCGCCACCGACGCCCGCTTCTGGGCCCCCTTCGTCGACCGCGGGTTCACGCCCGACAGCGGCGCCACGTGGTTGCTGCCCCGTCGGATCGGCGACGTGCGCGCCCGCGAGATGATCCACCTCGGTCGCGTCGTCGACGGTGCCGAAGCGGCCGAGTGGCAGATGATCCATCGCGCCGTGCCCGTCGCCGAGCTCGACGCCGCCGCGGCCGAGCTGGTCGCCACGCTGGCACAGAGCGCCACCGTGGGTCTCGGGCTCGCGAAGTGGCTCCTGCACGTCGGCGCGACGACCCCGATCGACGAGCACCTCCGCAACGAGGCGTTCGCGATGGAGCTCTCGTCCCGCAGCGACGACTTCCGCGAAGGTCTGCGGGCGTTCGGTGAGAAGCGATCTCCCGAGTTCGGCGGCCGCTGACGTGTACGAGCGGCTCGAAGTCGAACGGCTCGGCCCGGTCGGCTGGTTGATCTTCGACCGGCCCGACGTCGGCAACGCCATGGACGCGCGGATGATGACCGAGCTCGAGGAAGCGTGGCGCGAGCTCGACGACGACCCCGACGTGCGCGTCATCGTGAACACCGGCAACGGTCGCAACTTCCAGACCGGCCTCGACGTCGCCGCACTGAGTCGCGACAAGGAGGCGATGACGGAGCAGTCGCGCCGAACCCGTGACGCCGAGCTCCGGTTCACGGCGTGGCACAACCAGGTGTGGACCCCCGTGATCGCGGCGGTGAACGGCAGCTGCGCCGGCGGGGGACTCCACTTCGTCGCCGACGCCGACGTGGTGATCGCGGCGGGCGACGCGACGTTCTTCGACACGCACGTGTCACTCGGGCAGGCGATGTCCTACGAGGGTGTCGGGCTGTCGCACAAGATGGCGTTCGAACCGATCATGCGCATGGCGCTGGTCGGTCGGTCCGAACGCATGCCCGCGACGCGGGCCCGCCAGCTCGGGATGATCTCGCAGGTGGTCGACCCGCCGGACGGTCTGCGCGACGCGGCGCAGGAGCTGGCCGAGAAGATCGCGAAGAATTCGCCGGCCGCGATGCGCGCGACCAAGAAGGCGCTCTGGGGCGCGCTGGAGCACGGCCTCACCGACGCGTGCCGTGCCGGTGCGCAGGAGCTCGTCGACATGTGGGGCCACCCCGACCAGACCGAAGGTCCGCTCGCGTTCGCGGAGAAGCGAGCGCCCGAGTGGGAGACGAGCACGTGACCTTCTCGAAATTCGACACCCTGCTCGTGGAGCGCCACGGACCGGTGGGCTGGCTCATCAACAACCGGCCCGAGCAGCTCAACGCGATGAGCAGCCACATGCGCGATGAGTTCGCCGACGCGTGGCTCGAGCTCGATGCCGATCCCGAGGTGCGGGTGATCGTGCACACCGGCGAGGGCCGCGCGTTCCAGACCGGGGTCGACGTCCAGGAGCTCGCCACCGACGGCATGGGCATGGAGCGCTACCGCGAGTCGGTCGAGAACTGGGACCTCCACTTCACCGCCTGGCAGCAGGGCGTGCAGAAGCCGGTGATCACCGCGGTCAACGGCATCTGCGCGGGCGGCGCGTTCCACTGGGTGGCCGAGGCCGACATCGTGATCGCGGCGAGCGACGCGGAGTTCTTCGATCCCCACGTGTCCGTCGGGCAGGTGGTCGCGATCGAGGCGATCGCACTGCTGCGCAAGATGCCGTTCGAGGCGGTCATGCGCATGGCCCTCGTCGGGCGCTACGAGCGCATGAACGCCGAGCGTGCCTACGAGCTCGGGATGATCTCGCAGATCGTCGACCCGCCCGACCAGCTCCGCGAGGTGGCGCAGCAGCTGGGGGAGACCATCGCCAAGAACTCGCCGGCTGCGATGCGCGCGACCAAGAAGGCGTTGTGGGGTGCGCTGGAGCACGGGCTCACCGACGGATGTCGCGCCGGCGCCCAGCAGCTGGTCTCGATGTGGGGTCATCCGGACCAGACCGAGGGCCCCCTCGCGTTCGCGGAGAAGCGCGAACCCCGCTGGGCCCCGTGAACCTCGCTGACGTCCTCGACCCACGGGACGACGACGCCACGACGGTCGCGGTCTACACGACCACCGAGGAGATCACTCGCGCCGAGCTGCGCGCCCGTGCCGAGGCGTTGGCCGCGCTGCTGCGCACGGGTGGGTTGCAGTCGGGTCAGGCGGTGGGGGTGATGCTGCCCAACGGGCCCGACATCGTGGCTGCGCTGTTCGGCATCTGGTTCGCCGGTGGTGTGTACGTGCCGCTCAACCCGCGCCTCTCGGCCGACGAGCTCGCGCACGTGATCGACGAGGACCGCCCTGCGGCGATCCTCACGCTCCCCGTTGACGCGGCGAGGATCGTTGACGTGCCGGTCGTGCTCGCGACGGGTGACGGCACGTGGGATGCGCCGGGTCCCCTCGACGTCGATGCGCCGCCGTCGCCGGCAGGCGTCGCCGCCATCTCGTTCACCTCCGGCACGACTGGACGGCCCAAGCCGGTGCCGCTGGTGCACGACAACGTGCTCGGTCTCATCGACGGCGTGCTCGGCACGCTGCGCGGTGGCGCCACGAGCAGCTCGGACGCGCCCAAGACCGACACACCGAAACGCATGCCGATGCCCAACCTGATTCCGACGTCGCTGTCGCTGTGGGCCGGCATCTACAACGTGGTCTTCGCCTTCCGCGCCGGCGCGGCCGTGATCATCATGGACCGCTTCGACGCCGCCGCGTTCGCCGGATTGGTCGAGCGGTTCCAGCTGCGTTCCACGGTGCTGCCCCCGGCGGCGATGACGATGCTCGCCGACGACGAGTCGATCACCTCGCTGGCGCCGCTCAAGTACGTGCGCAGCATCACGGCACCCCTGTCGCCGTTGCAGGCCCGCCGCTTCCGTGATCGGTTCGGTGTGTTCGTGCTCAACGGATGGGGGCAGACCGAGATCGGGGGCGAGATCGTCGGCTGGAGCGCGCAGGACGCCAAGGAGTTCGGTGATACCCACCTCGGTGCGGTGGGCCGCGCCCACGAGAACGTGCAGCTGCGCATCAGCGAGGCCGACGGTGATGGAGTCGGTGGCGAGATCCTCGTGCGCACGCCGATGATCGAGGAGCGCAGCGCGGCGGGTGACGACATGGACGGCCGGCTCGTCGACGGCTGGTTCCACACCGGCGATCTCGGCCGCGTCGACGACGAGGGGTTCCTCTGGATCGAGGGTCGCGTCTCCGACATGATCAATCGCGGTGGCCTCAAGGTCTTCCCCGAGGAGGTCGCCGAGGTGATCCGCCTCTCGCCCGACGTGGCCGAGTGTGCGGTGGCCGGCATCCCCGACGACCGTCTGGGCGAGGTGCCGTGGGCGTTCGTGGTGCCGCGTGCGGGCGCATCGGTCGACACCGCTGCGCTCGAGGCGCTGTGCCGAGAGCATCTCGCGCCGTACAAGGTCCCCGCACGCTTCGAGGCGCTCGCCGCCCTGCCCCGCAGCGAGGTGGGCAAGGTGCTCCTGCGCGAGCTCGTCGCCATGGGCGCGCGGGCAACCTGACCGCCGCGAGACTCCCCGCCATGATCCGACTCAGCGTGCTGTACCCGAAGACCGAAGGTGCGAAGTTCGACCACGACTACTACCGCGACAAGCACGTCCCGCTCGCGGTGTCGACCTGGGGCGTCGAGCGCGTCGAGATCGACAAGGGCGTCAACGGCCCGTACGAGGCCGCGGTGCACTTCTTCTTCCCGTCGACCGACGCCATCGGCGAGGCCATGGGTGCCGAGGGCACCGGAGCGATCATGGCCGACGTCGCCAACTACACCGACATCCAGCCGGTGATGCAGACCAGCGAGATCGTCCAGGGCTGACGCGGCGTCAGCGCAGTCGCGGCTTCACGCGCAGCCAGTGCCACGCGCCGCCGAAGCCCCAGGTGAGATGAGGACGAACAGCAGGGGCGGCACCGGCGGAGCGTAGGTCGTACGCTCCGCGCCATGACCGCCAGCTCGGATCGACTGCAGGGGAAGGTCGCGCTCGTCACCGGGGCCGGGAACGGCATCGGGCAGGCGTGCGCGCAGGCACTCGGACGTCACGGCGCCACCGTGGTGGTCAACGACCTCGGGACCGACGAGTACGCGCAGGGGCGCAGCTCGGCCGCCGCCGACTCGACGGTCGCGGCCATTCGTGACGCGGGTGGCCGCGCCACCGCCAACTACGACTCGGTCGCCGACCCCGGCGGGTGCGCGGCCGCAGTGCAGACCGCGGTCGACGAGTTCGGCCAGCTCGACATCGTCGTGGGGTGCGCCGGCGCGATCATCGACGGCACCCTCGCAGCCGACGACGACACATACCAGCGGTTCATGTCGTTGTTCCTGCACCAGAAGTTCTGGTTGGCACGTGCGGCGCTCCCGGGGATGATCGAACGCGGCTGGGGCCGGCTCGTCACCACGACGTCGCACGGCGCGACCGGACTGCTCGGGCAGCCGATCTTCGCCGCCGCGATGGGCGGGGTGATCTCCATGACGCGCGCGATTGCGTTCGAACACGAGAGCACCGGGGTGACCGCCAACTGCCTGGCGCCCGGCGGCGCCACCCGGCTCCACGCGGTGACGCGGCCGATGTTCGAGCAGCTGCGGGCCGACGAGCTGATCTCCGATGCCGACTGGGAGTCGTACGTCAACACCCCGCCGCCCGAGTACGTGGCGCCGATCGTCGCGTGGCTGTGCACCGACGAGGCGAGCGGCGTCACCGGCGAGGTGTTCCACGCATCAGGTGGTGCGGTGGGCGTCTGGAACCGCTACGAGGTGGAGCGCACGATCTACCGGGGCGACCACCGGGTGAACCCGCCGTGGAGCCTGGCCGAGCTCGACACGCTGGTCCCGAAGGCACTGCTGTCGGCTCCCTGATCGAGCAGGCCCTGATCTCGGCTGGTTCTCAGGCGGCGTCGCTACGTTCGACCCCGTGCGTGCCCGTTCCAGAGTGGTGGTGGCTGCCGTCCTGCTCGCGCTCGCCGTCGGGATGTGCTGCGCGTTGCTGCCGGTCACGCACAGTCTCGCCGCCACCTCGTGCACCGACGGACCCGCCGCGGGAGTTCCGGTCGCGGCGAGCGAGGGCAGCACGCGCACCGACTTCACGTTCGCGCACCGCGTCGAGGGGCGCTGCCGGACCCTCGTCACCCAGGTGCGGACCCCCTCCGCGGTCGCCACCGCACCGCTGTCCGGTCATCCTCGCCCTGCACGGGCGCGACGGATCCCCCGACTCGCTCGCGCCGCTGCTCGACGCGTGGGTCGCGGCCGGGTACGTGGTGGCGGCGCCGAAGCTCCCCGAGACGAAGAAGGACGAGCAGGGCAAGGCGCTGCGCTCGGAGGTGCTGCTGCAAGCAGCCGACGCGCGCTACGTGCTCGACCACGTGCTCGACCGAGCCGCCGACTTCGACATCGATCCCGACGCCGTTGGTGCTGCGGGCATGTCGCTCGGCGGCCTCACCGTCTACGCGTTGATCTCGCACACCTGTTGCGAAGACGGGCGCATCCGGGCGGCGGTGGTGATGTCGGGGGTGCACGATCCGCTCCCGTCGGGACGGTACGAGCACCAGGACGTGCCGGTGCTGCTGCTCCACGGTGATGCCGACACCGGCTACCGCCACAGCCGCGCCGCGTACGCGCAGCTCGCGCCGCCGAAGTGGTTCGTCACGCTGCACGGTGAACGGCACGCACCACCGTTCGAGGTGCCGCGCAGTTCGATCTCGACCGTCGTCGACGCCACCACGACGTCGTTCTGGAACCGCTACCTGCGCGACGACACCGCCGCGGCCGCCGAGATCGTCGGCGCCGTCACCGCGACGGACGGCAAGGCCACCCTCGAGCGGAACCTCAGGACGAGGTGAGCTCGCGGCCGCGGGCGCGCAGTTCGAACTTGAGCACCTTGCCGCTGGCGTTGAGCGGGAGCGCGTCGACCACCTCGAGGTAGCGCGGCGCCTTGAAGTTGGCCATGTGCTCGCGCGCCCACGCGAGCACCTCGTCGCGGTCGACCACGTGGCCCATCGTCGGCACGACGAACGCCATGCCCACCTCGCCCATCCGCTCGTCGGGCACGCCCACGATCGCGACCTGCGCGAGATCCGGGTGCTCGAGCATCAGCCCTTCGATCTCGGCGGGGTAGGCGTTGAACCCACCGACGATGAACATGTCCTTGATGCGGTCGGTGATGGTCACGTTGCTCTGCGCGTCGACGTACCCGACGTCACCGGTGTGCAGCCAACCGTCGACGTCGATGGTCTCGGCGGTGGCCTGCGGGTTCTCGAAGTAGCCGATCATCACGTGGTAGCCGCGCGTCACGATCTCACCCTGCTCGCCCGTAGGCACCTCGTTGCCGTCGACATCGACGATCTTCATCTCGATCCCGGGGAGCGGCCGCCCAGAGGTGTGGGCGATGATCTCGGGGTCGTCGTCATGTCGGCACATGGCGACGGTGCCGGTCGTCTCGGTGAGGCCGTAGCCGGTCACGACCGAGTCGAACCCGAGGTCTTGGCGGAGCTTGACCACGAGCTCGACCGGGACGACGGCGGCGCCGGTCACCGCGAGGCGCAGTGACGACAGGTCGTACTCGCTGACGTCGGTGTTGAGGATCGTCTGGTAGATCGCCGGTGGCCCGGGGAGCATGGTGACGCGTTCGGACCGCACCGTCTCCATGACCGTCTGCGGATCGAACACGAGGTGGGGGAGCAGCGTGACGCCGTTGAGGAGCGACGCCAGCAGGCCTGACTTCAGGCCCGCGGTGTGGAACAAGGGGTAGATGAGGAGGTAGCGGTCGCCGTGACGCAGCCCTACGACCTCGGCCCACGAGTCGTACAGGCGCACGCTGGCGCCGTGGCGCAGCATTGCCCCCTTGGGTGCGCCGGTGGTGCCCGACGTGAAGATGATGTCGCACATCGTGTCGCCCGTGAGCGACGCTTCGCGCTGCTCGACCTGCTCGTCCAGGGAGGGGCCGTCGTCGACGGTCGCACCGCGGGCCAGGAAGCCGTCCCAGCTCAGCGTGCCCTCGGGCACCGAGCCCTCGAGGATCACGATCTCCTCGACCAGGTCACGCGCGCCGGCGTCGTCGAGCAGCTCGACGTAGTTCGTGTCGAGGAAGTCGGTGACGGTGAAGAGGAAGCGCGCGCCGGACGTGCGCAACACGTGGGCGGCCTCCGTGCCCTTGAACCGGGTGTTGAGCGGCACGAGCACGCCGCCCGCCGAGTACAGACCGAGTGCGGCGACGATCCACTGGTGCATGTTCGGGGCCCAGACGGACGCACGGTCGCCCAGCTGCAGGCCGGTGGCGACGAACGCCTTGGCCGCGGCGCGCACGGCGGCGTCGAGCCCGGCGAAACTGAGCCTGGTGTCGCGGTCGACGACCGCTTCGTCGTCGGGCCAGAGGCCGGCGGCGCGGTGCACGACGCCCGGGACCGTCTCGGGGAGCCCTTCGAGGGAGCGGTGGATGTGGGTGCTCACGAGGCGGAATATACAATCCGCCGCCTGACGACTCGTCAGAAACACGCACTCGAGAGACACAGGGGGAGCCGTGGGGCTGCTCGACGGCAAGGTAGCGATCGTCACCGGCGCGGGCCACGGCATCGGCCGCGGCCACGCCATGGAGATGGCCCGGCTCGGCGCCAAGGTCGTGGTCAACGACCTCGGTGGCAGCGAGCGCGGTGAGGGCGCCGGCAAGGCCGCCGACGACACCGTCCAACTCATCGTCGACGCTGGTGGCGAGGCGGTCTCGAACTACGGCGACGTCAGCGACCACGACCAGTGCGGCGAGCTCGTGCAGCAGGCGATCGACAGCTTCGGCCAGCTCGACATCCTGGTGAACAACGCCGGCATCGTGCGCGACGCGGCGATCTGGAACATGCCCGTGGACGACTGGGACCTCGTGATGCGCGTGCACGTACGGGGCACGTGGTCGACGTCGCACTTCGCGGCCAAGTACTTCCGCGATCGGGCCAAGACCGACGACTCGCTGCACGGGCGCATCATCAACACGACCTCCGGCGCGGGTCTCGGCGGCAACTTCGGGCAGACGGGGTACGCCACCGCCAAGGCCGCCATCGTCGGGCTCACCCTCACGCTGGCGCAGGAGCTCTACCGCTCGAACGTCACCGTGAACTGCATCGGTCCCGCCGGGCTCACCCGCATCACCGCGACGATGCCGGGGTCCGGCGACGCGTTCGAGCCCAACGACGTGCCCGAGGGCGAGTGGAACCCGATGGACCCGAAGAACAGCTCGCCGGTGGTGGCGTGGCTGGCCAGCGACGAGTCCGACTACGTGACCGGCCAGGTCATCCGTGTGATCCACGACAAGTTGATCTGGATGGGGGGCTGGTACGAGCGGGCCGACGTCAGCTGCGAAGGAAAGCCGTGGGACGCCGACAAGCTCGGGATGACCATGGCCACCGAGTTGTTCCAGACCCGCCACCGCGGCATGGTCTTCGGGCCAGCCAACTGAGCGACGTAGCAGGGAGAGGCTCCACCCATGGCGATGCCCACCGACGTCCCGATCATCGACTGCATGATCAGCTTCCCGATCGAGGACAAGAAGAAGCTGTACGAGTTCATCACCAAGCAGACGAAGGACTCGCAGTCCAAGGACGAGTACGAGTTCCCGGTCGAGTACATGTTCAAGGACGTCCCCGACGAGAACAAGTCCGGTGAGGATCCCGTCGCGGTCACGCTGCGCGAGATGGACAAGCACAACATCGAACGGGGCCTCATCGGCATCGGGAGCGGCAATTCCGAGCGCGCGCTCAAGGAGCACCCCGACCGCTTCGTCGCCGCGCTGAGCGTCGACCCCAACGACATCATGGGCACGCTCGGCCGCATCGTCGCCGCCCACGAGCAGTGGGACATCCGCGCCGTCGACATCTTCCCGTGCGGCCTCTTCCCGCAGATCCGCATCAACGCGCCGCAGATGTACCCGGTCTACGCCAAGTGCGTGGAGCTCGGGATCCCGGTGTTCGTCAACGCCGGTGTGCCCGGCCCGCGTCTCAAGATGGACCCGCAGAAGGTGGAGTACATCGACGACGTGATGTACGACTTCCCCGACCTCGTGTTCGTCACCCGTCACGGGTGCGAACCGTGGGAGGACCTCGCGGTGAAGCTCATGCTCAAGTGGCCGGGGCTCCACTACTGCACCAGTGCGTTCGCGCCGAAGCACTACCCCAAGGCGATCATCGACTACGCCAACACGCGCGGCGCCGACAAGATCATCTACGCGGGTTACTTCCCGATGGGGCTCACCCTCGATCGCATCATGGGCGACATGGTCGACGTGCCCTTCCGCGACCACGTGTGGCCGAAGTTCCTCAAGGAGAACGCGGAGCGCGTCCTCAAGCTCAAGTGAGCACGCTGCGCAACACCGACGAGGAACGCCTCACGCCCGAGCAGCGCGCCGCGCTCTCCGGACCTGGTGCACCGTTCGAGCGCACCGTCGAGCAGGTCCTCGGGGCCGCGTGCGAGGTCTTCGTGCAGCGGCCGCGGAGTCTGGTCGAGGTGCTCCGAACCAGCGCTGAGCAGTTCCGCGACCGTCCGTATCTGGTCTTCACGAATCAAGGCGGCCCGGACGAGACGGTGACGTTCGCGCGAGGTGCCCGCGCGCGGGTGCGATCGCGGCAGTGCTCGCCGACGAGTACGGCGTCGGCAAGGGCGACCGGGTCGCGTTCGCGAGCGCCAACAGCCTCGACTACGCGCTCGCGCAGCTCGCCGTCGTCAGCCTCGGTGCCATCATCGTCGGCCTCAACGGCTGGTGGACCGGCAGCGAGCTCGCGTACGGCATGGAGCTCACGTCGCCCACCGTGCTCTTCGGCGACGAGACCCGACTCGCACGCCTGGCCGAGGTGGGCATCCAGGGCACGCCGATGCTGCACGTCGATGGTGAGGACGGCGGCGCGGCGTTGCCCGACGTCGCCATCGACGAGGACGACCCGTTCATGATCCTCTTCACCTCGGGCACCACCGGCCGGCCGAAGGGTGCGACGCTCACGCACCGCAACCTCGTGCACATGGGCTCGGCGATGGCGTACGGGCGCGCGGTCACCATGATCCTGAACAACGTGCCACCCCCGTCACCCGACGCGCCGCCGCCGGCGTCGATCTGCGCGACGCCGTTCTTCCACATCTCGGGGACCGCGCCGCTGTTCATGACCGGGTCTCGCTTCGGCTCGTCGCTCGTGTTCCCACCGCCCGGGCGGTGGGATCCCGAGGTGCACCTGCGCCTGACCGCCGACCATCGGGTGTCGGCGTGGTCGGGCGTGCCCACGCAGTTCTGGCGCATGCTCGAGCACCCCGAGTTCGAGTCGTTCGACCTGTCGTGCCTGACGATGGTGTCGTCGGGCGGCGCGCCGTTCCCGCCCGAGCTCATGCGGGTGCTCAACGAGAAGATCCCCACCGCCAACCTGTCGAACGGATACGGGATGAGCGAGTCGATGGGCGCGGGCACGCTCCTGTCCGGCGCGCGGTACTTCACCCATCGCGAGTCGGTGGGCGCGCCATACCCGACGCTCGAGGTGCAGATCCGCGATGATCGCGAGGAGCGCAACGTGCTGCCCGAGGGCGAGGTCGGCGAGATCTGCCTGCGCGGCGGCGTCGTGTTCAAGGGCTACTGGGACGACCCCGACGCCACGGCCAAGGTGCTCGACGACCAGCGCTGGTACCACAGCGGCGACTACGGCCGCATCGAGGACGGCGTGCTCTGGCTCGAGAGCCGCATGCGGGACCTCATCATCCGCGGCGGCGAGAACATCTACCCGATGGAGATCGAGCACCGCCTCGTCGAGCATCCCGGCATCTCCGACGCCGCGGTGATCGGCGTGGAGCACCGCACGCTCGGCCAGGAGGTCAAGGCCGTGGTCGTGCTCCACGACGGCGCGTCACTCGACGCCGCCGACGTGCAGGCGTGGGTCGCCGAGGGACTGGCCACGTTCAAGGTGCCCGGCGCACGTGGAGTTCCGCGACGCGCTGCCCTACACGCAGACCGGCAAGGTCATGAAGCATCTGCTCGAGGCGGAGCAGGAACCGGTCTAGGTCTCGATCGGCGGCGGATCGCCGGTGGCGCGCTCCCACGCCGCCGCGGCACCGCGTTGCGCGACGACGCGCGCCGACCGCGGCGCCGATGGCGACCGCGATCGCCCACATCGAGCGCGTCGGGCCAGCTCACGTCGCGCGCCACCGGGTTCTCCGGCGGGTCCTCGTGCTTGGTGGTGCGCCACGTGGTGACGGCGGCCCGGCGGACCGCCGCCGCGGCGAGCGTGCCCGATGCGATGGCGACGCCCTGCCATGCCAGCTGCTTGGGGTTCGGCATGTGCCAGGTTGTGCCCGGAACGCGGCGCTCGTTCAACCGTGCCGCAGTTTCGCGGCTCGCCCGCGGGCACGCCCTGCGGCATGATCGGATTCCTCATCTCGCATGTTGGTCATCGGCATCATCGCCGGGTTCCTGGCGCGGCTGCTCGTCCCCGGACGCGATCCGATGGGCTTCTGGGCGACGGTCCTGCTCGGGATCGTCGGCTCGTTCATCGGCGGCTTCCTCGGCTACGTGCTCTTCGGCAAGGACCTCGATGAAGGCGCCATCCAGGCGTCCGGGCATCATCGGCTCCATCATCGGCGCGGTGATCGCGCTGCTGATCTACCGCGCGATCAACCGCTCACGCCGGGAACACGCTCCACCGGTAGCCCGCACTCATCAGTCGAGCTGACCGAGCACGCCGTCCTTCGCGTTCGGGAGCGCGAGCAGCTCTGCGAACGCGGCGTTCTCGAGCGTGCGGGCGCGGGCGATGCCTTCACGCTCGGCGTCGAGCAGCAGGCGCTTGGTCGCCATCAGCGACGGCAGCGACTTCGACGCGATGCGCGTCGCCAGCTCCACCGTCTCGTCGACGAGCGACTTCAGGACGGCACTGCTGCACCGCGAGGCCGGTGGCGACCGCGTCCTCGGCCGAGATCCAGTCGGACGTGAACAGTGACACCGACGCCCGCTGCCGACCCATGCGTCGCGGAAGCAGGTAGCTGCTGGCGGCTTCGGGCGCGACGCCCATGTTGGTGAACGGAGCGAGCAGTCGCGCGCGGTCGGACACGAACACGATGTCGCAGTGGGCGAGCATGGTGAAGCCGAGGCCGACGGCGGCGCCGTTCACCGCTGCCAGCAACGGCTTGGGGAACTCCTGCAGCACGTCGACGAACGCGGGGAACCCGTCGCGCGAGGTCGCAGTGCCGTCGACGCCGGCGTCGACGGTCGGCCGCCATCTCCAGCAGGTCGGTGCCCGCACAGAACGCCTTGCCTGCGCCGGTGAACACGACCACCGCGACGTCGTCGTCGATCGCGGCGGCGCGCAGCGCGGTCGGCCGCCGCGTGGTACAGCTCCTCGTTGAACGCGTTGGCGCGGTCGGGCCGGTTGAACGTGAGGAGCCGGACGCGTTCGCTGTCTTCGGTGCAGCAACATGGCGGGTCAGCCTACGGCCAGCATCAACGCGACCCACTCGACCGGTTCGTCGCCCACCGGCCGCCACTTGTGGTGGGTCCCGCGCTGCACGACGGCCTCGCCGGGGCCGAGCACGACCGGCGAAGTGTCGGGAAGGGACAGCTCGAGACGTCCGGACAGCACGATGTCGACGTCGATGGTCGCCGTGGTGTGCCACCCCGCCTCGCCGGAGTCGTTGCCGGCCGGGAGCCGCACCGTCCGGAAGCAGATCCCGGCGCCGCGCGGTTCGAGCTCCCACCCGCCCTCGGGGTCGCCGCCCTGCTCGGCCGCGGCGAGCGCGCCACCCGTCTGCCACAACTCGACCAACCGCGTGTCGCCGGCGTCGAGGGCGGCGGGCGGCGTGCCGTCGGTGAGTACGTACGAGCGACCGTCGGCGTCGGTCGCGGCGACCAGTCGACGCGGACCGTTGCCTTCGATGCCGGTCGCCGTCACCTGCGGCTCGCACGGAGGTGGCGCGGCGGGATCGGGTCGCAGCATGCACACCACGTAGGTGCAGGGCTCGTCGCCCACCACTCGCCAGCGGTGGCGGTTGCCGCGCTGGATCACCACGTCGCCGGGGCCGAGCTCGTGCTCACCGTCGTCGAGCCCGAGCACGATGCGGCCCTCGACGACCACCATGAAGTCGAGGGTGTCGGTGGCGTGCATCCCGGGCTCGTCGGGGTCGTCGCCCTCCACCCGGATCCAGTCGCCGCCACCCTCGCGGGCGCCGGGGAAGCGGATGATGCGCACCGAGCACCCGCCCGCCGGCGGCTCGAGGCGAATGGCGCCCTCGGGCTCGTCGCCGCCGTCGTCCACTGTCGTGGCCGGACCCTCGAGCCACAACCAGGTGGCCACGCCGAAGCCGTTGGCGCGGATCGTGCCGGCGGGCTCACCGTCGGAGACGATCACCGCCCGTCCCTCGGCGTCGTGCCCGGTGACCACCCGGCGCGCCGTGAACTCGCTCGAGGACTCGCTCGTCGTCATGGCTCGGACCCTACGCAACCGATCGTCGGTGCGCCCGAAGACCCGAGCGCCGAGGAGCGCACGGACGACCGACCGCTGCCCGAAGTCGGTCAGCTGGTAGTGGCGGCGCCCTCCGTCCCACTCGTCGGTCAGGAGCCCGAGGTCGACGAGTCGGTGCAGGGACTTGTACACGGTGCTGCGTTCCCGGTCGAGCAGCCGCGCCACCGTCGAGCCCGAAGAAGTGCGGTCGCTCCCGAGTGACGAGCCTCGCACCGGCATCCAGGACGCGAGCGTCGAGCGGGAGCAGGCGGTCGCGGCGAGGTGTCACGCGGCGGAGGTCCGGACCGACGACCTCCTGTAACATGGGACGAACACCAAGAAGGGGAGTATCCCCCCGACGGATCGTCGTCATCACGGTCGTCTCTCCGGAGCCGGCCCGGCGCCCGTGCCGCACCCTCGTGAGGGCCCTCGTGAGGGAGCGGTGGGAGAGACCTTCGGAACCGACAATCATTGGTTTCGAAGGGAATCCTCATGGAGTGGGTCATCCTCATCGCAGTGATCGTGGCCCTGCTCACGGTCGACCTGCTGATCCACCGTGGCAACCACGAACCCACCGCCAAGCGCGCGCTGATCGAGTCGGCGGCGTGGGTCGCCTGCGGACTCGGGTTCGCCGTCGTGATCCTCGTGTGGAAGGGCGGCGACTCCTTCTCCGAGTACCTGAGCGGGTACGTGATCGAGAAGTCGCTCAGCATCGACAACGTGTTCGTCTGGGCGGTGATCTTCTCCAGCTTCGCCATCCCGGCCCGCTACCAGCACCGCGTGCTGTTCTGGGGCATCTTCGGCGCGCTGGTCATGCGCGCCGTCTTCATCTTCGCCGGCACCGCGCTCATCGAAGAGTTCTGGTGGATGCTCCTCGTGTTCGGCGTCGTGTTGCTGTTCTCGGGGTTCAAGGTGCTGCGGCACAAGGAGAACGAGGGCCAGCACGGCCACGACCGCGCGGTGAAGTTGCTCGGTCGCTTCCTCCCCGTGCGTTCCGAGCTCGCCGATCAGCACTTCGTGGTGAAGGAGTCACCGGGGCCCGGCCAGGTGGCGAAGTGGGTGGCGACGCCGTTGCTCGCGGCGCTGGTCGTGGTCGAGGTCACCGACGTGGTATTCGCGGTCGACAGCGTGCCCGCGATCCTCGCCGTGTCGCGCGACCCCTTCATCGTGTTCGCGTCGAACGCATTCGCCATCCTCGGTCTGCGGGCCATGTACTTCCTGCTCGGCGACGCTCGCGAGCGCTTCCACTACCTCGCGCACGCGTTGGGAGCGATCCTCGTGTTCGTCGGGATCAAGATGATCGTGTCCCACTGGTGGCACTTCCCGACGGTGGCGTCCCTGGGTGTGATCGTGGCGATCGTGGCCGGAGCGATCGGCGCGAGCATCGTGAAGACGCGCCGGGAGGAGGCCCGCGAGGCGGCGCGTGCGGCCGACGGCGAGTTGGGTCAAGCTGTCACCCGTGAAGGGTGATCGAGTCGAAGTCGTGGTGGAGCTCGGCGGGGGAGAGACCCGTACCTACGACGTCGTGGCGACGCGCGCCGGACGCCGGGTCGAGACCACGACCGGCCGCGGTGTCGTCGAGGTCACGGAGGTGACCCGCACGGGCGAGGTGGTGCGGACGGCCCGGTTCATGCAGGCCCGGGTCATCGCGGTGGTGGAGCACCCCGCCGACGACGCCGACACGCCCGTCCAGCAGGCGCTGCTCGAGCTGTAGGGCCTCCTCCATCCGAGATACGGTGCGGCCATGCAGCTGGCCGACCTCGTGGTGCCCGAATCGACCGTCGTCCTCACGCAGGAGTGCCAGAGGGGCGTCATCGGCGACCTCAGCCTCCTGCCCGCGCTGGCCGAGTCGGCCACGACCATCGGTCTGGTCGAGAACGTGAACCGGCTGGTCACGACCGGGCGGGCCGCCGGGTGCGGCGTGCTGCACTGCATCGCGGCGACCCGCGCCGATCGTCGTGGCGCCAGCACCAACGCGCCGCTCTTCCAGGGCACGCGATCCAAGGGCGACGGTGCTGATGCGTCGCCCAACCCGATGATCCCCGGCGGTCCCGGCACCGAGCTGATGGACGGCATCGAGACCGCCGACAGCGACGTGTACTCCATCCGCATCGGCGGCCTGTCGCCGGTGAACGGCACCGACGTACCCACCCTGCTCCGCAACCTCGGCGCGAAGACCGTGGTGATCGCGGGCGTGTCGACCAACGTCGCGATCCCGAACGCCACGCTCGACTGCGTCAACTTCGGGTTCAACGTGGTGATCCCGCGCGACGCGATCACCGGCTATCCGGTGGACTACACCGACGTGATCATCAAGAACACGTTGTCGCTGGTCGCCAAGATCACGACCACCGACGAGCTCACCAGTCTCTGGTCGTAGGCACGCGTCAGAAGGGGAGCTCGACCGGTTCGGCGATCTTCCCGAGCAGTTCGCAGAGCGTGCGCTGCTCGCTCGCGCTGAGCGGCGCGACCGTCGGCGCGGTGGCCAGCGCCTCGTCGAGGGCGCGGCGGCGGAGCACCTCTCCCTCGGGGGTGCGCACGATCCGACGGATGCGACGGTCATCGGGGTCGACGGTGCGCACGACCAGGCCTCGCGCCTCGAGCCGATCGACGATGTCGGTGATGTTGGAGGCGTCGAAGTGCAGCGATTCTGCGAGTTCGCGCTGCGAGCGCGGGACGTCGAGGTGGCTGAGCGCGGCGAGCTGGGACGGCGTGAGATCGAGGGTCGCGGCCAGGGTGGCGACGTGGTCCTTCATGGCGTGCATGACGCCCATGAGGTGGCGCAGCACGTCGCGCGAGATCGCCTCGCTCTCGACTTCGTCCCCCCGCTTCGGGCCACGTCGACTCCTGTGCTACGGTCAATGGTTGGGCAAACCAATGATTGGCTTGCTCACGTTTATTGTAGGTGCTCAGAGACGGTCGAGGGAGGAACGGCATGCTGCAACGACTCGCCGCCTGGTGCTACCGGCGACGCCGGAGCGTCGTGGTGCTGTGGATCGTCGCCCTGGTCGCGGTCAGCGTGATCGGTTCCGACGTCGGCGCATCGTTCTCCCAGGGGTTCTCCCTGACCGACACCGAGTCGTCCCGGGCCTCGGCACTCCTCGAGACCCGGTTCCCGGCCCGGGCCGGCGACGAGGGCCAGATCGTCTTCGCCCACACCGGGTCGGAGGGCGGCGGCGTGCAGGACGCGGCGGTGCAGGCCCGGATGGAGCAGCTCTTCGCCGACGTCGCCGAGGTTCCCGGGGTCACCGCCGTGGAGAGTCCCTACTCGGCCGACGGTGGCAGCCAGGTCGCCCGGAGCGGCGACATCGCCTACGCCACCGTGCAGTTCGACCGCGTGGCCTCGAAGATCCCCGACGCCACCATCGAACACATCCGTGAGCTGAAGAGCGACGCCGCGGGCGGCGGCGTCAGGATCGCGCTCGGCGGGCGCATGTTCCAGGAGCAGGGCGGCATCGGACCGGCCGAGCTCATCGGCATCCTCGCCGCCATCGTCATCCTGCTGGTGGCGTTCGGTTCGCTGCTCGCGATGGGGCTCCCGATCCTGGTCGCGCTGTTCGGCATCGGCATCGGGCTCGGCCTCGTGCAGCTGCTGAGCCACACGATCGCGACGCCCGACTTCGCCACCCAGCTGGCGTCGATGATCGGCATCGGCGTCGGCATCGACTACGCGTTGTTCATCGTCACCCGGTACCGCCAGGGTCTCGACGAAGGGCTCCGGCCCGAGCACGCCGTCGTCCGCGCCATCGACACCGCGGGTCGGGCGGTGGTGTTCGCCGGCACCACCGTGGTGATCTCGCTGCTCGGTCTGTTCCTGATGGGCGTCGACTTCGTGAACGGCATGGCGGTCGGCACGTCGGTGACGGTCGCCGTCGTGATGCTGGCGTCGATCACCCTGCTCCCCGCATTGCTCGGGTTCGCCGGGCGGACCATCGACCGCTTCTCGGTGCGCCGCCGCAAGGAGCCGAAGCCGATCGAGCAGACGATGTGGTACCGGTGGAGCCGCGTGGTGCAACGTCGTCCGTGGCCCGCCGCCATCGCGGGCCTCGCGTTCCTGCTGCTGCTCGCGATCCCGTTGCTGTCGATGCGCCTCGCGTTCCCCGACGCGGGTGGCAACCCGAAGGCCGACACGTCGCGCCAGGCCTACGACCTCGTGGCCGAGGGCTTCGGCGCCGGCTTCAACGGCCCGCTGGCGTTGGCGGCCGAGTTCCCGAAGGGGGCCGACACGGCCTCAACTCTCGAAGGCTTGGCCACGCGCCTGCAGCAGACGCCCGACGTCGCCGCCGTCGTCGGACCGACCCTCAGCCCGTCGGGTGATGCGGCGGTCATCCGCGTGATCCCGAAGAGCTCGCCGCAGTCGGTCGCCACCACCGACCTCGTCGCCACCCTGCGCGACGACGTCATCCCCGCCGCGCTGCGTGGTTCCGACGTGCAGGTGCACGTGGGCGGCCTCACCGCGTCGAGCATCGACGTGTCGGAACGACTGGCGGCGCGCCTGCCGATCTTCATCGGCGCGGTGCTCGTGCTCAGCTTCCTCCTGCTGATGGCCGTGTTCCGCAGCCTCCTGGTCCCGCTGAAGGCCGTGATCATGAACCTGCTGTCGATCGGCGCCGCGTACGGCGTGGTCGTCGCGGTGTTCGAGTGGGGATGGGGGAACGGCATCCTCGGCGTCGAGCAGACCGGGCCCATCGCGCCCTTCATCCCGATGATGATGTTCGCCATCCTCTTCGGGCTCTCCATGGACTACGAGGTCTTCCTGCTCTCTCGCATCCGCGAGGAGTACGACCGCACCGGCGACAACGCCGTCGCGGTGGCCGACGGCCTGGCGTCGACCGCCAGGGTCATCACCGCGGCCGCGCTGATCATGGTCTGCGTGTTCGGCAGCTTCATCCTCGGCGACGCCACCACCGTGAAGCTGTTCGGCCTCGGCTTGGCGACCGCGATCCTGGTGGACGCCACCGTCGTGCGCATGGTGTTGGTGCCGGCGACCATGGAGCTCCTGGGCGACCGGAACTGGTGGTTCCCGCGGTGGCTCGATCGCATCATCCCGCGCCTCCACGTCGAGGCCGGACCCGACGTCGACGAGGAGCTGGCGCGGCTCACGGCCGAGGAGCCGGCTTCGGTCTCGGGCGCCTGAGCACGGGCACCCGAACGACGGCCGGCGTTACAGTGGCTGGCCACCCTGTTCGCGCACTCGAGGAGCCAGCGTGACCGAAGCAGTCATCGTCGCCGCCGCCCGCACCCCCATCGGGCGGGCTCGCAAGGGATCGCTCGTCGATGTCGACGCCTTCCGCCTCGCCGAGATCGCGGTGGGGGAGGCCGTCTCGCGCTCGGGCATCGACGCCGCCGACATCGACGACATCGTCCTGGGTGAGTCGCTCTACGGCGGGGGCGACATCGCCCGCCACACCGCGGTGGTCCTCGGTCTCGCCGATGTGGCCGGCATCGCCGACAACCGGCACTGTGCGTCGGGGTTGAGCGCGGTGCAGCTCGCGGCCGGCAGCATCAAGGCCGACATGGACACGGTTGTCGTCGCCGGCGGCACGCAGAGCTCGAGCTCGGCTCCGCAGTCGTGGATGGCGCAGCCCGGCGGCGAGCCGCAGATGTGGATGTCGCCGAGCCACCCCGAGACGCCCGACGTGCCGGCGTTCGACATGTCGATCACCGTGGGTGAGAACACGGCCCGCGAGATGGGTCTCACCCGGCGCGACGTCGACGAGTGGGCGGCGTACAGCCAGGGCCAGGCGATCGCCTCGATCGATTCGGGCGCCTTCGAGGAGGAGATCGTGGCGGTCGAGTACCTCGACCGTGAGGGCATGGCCCGCAGGTTCGAGGTCGACGAGCACCCCCGCCGGGGCGTGACCGTGGAGACGCTGGCCGAGCTCAAGCCCATCCACCCCGAGCTCGACAACCCGACGGTCACTGCGGGCAACGCGTCGGGCATCAACGACGCCGCCGCCGCGCTCGTGCTCACCAGCGGCGCCTTCGCCGACGCGCACGGGCTCCGCCCGCTGGCGCGCGTGGTGTCGTGGGCCAACGCGGGCGTCGAGCCCGCGCGCACCGGCATGGGCCCGACGGTGGCGATCCCGAAGGCGCTCCAGCGCGCCGGTCTCACCGTCGAGGACATCGACCTGGTCGAGATCAACGAGGCGTTCTGCTCGGTGCCGGTCGCCGCGATCCGCACCTTCGGCTTCGACCCGACGATCGTGAACGTGAACGGCAGCGGGTGCAGCCTCGGTCACCCGATCGCGGCGACGGGCGCCCGCATGGTCGTCACCATGGCCCACGAGCTGCGTCGGCGCGGGAAGACGCATGGTCTCCTCGCCATGTGCGCGGGCGGCGGCATGGGCTCGGCGCTGATCATCGAGGCCTTGTGAGCGTCGCCATCGACCTGAAGGGCCAGAAGCTGTTGATCGTCGGCGGCTCGTCGGGCATCGGGCGCAGCACCGCCATCGCGGCGGCGAGCGCGGGTGCCGACATCACGGTCGTCGGGCGCAGCGAGGACAAGCTCGAGGAAGTCGTCGCCACCGCCGGCACGGGCACCGGCATCGCCGCCGACGTGCGCGACCCCGAGCGCTGCTCGGGCATCGTGGGTGAAGCGGTCGAGGCCATGGGCGGGATCGACGCGCTGGTGTTCTCCACCGCGGTGTCACCGCTGGCGCCGCTCGACGAGGTGTCGGCCGACACGTGGCAGGACGTCATCGCCACCAATGCCATCGCGCCGGCGCTCGTGGCGCAGGCCGCGCTCGACCACATCCCCGAGAACGGTCCGATCATCTTCCTGTCGTCGATCACGGTCGGCGGCGGTCACCACGGCCTCGCGTCCTACGGCGCGAGCAAGGCCGCGCTCGACCGCACGGTGCGGTCGTGGCGCATGGAGCGCCCCGACAAGCGGTTCGTGTGCATGGCGGTCGGCGACACGCTCGGCACCGACTTCGCCCGCGACTTCGACGCCGAGCACGCCGGCGCGCTGTTCCCGAAGTGGCTCGCCGCGGGTGTGATCTACCAGAACCATATGGAGTCCGACGACCTCGGTCGCACCATCGCCGAGTTCGTCGCCATGTTGCTCGCGCACCCGAAGCTCACCATCCCCGAGCTCACCATCGTGCCGCCGGGGCCGATGATGTCGGCCGACGCGGTCAACGAGCTCCTGGCCGAGGTGCAGCTCGCGCAGCAGTAGCGAGCGCTTCCTCGATTCAGCGAACCCGCGGCTTGGTGCGCGGGCGGTTGGCGAACGCCTCCTCGCCTTCCTTCAGGTTCTCCTTGTCGGCGTCCATGCCGAGGTGGAGGAACGTGTTCCCGAGCGCAGTGGCCTGCGACGGGAACATGTCGCGCGCGGCCCACAGCGTGCGCAGGGTCGACTGGATCGCCGCCGGCGGCTGCGCGGCGATGGCCTCGGCCGCCCACGTGGCCGCGTCCATCAGCTCTTCCAACGGCACGACCTCGGTGACGAACCCGATCTCGTGGGCTCGCTTCGCCGACATGCGCTCGTGCGTACCGAGCAGGGCCATGCGCATCGCCTCGCCGAAGGGCATCTTCGCCAGCGCCTCGATCGGTTCGTACACCGCCGGCATGGCGTAGGTGACGTGCGGTTCGACGAACGTGGCGTGGTCGGCGGCGATGATGAAGTCGACCTGACCGAGGAGGTAGAACGCGCCGGCCGCGGCGGTGCCGTTCACTGCGGCGATCACCGGCTTCCACATGCGGTTGACGCGTGGGCCGATCGTCAAGCCGGGGTCGTCGTAGGTGTACGGGTCCCACTTCACGTCGAACGGGATCGTGCTGCGGTCGTTGCCGGTGCAGAACGCCCGGTCGCCGGCGCCGGTGAGCACGACGCACCGCACGGGGTCGTGCGAACGGAGCCCCTGCCACAGCGCCGCCAGCTCGTCGATCATCGTGTAGTCGAAGCTGTTCTGCACGTCGGGCCGGTTGAGGGTGACGTACGCGACCCCGTTCTCCTCGCGGTAGAGGAGGGTCTCGAACTCGGTCTTCATGGCCATGTCGTCTACGTCTCCAGCCAGTCCTCGAGCGATGCGTCCTCCCAGTCGGGAGGCCCGTACACGGTACGCGGGAGCGGGGTCATCACGTGGGTGTCGCCACCGGTGACGAACTCCGCCGCGGTGCGCTCCCACGCGACGAGCCGGTCGTCGGCCTCGCCATCGTCGTCCAGGCCGCGGGCCGCGTCGCGGTTCTGGCGCAGCCGCACCTGCGACGGGATGTCGGTGGCCCAGACCACCACGACCTCGTGCTGGTTCGACTGCACCTCGAAGAGGCCGGTGACCTCGTGGCCGTACTCCCGCATGAGCGGGACGCGGGTCTCGGCAACAGCGGCGAGGAAGTCGAGCGCCGTCCCCGGGCGCACCGTGAGCACCTCGTGCACGAACAGGGTGCCCCGGACGGCCGCGGCCATGAGCTCCTCGCTGGTGGGGCAGCCGGGCACCGCTCCGCACAGGCGGTCGAAGCCGCCGCTGCGCCACTTGGCCGCCTCGTCCCACCACTCGCCGTAGAACGCCTTGCGCCGCTTCAGGTTCATGCGGTCGACGTTCGCGGCCCATCCCTTCCAGCCCCGCGAACCGACGTCCCAGATGTTGATGACCTGGGGCCAGTGCCCGCCGCCCGCCGCGCACACGTAGAACGAACCCTGCAACCCGAACATGTCGGGCATGCGCAGCACCGGGTCCTTCCAGAGGTGCTCCATGTACTCGTACTGGCCCTGACCGATGATGTTCACGGTCTCGTGCAGATACAGGCGGCGAGGCATCGCGGCGCAACGTAACGTGATGGCCGGGCAGGCACAAGCAACGCACCGAGCTCGAGCCAGTGGTCTTGTCGAGGCGGGACAGTTCCACCCCATCCCGTGGAGTGACGACATGAACATCAAGGAGCAGGAACCGCCTGCATTCGCCCACACGTTCCGGGGCTACGACCGCGCCGAGGTCGACGAATACGTCGCGTGGTTGCGAGCCCAGGGGGTCCAGGCCGAGGACCTCGCGGGCCGGGCGGAGTCGGCGCTGGCGCAGTGCCGCCGCGAGCTGGCGTCGTCACCGACCACCGCGGGCATCTCGCAGCGGCTGGCGGCGATGTTGCAGCTCGCGACCGAAGAGGCCGAAGAGATCCGCGAGCGCGCCCGCACCGACGCCGAGGCCACGACCAGCGGCGCCTCCGATCAGGCGGAGCGCACCATCGACGAGGCGACGCGGCAGCGTGACGCGATCCAGCGCGAGATCGACGAGCTGTCGACGATCCGCGAGCAGCTGCTCCAGCGGCTCATCGAGCTCGGTGGCGAGGTGGTCGGCGCGACCGAGCGCTTCCGCGGCTACGCCCCGGGTGCAGCCCCGCACGCAGGTACGACCGCGCTCTACGACGTCGATGCCGACGAGACCGACGAGGCCGACGAGCCGGTCACCGAACCTTCCGGACCGGCCGTCAGCGAGCCGTGACCGGGACGAACGTCATGGGGAAGGTGTCGAGCGAGCGGATCGCGGGGGTGTACACGAGCTCGTGTCCGTCCTTCACCGCGTACTCCGGGATCCGGGCGTGCCACTCGCGCAGCGCGACCCGCAGCTCCAGGCGCGCCAGGTGCGAGCCGAGGCACCGGTGCACGCCGCCGCCGAACGCGTTGTGCGGGTTCACCTCGCGGTCGAAGCGCACCTCGTAGGCGTCGGGGAGCGCGACTTCGTCGGTGTCGACCGAACCGAGGCTGATGCTCACCGTGTCGCCCTGCTTGATCGGGCAGCCGAGGATCTCGGCGTCGGCGGTGGCGACGCGCATGATGCCGCCGACCGGCGTCTCCCAGCGCAGCAGCTCCTCGACCGCCGACGGCACCAACGACGGGTCGGCCACCAGCTGCGACCGCTGCTCGGGGTGTTCGCACAGGTAGCCGAAGAAGCAGTCGAGGGACGCGCTCGACGGTGTCGAGCCCGGCGATGAAGAAGAGGAAGCAGATGTCGAGGATGTCCTCACGCGTGAGGCGGTGCCCGTCGACCTCGGCATCGAGAAAGCGGCTCAGCAGGTCGTCCCGTCGCTCGAGCTCGCGTTCGTCGAGCACGTGGTTGAAGTAGTCGTAGATCGAGGCACCGATCTCGTTCTGGTACGCCAGCGTGTCGGCGTGGTCGCGGGGCTTGCCGACGACGTGGTCGGGCCGGATGATGCCGTCCTTCATCTTCTGGAAGAGGTCGAGATCCGAGAGCGGCAGGCCGAGCAGCGTGAGGAACACCTGCGACGGCAGGGGCACCGAGAACTCGGCCGAGAAGTCGCACTCGCCGCGGTCGACGAACCCGTCGATCAGGTCGTTGACGAGCGCAGCGACGGGCGCTTCGAGCGCGGCCATGTGGCGGGGCGCGAACAACGGGTCGAGGATCTTGCGGTACTTCACGTGGTCGGGCGGGTCGATCTGCAGCGGGATCAGCGGGCGCACCGAGCCCATCGCGAGGGCGTCGACGGTCGCCGCCGACGAGAACACCTCGGGCTGGCGGAACGCCTCGAGCGCCGCCTCCTTGGTGGTGAGGATGTGCCCCATCCCGTCGAGCGCGAGCACCGGCCCGCTGTCGCGCAGCGTGCGGTACATCCCCTGCGGGTGACGGCTCGACTCGGGGTCGAGGCTGAAGATCTCGAAGCTGTCGGGCGCGTCGGGTTCAGTGGCGGGGAGTTCCGAGTACGACATGCTGGCTCCTCGATCGGTGGTCTCGTGGTCAGTTGATCACGCGGGCGGCGCGCAGCTCGTCCAGACGATCGGCGTCGTAACCGAGCTCGTGGAGCACGGCCTCGGTGTGGGTGCCGCAGAGGGCACTGGTGCCGACGACCGTGGTGGAGCGGGAGAAGTCGACGAGGGGCATCAGACGCGGGGCGGTGCCGAACGTGGGGTGCGGCACCTCGGTGACCCAACCCTTCGCTTCACCCATGCTGCCCTCCACGAACATCTGCCGGTCGGCGGATCCGTGCCGGACGCGCAGGCAGCCGACGTCGCGCGCCAGCAGCTGCTCCTCCCACGCGGATGCGCCCTGCGCCCGGAACGCGGTGGCGAGCACCTCGGCGAGCTCGTCGTCGTGCCTGACGCGCGCGGCCTCGTCGGCGAAGCGCGCGTCGGCCGCGAGGTCGACATGGGGGAGGAGCCCGGCGGTGAGCGCGTCCCACTCCGACGGGGACGGCGCGGCGAGGAACACCCAGTCCTCGGCGGTCTCGTAGAGCCGGTAGCGCGCGCCGAGACCGTGCAGGCCGGCATCGGCGGTGCGGCGGGGCTGGCAGGCGTCGTACTCGACCATGTCCTCGACGAGCACGTGCGACATCGTGCGCAGCATCGACGTCTGCATCGCCTGACCCGGTGCGCCCCGGTCGCGGGCGACGAGTCCGAGCAACAGCGCGGTGGCGACGCCGAGCGCGGAGAAGCCGTCGGCGTGCGCCACCGACATCGCGGCCTGGGCGATCCGCAACGCGGCCGGCTTCACCACCTCGACGTCGAGCTCGGGACCGTCGGGCGCCGACGCACCGAGGTTGCGCATCGCGAGTCCGGCGCCCGCGCCGATCGTGGGTGCGAAGGCGGGGCGGTGACCGCACGGACCGTCGACGCCATAGCCGGGGGCGCTGAGGTAGACGAGCTCGGGGTTGACCCGCAGGAGCGACTCGGGATCGAGGCCGAGGCGCTCCACCACGCCGGCCCGGAACGAGACCAGCACGGCGTCGGCGGTGCGCACCAGATCCGACACGATGGCTCGGCCCTCGTCGGAGTGGATGTCGACGGCCATGCACTCCTTGCCTTGCAGCACCTTGACCGCGCCCACCTCGGGGAACGGGATCACGTGCCGGATCGGATCACCGTCGAGCTGCTCGACCTTGATGACGCGCGCGCCGAGGTCGGTGAGGAGCGTGGCGCCGTACGGCGCGGCGAAGTAGGTGCCGAGCTCGACCACGGTGACGCCGGCCAGCGGCGCGGTCGACGGTGTGGTCGAGGCCGCGGCCGAGCCGGTCTCGGATGCCGCGGGCGTCGACCCGGGGGCGGCTTCGGCGCGCACCAGCTCGGTTCGGATTGCGGTGCCGTGCTCGTCGAGCTGTGGCGCGCTGTCGGTGATCACGCCCGGCGTGGTCGACATGCTCGCGAGCGGACCGGGCTGGCGGATGGTGCCGAGGGCGGCGTCGTCGATGCGCACGACCGCGCGGTCGTGGACCATCTGCGGGTGGTCCAGCAGCTCGCTGCCGTGCCGGAAGATCTCGGCCCACACGTCGGGTTCGTCGTCGAACACCGCTTGCCACTCGGCCGCGGTCTTCGAACGCACCGCCGCGAGCATCAGCTCGTAGTACTCGGTGCGCTGCTCGACGTCGTCGAAGTCGGGCACGGTCTTCCACTTCGGGTCGCTGAACATCCAGTCGAGCCCGAGCACGCGCATGAACGCCTCGAACAGACGCGGCGTGGTCTGCGAGAACTGGAGCCAGCGCCCGTCGGCGGACAGCGCGACGAGCAGTCGGAAGAACAGCGAGTTGTTCGGCACCGACGCGCCCTCGTCGGCCAGGCCGGCCTGGGAGAATGCTTCCGGGTACTGGCGCGCGATGTGATGGATCATCGCGTTCCACGTGTCGTGGGCGGCGAAGCCCTGCACGAGCGTGGCATCGACGCGCTGCCCGCGACCGCTCCGCTCGCGCTCGTAGAGCGCGGCGAGGATGCCGTGCAACGCGGTCTGGGCACCGCTCCACGCGGTGATCGGCGGTGCGCAGAACGCGGGCCCGGGGCGCTCGACGATCACACCCATGGAATCGTGGCCACCCATGCGGGCCATCACCAGGCCCTCGTAGCCCTTCACGTCCGCGAGCTCGCCGGTGCGCCCGAACGCGGTGACCGACGCGTACACCAGTCGCGGGTTGACCGGCGCGAGGGCGTCGTACCCGAGACCGAACCGTTCGACGACCCCCGGGCGGAACGTCTCGAGCACGACGTCGACGCCGGTCGCGAGCGACCGCGCCACCTCGGCGTCGGCGGGCGCCGACAGGTCGAGCGCGATGCTGCGCTTGCCGCGACCCCAGAACGGGAACGCAGGCTGCGAGCGGAGGGGGCTTCCACCCGGTGGCTCGACCGCGATCACGTCCGCGCCGAAGTCGGCGAGCAAGCCGCTCACGGTGGCACTGGTGAGCGTGGTCGACAGGTCGACGACGCGCAGTCCCTCGAGCGGACCTTCTGCCATGGACGAACCACCCCCCGGTCGAACCCAGCGACAGTACCCGGGTCCGGGATCGCCGCACCCGGGTCAGGCGCGTGCCTAGGCGGGAACGCCGACGTTCATCAGTCCGGCGAGGTTGCCGCCCATGACCTTGGCCTGGTCCTCTTCGGAGAGGCCCTCGAGGTCGTCGACGTAGGTGATGGGGTCGGACATGCCCTCGGCGTGCGGGTAGTCCGAACCGAAGCACACGTGGTCGACGCCGACCAGGTCGATGAGGCCCTGCGGGTCCTCCTCGTGGAACGGGTGGATCCAGACGTTGCGCTTCAGCACGTCGACCGGGTGCTCCTCGAACAGCTGGGGCTGGAGCTCGTAGGCCTGGTTGAAGTGCTCGATCGACGGGCGCACCCAGTGGCTGCCGTTCTCGACCGGGAGGATCTTGATGGTCGGGAAGCGCGTGGGCAATCCGTGGCCGATCACCGCGGCGATGGTGTCCTCGATCGCCCGGTGGCCGATGGTGCTCAGCGCGGCGAAGCCGGAGCCGTCCTTGAACGGCAGCATCTCACCGCCGGGCACACCCTCCCACTCGTTGATGTAGCGCTGGTAGCCGCTGTCGGACGCGTGCATGCCGACGACCAGGTCGGCCTCGACGACGCGCTCCCAGAACGGGTCGAACTCGGGCAACGCCATCGAACGCGTCGCGTAGAGCGTGGTGACCGGTGCGGGCCGGATGAGGACGACCTTGGCGCCGTGCTCGATGATCCAGTCGATCTCCTCGAGCGCGTTGTCGAGGATCGCGAGGTTGACGACCGGCGTGGCGAAGATGCGGTCCTCGTAGTTGAACGACCACTGCTCGTACATCCAGCGGTTCAGCGCCTTGATCACCGCGGCGGTGGCGAAGGGGTCGTCGCGAAGCCGTTCCTCGACCAGGCTGGCCAGCGTCGGCCACATCATGGCGCGGTCGATGCCGAGCTCGTCCATGAGCTTGACTCGCGGCTCGGGGGCGAAGAACGCCTCGGGCGAACGGATCGCCTTGCCCAGGATCTCGCGCCGCGACTTGCCGTCGGGGTTGCCGTTCTTGAAGTACTCCTCCTGCGCGCCGGGCGCCGCCACCACGTTGAACGTGGGGTTGGGGATGTACTCGCTGATCTGGCCCTTCACCGTGATCTTGGTGCGACCAGAGATGTCGATGTACTTGATGACTTCCTTGTACGGGTCCTCGAGGTGCTTGGTGAGCGCGTCGGGCGTCTCGTACATGTGGTTGTCGGCGTCGAACACCGGGAAGTCGAGGATGCGTGACGGCACGGCGGCTGCCTCCTGGGTGAAGGTCGGGCTGGGTGAGAGTCGGACTGCCTGAAAGTTGGGCTGAGTACGATTTTAGGGGATCAGCCGCCGGCCGCGCCAGCCCGGGCCGAGAGGTGGCCGACGTCGGCCAGGGCCCGGAACATGTCGTTCAGGTGGGTGCAGGTGGTGGCGCCGAGGAACTCGGCCCGCACGCCGGGACGGAGCGAGCCGAGCGACCGACCGGCCAGGCGTCCGGCGCTGGCGGCGGCCTCGGGACACTCGAACCACGGCAGGACGCGCGGGGTCGCGGTGGCCTCGGTGACCATCTGCTCGCCGAGGTCCACCCGGGCGATCAGCGTGTACTCGTGCACCACCGTCTCGCCCTCCTCGTCGACGTAGCTGTCGCGGAAGTGGGCGTCGACGTCGATCAGATCGGGGTCGGCCGTGGGGAGCACGTCGATGCGGCGGCGTCGACGCATCGACTGCGCCGGGAGCGGCGCGAGCTCGTGGAACGCCCACGGGTCGTCGACGTCGAGCGACGGGGCGTCGGGGCCGGTGACGACGGGCGGCACGCCGTCGGCGAAGCCCTGCATGATGGTCCCGCCCGCCTTCCAGCCCGCGCACAGATCGGCCTGCTGCAGCATGGCGAGACCCTCGGGCGCGCGCTTCCGCATCGCGGCGCGCTTCTGCTCGTCGGCCCAGTCACCCGACTGCGCCATCGCGTGCTGTGGCGCGTACCCGGAGATCAGGGTGGCGACGGGCAGGTCGTCGAGCAACTGGTAGACGAGCCGGCCGACGACGTCGGAGCCGGCGACGATCTCGTCGAGCGCACCGCGGAAGCCGGTGGACGCCGAGCGCCCCAGCAGCTGCTCGAGCCCGTCGATCTCGGGCGTGGACGCGAGGACCGTGAGGCGCTGCGCGTCGGCGTAGTCGATGGTCGCCTCCATGGCGGCGGTGTCGAGCACGCGCGGCTCGTCGTCGGCGCCGGTCAGCAGGTCGCGGCCCACGCCGACGAGCACCAGGTCGCCCTTGACGCCGTGCGGGCGGAGCATGTCGATGCTCGTGGTGCGGCGCACCGACCCCGGACGCCGGGCAGGGACGTCGGTCGTGGGTTCGTGGGTGCCGTGGCGCGGATCGAGGGGCAGGCGGGGCACGACGAACGCCCGGTTCTCAGCCGGCGTGCTCGGCGCGCACGCCGGCCAACAGCACGCGGATGCGGTACGCGAGCTCGGGTGCGAGCGCATCGTGGGCACCGTGGACCCAGCCCTCGACCGCGGTGATCATGAGTGCGTTCATCATGTCGCTGAGGTCGGCGGGGTCGATGTCGGTCGGGAGCTCACCTCGCGCCTGGGCGTCGGCGATCAGCTCGGGCCACGCGCGGCGCGTCATGCTCAGCTCGCGGGCGCGGGTGGGGTACTTGTAGAACTCCCCGATCGTGCGCGCGATCGCGGCTCGCGGGAGGCGCTCGGTGCGCCGCGCCATCTCGGTGAACGCCTGCTGAACGATCTCGTCGATCGTCGCGCCGCTTTCGGCGGCGCGACGAGCCTTCATGGTGACCGCGTCGCTCGTCGTGAGGCTCATCTCGAGCAGCACGTCTTCCTTGTGCGCGAAGTGGAAGTAGAAGGTGCCCTTGGTGACACCGGCGGCGCGTGCGATCTCCTCGACTGTGGTGCTTTCGACACCGTGCTCGAAGCCGCGTTCGGTCCAGAGCTTCACGGCGGCGTTCACGAGCTCCTGGCGCGTGCGCCGCGAGCGCTCCTGGACGAGCGACGAACGGCGTGGGCCGTCGCCGTTGCCGTTGGCCGGTGTGGAACCAGCCGGATTGGAATCTCTGGTGTCGCGTGACGGTGCCGCAGGCATCGGAAGCCCCCTCGAGCTGCCGATCCTAAACCAGTGTGGTCACGGGGCCAGATGGGGTGGCAATCCGAACAGCGGGAAGAGGGTCTCGGTGTCGAGGAAGAAATTGAGCTCGACCAGCTCCCCGTCGACGATGTCGAGGATCTGCAACGCCCAGGGGTCGTGGCCCCCGCCGGTGGTGCTGGGCCGGTACTGGCCGAACGCCGGCTTCCCGTTGGCCACCGTGGGCACGAGGCGCGAACCGGCGCACTCTGCGCCTTGTGTCTGCCAGAAGGCGAGGATCTCGTCGCGGCCGCGCAGCCACAGCTCGAACGGGGGCATCGACTGCATCGCGTCTTCGTGGATGAGGGTGGTGAGCGAATCCATGTCGTAGCGCTCGAAGGCGTCGACGTAGCGGTCGAGCAGCTCCTGTTGCGCGTCGTCCATCGGCATCACCGGGTCGCTGTCGGTGATGTTGCTGGCGGCGATGGTGGCGCGTGCCCGCTGCAGCGCGCTGTTCACCGAGGCGTCGCTCGTCTCGAGCAGCTCCGCCACCTCGGTGGCGTGCCACCGCACGACGTCGCGCAGCAGCAGCACCGCGCGTTGACGCGGCGGGAGGTGCTGCAGCGCGGCGATGAACGCGAGGCGGATGGTCTCACGCGCCTCGGCCAGCTCGGCGGGGTCGCCATCGATCGGCAGCACGCGAGCGTCGGGGACGGGCAGCACCCACTCCGACTCGGGGAGCATCGCCGCGGCCGGCGTGTCGGCGGTCGACGGGCCGCTGAGGTCCATCGGGCGCGCGCGTCGGTTGCGGCCGTTGAGCATGTCGAGGCACACGTTGGTGGCGATGCGGTAGAGCCACGACCGCAGCTGCGACCGGCCCTCGAAGCCGTCGTAGGAGCGCCAGGCGCGCACCATGGTCTCCTGCACGGCGTCCTCGGCCTCGAACGACGAGCCGAGCATCCGGTAGCAGTGTGCGGTGAGCTCCCGGCGGTACCGCTCCAGGACCTCGTCGAGCCCGGCTTCGGCCACCTCGGACATGTCCGTAGGGTACTGCTGGGTCACGGTCATGTGATGAGGACCGCGCGAACGCCGCGAACTCATCGGTTCGGACCTGGACTTATGGCGAGAGCCCGCTGCAGCCCCGACGCGCGTTCCACTCGGCGAGGTCCGCGGTCGCCGCGTCGCCGGTCTGGGGGACGGGTACGCCGTTCGTGATGCGGGCGGGCACCCACGAGTACGCATCGACCTCGCGGCCGGTGGCCGTCACCTGCAGCACGCCGCTCCGCCCCGACTCGCCGTCTTCGCGCCAGTACACGAAGTTGCCCATGCCGTACGCGACGAGCGCCGACCCGACCTTGCCCGCGCCGAACACACGGTGCGCGTGGCTCCCGACGATGATGTCGGCCCCGGCGCCGAGCAGTGCAGTGGCGAGGTCCTGTTGCTCGCCGGACGCGCACCACGTCTCCTCGGTGCCCCAGTGGAGGAACACCACGAGCGTGTCGACTGCGGGGCGCACCTTCTGCACCTCGTCGAGGAGGCGCGTGCGGTCGATCGAGAACGCGATGCCCGGTTGCGTGTCGGTGGCCGACCACGACGCCACGAGCTCCGGTTCCAGCCAGTCGCTCGCGCTGAGGATCGCGATCCGCTGCCCCTTGATCGTGGTGCGGTACGGCCGGTACGCCTCGGTGGCGTCGTGGCCGAGGCCGGTGACCGGGAGCTTGGCCTGGGCGATCGCCGCGAACGTGTCCTGCATGCCGGTGCCGCCGTAGTCGAGCGAGTGGTTGTTGGCCATGTTCACGACGTCGACGCCGGCCGCCTTCAACGCCGCGAACGTCGCCGCCGGCGAGCGGAAGTGATAGTTCTTCCCGGCCACCGGTTCGCCACCGTCGGTGACCGCGGTCTCGACGTTCACCATGGTGAGGTCGGCGTCGGACAGCACCGGCGTGATCGCGTCGAGCACGTGGTCGGGGTCGGCGCGCACGCGTTCGGCCAGTGGCGGTGCGCTCGGCGGTGGTCCGTCCTCGGTGTCCCAAACCTCCGGGAAGTTCACGTCGCCTGCGAACGCGAACGTCACTGCGTGGCCGTTGCCGCGAGGGCCGCGCGTTGCTGCGGGGGCTGCCGTGGTGGGGGAGCCTGGCGCCGATGTCGGTGCGCCCGCGGCGGTCGAGTCGGGCGCGCCGGCTGCGGCGCGCGGGTCGGTTCCGCCGCGGTCGTCGTCGCGCACGGACGTGATCACCACTGCCGCCACCACGATCACCACGGTGAGCACGCCGCCGATCACGTAGCGCTGCGCGGCCCCGTCTCTCACCCCGCGATGGTACGACCTCGGCCTGGTCGACGCGACTGCGGGCTGGACTGCGGGGTGGGCGGAGGCACGTCGGCGTCGATCGTGTCGGTGAGCAACGACATGAGCCACGTGATCGCACGAGTGGCGTCGTCGCCGTCGAAGTCCCACGCGCCGAGCAGACGCTCGTAGCCCGGCATGCTCCACACGAGATCGAGCAGCGCGGCGATGGTACGTCGCTCCGACTCGGTCCAGTTGGGCGTCGCTGCGGTCACCGCCCGCACCAGCGAGTCGCGCCGTCGTTGGTCGACCTCGACGAACAGCGGATCTGCGTCGGAGGCGACGGCTTCGCGCGCGGCGAACGATCCGCGCGACGAGAAGACGCGCGCCGTGATCTCGGGGAGGGTCGCGAGCTCGAGGTCCTCGTACGCGACGCCGGCCTCCTCCTCGAGCCGCGCCATCACCGCGTCGTGCAGGTGCCGCTCGGTGGGGAAGTGGCGGTACACCGTGCGCTCGCCGACCCCGGCCCGTTCGGCGACGGCGCGGAACGTCAGCGCGTTCCACTCCCACGAGTCGAACTCGTGCACGAGCTCCGAGCCCGCGGCCACGATCCGGGCCCGGGTCTCGGCCGCCTGCTGTCGGCGGACCGGGCTGTCGTACCGACGGCGCGCGCTCTCGCGGTCTGGGGCCTCGCGGTTTGACGCCCTGCTCACAATGGTGACACTGTACTGCCGCCAATTGGTCCGCGTGCTCCGGGGGGAGGCGCCACATGGTGACGCTCGGTGAGCTCGAGGACGCAGCGGTCGCGGCGACGGGCCTCGACGACTTCGGCGACGACAGCTTCCGTGAGGGTCTCGAGATCCTGGTGCGCGCGCTGACGACCGAGGCGCGCCTCAATGCCGCCGGTGAAGGGTTCATCTACGCACGGATCGCGGGCTACCTGGGGCAGCGGCTCCAGGTGGAGGACTGGTACCGGCGTCACCCGGAGATCGGCGACGAGCGCGTCGACGCGCCGCTCATCGGGTTGAGCCTGCCGCGCACGGGTTCGACCGCGCTCTCGTTCCTGCTCGCGCAGGATCCCGAGATCCGCTACCTGCACATGTGGGAATCGGCGACGCCGTGCCCGCCGCCCTCGACCGTGACCGGCGACGATCCGCGTTTGCCCGAGGGCTGGTCGAACCAGCGAAAGATCGGCACACGCGACCACGTGCCGGCCGACATCGAAGGCCCGTTCGAGTGCCTCGACCTCCTCGCGTTCGACTTCCGGTCGCAGATGTTCCTCGCCTTCGCGCAGGTCCCGACGTACGCCGACTGGCTCCTCGACGCCGACCTCGCGTCGGCGTACCGGTACGAGCTCCGGGTGCTCAAGTTGCTGCAGTGGGGCCAGCCGACGCGACCCTGGCGTCTGAAGACGCCGATGCACATGCTCTACCTGCCGAACCTCGACGCCGTGTTCCCGGACGCGAAGTTCGTGATGACCCATCGCGATCCGACCGACGTGATGCTCTCGGTGTGCGACGTGTACGCCGACATCTGCGGCACGTTCACCGACGATCTCGATCGAACGTTCATCGGCGAGCTCAACCTGAAGCAGTGGTCCCTGGCGACCGACCGTGCGCTCGCGTTCCGCGAGGCCGGCAACGACGAGCGCTTCTACGACATCGACTTCCGCGCCATGCAGGCCGACCCGATCGGCGAGGTGCGCGGTCTCTACGAGTGGTTGGGCGAACCGGTCAGCGACGAGTTCGAGTCGCGGATGCACCAGTGGTGGAAGGCCAATGCGGAAAACCGCGAGCCGGCGCCGGCACGCGACCCCGCCGCCTTCGGTCTCGATCTCGACGCGATCCGGCCCCGCTTCGCCGAGTGGGTCGCGGCGTCGAAGCGCTGGAACGACCACTAGCACATCGCCGCCCGCAGCTCGTCGATCAGCTCCTCGGGGCGGCGGTCGACCTTGCTCCAGGTGGCGAACACGATCCGGTACCCATGCCGACCGGGCACGCTCCACTTCTCGTTGTCGCGCTCGTAGTCGTTGGCGTCGTCGTGCCACCGGCGACCGTTCGTCTCGAGGATGACACGACGGGTCGGGAAGGCGAAGTCGTACCGGTAGGTGCGGCCCTTCCACTCGAGCGGGAACTCTCGAATGAAGTCGTCGATGCCGAAGGCGACCAGCAGCCGCCGGGCCTTGACCTCGAGCGCCGAACGCGCGGGATGCGCAGGATCGAGCTCGTCGAGCATCCGTCGGAGCGGGCTCACTCCGGGTCGTCCCCGCGTCGCATGGCGTTCGAGGTAGCGCCGCAGCGCGGGAACAGAGGTGAGTCGCCGCCGGCGTGCGTCCTCGCACGCGATTTCGAACTTCTCGCCGTCGAGCTCATGGGCCAGCCGGAGCAGGGTCGCCTCGACACCGGTCGTGGGCAGCCCGGTGACCTCCCGGATCATCAGTGCGCGCCTGGAGCCTTCCGTGACGACCACGAACGCGCTCCGCGCACGGATGCCGGAGGGCACGACGATCTCCGGCTGCAGAGCACGTACACCCTCGAGGCGGTACCGCTCACCGGCCGACCGGCCCGCCACCGCGGCGCCCTCGCCTGCCCACAGGAGCGCGGCATGCAGGTCCTGCTCAGAGGAGCGAGCGACTGCGACGATGCGGTACGTGCGAGGGAGCACTCGTTCGAGTACGCCGTTGCGGACGAGCCGCGAGATCTGGTTGGCGCTGACGCCCGCCGACGTGGCCTCGGCGAGCCGGAATGCACCGTCTGTCGGGAGGCTCAGTCGAGACAGCGTCGCGATTGCCGGTTCTTCGGACACTCCGTCCTCCTGACGAGTACGTGTTGTCAGAAGAACGACGATCGAGGTGCGCCGTCACGGTGCCGCTTCGTAGTCTGCGAAGGATGACGTCGATCGACGAGCTGGTCCACGAGGCGCGCGGGTTCCTCGACGCCACGCTCAGGCCCCGCACCGTGACCGACGAGAAGTTCGTCTGGGGCGAGGGCTCCGACCGGGTCAACATCCTGGAGGAGACCGAGGCGTCGGAGCTGACCACGACCCTCGCCGCGGCCAAGCGCTATGCCGCCCTGCGGTTCGACGCGGGCTTGGGTTGGATCGACGGCCCGGTCGAGTACGGCGGTCGTGGGTTGAGCCTCGAACACGCGTGCGCGTACCAGCAGCTCGAGGCCGAGTACGAGGTGCCCGACCTCTCGATCCTCACCATCGCCGTCGGGTTCGTCGGGCCCGCGCTGCTCGCGTGCGCATCGCCCGAGCTCCGGACCGAGTACCTGCCGAAGCTGTACCGGGGCGACCTCGTGATGTGTCAGCTCTTCAGCGAGCCCAACGCGGGCTCCGACCTGGCTTCGGCCCGCACGCGCGCGGTGCGCGACGGCGACGAGTGGGTGGTCAACGGCCAGAAGGTGTGGACGTCGAGCGC
This sequence comes from uncultured Actinomycetes bacterium, assembly GCA_963756895.1. GTDB lineage: Bacteria > Actinomycetota > Acidimicrobiia > IMCC26256 > DASPTH01 > DASUAS01. The sequence continues at coordinate 8,630 of CAVWPI010000010.1, read as the reverse complement.
GCACGTCGCCGACGTCGCGCTGGCGGTGTGTCGCACCGATCCCGACGTCCCGAAGCACCAGGGGCTCACCACGTTCCTGGTCGACATGCACGCGCCGGGCGTCGAGGTGCGACCGCTGCGGCAGATGACGGGTAGCGCCAACTTCAACGAGGTCTTCCTCACCGACGTGCGTGTGCCCGACTCGCATCGCGTCGGCGCGCTGAACAAGGGCTTCGGCGTGATCATCACAACGCTCGGCAACGAGCGGACCATCGCCACACGCGCACCCTCGTCGGGACGCGGCATCGGGCCGTTCGAACGGCTGGTCGGGATCGTCGACAACTTTGGCGATCGTCGCGACCCGCTCCAGCGGCAACGGTTGGCCCAGCTCTACATCGCCGATCGGATCAAGGAGCTCCTGATCGAGCGGTGGCGAGCGGCGTTGAGGCCGGGGGTGACGCCGGGCCCCGAGATGTCGGTCCTGAAGCTGCACAACTGCCGCAACAACATCGAGCTCGTGCACCTGCTCACCGAGGTGCTCGGTCCGTGCCTCGCGGCCGACACCGGCGCGTGGGGTGCGTTCGCGTGGAACGAGTTCGTGTTCTCCACCCCCGGTGCTCGCATCGGCGGCGGCACCGAGGAGATCGTGCGGAACACCGTGGGGGAGAAGGTGCTCGGCCTTCCGAAGGAGCCGCGCGCGTAGCTCAACCGACTGCGGGGCGGACCGTGGTCCAGAACCGCTCGAGCTGTTCGATCTCGTCGGCGACCGGCCAGACGTAGACGCGCTGCACGCCGGCCGCGGCGAGCGCGCGCAGCTTGGCGGCGAATTCGTCGGCGCGTCCGAACGACAACCGGGTCCGGAGCTCGTCAGGATCGCGGCGCACGCGAGGCACGAGACGCTCCTGCAACACCCGTTCGGCTTCGTCGCGGTCGTCGGACACGTGGAACCACATGGTGGCGATCGCATTGGGGAATGCCGACGTGTCCTTGCCCGCGGCACCGAGCATCTCGCGCAGTCGGCGCACGGCGCGGCCGAATTGCTCGGGTGTGGTGTTGTACGCGGACGCCAGCCAGCCGTCGGCGAGGCGGGCGACGCGTCGGAGCCCGGCATCGGAGCCCCAGCTCCCGACCCAGATCGGGATGCCCTCGCGCCCCACCGGGCGGGGCTCCAGCCGCACGTCTGCGCTCGAGTAGTACCGACCGACGAACGGCGTCGGATCGTCGCGCCAGAACGCCCGCAACACGCGGATCGTCTCGTCGAACCGCGGCCACCGCTCGTCGAAGTCGACCCCGGCCGCCGCGTAGTCGTCCGCCGACGACCCAGGTCCCACACCGGCGACCACTCGTCCGCCGCTCAGGACGTCGATCGCCGCGAGCTGCTTGGCGAGCGGGACCGGACCGCGGATCGCGGGCAACGCGACCGTCGTCGCCAGCCGCATCGAACCGGTCCGGCTCACCACCGACGCGAGTGCGGTCAAACCGTCGAGCCACGGGGTCGCGAACACCATGTGATCGTTCACTGCGAGGGTGTCGTACCCGAGGTCGGCGGCGGCGTCGGTGTAGTCGAGCAGGCGCTGCAGGCCGAATTCCGTGCCGCCGAAGTCCATGACCGGCAGGTGGGCACCGAACTCCACGCTCGACATCCTCGCGCGGTTTGCAGATCGATCAGTGGGTACGGGTACACGTGCGGTTCCCCGAGGAGGACGAGATGGGTGCCTTGACGGTGGTCGAGTTCACGACGCTCGATGGCGTGGTGCAGGGATTCCACGGTGCCGACGAGCGCGACGGCTTCCGGCACAGCGGATGGGGCGAGGGCTACCAGGACCCGGCGCAGTTCGACGCCGCGGTCGATCACCTGCCCGCGACCGCGGCGTATCTGTTCGGCCGGCGGACCTACGACGAGCTGTCGCAGTTCTGGCCGTTCCAACCAGACGAGAACCCGATGGCCGCGCATCTCAACCGCACGCCGAAGCACGTCGTGACCCACCGCACCGACGACCTCGCGTGGCCGAACGCGCGTCGCCTCGAGGGTGACCTGGTGCCCGCGGTGAAGAAGCTGAAGGCTTCCGCCGACGGCAACGTGTCCGTCCTCGGCAGCGGTTCGATCGTGCAGCAGCTGCTCGACGCCGACCTGGTCGACGAGTTGCAGCTGTTCGTGCACCCGCTCGTGCTCGGTGTCGGACACATGCTGTTCCCACGCCACGACAACCGGGTCCGGTTGGAGTTGCAGACCGTCGACCGCACCGCGACCGGTGTGGTGTCGCTCAGCTATCTGGTGGCCCGCTGACGATCTGCTCGAGCACGGCGATCGTGCCCGCGGGGTCGGCGAGCATGACGTCGTGCCCGCACTCCAGCTCGTGCAGCTCGAAGCCGTCGTCGACCGCACGTCGATACGAGAGGTCGAGGCCCGGCAGCGGTGGATGGGTGTGGCGCACGTACACCTTGCGCACCGCATCCCAGTGCGACCGGTCGTACTGCGTCGGGTCGGTCTGGCACTTGAAGGGGAAGTCGGTCAGCCGGGGAGCTACGAATGGCGCGAGCTCGTCGGTCACGCCCCACTGCGCCAGGAACGCGGTGCCCGTCGGCACGCGCCAGCCGTCGCCGGAGTCAGCGACCAGCTGCCGGTAGCGCGCCACCGTCTCGGGCGGTTCGACGTCGAGCAGGCACTCACCGGGACGGGTCAGGAAGCCGGCGAGGTAGGTGATCGACGCCAGACGATCGCCGGCCCGGTCGGCGACCGGTCCCGCGAGCACACCCGCGTAGCTGTGCAGCACGAGGTGCACGTCGTGCAGGTCCTCGAACCACAGCAGCTCGGCGACGTCGTCGACGTGCGTGTCGACACCGACGTCGCGTGTCATCTGGTGGCGGCGGTCGCCCTGACCGGTGAGCGTCGGCGTGAAGACGACGTGCCCCGCCGCGCGGAGCGGGTCGCGCACCACGCGCCAGCACCACCCGCCGTGCATCGCGCCGTGCACGAGGAGCAACGTCGCCATCGTCGTGTCGCGCGCTGCGCTACGTCGGGAGGGGGCCGCCGCGGTAGCACCATTCGAGTGCCTGCGGATCGGCGAGGAGCTGGCTCCCGAGGTCGCGGATCATCGCCGACATCTCGGGGGTGACGCCGTCCTCGGTGCTGGCGCCGATCTGTCCCTTCCGCATCATCGCCCCGTGCTCGAGGATCGGGACCGGCCCGGTGAGGCTGCTCAGCTCGAACTTGTCCTCGTGTGCCTTCATCCAGGAGAACGACGTGTACTCGAGGATCGCGGGCCACGCGTCGTCGGCCACCTCGAACTCGAGGAACTCGGCGACGCGTCGCACGGTTGCTTCCGGCTCGCGCTTGAGGTCGTTGAAGTGGAGCAGGAGCACGTTGTCGTGGTCGCGCAGGTCCCACCACGCGGCGATGAACCCGAAGATCGCACCCATCATCGGTGCCGCCATCATCTCGACGAAGGTGGCCAGATCGGGCCCGACGACCTCGGCCTTCGGGATCTGCCACAGGTCGAACCACGCGTCTGTGTGCCCGGCGATGAATGGACGCATCGATGCGACCGCTTCGTCGGGATGGCGCACGACGACGACGTAACGCACGTCGGGCCCGCTTCCGGGTGCGAGATAGGGGAGGTCGGGCGGCGCCGAATGGGTCTTGAACGCGCGGCGCCGGTCCCGCGGCAGCTGCTCGAACGCGGCGAGCAGGTCGTCGCGCGCGGCAGCGGGGTTCGGCACGAACTCCAGCCACCTGACCTCTTCGTAGACGTCGGTGAAGTCGCCGTCGCCGCCCGAGCGGAGCTGGTGGACGATGTTCATCGTCCAGGTCGTCCCGCTCTTCACCGGCACCGAGATCACGATGTCACCGTCGCGCCACGCGACGTCCTGCTGCATGGTGACGTCGATCCACGGGATCGCCAGCTCGTCGGGCGCTCCCGCCCCATCGTCCATGGTGTCGCTCATCGGGTCCCCTCTGACCTGGGTCGCTGGGCATCATCGCGAATCCGGAGCTGCGGCTGCCGGATGTGGCGACGGGGCCGGATCCGGTTCGGATGGCTTCCCCGCCACGAAGTCACTCACCCACACGGTCGCGGGCCCGAAGCGTTCGTCGTACCACGCAGTCCGGGCCCGCGCGCGAGCGAGCTTCTCGGGGCCGTAGTGACGCTTCGCCCAGCGCGACTCCGGGCGCGCGAGCCGGCTCGCGGCGACCAGCGCGCACAGCGGGATGAACGCGCCGAAGAGTGCGAGCTTGTACTTGCCCTTCATCACGCTCAGGACGATCAGGCCGAGGATGGACGCGACGACCAGGATGACGATGAGCGCGCTCTCCACGCCGCCCTCGAGGCCGCTGAAGTCGAACGGCGTGAGACCGACGACGGCCAACCCGAGGCAGCCCATCGCCAGGCTCACCATCTCGACCGAGATGCGGCCCTCGTCGGCCCAGTAGACGTCCTGCAGGTGGAGGATCAGCGCGAACTCGTCGAGGACCAGCGACGTGCCGACGCCGACGAGCAGCGCCGCGACGATCTCCCACGTCGTGTCCGCGCTGGTGCCGACCGCAAGGAACGCGCCGACGACGAGGAGGATGATCCCCGGGACCGCGTGGTGGACGTGCAGCCCGCTGCCCGAGACGTTGTCGTGGAACGGTCCCTTGCCGGCGCGGATCATGCGGGTGATCGTGCGGGTGGTCAGGAAGGTGAGGGTGAACGCGCCGAAGCACACCAGGAGCGGCACGTTGATCCCGCCGCCACCGAGGTCCAGTTCGAGCTTGAGCTCCATCGGACGACGTTACGTGGGACCGACGGGTCGCGGCCGGTCCCGCGCCGACGTAGCGTGCCCGCGTGACGCGCGTGGGCATCGCCGATCACTTCGGCTGGGCGGTCGTCGTCTCGGCGTCCGACACGTACGAGGTCGTGGATCGCCGACGGATCGAGCTCGTCGAACCGGGCGTGACCGAGGCGCCGATCCACTACAAGAGCAAGCACCTCGACGTCGCCGCGACGGCGGCGCTCGTCGCCGAGGTCCGCGCGTCCGTGCTCCGGGCGACGTCGGCGGCGCTCGACGAGCTCGCGGCATCGTTGCCCGGACCGATCGCGTCGATCTCGCTCCGCACGCTGGCGGCCGAGTTCCCGACCGACATCGCGGTGCAGCGGCGGTCGCCGTACGAGGCCCGCGCCGACGCGGTCATGTACCGGCAGGTGCTCGTCGAGTGCGCGCACGCACGCGGCTGGGAGGTCCACTTCTACGAAGCGAAGGCCGTGCTCGGGCAGGCGGCGACGGTGCTCGGGGCACGAACCGCGGAGGTGCTCGACGGTCCGCGCGCGACCTTGGGGCCGCCGTGGACGAAGGACCATCGGGTCGCGCTGGCGGCGACGGTCGTCGCCGGCTGAACCGCCCGGTCGTGCTCGCTCAGGTGTTCGCGCGCCGGCGTGCGCGGCGATCGAGGGTCAGCTGGCCTGGTTTGGTACGCCCCCCGGGACTCGAACCCGGAACCTAATGATTAAGAGTCATTTGCTCTAACCAATTGAGCTAGGGGCGCTCACATCGTCGCTCCGGCCGGACGTGTCCGGTACCGGAGCGTCGCTCATCGTAGACGAACGCCGCGTCGAAACCCCTCTTGCGCGCGCCGTGGCATCCGTGAAGGGTCAGGACTTAGCGTTGGATCGTGTCGTCCGACGCCGTGATCCGTACGACCGCGTTGAGCAAGGACTTCGGCGAGGGGCACGGACTCTTCGGGCTCGACCTCGAGGTCGAGCGCGGCGAGATCTTCGGTTTCCTCGGACCGAACGGCGCAGGGAAGTCGACGACCATGCGTCTCCTCGTCGACCTCATTCGTCCGACCGCGGGCTCGGCGACGATCTTCGGGGTCGACACGCGCGAGCGGAGCCTCGAGATCCGGCGGCGTGTCGGATTCCTCCCCGGCGATCTCGCGCTCTTTCAGAAGCTCACCGGCGCCCAAGTGCTCGACTTCTTCGCAGATCTCCATGGTGGCGTCGACCGACGCGTGCGCGACCAGCTGGCGGACCGCTTCGACACCGCGCTCGACCGACCCGTGCGGGAGCTCTCGACCGGCAATCGCCAGAAGCTCGGCCTCGTGCAGGCGTTCATGCACGAGCCCGAGCTCCTGATCCTCGACGAGCCCATTGCCGGACTGGATCCGCTGGTGCAACAACGGTTTCACGACCTGCTGGGGGAAGTGTCGTCGCAGGGACGCACGGTCTTCCTCTCGTCGCACACGTTGTCGGAGGTGGAGCGCGTCGCGCACCGGGTGGCGATCCTCCGGCGCGGCCGACTCGTGGTCGTCGACTCCCTCGAGAACCTGCGGCGACTGGCGGTGCAACACCTCGAGATCGAGTTCGGGAGCACCGCGCCCGAGTTGTCGCTCGTGCGGGCGCTCCCGGGCGTCAACGAGGCAGAGGCGGAAGGTGCGCGACTCAGCGTCGCGTTCGAGGGCACGGCCGATCCGATCGTGAAGGCGATCGCAGCGTACGACGTCCGCTCGATCCGCAGCCGCGACGCGGACCTCGAGGAGATCTTCCTGCGCTACTACCGAGACGAGGCATCGACGTGATGCGGGCTGTCTTCGCGACGGCGATCCGCTTGCGCGCGATCCCGGCGGTCCTAGCGGGCGTGAGCATGGCGCTCGTGATCCTCATGGTGGGCGCGCTGTTCCCGTCGGTCGGCGACAGCATCGGCAAGCTGCACGTCCCCGATGGGGTCGCCAACCTGCTCGGCGGCGCCGACTACGGAACGATCACAGGATGGATGCGCAGCGAGATCGGCGCTATCTACGGCCCACTCGTGGTGTCCGCCTCGGCGATCGGAGCGGCGGTCGCGCTGACCGCAGGCGAGGAGGAAGCCGGCATCCTCGCGCTCGTCCTGGCCCACCCCGTCGAGCGCGGACGGCTGGTGCTCGCCCGCGCCGCGGCGGTCGGCGTGGTCGTGGCGATCGTGGTGTTGGGCACGTGGATCGGACTGGTCGCCGGCGTCGCCGCCGCGGGGGGCGGCATCACCATCGCCCACCTCACCGCGCTGGCGATCCAGCTCGCGTTCTTCGGGTTCGCCATCGGCGCGCTCGCACTCGCGCTCGCGACCGTCACGGGGCGCAAGACGGTGGCGGCGGCCGGTGCCGGCGCGTTCGCCGTCCTCGGCTTCCTGATCAACGGCTTCGCACCGCTCGTCGACGGCATCACCTGGCTGAAGTACGTCACGCCGTCCTACTGGTACTCGGGTCACGATCCGATCGCCGAGGGCGTCGACCTCGGCGGGGTGGCCGTGCTCGCCGTCTCGACGCTCGTCCTCGTCGTCGTGGCCGTGGAAGGACTTCGCCGCCGCGACCTCCGAGCGTGAACCTCGTGCACGCGCGCGTTCGGCATCGCGGCGTTAGCGTGTGGACGTGGACGTGCTCGTCTCCGGTGCTCACGGTCTGATCGGCTCCGCGCTCCTGCCTCGTCTCCGGGCCGACGGCCATCGCGTCGTCCGTCTCGTGCGCGGCGACCCCGAAGGGTCCGACGACGTCCGCTGGGACCCGGCCGCGGGCACCATCGACGCGGCCGGGCTCGAGGGGGTCGACGCGGTCGTGCACCTGGCCGGTGCGGGCATCGGCGACAAGAAGTGGACGCCGGCCCGCAAGCAGCTCATCCTCGAGAGCCGCACGCAGGGCACCGACCTCCTGGCCCGCACCCTCGCCGGCCTCACCCGCCCGCCCGCGGTGCTGCTCTCGGGCTCGGCGGTGGGCTACTACGGCAATCGCGGCGCCGAGGAGCTCACCGAGGCGTCGGCCGCCGGCGACGACTTCCCTGCCCGGGTGTGCGTGGCCTGGGAGGCCGCCACTGCGCCGGCCGAGGCGGCCGGGATCCGGGTCGTCCACCTCCGCACCGGCATCGTGCTGGCCGCCCACGGCGGCGCCCTCCACCGCATGCTCCTGCCCTTCCGGCTCGGGCTCGGCGGGCGGATCGGATCCGGTGACCAGTACATGAGCTGGATCGCCCTCGACGACCATCTCGGCGCCGTGCGCCATCTCCTCGCCAACGAATCGGTGCGCGGTGCGGCCAACCTCACTGCGCCCAACCCCGCGACCAACGCCGAGTTCACGCGCGCACTCGGCGCCGCGGTGCACCGCCCGACCGTGCTCCCGACCCCGCTCCTGCCGCTGAAGGCGGTGTACGGCGGCGAGCTGGTCGAGCACCTGCTCGTCAACGGGCAGCGCGCGTTGCCACGCGTGCTCGAGCAGAGCGGGTACGAGTTCGCATGTCGCGACATCGACGACGCATTGCGCGTCGTGTTGGCGGCACCGGCTGCGGCGTGACGTTCGCCGCAGCCGGGTCCGCGATGGGGTGACCGAGGGGTTTCGAACCCCCGACCTCCGGGACCACAACCCGGCGCTCTAGCCAACTGAGCTACGGCCACCATGTCGGCGCACCGCCCTGCGCGCCGGGGTGTCCAGTGTACCGGCCCGTCCGAAGTGTCCTGCCGTCGACCGGATCGGTGCTGGTCAGCGGCCTCGTGCCGGGCGCTGCGAGGTCAGCGGTAGGTCAGGGGAGGTCAGGGGAGGTCAACGGGCGACGAAGTCGGCGGGACCGTCGTCGAGCACGGCGCCGAGTATCCCGAGGTCGACTCCGAGGCCGTCGACCACCTCACGCACGACGTCGATGTCCTTGCGCATGTAG
>CAVWPI010000009.1:0-11805 GCA_963756895.1 uncultured Actinomycetes bacterium | reverse complement strand
CCGGCCGAGGCGGCCGGGATCCGGGTCGTCCACCTCCGCACCGGCATCGTGCTGGCCGCCCACGGCGGCGCCCTCCACCGCATGCTCCTGCCCTTCCGGCTCGGGCTCGGCGGGCGGATCGGATCCGGCGACCAGTACATGAGCTGGATCGCCCTCGACGACCATCTCGGCGCCGTGCGCCATCTCCTCGCCAACGAATCGGTGCGCGGTGCGGCCAACCTCACTGCGCCCAACCCCGCGACCAACGCCGAGTTCACGCGTGCACTCGGCGCCGCGGTGCACCGCCCGACCGTGCTCCCGACCCCGCTCCTGCCGCTGAAGGCGGTGTACGGCGGCGAGCTGGTCGAGCACCTGCTCGTCAACGGGCAGCGCGCGTTGCCGCGCGTGCTCGAGCAGAGCGGGTACGAGTTCGCGTGTCCGCGACATCGACGACGCATTGCGCGTCGTGTTGGCGGCACCGGCTGCGGCGTGACGTTCGCCGCAGCCGGGTCCGCGATGGGGTGACCGAGGGGTTTCGAACCCCCGACCTCCGGGACCACAACCCGGCGCTCTAGCCAACTGAGCTACGGCCACCATGTCGGCGCACCGCCCTGCGCGCCGGGGTGTCCACTGTACCGGCCCGTCCGAAGTGTCCTGCCGTCGACCGGATCGGTGCTGGTCAGCGGCCTCGTGCCGGGCGCTGCGAGGTCAGCGGTAGGTCAGGGGAGGTCAGGGGAGGTCAACGGGCGACGAAGTCGGCGGGACCGTCGTCGAGCACGGCGCCGAGTATCCCGAGGTCGACTCCGAGGCCGTCGACCACCTCACGCACGACGTCGATGTCCTTGCGCATGTAGTGACCGGCGGCGTCGACGAGCGTGCGCGTCGAACCCATCATCGCGATGAGTCCCATGACGTAGCTCGCGCCGCTCGACTCCTGGATGACGCGGCGAGCGTGGGGGTGTCGACGCCGAGATCGTTCGCGATCTGTTCCGCCTGCGCGACGAGTTGGATGTTGGCGGCGAAGAGCGCGTTGTTGACGAGCTTCACCACGAGCGCGTTGCCGAGCGCGCCGATGTCGACCATCGGGTCGGCGTACGCGCCGACCGTCTCACGTGCGCGCGCGATGTCGTCGGGGGCGCCGCCGAGCATCACCGTGAGGTGGCCGGCGAGCACGTCGTCGGCACCACCGCTGAACGGCGCGTCGACCACGTGGCCGTTGCCCGCGTCGGCGATGCGCCGGATGGTGGCGGGCGACCCGGTGGTGTGGGAGACGAGGAGGGTGTCGGGGCCCAGGGCCGGGACGAGTCCGCCCTCGCCCGACGGTGACCTCGCCCAGCTGCTCGTCGGAGTAGAGGGCGAGATGTACCGCCTCGGCGCCGCTGGCCGCCTCGGCGAGGGAATCGGTCACCGCCGCGCCCAGCCGGGCGAAGTGCTCTCGCACCTCGGCCCGGCGGGCGTAGACGGTGACCTCGTGACCGGCAGCCAGGAGCCGCTCCGACATGGGCGCGCCGATCTGGCCCGCGCCGACGAAAGCTACCCGCAAGGGACTATTCGGGCGGCAGGCCGGTGGCGATGGTCTTGACCTCCGTGTACTGCTGGAGGCCCTCGATGCCACCCTGGCGACCGACGCCGCTCGCCTTGTAACCACCGAACGGGGAATCGGCGCCGTAGAACACGCCCCCGTTCACGCCGACGATGCCGGCGCGCAGCCGCCTGGCGATCGCCTGCGCCCGCTCGTCGGAACCGGTGACGTAGCCGCCGAGCCCGTACTGGTTGTCGTTGGCGATGCGCACCGCGTCGTCGTCGGTGTCGAACGGGATGACGATGAGCACGGGCCCGAAGATCTCCTCGCGGGCGATGGTCATGTCGTTGTCGACGTCGGCGAAGAGCGTGGGCTGCACGAACCAGCCCTTCTCGAACTGGTCGGCGCGTCCGCCGCCGGCGACGACGCGCGCACCTTCGTCCTTGCCCTTCTCGATGTACCCGAGCACGCGGTCGCGCTGCTTGGCGCTGACCTGCGGTCCCATCAGGTTGCCGGCGTCGGTCGGGTCGCCGTAGGGGAAGTTCTGGAACCCGGGCGTCGCGATCTCGATCGCCTGGTCGTACACCGAACGCTGGACCAGCATCCGCGTCGGCATCACGCATCCCTGGCCGCCGTGCACGCAGACCATCGAAGCCATCGCCATCTTCGACTCGAGGTCGGCGTCGTCGAGCACGATGTCGGCCGACTTGCCGCCGAGCTCGAGGAACAGGCGCTTCATCGTCGCGCTGCCCTTCTCGAAGATGCGCTTGCCGGTGACGGTCGATCCGGTGAAGGAGATGAGGTCGACGAGCGGGCTGATGGTCAGCTCCTCACCGACGAGGTGGTCGGACGACGTGACCACGTTGAACACCCCGGCGGGGATGTCGGTCTTCTCGGCGACGAGGCGGCCGAGGTGCGTCGCGTTCCACGGCGTGTCGGGTGCCGGCTTGAGGATCATGGTGTTGCCGGTGGCGAGCGCCTGGCCGATCTTCTGGATCGACACCTCGAACGGGAAGTTCCACGGCACGATGGCGCCCACGACGCCCGCGGCTTCACGCACGACGGTGCGCGTCGAGCGCCCACCGAACGCGTTGCCGATCGGGCAGCTCTCGCTCCCATTCGAACGTGTCGATCATCTCGGCCGGCCAGAGCAGACCGTCCTCGAGGGGCGCGTCGAGCTGCGGACCGTAGGTGAGCGCGATCGGCGAACCGACCTCGGCCACCAGGATCTCGCGGAGCGCTTCCTGCTCACTCACGATCGCTTCGTGCAGCTGGCGGAGGCACTGCTGGCGGAAGGCGCGGTTGGTCGACCAGTCGGTCTCGTCGAACGCTCGGCGTGCGGCGGCGATGGCGCGTTGCATGTCGTCGACACCCGCGTCGGCGACCTCGCCGAGCACCTCTTCGGTGGCCGGGTTGACGTTGTCGAAGCGCTTGCCTGACGCGGCCTCCACGAGCTCGCCGTCGATGAGCATGCGGACCTCGCCCTGCACGGTGCCGGCGCGGTCGGTTTCGATCGTGGCCATGGTGGTGCTCCCTGGTTGTTGTTCGGCGCCCAACGCTAACGCGGCGGCATCGTCGATGCCCAAGCTCGGAGATGCCACCGCAATCCTGATCCAGCTTGCAGATGCGAGTGCAAAGAGCGATATGGTCTCGCACCTATGGCGACCTATCGCGTGGGCCACGTGGCCGAGCTCCTGGGGTGAGCGCCGACACGGTGCGGCGTTGGGTCGACGACGGCCGCTTCGGTTCGCGACCGAAGGGCGGCGAGCGGCTCATCGACGGCGCCGAGCTGGCCCGGTTCCTCACCGAGACCGCGCCGCCCGGTCGACGAGCCGCCGGTGCTCGAGTCGGCCCGCAACCGGTTCCCGGGGATCGTCACGCAGGTGGAGAAGGACGGCCTGGTCGCCGTCGTGCACATCCAGGCTGGGCCGCACCGGGTCACCTCGCTGATGACGCGTGAAGCCGCCGACGAGCTCGGGATCGAACCCGGTGACCTCGCGGTCGCGGTCGTGAAGTCGACGAACGTGGTCGTGGAAGTCCCGCGACCGGAATGAGACGGGGAGCAGCTCGTGAGGCGGGCACCCAGGTTCTGGTCGGTGGCGTTGGTGATCGCCGCGCTCGGGTTGGTCGGTGGCACCGGCGTCGCGCAGGCGACCAAGGCGAAGAAGGTCTCCGGGCACCATCACGGTGTCGGCGGCGGCTTCGCTCACCGAGGCGTTCACCAAGATGGGCACCGACTTCCAGAAGGCGAACCCCGGCACATCGGTCACCTTCAACTTCGCCGCGTCGTCGGCGTTGGTGCAGCAGATCCAGGGTGGTGCGCCGGCCGACGTGTTCGCATCGGCCGACGGCACCAACATGCAGAAATTGGTCGCGGGCGGTCAGGTGACGGCCGAGCCCACGGTGTTCGCGGCGAACGAGCTGACGATCGTGGTGAAGAAGGGCAACCCGACGAAGGTCAAGTCGCTGGCGGACCTCGCCGATCTCGACGTGGTGTCGCTGTGTGCCGACGCGGTGCCGTGCGGCAAGTACGCGCGAGCAGGCGCTCGCCGGCGCGGGCGTCACGATCGCGCCGGAGAAGATCACCAAGGGCGCCGACGTGAAGACGACGCTCGCCGCCGTCTCGACCGGTGATGCCGACGCCGCAATCGTCTACACGACGGATGCGAAGGCGGCCGGCACGAGCGTGCAGTCGGTGAGGATCCCTGCGTGGTTGAACGTGTACGCGATCTACCCGATCGCGCCAATCGCGGCATCGACGAACCAGGACCTCGCGAAGGCGTGGGTCGAGTACACGGCGTCACCGGCGGGCCAGAAGACCCTCGAGAGCTTCGGGTTCCTTCCGCCACCGCTCCAGTGAGACGTCGAGGGCGCCGAGTGCCGCTCGTCGCGGTGCTGCTCGCCCTCGTCGCGGTGGGGTTCTTCGTGCTCCCGCTCGTCGGGCTGGTGAAGCGTGCGCCGTGGGGCGACCTCTGGGACGACCTGAGCGATCCTGCCGCGCGTGACGCCATCCGCCTCTCGGTCGAGTGCTCGCTCTGGTCGACCGTGTTCTCGTTGCTGTTCGGGATCCCGCTCGCATACGTGCTGGCGCGGGCGCAGTTCCCGGGGCGCGCGCTGGTGCGCGCCTTGGTCGTCCTGCCCATGGTGCTCCCGCCGGTCGTCGGTGGGGTCGCACTGCTGTCAGCGTTCCAGCGGAACGGCGGACTGCTCGGCGGGTGGATCTACGACGTCTTCGGGTTCCAGTTCACGTTCAGCAAGTGGGGCGTCGTGCTCGCGGAGACGTTCGTGGCGATGCCGTTCCTCGTGATCACGGTCGAGGCGGGCCTGCGCTCGATGGACCGGCGCTACGAGGACGCGGCCGCGAGCCTCGGTGCCGGCCGCTGGACGGTCTTCCGCCGGGTGACCGTGCCGCTGATCGCGCCGGCGCTCATCGCCGGCACGGCGTTGGCGTGGGCGCGCGCGCTCGGCGAGTTCGGCGCGACCATCACGTTCGCCGGCAACATCCAGGGGCGCACACAGACGACTCCGCTCGCGGTCTACAACCTGCTCGAGTCCGACCAGCCCCTCGCGATCGCGTTGAGCCTGGTGCTGCTTGCGGTGTCGGTCGTGGTGCTCGTGTCGCTGCGTGACCACTGGTTCGGGGGACTGCGTGACGCTGGTAGCTGACCTGGGGGTGAACCTCGGCGACCTGGACCTCGCGGTCGCGCTCGACGCGGCCGACGGCGAGACGGTGGCGGTGCTCGGGCCGAACGGCGCGGGCAAGTCGACGTTGCTGCGCGCACTCGCGGGTCTGGTGCCCCTCGACCGCGGCTCGATCCGCATCGACGACAAGGTGATGGACGACCCGGCGCGCGGGGACGTTCGTCGTCCCGGAACGGCGCCACGTGGGCGTGGTGTTCCAGGACTACCTCCTCTTCCCGCATCTCAGCGTGCTCGAGAACGTCGCGTTCGGGCTGCGCAGCCGCGGGATCGGTCGCGGAGGCACGACGTCGTGCCGCGGAGTGGTTGGCGCGTGTCGGGCTCGCCGACCGTGCCGGGCTGCAAGCCGACCGTGCTGTCCGGTGGCCAGCAACAACGCGTGCGCGCTCGCGCGTGCGTCTCGTCACCGAACCGCGGCTGGTGTTGCTCGACGAACCGCTCGGCCGCGCTCGACGTCGGCACGAGGACCGAGCTGCGCCGAGATCTGCGGACGCACCTGGCGACGTTCAGCGGCGCCCGGATCCTCGTCACCCATGACCTGCTCGACGCGGTGGCGCTGGCCGATCGTCTCGTCGTCTTGGAGGACGGCCGGGTCGCGCAGGTGGGTGCGCTCGAGGAGGTCACCGCGCGACCCCGTTCGCGCTACGTCGCCGATCTGGTCGGGGTGAACCTGATGCGCGGACACGCCAGTGGAGGCGGAGGCGGCCACGAGGTGGCGCTCGACGGCGGGGGCGTCGTGATCACCGTGGACCCGGTCGTGGGCGACGTGTACGTCGCGATCCAGCCGCACTCGGTGAGCCTGCACCGGGCACGACCCGAGGGGAGTCCCCGCAACGTCTGGAGCGGCCGCGTACGGGGCGTGGATCTCCTCGGCGACCGGATCCGCATCCACGTCGACGGCGTCGTGCCGATCGTGGCCGAGGTCACGGCCGGAGCGGTCAGTGACCTCGGCCTGGACGACGGCGTCGAGGTGTGGGCGAGCGTCAAGGCGACGGAGACCGCGGTCTACGCGGTCTGAGGAGCGGTCGCCGATGCGACCCGCATGGTCGGGCGCGGCGGGAACGCGTCCCAGGAGCGGGTCAATGCCTTCACGTGCGCGGCGAGCGCAGGAAGCGACGTCGGCGCGAGGTAGGTGTCGGCGCCGAGGTCGAGCAGCTCCGACGGACGCCATCGGCTGTTCCGACGGGTGACCGGTGTGCACCACGATGACGCGGGTGGCGCTGCGCTGACCCTGGATCAGGCGCGACGAGATCGTCGTCGCGGCTGTCGACGACGACGGCCGCCGGTGTCTCGGAGGTCTCGCGTGACGACCCGGTACGAGGGTCCGAGTGCGTCGCCGAGGGTCGGCATCCAGCGGGCGGAGGCGGGGGAGAGGAGCACCAGCTTCGGTGGGATCTCCGGGACGACCTGGTCGTGCCCGCGGGCGCCGCCCCGGATGAGGCGGAAGCGGCGGTAGCGGGCGGGCTCGGCGGAGGGAGCTTCGGGGAGAGCGGTCATGGGGGCCTCGATTCGGGGGGAGGGTGAGTCCTTGTGCACCCTCACCCTGCTCCCGCAGGGTCAAGCCTCGGTGTGGACCACGTGAGAACTCGACAAGAACGTTCGCGGCGAACGGTCAGCTACGGAACTTCTGGATGGGTTCGTGCCTCGCCATGGCCGAACCCTCGGGGCCGCACAGCATCTTGTAGCGGAGGTACCGACGGTGGAAGAGCTGCAGCAGCTCCTCGTCGTGCGCGCCGCCGTCGGCCAGCACGAGCTCCTCCAGCGCGGCGTCGCCCTCCTGCCACGTCGCCGGTCGGCGCGGCCGAGGAACTGTCGGAGGTCGTCGAGGTCGGCCTCGGTGCACGCGTCGCCGATCTCGTCGTAGCGCTGCAGGTGTCGAGCGAGGCGGAACGCGATGCGCAGCTGATGGCGCTCGTACTCGTCGGCGAGGTCGAGGTTGCGCAGCGAGCGCACGAGGTGCTCGTGCGCGTTCGCGACCGGTGAGTCGCGCGGCTCGGGCACGTCCACGGTGTCGAGCTCGTCGACGCCCATGATCTCGGCGAGCCCCTCGATCGCGAACAGGTTCGTCTCGCTGGCCCACTGCATGTTTGTCATGTAGTCGGACGCCGCGGGCGGGGCCGCCAACGCGGCGTGGAACACCATCTGGTTCGTGAGCGCGAACACGAAGTGGTGGTGCATGATCGCGGCCAGGTCGACCGGCGTGCCCGAGTGCTTCGGCGTACTGGTCGTACAGCACGTTCATGTCACCGAAGCCGAGCACGGTGTCGCGCATGCGGAACGCGGCGAGGTCCATCATCGGGTCGCCGAGGTGCCCGAGCTCGAGGTCGAGGATCGGCGGTCACGCGGCCGTCCTGCTGGTGGAACTGCCCGGAGTCCCACACCACCGGCGCTTCGCGTCCGTGCGTGTCGACCGGGTTGCGGTCGATCCAGCCGAGGCAGAACTCGAGGAACGGGTCGGGCCGCACCTTGGTGGCGCGGTAGCCGGCCACGTAGACGTCGAGGCCGACGTGTCCCGAGCTCGCGCGGGCGTGGCGGCTCGCGTGATGCCGGCGTGGGCGTACGGCTCCGGATCGAGCTGGTGGATGCGGGCGAGGATGCCCATGTACTCGTCCATCACCGCGACGCGCTGCGTCGTCGGTGGAGGCGTCGAAGTTGTTCTCGCCGGGCACGACGTCGATCACGAACGCGCGCGGCTCGTCGACCCAGCCGTACACGTGGGCGACCGGGATGCCGTCGGCCTCGAGCAGCTCCTGGAACCGCATCTCGTGCTCGAGCGGGAACAGCGGCGCGGCGTCGGTGCGGTCGCCGCGCACCATCAGGGTCGACGAGGCTCGCCGTCGCGTTCGACGTCGACGAACCAGACCGGTCGCCAGCGCGCCTGCTGTCGGATGCCGGTGACCTCGGGCGCCGAGACGCGCACTGGAACCATTCGGTGAGCAGCTTGGTCGGTGCGGTCCACGTTCACCCTCGCGTGAGCTTGCGCCCGATGATCCCCTTCATGATCTCGGTGGTCCCGCCGTAGATCGTGGTGACGCGGGCGTCGAGGTATGCGCGCGCGATCGGGTACTCGAGCATGTAGCCGTAGCCACCGTGCAGCTGCACGCACCGGTCGACGGTGCGCTTCTGCAACTCGGTGCACCACCACTTCGCCTCCGCGGCCTCCTCCACCGTGAGCTCACCGGCGTTCAGCGCGTCGACGCAGCGGTCGACGAACACCTGCGTCACGTCGATCTCGGTGCGCATCTCCGCCAGCTCGAACTGCGTGTTCTGGAACGACGCGATCGGCGAGCCGAACGCGGTGCGCTGCTTCACGTAGTCGAGGGTCCAGCGGAACGCGGCTTCCGCCGCGGCGACGCCGCCCACCGCGATCGACAGCCGCTCCTGCGGCAGGTTGTCGACGAGGTGCGCGAAGCCCTTGCCCTCGACGCCGAGCAGGTTGCCGACCGGCACGTGCACGTCGGTGAAGAACAGCTCGGCGGTGTCCTGCGCGTGCAGCCCGACCTTGTCGAGGTTGCGGCCGCGCTCGAAGCCGTCCATTCCGCGCTCGATCACCAGAAGGCTCATGCCCGCGTGCTTCTGCGTGGGGTCGGTCTTCACCGCGGTGATCACGAGGTCGGCGTTGATGCCGTTGGTGATGAACGTCTTGGCGCCGTTCACGACGTAGTGGTCGCCGTCGCGGACGGCCGACGTGCCCATCGACGCGAGGTCGGAGCCGATGCCCGGCTCGGTCATCGCGATCGCGGTGATGAGCTCGCCCGACGCGATGCCCGGGAGCCAGCGTGCGCGCTGCTCGTCGGTGGCGAGCGAGAGGAAGTAGGGGAGGCAGATGTCGGTGTGGAGGGTGAGGCCGAGTCCCGCGGCCGCGACGCCTGCGTACTGCAGCTCCTCGGCGATCACCTGGCTGTAGCGGAAGTCGTCGACGCCGCTGCCGCCGAACTCCTCGGGGACGGCCATCCCGATGAAGCCGGCGGCGCCCGCCTTGGCGAAGAGGTCGCGCGAGACGAGGCCGGCATCGTTCCACTCCAGGTCGTGCGGCGCGATCTCGCGCTCGACGAAGGTGTGGAAGCTGTCGCGGAACAGGTCGTGCTCTTCGGTGAAGTGCGTGCGGCGCATGACGCCGAGGTTACGAGACCGTCGGGATGGGCGTGGTGCCCACATGGCGGACTCCCAATGCGGTGGGGACGCCTCGGTAGTCGTCGGCGATGAGCACGTTGCGCGCCTGACCGTTTCCGCTCGGTCGGACTCTGAGGGACACCGAGATCCGAAAGGCCTTCGGGTCGACGTCATAACACGCGCCGGTGTCGGGGCAGTAGATGCAGACGACGTCGACCTCTTGTTTGTCGATCGGCGGGTGGTATGTGCCTCTCGAGTCCGACCACGAACTCACGAAGTTCACTTTGATCGCGCCGTTCGGCGCCAGGGTCCGATACTTCACCTGCACACGGACGAACGTGCCGTCGCGGTACGCGACGAGATCGAAGGGTGCGTGTTCGCAGAGCGCTGTGAGCACGAGAAATCCCTTGGTCGGCCAGATCGGCGATCGCATGCGCGACACCGACGTCTCCCTTGTCCTTCGTGTGGTGTGGTCGCATGGAACGACAGTACGAATCTGCGGTCGACAGTGGCAGATACAGTTTTGTCGTTGCCTCCGTAGCTCAGTGGACAGAGCAATTCGCTTCTAACGATTTGGCCGCAGGTTCGAGTCCTGCCGGGGGCGCAGTCCGGTCGGTGAGTGGCTACGCGGGTTCGGCGCCGTAGGAGTCGTACGCGCGGCCTTCGGCGTGCGCGACGTCGTGTCCGTGCGCGAACTGGAACGGCGAGATCCCGCCCGGCTCCCACGCCGTCTTCGACCCCGCCTCGATGGCGCGGCCGACCGCGGCGGGATGCCGAGCTCGGCGCGCACCTCGTCGAGCGGACGGTCGGCGTGCGCGAACCAGTCGGTGGCGAGCAGGTCGGTCGCGTCGTGCCCGGGTCGGTCGTCGTTGACGTGCCAGGCGAGCATCGCGCCCGCGGTACATCGCGTCGGCGAGCCGCACCGCCATGCGATCGGCGTCGCGCGAGAGGTGACCGCGGTCGTACTCGAAGAAGCCCTTCGCCGGCGCCGTAGAGGTAGCCGGTCTCGAACAGGCCGAGCACCATCGCCAGCAGGGAGAACGCCGCGGGATCGTCGTTGGCGCGGGCGATGAGCCCGAACACCTCGATCTCCGACTCGACGGTGGAGCCGTAGTCGGCGAGCACGTGGATCCAGTCGTGCTGCGCGAGGTTGGGCGGCGCGCTGTCGGGCCGACCCGGGAACGTGAAGCCGCGGGCCCGGTAGAAGCGCCACACCCCTTGGCCGAGCGATCCGTCGGGGCAGTCCTCGAGCGAGGCCCACTGCTCGTAGAGCGCGGCGTCGTTGCTCGCGGCTCCCACGCGTCCGACAGCGCGCTGCGACGTGTGCAGGTGCTCGGGCGGCTGCGCGAGCAGCTCAGTCGAAGTAGCCGCTGCGCTCGAAGTCGATGAGCGCGAGACCGAGCGACCCGTTCGCGATGCGCCGGACCACCCGGATCATGTCGTCGCCACGCCGAGCCCCGCGGCGTACCCCTCGACCCGCGCTCGGACACCTCGGGCGGGATCGGCACGAGCAGCATCTCGCCCGAGCAGCATGATCTGCACCATGCGGGTGCGGAACGCCGCGTTGCGGAAACGCATCGCTTCGGCGAAGTCGTCGGCGCCGATCGGCACGACGCTCGTCGACGTCGAGCGGGTGCCCGGTCATCGACTCGACGTGCCCGTTAACACCGCGCGCTGCACGTGGGTCGAGCCCGCCGGGCACACGCGGTGCCGACGATGCCCGCGATCACCGCCACCTCGGCGGCGCGTCGGCGGACGCGAGCTGTCGTCGGTCGGACGGGAACGGCACCGGGATGATGGACGATGGTCATCCGTGCCCGGAACCCGTCCCGAGGCTCGGGGTATTCTCATGAGAGCGGGCGACGGGAATCGAACTCGCGTGATCAGATTGGAAGTCTGAGACTCTGCCATTGAGCTACGCCCGCGTGTCGTGCGCCCACCCGATTGACCGGCGGCGTCGGGGAGGGGGGATTTGAACCCCCGACCTCCTGCTCCCAAAGCAGGTGCGCTACCGGGCTGCGCCACTCCCCGGCAGCGCCGCAAGGTTACGGCATTTGAGTGCCCCGGAGCGCTACGTAGATTCCGAATCGCCGAGCGCTGGCGCGGATGATAGCCGCCGCGGCGTGCCGACCGTCGCCGATGGCAGTTCGCGCAAACAACTTCGCACTTGTCCATCTCGGCGAGCACGGCTGCCCATGCGCGGATCGCGAATTCCGGTCGAGACTTGAACAGCTTGTTGCCGAGGTGATCGAACTCAAGGACGACTGGATCGGTCTCCCCGCAATCAACGCATGGATGCCCATTCAGGAACGACACGAGATACTGGGTGCGGCGCTCGAGCTCGCGTGCGTTGCGGGCGGCCGCATTCGCGATGTACCTCGCGCGATTCTTCGAGTAGTGCTTGCTTGTATTCCGCGCGACATGGACGGCAGTACGTGTCGCGCTTTCCTCGCGCGATGTTTCTCCAGGCGAACGAGTCGGCGTCCTTGACC
>CAVWPI010000008.1:0-664224 GCA_963756895.1 uncultured Actinomycetes bacterium | reverse complement strand
CTCATCCATGCGCGGCCGCCCAAACAACCGGGGTTGCGATAGTAGTGCGGTAAGTCACAAACTCTATTGATTCTGTCGGGCTCCTCGGGGGCGGAGTAATCAAGGTGAAGAGGGAGGAACAGCCAGCCTCAGCGACAGTCACCTCGCGTTCAGCTCTACACACACATCTCAATCAAGCGTGAAGGGAGCAAGACCACATGGATGATCCCATCAACGACGGATCCCAGATGGATGACGACAGACAGCGGCGAGAAAAAGGGCCTGACTCGTCGGGCGTTCCTTGGTCACGCCGCTGTCGGCGCCGCCGGCGTCGCTGTCGGCTCGAGCCTGTTCGGCGTTCCCGCCGCCTTGGCCGAGACCGCCACGTCGACCCCGCTGCCGAACACGTGGAACAAGACCTACGACGTGGTGGTCATCGGCACCGGCGTCGGCCTTGCCGCCGCGATTGAGGCCAAGAACGCCGGCGCAAGTGCGACATCCTCGAGACGGCCGACCACGTCGGTGGTCTCTACATCACCGCCGGCGGTAGCTTCACCATGGGCGGCAACAACGTCGTGCAGCAGGCCGCCGGCGTCGTCGACACCAACGACCAGTGGTTCCAGGACGAGATGTTCAGCACCGACTGTCGCGCGCAGCCTGAACTCGTTCGCACACTGGTCGACAATGGCGCCGACACGGTGAAGTGGTTCCAGGATCTCGGCATCAAGTACGCCCCGATCTCCGGGTGTCCTGCGCCCGCCGATCTGCCGTGGCATCACGGCGCTTCAGGACCCCGCCTATCCGGGCGGTTCCGGCACTAAGAACACCGGCATCGCCTTCACCATGGTCATGTACCACGAGGTCCTGCGCAGAAGACCCCGGTCCTCCTGAACACGAGATGCTCGAAGTGTTCCGCGACACCAAGGGCATCGTCGTCGGCGTCCAGGTAAGGACGCGAAGGCCGGCATCAACAACATCAAGGCGCGGAAGGGTGTCGTCATCTGCGCCGGCACCTGGACGGACAACGACGCCATGATGCAGCAGTACGATCCGCGGCTCGTCGGGCCCGACTGCTACGGAGACGGCGGCACGCCGAGCGATGGGCAGCTCTTCGTCAACAGCGCCGGCGACGGCATCCGGACTGCCTAGATGTCGGGGCCGGCGGTGAGCGACATGTCGTTCGCATGCTACGTGTACATCTTCTTTGGTGGCCGTTCGTACTGGGGTTGGGGAGAGGACCCCATCGACTGGACCAGAACGCCGCGTACGCCACGGGCAAGGCTCTGCCGCAGAGCGCCGCCACGTTCCAGAGACCATCTGCGTCGCGAACAACGGCAAGCGCTACGTGAACGAGTCCTCGCGCTTCGACGCCATCCGCGCGGGCCCGGTGCCTACTCCGAGAACCCCGAGATGCCGTGGACGAGTTCCTCCTGGCGCTCCCGCAGCCGCGCAACGTGTGGATGGTCGCTGACTCGACCACCGCCGCCGCTCTGAAGTGGCCGCTCGCCGAGAGCAACGACCCCAATCCCAAGACGGGCAGATGTACGACCCCGAGTGCATCGCCATCGACAATTCGATCGCTGATCTCGCGGACAAGATCGGCGTGGACGCCGCCAATCTGCAGGCGAGATCAGCGTACAACGGCTACGTCGACGCGGCGCGGACGCCGACTTCGGCAAGCCTCGCCTAAGGGCAAGATCCTCACGGCTCCGTTCTACGGCTTCAAGGTGAGCCTGATCCGGCATACCCAGCGCAACGGCCTCCGCGTCAACACCAAGATGCAGGTGATCGAGGCAAGACCGGTTCGTCGCCTCCACGTCGATCGACGCTCTGAGGACCATCCCCCACCTCTACGCTGCCGGCGAGTCCGCTGACATTTTCGGCTGGAAGCGCACGCACAACACGCTGGCCACTACATGACCGCCGCGCGATCTCCGGCAAGAACGCCGCCAAGATGATGCCAGCAGTTCGCTGACGCACCCAAGATCGTGTGGACCGGCGACGTCCGAGGACGTCGCCGGTCCACGCACTGAGTCCCGGAACGAGAAAGCGAGCCGGTTGGGGGCCTGCCGCATGGAATGGAGTGTTTGCACATGAGCTCAGGTTTTCCCTACGTTTCGCGGTGGCGTTCGTCGCCGCCATGGCACTTCTGTTCGCCGTCGCCGGCAGTGCGATCGCGGACCCGACCAGCAACCAGCTGTGCAGCGATTGCCACAGCGGCGCAGGGCCCGCCCCTGCCGTCACCCTCGCCTCTGACACGGGAACGACCGCGACCTACAACGTAGAGCAGGTTGCGAGCGTCTGGGCCGCCTTCGACGGCATCACCAAGGTCGGCGGCGGCAGCGGCACGACCGGCAGCTTCCCGGCCGCCTCTGGACACACAGTCACTATCCTCGCGGTGTCCGGCTTCCCAGGGCCGATTGGCACCACTACCATCGGCGCTCCCCCCGTCTCCAACTTCACCATCACGGCGACTGCCGGCTTGGGCGGCACCATCTCGCCGGGTCGGCGCCCAGACGGTCGCCTCCGGCGCCGGCGCGACGTTCACCGTCACGGCTAACGCCGGCTACCAGTCGACGCCCTTACCGTTGACGGTGCCGCCGTCGTGCTCACCGCCGGTCAGTACACCTTCAGCAACGTCACCGCCAACCACACCATCGCGGTCACGTTCAAGGCAGTCGCCGTCGCGCCGACCAAGTGCACAGCGACGATCGCCCTGACCGGTCTCAGGTCCGGGGTGCTCAAGCTGCGCAAGTCGGTCACCATCAAGGGCGTGGTCAAGCCGGCCCACGCCGGCAGCGCCAAGCTCACGATCCAGCGCAAGGTCGGCGCCAGGTGGGTCGCCGCCAAGACAGTCGCGCGAGCCATCAACGCGACCAGCGGCGCCTACAGCTACGCCTACAAGCCGACCAAGGCCGGGCAGTTACCGTGTGAAGACTTCGGTCGTCGCCACGGCGCTCTTCACCACAGCCACGACCGCGTACAAGACGTTCAAGGTCAAGTGAACACCGGTGACTCCTCTCTGGTATGGCGGAGGGGAGGAGGGGCGGGGTGGGCGGCTCGGTGAGCCGTCCGCCCCGCGTGTGCGTGCGTAAGAAGCAGCGTGAGCGAAGCAGTTCAGATATCGATCAAGGAGGCGCTGACGTGCCTGCACGCGAAGGCGACGAAGTGGAGCATTCGTTATGCAACGACCCTTCAGGATGGCACGCCCTGCGAATCCAACTGGGATGGCGATCCGCTGTCACTTGTCCTGGGATTGGACGACGGGTTGCCCACTTTGGGGCAGGCAGTGATCGGGCTCACTCCAGGGATGCGCGCCACGGTCTTGCTGCCGCCCGAAGAAGCGTACGGTGCGTGGAGTGCGGAGGCGATCGAAGAGGTTCCAGCGGCGCTGTTCGGGGAGTGCGCGCCTGAGGCGGGCACAGAGGGCACCCTCGTCGATGTGGACGGCAAGCGGTTTCCGTGCCGCGTTGTGGCGATCAGCCGTGACCAGACGACTGTGACCGTGGATTTCAACCATCCGCTGGCCGGTCAGTATCTCAGCTGCGACGTCGAGTTGCTGGAAGTCATTTCGCGTGCCGGATCGGCACAGGCGAACTGACCGTCTTGCGGGGAGGGACGCTGTCGCTAACGGGACGTCCCTGGGAGAAAGGAGTGGCCGGTGGCAGAAGAGACTACACCTGACGTGATCGACGTTGAGCCGCATGTGACGGAGACGTCGCTGATCGGGATGGTTCCAAATGAGCCCGAAGCAGGCGCTGCATTGGCGATCACCGTAGGGGTCTCCTGTGCGTCGGGCTGTGACCTGACGGGCGGGACGGTAAGGCTTGTCGCTGAGGACGGCTTGGTCTTGGAGGAAGTGGAGCTCGCCGATTTCGACGGGACGCTCAGCCAAGCCGTGGCGACCGGCCTCAAGGCGCCGGCGGCGCCCGGCCACTACACCTGGGAAGCTGTGTTTCCGGCCCAGACGTTCGACGGAAGTCTTCATCAGGAGAGCAGAGCGACATTCTCTTTTGAGGCCAAGCTTCACTCGACGGGCATGGCCGTCTGGGACGTGCCGTCTCCGGCGGCGGCGGGCATCGGTTTCTCAGCGAAAGTCGGGGTCCAGTGTGTTCTGCACGGATGCAACCTGACCGGAGCTGAGGTCGAGGTCCACGACCAGCTCGGCGCGAAGATCGGTTCGGGGACGCTCGCGGACACACCTTGGCCGTCAACGGATGCGTTGTACTGGGCGGAGGTCAGCCTTCAGGCTCCGGCCGCGAAGGGCTACTACGAATGGGTCGCGAAGTTCCCGCCGTCTGAGTCGCCGGTCGCACACGAAGGATGCATGCACACGTTCGCATTCACCGCTGGTGCTGCGCCGGAGCACGTGGTGACGGTCGAGGTGACCCGTAAGGATACCGCCGAGGGTGTTCCCGAGGCCGACGTCATGGTGATGGAAAAGGGTGGGTTTCCCTACAGGGACCGCTCCGACAAGACCGGAAACGGCAAGCCTCCACATTCCCAAGGGCGAGTACACCCTGTACGTGGTCCAGGATCAATATGCGACATTTGAGATCGAAGTAAGCGTACACGACGATGCGTTGGTGAAGGCCGAGATGCTCTACACGCCTGATCCGATGTTGGGGGAGCGGTGAGTTTCTCCTGAGCCGGAAGGCCTCGTGCCTTACAGGCTCGCAAGCTGTTTTGCCTTGGCGTAAGCGCAAAGCGGTGGTATAGAGTGTGTTTCGTTGCACAAGCGATCGGACGGCCGGGGCCGTCCACGACGCGACTCGGGGAGGGGGCGCCGCTGATTGACTCACGATCGCACGAGGCCGTACGCCTCGTGGTGAGAAGATCCAGTAACGGTTGAAGCACTGAGGGAGCCAAATGGACGAGAACGAAGTGCAGGGGACTGAAGAGGGGCAGAAGCAGGGCATGACGCGGCGGCACTTCCTCGGCGCGGCCGCCGTGGCCGGCGCCGCGGCGGGGTTCAATGGGCGTGGGCCCAGTCGCCAGCGCGTTTGCCAGCGAGTCGGTCGAGCCTCCTGCGAAGTGGGATTACGAAACAGACGTGGTGATCGTGGGCTACGGCGGTGCTGGTGGGCATACGGCCATCAACGCGGCCGACGCCGGAATGCAAGTGCTGATACTTTAGAAGTATCCGCAGGACACGGCGACCGACGTTCTCCATCGTCCGAGTGCGCGTCGAACCCATCATCGCGATGAGTCCCATGACGTAGCTCGCGCCGCTCGACTCCTGGATGACGCGCGCGAGCGTGGGGGTGTCGACGCCGAGATCGTTCGCGATCTGTTCCGCTTGCGCGACGAGTTGGATGTTGGCGGCGAAGAGCGTGTTGTTGACGAGCTTCACCACGGGCGTTGCCGAGCGTGCCGATGTCGACCATCGGGTCGGCGTACGCGCCGACCGTCTCACGTGCGCGCGATGTCGTCGGGGGCGCCGCCGAGCATCACCGTGAGGTGGCCGGCGAGCACGTCGTCGGCACCACCGCTGAAGGGTGCGTCGACCACGTGGCCGTTGCCCGCGTCGGCGATGCGCCGGATGGTGGCGGGCGACCCGGTGGTGTGGGACACGAGGAGGGTGTCGGGGCCCAGGGCCGGGACGAGTCCGCCCTCCCCGACGGTGACCTCGCCCAGCTGCTCGTCGGAGTAGAGGGCGAGATGTACCGCCTCGGCGCCGCTGGCCGCCTCGGTGAGGGAATCGGTCACCGCCGCGCCCAGGCGGGCGAAGTGCTCTCGCACCTCGGCCCGCCGGGCGTAGACGGTGACCTCGTGACCGGCAGCCAGGAGCCGCTCCGACATGGGCGCTCCGATCTGGCCGGCGCCGACGAAAGCTACCCGCAAGGGACTATTCGGGCGGCAGGCCGGTGGCGATGGTCTTGACCTCCGTGTACTGCTGGAGGCCCTCGATGCCACCCTGGCGACCGACGCCGCTCGCCTTGTAACCACCGAACGGGGAATCGGCGCCGTAGAACACGCCCCCGTTCACGCCGACGATGCCGGCGCGCAGCCGCCTGGCGATCGCGTGCGCACGCTCGTCGGAACCGGTGACGTAGCCGCCGAGCCCGTACTGGTTGTCGTTGGCGATGCGCACCGCGTCGTCGTCGGTGTCGAACGGGATGACGATGAGCACCGGGCCCGAAGATCTCCTCGCGGGCGATGGTCATGTCGTTGTCGACCTCGGCGAAGAGCGTGGGCTGCACGAACCAGCCCTTCTCGAACTGGTCGGCGCGTCCGCCGCCGGCGACGACGCGCGCGCCTTCGTCCTTGCCCTTCTGGATGTACCCGAGCACGGGGTCGCGCTGCTTGGCGTTGACCTGCGGTCCCATCAGGTTGCCGGCGTCGGTCGGGTCGCCGTAGGGGAAGTTCTGGAACCCGGGCGTCGCGATCTCGATCGCCTTGTCGTACACCGAACGCTGGACCAGCATCCGCGTCGGCATGACGCATCCCTGGCCGCCGTGCACGCAGACCATGGAAGCCATCGCCATCTTCGACTCGAGGTCGGCGTCGTCGAGCACGATGTCGGCCGACTTGCCGCCGAGCTCGAGGAACAGGCGCTTCATCGTCGCGCTGCCCTTCTCGAAGATGCGCTTGCCGGTGACGGTCGATCCGGTGAAGGAGATGAGGTCGACGAGCGGGCTGATGGTCAGTTCCTCACCGACGAGGTGGTCGGACGACGAGACCACGTTGAACACCCCGGCGGGGATGTCGGTCTTCTCGGCGACGAGGCGGCCGAGGTGCGTCGCGTTCCACGGCGTGTCGGGTGCCGGTTTGAGGATCATGGTGTTGCCGGTGGCGAGCGCCTGGCCGATCTTCTGGATCGACACCTCGAACGGGAAGTTCCACGGCACGATGGCGCCCACGACGCCCGCGGCTTCACGCACGACGGTGCGCTTCGACCGCCCACCGAACGCGTTGCCGATGGGCAGCTCGCGCTCCCATTCGAACGTGTCGATCATCTCGGCCGGCCAGAGCAGACCGTCCTCGAGCGGCGCGTCGAGCTGCGGACCGTAGGTGAGCGCGATCGGCGAACCGACCTCGGCCACCAGGATCTCGCGCAGCGCTTCCTGCTCGCTCACGATCGCTTCGTGCAGTTGGCGGAGGCACTGCTGGCGGAACGCGCGGTTGGTCGACCAGTCGGTCTCGTCGAACGCTCGGCGCGCGGCGGCGATGGCGCGCTGCATGTCGTCGACACCCGCGTCGGCGACCTCGCCGAGCACCTCTTCGGTGGCCGGGTTGACGTTGTCGAAGCGCTTGCCTGACGCGGCCTCCACGAGCTCGCCGTCGATGAGCATGCGGACCTCGCCCTGCACGGTGCCGGCGCGGTCGGTTTCGATCGTGGCCATGGTGGTGCTCCCTGGTTGTTGTTCGGCGCCCAACGCTAACGCGCCGGCATCGTCGATGCCCAAGCTCGGAGATGCCACCGCGCAATCCTGATCCAGCTTGCAGATGCAAGTGCAAAGAGCGATATGGTCTCGCACCTATGGCGACCTATCGCGTGGGCCACGTGGCCGAGCTCCTGGGGGTGAGCGCGGACACGGTGCGGCGTTGGGTCGACGACGGCCGCTTCGGTTCGCGACCGAAGGGTGGGGAGCGTCTCATCGACGGCGCCGAGCTGGCCCGGTTCCTCACCGAGACCGGCGCGCCCGGTCGACGAGCCGCCGGTGCTCGAGTCGGCCCGCAACCGGTTCCCGGGGATCGTGACGCAGGTGGAGAAGGACGGCCTGGTCGCCGTCGTGCACATCCAGGCTGGGCCGCACCGGGTCACCTCGCTCATGACGCGCGAAGCCGCCGACGATCTCGGGATCGAACCCGGTGACCTCGCGGTCGCGGTCGTGAAGTCGACGAATGTCGTCGTGGAAGTCCCGCGACCGGAATGAGCGGGGAGCAGCTCGTGAGGCGGGCACCCAGGTTCTGGTCAGTGGCGTTGGTGGTCGCCGCGCTCGGGTTGGTCGGTGGCACCGGCGTCGCGCAGGCGACCAAGGCGAAGAAGGTCTCCGGCACCATCACGGTGTCGGCGGCGGCTTCGCTCACCGAGGCGTTCACCAAGATGGGCGCCGACTTCCAGCAGGCGAACCCCGGCACATCGGTCACCTTCAACTTCGCCGCGTCGTCGGCGTTGGTGCAGCAGATCCACGGTGGTGCGCCGGCCGACGTGTTCGCATCGGCCGACGGCACCAACATGCAGAAATTGGTCGCGGGCGGTCAGGTGTCGGCCGAGCCCACGGTGTTCGCGGCGAACGAGCTGACGATCGTGGTGAAGAAGGGCAACCCGACGAAGGTCAAGTCGCTGGCGGACCTCGCCGATCTCGACGTGGTGTCGCTGTGTGCCGACGCGGTGCCGTGCGGCAAGTACGCGCAGCAGGCGCTCGCCGGCG
Organism: uncultured Actinomycetes bacterium; assembly: GCA_963756895.1. GTDB lineage: Bacteria > Actinomycetota > Acidimicrobiia > IMCC26256 > DASPTH01 > DASUAS01. The sequence continues at coordinate 655,867 of CAVWPI010000008.1, read as the reverse complement.
CGGGCGTCACGATCGCACCGGAGAAGATCACCAAGGGAGCCGACGTGAAGACGACGCTCGCCGCCGTCTCGACCGGTGATGCCGACGCCGCAATCGTCTACACGACGGATGCGAAGGCGGCCGGCACGAGCGTGCAGTCGGTGAGGATCCCTGCGTGGTTGAACGTGTACGCGATCTACCCGATCGCGCCAGTCGCGGCGTCGACGAACCAGGACCTCGCGGAGGCATGGGTCGAGTACACGGCGTCACCGGCGGGCCAGAAGGCGCTCGAGAGCTTCGGGTTCCTTCCGCCACCGCTCCAGTGAGACGTCGAGGGCGCCGAGTGCCGCTCGTCGCGGTGCTGCTCGCCCTCGTCGCGGTGGGGTTCTTCGTGCTCCCGCTCGTCGGGCTGGTGAAGCGTGCGCCGTGGGGCGACCTCTGGGACGACCTGAGCGATCCTGCCGCGCGTGACGCCATCCGCCTCTCGGTCGAGTGCTCGCTCTGGTCGACCGCGTTCTCGTTGCTGTTCGGGATCCCGCTCGCATACGTGCTGGCGCGGGCGCAGTTCCCGGGGCGCGCGCTGGTGCGCGCCTTGGTCGTCCTGCCCATGGTGCTCCCGCCGGTCGTCGGTGGGGTCGCACTGCTGTCAGCGTTCCAGCGGAACGGCGGACTGCTCGGCGGGTGGATCTACGACGTCTTCGGGTTCCAGTTCACGTTCAGCAAGTGGGGCGTCGTGCTCGCGGAGACGTTCGTGGCGATGCCGTTCCTCGTGATCACGGTCGAGGCGGGCCTGCGCTCGATGGACCGGCGCTACGAGGACGCGGCCGCGAGCCTCGGTGCCGGCCGCTGGACGGTCTTCCGCCGGGTGACCGTGCCGCTCATCGCGCCGGCGCTCATCGCCGGCACGGCGTTGGCGTGGGCGCGCGCGCTCGGGGAGTTCGGCGCGACCATCACGTTCGCCGGCAACATCCAGGGGCGCACACAGACGACTCCGCTCGCGGTCTACAACCTGCTCGAGTCCGACCAGCCCCTCGCGATCGCGTTGAGCCTGGTGCTGCTTGCGGTATCGGTCGTGGTGCTCGTGTCGCTGCGTGACCACTGGTTCGGGGGACTGCGTGACGCTCGTAGCTGACCTGGGGGTGAACCTCGGCGACCTGGACCTCGCGGTGCAGCTCGACGCGGCTGATGGCGAGACGGTGGCGGTGCTCGGGCCGAACGGCGCGGGCAAGTCGACGTTGCTGCGCGCACTCGCGGGTCTGGTGCCCCTCGACCGCGGCTCGATCCGCATCGACGAGAAGGTGATGGACGACCCGGGCGCGGGGACGTTCGTCGTCCCGGAACGGCGCCACGTGGGCGTGGTGTTCCAGGACTACCTCCTCTTCCCGCATCTCAGCGTGCTCGAGAACGTCGCGTTCGGGCTGCGGAGCCGCGGGATCGGTCGCGCGGAGGCACGACGTCGTGCCGCGGAGTGGTTGGCGCGTGTCGGGCTCGCCGACCGTGCCGGGGTGAGGCCGACTGTGCTGTCCGGTGGCCAGCAACAACGCGTGGCGCTCGCGCGGGCTCTCGTCACCGAACCGCGGCTGGTGTTGCTCGACGAACCCTTGGCCGCGCTCGACGTCGGCACGAGGACCGAGCTGCGCCGAGATCTGCGGACGCACCTGGCGACGTTCAGCGGCGCCCGGATCCTGGTCACCCATGACCTGCTCGACGCGGTGGCGCTGGCCGATCGTCTCGTCGTCTTGGAGGACGGCCGGGTCGCGCAGGTGGGTGCGCTCGAGGACGTCACCGCGCGACCCCGTTCGCGCTACGTCGCCGATCTGGTCGGGGTGAACCTGATGCGCGGACACGCCAGTGGAGGCGGAGGCGGCCACGAGGTGGCGCTCGACGGCGGGGGCGTCGTGATCACCGCGGACCCGGTCGTGGGCGACGTGTACGTCGCGATCCGGCCGCACTCGGTGAGCCTGCACCGGGCACGACCCGAGGGGAGTCCCCGCAACGTCTGGAGCGGCCGCGTACGGGGCGTGGATCTCCTCGGCGACCGGGTCCGCATCCACGTCGACGGCGTCGTGCCGGTCGTGGCCGAGGTCACGGCCGGAGCGGTCAGTGACCTCGGCCTGGACGACGGCGTCGAGGTGTGGGCGAGCGTCAAGGCGACGGAGACCGCGGTCTACGCGGTCTGAGGAGCGGTCGCCGATGCGACCCGCATGGTCGGGCGCGGCGGGAACGCGTCCCAGGAGCGGGTCAATGCCTTCACGTGCGCGGCGAGCGCAGGAAGCGACGTCGGCGCGAGGTACGTGTCGGCGCCGAGGTCGAGCAGCTCCGACGGACCCATGGGCTGTTCCGACGGGTGACCGGTGTGCACCACGATGACGCGCGTGGCGCTGCGCTGACCCTGGATCAGGCCGACGAGATCGTCGTCGCGGCTGTCGACGACGACGGCCGCCGGTGTCTCGGAGGTCTCGCGGACGACCCGGTACGAGGGTCCGAGTGCGTCGCCGAGGGTCGTCATCCAGCGGGCGGAGGCGGGGGAGAGGAGCACCAGCTTCGGTGGGATCTCCGGGACGACCTGGTCGTGCCCGCGGGCGCCGCCCCGGATGAGGCGGAAGCGCCGGTAGCGGGCGGGCTCGGCGGAGGGAGCTTCGGGGAGAGCGGTCATGGGGGCCTCGATTCGGGGGGAGGGGATCCTTGTGCCCCTCACCCTGCTCCCGCAGGGTCAAGCCTCGGTGTGGACCACGTGAGAACTCGACAAGAACGTTCGCGGCGAACGGTCAGCTACGGAACTTCTGGATGGGTTCGTGCCTCGCCATGGCGGAACCCTCGGGGCCGCACAGCATCTTGTAGCGGAGGTACCGACGGTGGAAGAGCTGCAGCAGCTCCTCGTCGTGCGCGCCGCCGTCGGCCAGCACGAGCTCCTCCAGGGCGGCGTCGCCCTCCTGCCACGTCGCGGGTCGGCGCGGGAGGAACTGTCGGAGGTCGTCGAGGTCGGCCTCGGTGCACGCGTCGCCGATCTCGTCGTAGCGCTGCAGGTGTCGAGCGAGGCGGAACGCGATGCGCAGCTGATGGCGCTCGTACTCGTCGGCGAGGTCGAGGTTGCGCAGCGAGCGCACGAGGTGCGCGTGCGCGTTCGCGACGGGTGAGTCGCGCGGCTCCGGCACGTCCACCGTGTCGAGCTCGTCGACGCCCATGATCTCGGCGAGCCCCTCGATCGCGAACAAGTTCGTCTCGCTGGCCCACTGCATGTTTGTCATGTAGTCGGACGCCGCGGGCGGGGCCGCCAACGCGGCGTGGAACACCAGCTGGTTCGTGAGCGCGAACACGAAGTGGTGGTGCATGATCGCGGCCAGGTCGATCGGCGCGCCCGAGTGTTCGGCGTACTGGTCGTACAGCACGTTCATGTCACCGAAGCCGAGCACGGTGTCGCGCATGCGGAACGCGGCGAGGTCCATCATCGGGTCGCCGAGGTGCCCGAGCTCGAGGTCGAGGATCGCGGTCACGCGGCCGTCCTGCTGGTGGAACTGTCCGGAGTCCCACACCACCGGCGCTTCGCGTCCGTGCGTGTCGACCGGGTTGCGGTCGATCCAGCCGAGGCAGAACTCGAGGAACGGGTCGGGCCGCACCTTGGTGGCGCGGTAGCCGGCCACGTAGACGTCGAGGCCGACGTGTCCCGAGCTCGCGCGGCGTCGCCGCTCGCGTGATGCCGGCGCGGGCGTACGGCTCCGGATCGAGCTGGTGGATGCGGGCGAGGATGCCCATGTACTCGTCCATCACCGCGACGCGCTGCTCGTCGGTGGCGGCGTCGAAGTTGTTCTCGCCGGGCACGACGTCGATCACGAACGCGCGCGGCTCGTCGACCCAGCCGTACACGTGGGCGACGGGGATGCCGTCGGCTTCGAGCAGCTCCTGGAACCGCATCTCGTGCTCGAGCGGGAACAGCGGCGCGGCGTCGGTGCGGTCGCCGCGCACCATGACGGTCGACGAGGCTCCGTCGTGTTCGACGTCGACGAACCAGACCGGTCGCCAGCGCGCCTGCTGTCGGATGCCGGTGACCCTGGCGCCGAGATGAGCCTGGAACCATTCGGTGAGCTGTTGGTCGGTGCGGTCCACGTTCACCCTCGCGTGAGCTTGCGCCCGATGATCCCCTTCATGATCTCCGTGGTGCCGCCGTAGATGGTGGTGACGCGTGCGTCGAGATACGCGCGAGCGATCGGGTACTCGAGCATGTAGCCGTAGCCACCGTGCAGCTGCACGCACCGATCGACGGTGCGCTTCTGCAACTCGGTGCACCACCACTTCGCCTCCGCGGCCTCCTCCACCGAGAGCTCACCGGCGTTCAGCGCGTCGACGCAGCGGTCGACGAACACCTGCGTCGACGTCGATCTCGGTGCGCATCTCCGCCAACTCGAACTGCGTGTTCTGGAACGACGCGATCGGCGCGCCGAACGCGGTGCGCTGCTTGACGTAGTCGAGGGTCCAGCGGAACGCGGCTTCGGCAGCGGCGACACCGCTCACCGCGATCGACAGCCGCTCCTGGGGCAGGTTGTCGACGAGGTGCGCGAAGCCCTTGCCCTCGACGCCGAGCAGGTTGCCGACCGGCACGTGCACGTCGGTGAAGAACAGCTCGGCGGTGTCCTGTGCGTGGAGCCCGACCTTGTCGAGGTTGCGTCCGCGCTCGAAGCCGTCCATCCCGCGTTCGAGCACCAAAAGGCTCATGCCCGCGTGCTTCTGCGTGGGGTCGGTCTTCACCGCGGTGATCACGAGGTCGGCGTTGATGCCGTTGGTGATGAACGTCTTGGCGCCGTTCACGACGTAATCGTCGCCGTCACGGACGGCCGACGTGCCCATCGACGCGAGGTCGGAGCCGATGCCCGGCTCGGTCATCGCGATCGCGGTGATGAGCTCGCCCGACGCGATGCCCGGGAGCCAGCGTTCTCGCTGCTCGTCGTTCGCGAGCGACAGGAAGTAGGGGAGGCAGATGTCGGTGTGGAGGGTCAGGCCGAGTCCCGCGGCCGCGACGCCTGCGTACTGCAGCTCCTCGGCGATCACCTGGCTGTAGCGGAAGTCGTCGACGCCGCTGCCGCCGTACTGCTCGGGGACGGCCATGCCGATGAAGCCCGCGTCGCCCGCCTTGGTGAAGAGGTCCCGCGAGACGAGACCGGCATCGTTCCACTCGAGGTCGTGGGGCACGATCTCGCGCTCGACGAAGGTGTGGAAGCTGTCGCGGAACAGGTCGTGCTCTTCGGTGAAGTGCGTGCGGCGCATGACGGCGAGGTTACGAGGACCGATCGGCGTGGCCCAGATCCGACGGATTCATTGTCGGTGGACGACGTCAGGGTGTCGATCCGCAATGAATCGCGGAGTTGGCGCGCCCGGAAGGATTCGAACCTTCGACCTGATCGGTTAGAAGCCGATTGCTCTGATCCGCGAGCTACGGGCGCCTGCCGCGCATTGTCGCTGGTTCTCAGGCGGGTTCGGCGCCGTACGAGTCGTACGCGCGGCCTTCGGCGTCCGCGACCTCGTGTCCGTGCGCGAACTGGAACGGCGAGATGCCACCCGGCTCCCACGCCGTCTTCGAACCCGCGGCGATGGCGCCCGCGACCGCGGCGGGATGCCGAGCTCGGCGCGCACTTCGTCGAGGGGGCGGTCGGCGTGGGCGAACCAGTCGGTGGCGAGCAGGTCGGTGCTGCGGCCCGGGTAGGCGTCGTTGACGTGCCACGCGAGCATCGCCCCGCGGTACATCGCGTCGGCGAGCCGCACCGACATGCGATCGAAGTCGCGCGAGAGGTGACCCCGGTCGTATCCGAAGAAGCCCTTGGCGGCGCCGAACAGGTAGCCGGTCTCGAACAGGCCGAGCACCATCGCCAGCAGCGCGAACGCCTGCGGGTCGTCGTTGCAGCGGGCGATGAGGCCGAAGACCTCGATCTCGGACTCCACGGTCGAGCCGTAGTCGGCGAGCACGTGGATCCAGTCGTGCTGCGCGAGGTTGGGCGGCGCGCTGTCGGGTCGACCCGGGAACGTGAAGCCACGGGCCCGGTAGAAGCGCCACACCCCTCGGCCCAGGGATCCGTCCGGGCAGTCTTCGAGCGCGGCCCACTGCTCGTACAGGGCTGTGTCGTTGCTCGCTTTCTCCCACGCGTCCGACAACGCGCTGCGGGTGTGGAGGTGCTCGGGTGGCTGCGCGAGGAGCTCCTGGAAGTATCCGCTGCGCTCGAAGTCGATGAGCGCCAGGCCCAGTGACCCGTTGGCGAAGCGTCGCACCACCTGCATCATGTCGTCGGCGACACACAGCGCCCGGGCGTAGGTCTCGACCCGCGCCGTCACCTCGGCCGGGATGGGGACGAGCAGCATCTCCGCGAGCAGCATCGTCTGGACCATCCGGGTGCGGAACGCGAGGTTGCGCGCAGCGCATCGTCTCGGCGAACTCCGCCGGGCCGAGAGGCTCGAGCTCGGCGACGTCGACCTGGACGCCCGTCATCGACTCGACGAGGGCGTTGAGCACCGCCCGCTGCACGGGCGTGACGCCGGTCTCGGGTGCCGGCGCGGTCGCGAACGCGCGGGCCATCTCCACGATCGTGTCCCGCGTGGGTATCGCGAGGTCGGTCTCGGCCTCGGACGGCAGCGGAACCGGGATGATCGATGACGTCATGGGCGCGCCGAACCCTCGCGGGGCTCGGGGTATTCCTCGGCGAGAGCGGGCGACGGGAATCGAACCCGCGTCATCAGATTGGAAGTCTGAGGCTCTGCCATTGAGCTACGCCCGCGTGTCGTGCGCCCGCCCGAGCAACGGGCGGAGTCGGGGAGGGGGGACTTGAACCCCCGACCTCCTGCTCCCAAAGCAGGTGCGCTACCGAACTGCGCCACTCCCCGGCAGGCCGCAAGGTTACGGCATTTGAGTGCCCCGGAGCGCTACGTAGATTCCGAATCGCGAGCGCGGCGCGGATGTAGCCGCCGCGGCGTGCCGACCGTCGCCGATGGCAGTTCGCGCAAACAACTTCGCACTTGTCCATCTCGGCGAGCACGGCTGCCCATGCGCGATCGCGAATTCCGGTCGAGACTTGAACAGCTTGTTGCCGAGGTGATCGAACTCAAGGACGACTGGATCGGTCTCCCCGCAATCAACGCATGGATGCCCATTCAGGAACGACACGAGATACTGGGTGCGGCGCTCGAGCTGCGTGCGTTGCGGGCGGCCGCATTCGCGATGTACCTCGCGCGATTCTTCGAGTAGTGCTTGCTTGTATTCCGCGCGACATGGACGGCAGTACGTGTCGCGCTTTCCTCGCGCGATGTTTCTCCAGGCGAACGAGTCGGCGTCCTTGACCTTGCCGCATCGACTGCATCGTCGGAGCACGTGGCAATGGTACCACAGCTCTCGAACGTACGTTCGCTCGACCCTGCTCCCGCTCGGAGAGTTCAGGCATGCCACAACGTTCGTCCGGCGCGCAGCATCGGGCGGAGCGATACGGTGCGCGCATGCAGGAGCAGCGACGCGGTCGCAAGATCGCCATGACGCCCGACGAGCTCGGCGCGTACCTGGGGAGCGAGCGGACGTGCACGGTCGCCACGGTGAGCCACGACGGGCCGCACGTGACCGCGCTCTGGTTCGTGTGGGACGGCGAGTGCGTGTGGCTCTACTCCATCACCCGCAGCCAGCGCTGGACCGACCTCGAGCGCGACCCGCGCGTCGCGATCCTCGTCGAGGCGGGCGAGGAGTACAACGAGCTGCGCGGCGTCGAGATCCACGGGCGCGTCGAGCCGATCGGCGAGGTGCCGCGCACCGGCGAACCGGCCGACGCCCTCGCGCGACCCGAGTCCCTGTTCCACTCGAAGTACCAGGGCGGGGCGGGCGACGGCATGTTCCACGACGGGCGTCATGCGTGGCTCAAGGTCACGCCCACGAAGGTCGCGAGCTGGGACTTCCGCAAGCTCGGCATCTGACCGAGCGCGCACGTGAAGGTCCGCCCGGTCACCGCCTGACGCAACCGGACGAGACTGCCTGCCCGTGACCCGGCGGGCGGCCCCGGGCCGGCCGCCGCCGAACGCCGCCGAAGGGGCTGAACGTGTCGGAGTCGGGGAGGCCAGCCAATAGACTGCGCAGCCCAATGTCTCTCACCACGTCGGTCGAACCGCTCGAAGACAACAAGGTCCGCCTCCACGTAGCGATCCCGGCGGAAGACTTCGAGCAGGCGATCGACGCCGCGTTCCGCAAGCTGGCGAAGGAAGTCAAGATGCCGGGCTTCCGCCCCGGCAAGGCCCCGCGCCGGCTGCTCGAGGTCCGTCTCGGCACCGAGATGGCGCGCGACCAGGCGCTGCGCGACTCGCTGCCCGAGTACTACGCGGAGGCGGTCGTCGCCGAGGACGTCGACGTGATCGCGCCGCCGGAGATCGACATCACGGCGGGCGAGGACGACGGCGACGTCGAGTTCGACGCCGTGGTCGAGGTGCGTCCGGTCTTCACCGTCGAGGGTCACGACAAGCTCCGCATCGAGATCGACAAGCCCGAGGTCGACGAGGAAGACGTCACGCGCCAGGTCGACGGGCTGCGCGACCGCTTCGCCGACCTCGCCGACAGCGAAGCACCGCTGACCGACGGCGACTACGCCGAGATCGACATCAAGGGCTACATCGACGACGAGTCGGTCGAGGGGCTCACCGCCACCGACTACCTCTACGAGGTCGGCTCCGGGATCGTGGTGCCGCAGCTCGACGAGGAGCTGCACGGCAAGCGCCCCGGCGACATCCTGAAGTTCGACGACACGTTGCCCGAGCGCTTCGGTGAGCGCGCCGGTGACGAGGTCGCCTTCCAGGTCCTGGTGAAGGACGCGAAGAAGAAGGTGCTCCCCGAGCTCACCGACGAATGGGTGAGCGAGGTCAGCGAGTTCGACACCGTCGAGGCACTGCAGGACGACGTGCGCACCCGCCTCGACATGTACGCCCGCGTGCAGGCCTCGATGGCGATGCGCGAGAAGATCTTCGAGGCCGCCGCCACGCTCGTGCCCGAGGAGGTGCCCGAGACGCTCGTGAACAACGAGATGGAGCGGCGCCTGCACGACCTCGCGCACCGGCTCGAGGAGCAGGGCCTGCGGATGACGATCCCGCAGTACCTCGCCGCCACCGGCCAGGACCAGCAGGAGTTCGTCGCCGGCGTGCGCGTCGGAGCCGCCGAGGCCGTGCGCGCCGACCTGGCGCTGCGCGCGGTGATCGTGCAGGAGGAGATCGCGGCGACCGACGACGAGGTCGACGCCGAGGTCGAACGCATCGCGCAGCAGATGAACGAGAAGCCGGCCAAGGTTCGCAAGGATCTCGAACGGCGGGGTGTGATCGAGGCGGTACGCTCGGACATCGCACGAGGCAAGGCGCTCGCGTTCCTGATGGACCACGCGGAGGTGGTCGACGCCGACGGCAACACCGTCGATCTGTCGCTCCCGCAGCCGGATGTGTCCGAGGGGGCGGAAGGCGACGGCCCCGTCGTCGAGGAATCCCAGTCTGATGGAGCGACTGCCCCGGTGGAACCGGCGGCAGCGGAAGAGGAGCCAGCGTCGTGAGCAACTTCCAGAACGTCTACGTCCCCAACGTCACCCAGGACACCCCGCGCGGCCCCGACCGCAACGACATCTTCTCGCGGCTGCTGCAGGACCGCATCATCTTCCTCGGCACCCCGATCGACGACGTGGTCGCCAACATCGTGATCGCGCAGCTGCTCCACCTCGAGAGCGAGCAGCCCGACAAGGACATCTCGATCTACATCAACTCGCCCGGCGGCGAGATCACCGGTCTCTTCGCCATCTACGACACGATGCAGTTCATCAAGCCCGACGTCTCGACCATCTGCCTGGGTCAGGCGGCGTCGGCCGCGGCCGTGATCCTCGCCTCGGGGACGCCCGGCAAGCGCTACATCCTCCCGCACTCACGGGTGCTCATCCACCAGCCGCACGGTGGTGCCTCGGGCCAGGCGGTCGACATCGAGATCCAGGCCAAGGAGATCGTGCGCATGCGCGAGTCGCTCGACGAGATCCTCGCCCACCACACGGGCCAGGAGGTCGAGAAGGTCAGGAGCGACACCGACCGCGACTTCATCATGGGCGCGTCGGAGGCCAAGGAGTACGGGATCATCGACGAGGTGATCACGAATCGCGAGCTCGCCGCAGTCGGTGTGCCCGCGGGTGTCAGCTGAGCCGACGCCGGGGTCCTGAAGTGGTTGGCGTCGGGCGTCGAACGAGTCGGGAGCAGAGGGGGAATCGTGGCCAAGTTCGGTGACGGTGGCGACCTGCTGAAGTGCTCGTTCTGCGGAAAGAGCCAGAAGCAGGTCAAGAAGCTGATCGCCGGTCCCGGCGTCTACATCTGCGACGAGTGCATCGACCTCTGCAACGAGATCATCGAAGAGGAGCTGTCGCAGAGCTCGGAGGTCAAGTTCGACGAGCTGCCCAAGCCGCGCGAGATCTACGAGTACCTGAACGACTACGTGATCGGTCAGGAGCAGGCCAAGAAGATCCTCTCGGTCGCGGTCTACAACCACTACAAGCGCGTGCAGGCCGGCGCCTACGGCGATCCCGACGTCGAGCTGCAGAAGTCGAACATCCTGCTGATCGGCCCCACCGGCTGCGGCAAGACCCTCCTCGCGCAGACGCTCGCCCGTCTGCTCAAGGTGCCGTTCGCGATCGCCGACGCCACCGCGCTCACCGAAGCGGGCTACGTCGGTGAGGACGTCGAGAACATCCTGCTCAAGCTGATCCAGGCCGCCGACTACGACGTCAAGAAGGCCGAGACCGGCATCATCTACATCGACGAGATCGACAAGATCGCGCGCAAGGCCGAGAACCCCTCGATCACGCGCGACGTCTCGGGCGAAGGGGTGCAGCAGGCGCTGCTCAAGATCCTGGAGGGCACCACCGCATCGGTGCCGCCGCAGGGTGGTCGCAAGCACCCCCACCAGGAGTTCATCCAGATCGACACCACCAACATCCTCTTCATCTGCGGTGGGGCGTTCGCCGGCGTCGAGAAGATCATCGAGACCCGCACCGGCAACCAGGGCATCGGCTTCGGTGCCGACGTGCGCCGCGCCGAGGACAAGGACGTCGGCACGATCCTGCGGGCCGTGCTGCCGGAGGACCTCCTGAAGTTCGGGCTCATCCCCGAGTTCGTCGGACGACTGCCCGTCATCAGCGCGGTGAACAACCTCGACAAGGACGCGCTCATCCGCATCCTGGTCGAGCCCAAGAACGCACTGTTGAAGCAGTACCAGAAGTTCTTCCACTTCGACGACGTCGAGCTGGTGTTCACCGACGACGCGCTCGACGCGGTCGGCGACGAAGCGCTCAAGCGCGGCACCGGTGCCCGCGGCCTGCGCGCCATCCTCGAAGGCGTGCTGCTCGAGGTGATGTACGACCTGCCGAGCCGCGACGACATCATCCGCTGCGTGGTCGACCGCGCCGTCGTGATGGACCGGGTGCACCCGACGCTCATCACCACCGACGAAGGCGAGCGGCGTTCCGCCTAGCGCGACGCGACACGGGATGACCACCGGCATGCCGCGGTTCGCGCTGCGGAGCTACGACTCGGGTCGGCGGCTGGACCTGTTCCTGGTGTGCGCGATCGGCTCGGTGATCGGCAACCGGGTCTTCCTCATCGTCACCGGTTACCCGCAGCTCGGCAACGGCACGCTGCACATCTCGCACGCGATCTGGGGCGCGGCGATGATGGCCGTCGCCATCATCTTCTCGATCTCGTTCCTCGCGCCGAACAACCGCACCTTCATCGCGTTCATCGGTGGGTGCGGCTTCGGCTGGTTCATCGACGAGCTCGGGAAGTTCATCACCCGCGACGTCAACTACTTCTTCCAACCGACGATCGCACTCATCTACATCGTCTTCGTCGCCCTGTACCTCGTGTTCCGCGGCATCCAACGCCGCGAGTACACCGCCGACGAGGCCGTCCTCAACGGGCTCGAAGCGGTGAAGTCGGCGGCGATCGGCGAGCTCAGCGAACCGCGTCGGACGGCGGCGATGAACCTGCTCCACCAGACCGGTGCCGACGACTCACTGGCCCGCCAGGTGCAGCGCCTGCTGTCCGACGTGACCAACCTGCCCGATCCCAGCCCGAACCGCTTCGAGCGCTGGGGGGCGGCGGTCCGGGCCTGGTACCTCGGCCTCACCGAGCGCCGTTGGTTCGTGCTGACCATCACGTGGTGGTTCATCATCGTCGGCAGCGCCCAGCTGATCGCCGCGGTGTCCGTCGCACTCGACGACAGCACGATCAAGGGCTTCGTCGACTGGGCCACGATCATCTCCAGCGGGGTGTCGGGCTCGCTCGTCGTCGTGGGTGTGGTGCGGCTCCGCCACCACCGTCTCTCCGCGTACCGATGGTTCGAACGCGGGATCCTCGTCCAGATCTTCGTGACCCAGGTGTTCGAGTTCGCGCACGAGCAGCTGACCGGCGTGTTCAGCCTCGTGGTCAACATCCTGATCTGGGTGGCGTTGCGGTCGATGATCCGGGCGGAAGTCGAGCGTCAACTCGTCGAGCCCGAAGCGGCCGCTTCCTAGACTCCAGCGGATGGCCGCGCCGGAGAAACCGAGCCTCGACGGACTCGAGGACAAGTGGGCGTCCCGTTGGGATGACGACGGCACGTACGCGTTCGACCGCTCGAAGACGCGCGCCGAGGTGTACTCGATCGACACCCCGCCGCCGACGGTGAGTGGCTCGCTGCACATGGGATCCGTCTTCGGCTACGTCCAGACCGACGCACTGGCACGCTTCCGGCGCATGACCGGTGCCGAGGTCTTCTATCCCATGGGGTGGGACGACAACGGTCTCCCCACCGAGCGTCGGGTGCAGAACTACTTCGGCGTCCGCTGCGATCCGTCGCTGCCGTACGACCCGAACTTCGAGCCTCCCGCCCAGCCCGCCAAGCACCCAGTCGCGATCTCGCGACCGAACTTCGTGGAGCTGTGCCTCCGGCTCACCGCCGAGGACGAACAGGTCTTCGAACGCCTCTGGCGGAGCGTGGGGCTGTCGGTCGACTGGCAGTTGACCTACACGACGATCGGCCGGCAGGCCCAGCGCGTGGCCCAGCGGGCGTTCCTCCGCAACGTGGCGCGGGGCGAGGCGTACCAGGCCGAAGCGCCGACCCTGTGGGACGTCGACTTCCGCACTGCAGTCGCGCAGGCAGAGCTGGAAGACCGCGAGCTCCCGGGTGCGTACCACGCCATCCGGTTCCCGCGTGGTCGACGGCGACGGTGACGTGGTCATCGAGACGACGCGACCCGAGCTGATCCCCGCGTGCGTCGCGCTCGTCGCCCACCCCGACGACGAGCGCTACCAGCCGCTCTTCGATTCCGAGGTCGTCACGCCTCTGTTCGGAGTGAAGGTGCCGGTGCTGGCGCACCACCTCGCCGATCCCGAGAAGGGTTCCGGGATCGCCATGATCTGCACGTTCGGCGACACCACCGACGTGACGTGGTGGCGCGAGCTCCAGCTCCCGACGCGACCGGTCGTGGGCTGGGACGGTCGGATCAGCGGTGCGCCCCCCATCGACTTCGGGAGCAACCGCGCGTACTCGCACTGGGACGAGCTCTCCGGGAAGACGGTGAAGCAGGCCCAGGCGCGCATCGTCGACTTGCTCCGCGAGTCCGGCGACCTGCTCGCGGAGCCGAAGCCGATCACGCACGCGGTGAAGTTCTACGAGAAGGGTGACCGCCCGCTCGAGATCGTCACGACGCGCCAGTGGTACGTCCGCAACGGTGGTCGCGACCCCGACCTGCGCGACGCGCTGTTGGGTCGCGGCCGCGACCTGCACTGGCATCCGCCGTCGATGCGGGTTCGCTACGAGAACTGGGTGGAGGGGCTCAACGGCGACTGGCTCATCAGCCGCCAGCGGTTCTTCGGTGTGCCGATCCCCATCTGGTACCCGGTGGCTGGCGACGGCAGCCCCGACTACGACCGCCCGATCGTGCCGGACGAGGCAACGCTCCCGATCGACCCGTCCAGCGAGGCGCCCCCCGGGTACGCGGAGGCGCAACGCGGCAAGCCCGACGGCTTCGTGGGCGAGACCGACATCATGGACACGTGGGCGACGTCGTCGCTGACGCCGCAGGTCGCGTGCGGCTGGGAGGACGACGCCGATCTCTTCGCCCGCACGTTCCCGATGGACCTTCGACCCCAGGGTCCCGAGATCATCCGCACGTGGTTGTTCGACACGGTGGTGCGTTCGCACTTCGAGCACGGCCAGCTGCCGTGGCGGGACACGACGATCAACGGCTGGATCCTCGACCCCGACCGCAAGAAGATGTCGAAGAGCAAGGGCAACGTGATCACGCCGGTTGCCGTGCTCGAGCAGTTCGGCTCCGACGCGGTCCGCTACTGGGCGGTGAGCGCGCGCCCCGGGGTCGACACTGCGTTCGACGAGGGCCAGATGAAGATCGGCCGCCGCCTCGCGATCAAGATCCTCAACGCGTCGAAGTTCGCGCTCGGAGTCGTCGGCGACGACGTGCCATCGGTCGACGTGGTCGCGGCATCGCTCGACCGCTCGATGCTGGCGACCCTCGCCGCGCTGGTCACGCACGCGACGTCGTCGTTCGGGAACTACGACTACTCGCGCGCGCTCGACTCGACCGAGCGGTTCTTCTGGAGCTTCTGCGACGACTACCTCGAGTTGGTGAAGGGTCGCGCCTACGCCGGATCCGATTCCGCCCGCGCCACGCTCGCGGTCGCGCTCGACACGCTGTTGCGCCTGTTCGCGCCGCACATGCCGTTCGTCACCGAGGAAGTGTGGTCGTGGTGGCGCGGCGGGTTCGATCCACCGCTCGTCGTGGCCCGGGTCCGACGAGCTCGCTGCGTTCGCGTCCGACGATCTCGCGGTGTACCCGGCGGCCGGTTCGGTGCTGGGTGAGATCCGCAAGGCGAAGAGCACGGCGAAGCGCTCGATGCGCACCGAGGTCACGCGCGCTGGTGGTGCACGCACCGGCCGAGCTGCTGCGCGCGCTCGAACCCGCGCTCGGCGACGTCCGCGACGCCGGGTGCATCGTCGGTGAGCTCGAGTTGGTCGAAGCCGACGAGCTCTCGGTCGACGTCGTGCTCGTCGATCCCGAGTGATGCCGGAGTGATGCTCGACCCGCGTGACGCGCGCGCCTGGCTCGATGCCCACGCCAATCTCGAGACCGGTGTCGGGGTCCCGGCCCGCGGCGGGGTGGGGAAGCGGCTGCTGGCGGTCGAGCGGGAGCGCCCGCTCATGGACCTGCTGGGCTCACCCGAGGGCGAGTACCCCGCGGTGCACCTCACCGGCACCAACGGCAAGACCTCGGTGGCCCGCATGACCGCCGCCCTGCTGGAGGCGGCGGGCCTCTCGGTGGGCGCCTACACGAGCCCCCACCTCTCCCGGGTCAACGAGCGCATGGTCTGGAACGGTGAGCCGGTCGCCGACGAGGAGCTCGACGAGCTCCTCGTCGCGGTGGCCGCAGTCGAGGACCTGCTCCCCGACGCCCCCAGCTACTTCGAGATCCTCACCGCGGCGGCGCTCCGCTGGTTCGGCGACGTGGCCGTCGACGTCGCGGTCGTCGAGGTGGGCCTGGGTGGCACCGGTGACGCCACCAACGTGGTCGACGCCGACGTCGCCGTCGTCACCAACGTGAGCATCGATCACGTGGAGTACATCGGGCCCACGCTGGCCGACATCGCGGCCGAGAAGGCGGGGATCGTGGAGCCGACGTCCGCGCTCGTGCTCGGCGAGACCGATCCCGCGCTCGTGCCGTACTTCCTCGCGCGCGGCGCGACGTGGGTGGCTCGCCGCGACGTCGACTTCGGCGTGCGTGCCAACCGGCTCGCGATCGGTGGACGTGTGCTCGACCTCTACACGCCGTACGCGTCGTACGACGACGTGTTCCTCGCGTTGCACGGTGCGCACCAGGCCGACAACGCGGTGGTCGCGCTCACTGCCGCGGAGTCCTTCCTCGGACGCGCGCTCGACGTCGATCTCGTCGCTGACGCGTTCCGCACCGTGCGCACGCCGGGACGTCTCGAAGTGGTCGGGCACCAACCGCTCGTCCTGCTCGACGGCGTGAAGAACGTCGCCGGCGCGCACGCGTTGCGCGCCGCGCTCGGCCGACGAGTTCGCCGACGCGCCGCGCACCCTCGTCGTCGGGCTCATGCGCGAGAAGGAGCCGCACGAAATGCTCGAGGCCCTCGGTGCGACCGACGCCGCGCGCCTGGTGTGCTGCCGTCCCGACAGTCCTCGCGGGCACGAGGCCGAGGTGGTCGCGGAGGCGGCGTACGACCTCGGCGTCGACCGCGAGATCGTCGACGTGGTCGACGACGTGCGCGACGGCGGTCGCCCACGCCATCGACATCACACCCGCCGACGGGCAGGTGGTGATCACGGGTTCTCTGTACGTGGTCAGTCCCGCCCGGTCGGTGCTCGTGGACTGAAAGGCCTCCGGGGCGGTCCGCTAGCTTGACCCGCCCATGAGCACCCGCACCCTCGTCCTCTGCAAGCCCGATGCCGTCGAGCGCGGCCTGGTCGGGGAGATCGTCGGCCGCCTCGAGCGCAAGGGGCTCACGATCGTCGCACTCGAGCTCCGGACCATCGACGCCGACCTGGCCGGCCGTCACTACGACGAGCACCGCGAGCGGCCGTTCTTCGGCGACCTGGTGTCGTTCATCACCCGCAGCCCGTTGGTGGCGATGGTGATCGAAGGGGGTCCCGACACCTGGCAGGTGGTGCGGAACCTCATGGGCGTGACCAACCCCCGCGAGGCTGCGCCCGGCACCATCCGCGGGGATCTCGCACTGGAGACGAGTGAGAACCTCGTTCACGGTTCTGACGGACCGGAGTCCGCCGAACGCGAGATCGCACTGTTCTTCCCGCAGCTCGCGAAATAACCGCGTCGAGATTCGCCGCGCCCACCGCGCCGGCAAACGGTTTCGCTAGCCTGTCGCGGAACCGAGCCCGACTTCTCCGCCGAGTCGCCCCTCCCGCCGAGTCGCCTGTTCCGCCGAGCCCGCCCCGGAGTCCTTTGCACTGTGCCTGAGCCCTGGTTTTCCTCCGTAGTCGGTCGTGACATGGCCGTCGACCTCGGTACGGCGAACACGCTCGTGTACGTGCGCGGCAAGGGCATCGTGCTCGACGAGCCGTCGATCGTCGCGATGAACACGCGCGACGGTCGTCTCCTCGCGGTCGGCACCGAGGCGAAGCGCATGCTCGGGCGTACGCCCGGGCACATCGAGGCCATCCGTCCGTTGAAGGACGGCGTGATCGCCGACTTCGACATCTGCGAGAAGATGCTCCGCTACTTCATCCAGCGGGTGCACCAGCGCAAGTGGGCGAAGCCGCGCATGGTCATCTGCATCCCCTCCGGCATCACCGGCGTCGAGCGCCGGGCGGTGCAGGAGGCAGCCGAGTTCGCGGGCGCCCGCAAGCCGGTGCTCGTGATCGAGGAGCCGATGGCGGCGGCGATCGGCTCGGGGCTGCCCGTGCACGAGCCGGCCGGCAACATGATCGTCGACATCGGTGGTGGCACCACCGAGGTCGCGGTGATCTCACTCGGCGGCATCGTCGTCAGCGAATCGAGTCGCATCGGCGGCGACGAGTTCGACGAGGCGATCATCAACTTCGTGAAGCGCGAGTACTCGCTCGCGCTCGGCGAGCGCACCGCAGAAGAGGTGAAGGTGCAACTCGCGAGCGTGTGGCCGTTGGAAGAAGAGCTCTACGCCGAAGTGCGCGGACGCGACCTCATCACCGGCCTGCCCAAGACGATCGTCCTCTCCACCGTCGAGATCCGGGAGGCAGTGGAGGAACCCACCGCGTCGATCGTCGACTCGGTGAAGGTCACACTCGACCAGACGCCTCCCGAGCTCGCGGCCGACATCATGGAGAAGGGCATCGTGATCACCGGCGGCGGGTCGCAGCTCATCGGCATCGAGAACGCGATCCAGGCGGAGACCGGCATGCCGGTGCACCGGGCGAAGCACCCGCTGTACTCGGTGGTCCTCGGTTCGGGTCAGTGCCTCGAGAACTTCGACGTGCTGCAGCAGGTCCTGAGCTCCTCGCCCCAGGACTGACCGCCCCGATCGGGGCGCGCGAGCACCGTGGACATCTCTCGGCACGACCGGCGCCGCCGATTGACGCTCGTCCTCCTCGTCGTCACGTCGCTCGCCCTCGTCTCCCTTGACGAGCGGGGCTCCGGGCTCATCGACTCGGCCCGCACCGCGGCGCAGGACGTCGTGTCACCGGTGCAGGACCTCGCCGACGACGTGATCAACCCGGCGGCCGACTGGCTCGACGGCCTGGGCCGCGCCAACGAGCTCCAGGACGAGAACGACAAGCTCCGGCAGCAGCTCGACGCCGCGCACGCCGAGATCGCAGCGGCGAAGGCATCGCTGGCGCGTCTGGCGAGCTACGAACAGATCCTCGACATCCCCGACATCGCCGACGGCACCGCGGTCGCGGCGGAGGTCGTGGACGAAGGCGCGGGCAACTTCTCCCGCAACCTGCGCATCTCCAAGGGATCGTCGTCGGGCATCGCGAAGGACATGCCGGTGGTCGTCGGCGCCGGCAACAAGGCCGCGCTCGTCGGCCGGGTCGCGCGTGTCTCGGCGAACGAGGCGATCGTCCAGCGCATCGACGACGGCAACTTCGGGGTCGGCGCGCAGCTGATCCAGGGCGACGCGGAGGGACCGAAGGGCACCGCCGAGGGACAGCGCGCCAGCAACCTGTTGCGATTCTCCGTGATCGGCGACAGCGACACGTCCGTCGTGTTGAAGAAGGGTGACGTCGCGATCACACTCGGCAGCGAGACCACCGCGCCGTTCTATCCGCACGGACTCGTGATCGGCACCGTCACGCGCACCGTCGACGCGGGTGGCGCGATCGCGCGCGACGCGTCGGTGCGCCCGGTGATCGACCTCGACGCGCTCACCGTGGTCAAGGTGCTCAAGTACCCACCGGCGCCGGTCCCGTGATCCGTCGCATCCGCCTCGCTCTCGTCATCCTCGTGTGCGTCGTGCTGCAGACGACGCTGTTCACACACCTGCAGATCGACGGCGTCGCGCCGGACATCGGGTTGGTCGCGGTCCTCGCGGTGGCGTGGGAGGACGGTCCCGACACCGGCGCCATCTACGGCTTCATCATGGGATTGGCGGTCGATCTCTTCCTCACCACGCCCCTCGGTCTCTCTGCGCTCGCCTTCTCGGTCACCGGCTACGCCGTGGGGGTGTTCCAGACCGGCGTGGTCCGCACCACGCCGTGGCTCGCGCCGATCCTCGGCGGGATCGGCGGTCTCTTCGGCGGGCTCGTCTTCATCACCGCCGGCGCCATCGTGGGGCAGTCGGGGATGCTCTCGTTCGACAGCGTGCGGATCGTGATCATCGCCGCCATCTACGACGCGGTCATCGCCCCGATCGTGTTCCCGCTGGTCAGACGGGCCGCCCGCCGCGACGACGTGCCCGCGACCTGGCGGATGCGGTGACCTCCACCGCCCTGAATTCCATGGGCCTGAATTCCACGGGCGAGCTCCGTCGGCGAGACTGGGAGGCCGCATGACCGAGCCGAACAGCGCCCGCCGGCTGGCCGTCGTGGGGGTGCTGGTCCTGGCGCTCTTCGCCGGCCTGCTCACCCGCCTCTGGTTCCTCCAGGTGACCGGCGGCGAGAAGCTGGCGGTCGCCGCGCAGCGCCAGCGCGACCGCTTCGTGGTGGTCCCCGCGGTCCGGGGGACGATCTACGACCGCAACGGCACGCCGCTTGCGCAGACCACGCCCGTGACCTCGTTGGTGCTCGACCGTCAGCAGCTGTCGAGCGCGGAGCGGAAGACGCTCGAGACGAACCTCGGCGGTCTCCTGGGCAAGACGCCCGCCGACGTCGCCAAGCTGATCGACAACACCAACTACGAGGCCTTCGAGCCGGTGCCGGTGGCGAAGGACATCGACCTCGACAAGGCCATCTACGTGACCGAGCACCGCTCGGAGTTCCCCGAGGTGTCGGTCAGTCGCACCGCGGAGCGGCGTTACCCGAACAACGACGTCGCCGCCGACATCCTCGGGTACCTCGGCCAGGTCAACCAGGACGATCTCGCCGCGCACACAGGCGAGGGGTACCAAGCGCGCGACACGATCGGCAAGACCGGCGTCGAGCAGTTGTTCGAGTCCGAGCTGCGGGGCAAGCCGGGCAAGGACAAGGTCGAGGTCGACAACCAGGGTCGTGCCGTCAACGAGGTCACCGTCACCAAGCCTGAGGCCGGCCACGACGTGCGTCTCACCCTCGACCTGCCCGCCCAGCAGATCGCCGAGGAGTCGTTGCTGCAGGGCATGGAAGGCGCTCGGGGCCTGGTGGATCCAGACAGTGGCAGCTACTACGAGGCCAACGCCGGCGCGGTGGTGGTGCTCGACGCCAACTCCGGTGCGGTCGTGGCGATGGCGTCGAAGCCGGGCTTCAACCCCAACGACTTCATCTCGGGCAACGCCGACCAGTACTTCGCCGACCCCAACAAGCCGTTGCTCAACCGCGCACTGAGCGGTTACGCGCCCGGCTCGACGTTCAAGACGATCACCTCGCTCGCGATGCTGCAGAACCCAGGGCTCTTCCCAGACGGGCCGGGCACGACCTACAGCGACTATCCCGACGGGTGCTTCCACTTCGGTAACGACGAGGAAGCCTGCAACGCGGGGGGTGCCGTGCTCGGCGCGGTGAACCTCCCGTCGGCCCTGACGGTGTCGAGTGACGTGTACTTCTACACGGCTGGGAACGAGTTCTGGAAGGCGTATCGCGACGAAGGCAAAGCCGCTGGTCACGCCGGCGACCTCTCGGGTGATGCCATTCCCGACGCGCAACACCCGGTGGGGAACGCCATCCAGCACACCGCGCGCACATACGGCCTCGGAGAATCGACGGATGTCGGCCTGGGCGACGACACCGGCAGGATCCCGGACCACGAGTTCCGGGTGGCGCTCAACCCCAACGATGATGAGCTGAAGATCTGGCGTCGTGGCGACAACACTGCCCTCGCGGTCGGTCAGGGCGACGTGCTCGTCACGCCGTTGCAGCTCGCCAATGCCTACGCCGCGTTCGCCAACGGCGGCACGCTGTACCAGCCCCGGCTCGCCGACGAGGTGACGCAGAGCAGCGCCGGTCTCCCTGCTGGACAGCTCGGCCCGGTCGTGAGCCCGATCGATCCACTGGTGAAGCGCAGCACCGGCCTCACGCCCGAGGTGCGCGCGCCGATCGAGGAGGGACTGGCCGGCGTGGTCAATCCCAATGCCCGCGGTACCGCAGGCGGCGCGTTCGCCGACTACACCGGTTGGCAGGTGATCGGAAAGACGGGCACCGCCGAGCGCAAGCCCAACCAGGACACCTCGTGGTTCGCGGCGGTCACGAACCCGGACAGCACGGATCCGCTCCTCCCGCGGTACGTGATCGTGGCGATGGTGGAGCAGGGCGGGTTCGGCGCCAACGTGGCCGCGCCCATCGTCCGTCGGGTCATCGACTTCTTGCAGACCGGGCAACCGCCGGCGCCCGTCGCCGTCGCGCCTGCAGCCGTGAGCGACGTGAACGACTGATGTCGACGATCAACCCGAACCGCATCGCTCGCGCGCACGCGCGCCGCGGGTTGGGAGAGCCGTCTCGCCTCGAGGCATCGCCGCTCCGGCACTTCGATTGGCTGCTCGTCGGCGCCGCGCTCGGCATCACCGCGCTGGGCCTGCTGATGATCTACTCGACGACGCACCATCGCATCCCCGGCGACCCGTACTACTTCGTGAAGCGCCAAGGCCTGTTCGCGGCGCTCGGCATCACTGCGATGGTCGTCGTGCTGCTCGTCGACTACAAGCGCCTGCGCGATCTCCCGATGGTCTTCTACGGCGTGACCGTCGTCCTGCTCCTCGCGGTGCTCGCGCCCGTCGGCTCGAACATCAAGGGTCACCAGGCCTGGTTCCAGCTGCCCGGTGGGTTCACGCTGCAGCCGTCGGAGCTGGCGAAGTTCGGCTTGATCGTGTTCCTCGCCGGCTATTGCAACCACTACCGCGGCGAGATCGACGCCTGGCGCCTCACCGTGATCATCGGGCTCGTGAGCGTGCCCATCGGTCTGGTGCTCCTGCAGCCCGACCTCGGGACGGTGATGGTCCTCGCGGTGATCATCGTGGCGATCCTCGCGGTGGCCGGCGTGAACGGGAAGCAGCTCGTGGTGCTCGGGCTCCTCGCGGTGACCGGCGTGTACGCAGTCGTGGGGCTCGGGCTGCTCAAGCAGTACCAGCTCGATCGGCTCACCGTGTTCCTCGATCCCGAGAGCGGCACCAGCCAGGGCACGGCGTACAACCAGAAGCAGTCGACGCAGTCGATCGCCCACGGGCGCACCACCGGCGAGGGCTACCTGGAGGGCTCCCAGACCCAGGGGGGCTTCGTCCCCGAGCAGCACACCGACTTCATCTTCACGTCGGTGGGGGAGGAGCTCGGCTTCTTCGGTGGCGCCGTGCTCCTGATGCTCTTCGCCATCGTCATGTGGCGCACCTGGCGAACCGCCCGGCTCGCCCGCGACTTCTTCGGCACGCTCATCTGCGTCGGGGTCCTGGCGATGCTCGCGTTCCAGATGTTCGAGAACATCGGCATGACCATGGGGATCATGCCGGTCACCGGCATCCCGCTGCCCTTCATGAGCTACGGCGGCTCGTCGCTCATCACGACCCTCGCCTGCACCGGTCTCGTCGCCAACGTCTCGATGCGAAGGTTCGAATAGGACGCGCGGCCCCGTTTCTGCGTCAAAGTGGGCGAACAATCGCCCTTCTTCGACGCAGGAACGTTGGAGGGGTGCGAGCGCCTGTGGAAAACCGGCGCTCTGGTAGAGTCACCACAAATGTCAAACCTGTGGCCGAGGGTCGAGCCCCTACTGGCCAGGGTCGAGAAGCCTGCTCGCTACATCGGGATGGAGCGGGGCAGCCTCCGGCCGGAGCACCGGCCGTCCAGCACCTCCTGGCTCCTCGTCTACCCCGATACGTACGAGATCGGGCTACCCAACCAGGGGCTCCAGATCCTCTACGAGATCCTCAACGAGCGTGACGACGCGGTGGCCGAGCGCGCCTACGCGCCGTGGATCGACATGAACGCGGAGATGCGCGCCCAGGGCGTCCCGTTCTTCTCGGTCGACACCCACCACGCGGCGGGCGACTTCGACGTGCTCGCCTTCGGCCTCGCCGCCGAGCTCGTCTACACGAACGTGCTCGAGTGCCTCGACCTCGCCGGCGTCCCGGTGCGGGCCGAGGACCGTCGCCCCGAGCACCCCCTCGTGGTGGTGGGCGGACACTGCGCGTTCAACCCCGAGCCCATGGCCGACTTCGTCGACGCGTTCGTCATCGGCGACGGCGAGGAGGCGGTGGGCGAGATCACCGAGGTGGTGGGGGCGTGGAAGCGCTCCGGCCGCACCGCCCGCGAGGGCGTGCTGCGCGAGCTCGCCACCATCCCTGGCGTCTACGTCCCGGCGATGTACGAGGTCGAGTACGACGGCCAGTTCATCGCGTCGGTGCAGCCGCGCTTCCCCGACGTGCCCGACCGGGTCGACAAGCGCACCGTCGCCGACCTCGCCGAGTGGCCCTACCCGAAGCAGCAGCTCGTACCGCTGATCGAGGTGGTGCACGACCGACTCAACGTCGAGGTCTTCCGCGGGTGCACGCGCGGGTGTCGCTTCTGCCAGGCGGGGATGATCACCCGGCCGGTGCGCGAGCGACCGGCCGACCAGGTGCGCACGATGGTCACCGAGGGCCTGCGCCGCACCGGCTACGACGAGGTCGCGCTCACGTCGCTGTCCACCGCCGACTTCTCGGGGATCGACGGCCTGGTCGCCGGTCTCGTCAACGAGCAGCAGGGTTGCGGCAACGTCGGGCTGTCGCTGCCGTCGTTGCGCGTCGACGCGTTCACCGTCGGCCTCGCCAGCGAGATCCAGAAGGTGCGCCGCACCGGGCTCACGTTCGCGCCCGAGGGCGGTACGTGGCGGGTGCGTCAGGTGATCAACAAGCTCATCACCGACGACGACCTGTACGCCGCGGTCGAGGGTGCCTACTCGCAGGGCTGGCAGCGGGTGAAGCTCTACTTCCTCATCGGTGTGCCCACCGAGATGGACGAGGACACGCTCGGGATCGCGCACCTCGCGCGCGAGGTCGTGAAGATCGGGCGCAAGTACACGAAGAAGGCGAGCGCGACCGCGTCGGTCGGCGGGTTCGTGCCGAAGGCGCACACGCCGTTCCAGTGGTTCGGCCAGAACGGCGCGGCCGAGTTGCAGCGCAAGGTGCACCTGATCCGCGACGACCTCCGCAAGTCGGGCGCGCAGGTGCGCTGGCACGATCCCTCGGCGACGTACGCGGAGGGCATCGCGTCGCGTGGCGACCGTCGCATCGGCCGGGTCATCGAGCGGGTCTGGCGCGCGGGCGGGACGTTCCAGGAGTGGAGCGAGCGCTTCGTGCTCGACCGCTGGCTCGACGCCATGGCCGCCGAGGGCCTCGACCCCGACTGGTACGTCACCCGGCACCGCACCGCCGACGAGATCCTCCCGTGGGACCACATCGCCGCCGGTCTGCACCGCGATTTCCTCTGGGACGACTGGCAGGCGGCCCTGGCCGCGCACGGGCTCCCCGACTGTCGCTGGACCCCCTGCTACGACTGTGGGGTGTGCACCGACTACGCGCTCGAGCACGTGGTGGCCTCCGCGGTCCCACCCGCGGGCGGCAGCCAGGGCACCGGGCAGGGTCTCGCCTTCGGTTCCGAGGCCAGCCCGTTCGGCGGCGTGTCGGTGCCGGTCGAGTTGGGCCGACGATGAGGGGCGACTCGGGCTTCCCCGTGCGCATCCGCTTCGCCAAGCGGGGCAAGGTGCGCTTCATCTCCGCGCGCGACGTCGCCCGCGCGCTCGAACGGGCCTTCCGCATCGAACAGCTCCCGCTCGCGTTCACCGAGGGTTTCTCGCCCCGTCCCAAGGTGAGCTTCGGGCTGGCCCTGTCGGTCGGTCACGAGAGCGACGCCGAGTACCTCGACGTCGAGCTGACCGACTCCGTCGACACCGCCGTCCTCGCCGAGCGCCTCACCCCCGCGCTGCCCGAGGGCATGCCCGCCACCGGCGCGGTCCGGCTCGTCGAACGAGCCCCCGCCCTCCAGGAATCGATCACCGAAGTCCAGTACCGGGTCGAGACCATCGACGGTCTCGGCCGGCCCGTCCCGGATGCAGTGCTCGAGACTGCTGCGTCGCGCGCCCTGGCGTCCGACGAGCTGCTCGTGACCCGCACCCGCAAAGGCAAGGAGAGTGTGGACGATCTCCGTCCCGCGATCCGCAACATCGAGGTCGTGCACGACGACGATGCACCCGTGCTCGAGCTCACCCTGTTGACGCAATCCCGCGGTGCCCGAACCCGTGAGGTCCTCGACGCCCTCGACTCGTTCGTCGGCGTCGGCCTCACCGAGCACCGCGCACTGAGAACATCCCAATGGATCGAACGCGGCGGCGCGCGGCTGGAGCCGCTGGAAGCCGACGCGTTCGCGCCCGTCCTCGAGACGAGCGCATCATGAGAGAAGGAACCGATGTCCGACGAGACGACCCCGGAGGCGACTGTCGCCTCCGGCGACACCGCCAGCTCGACCGGCGGTCCGGGCCGACCGGCTCCCACACTGGAGCCGACGCCCACACCCGCACCTGCACCCGGTAACAACGATTCGCCCGCCGAATCCGCTTCATCCGCACCGTCCGCTCCTGACGCCGCTCGCCGCAACGGCGAGGGCGGTCCGTCCGCCGACGGCACCGATCCGTCGGGCGCGCCCAAGCGGCGCCGCCGGCGCGGTTCGCGTGGCGGCCGCAACCGGCGCAAGCCCGGCACGGGTACCGGCGGGGCAGGGCCCGACGGCGCGGCTGACACCGACGTGGACGACGACGAGCTCGACGACGGGCTCGACGACGGGCTCGATGACGGGCCCGATGTCGGCGAGGACTACACCGACGCCGCCGCCGACCGCGGCATGACCACCGACGACGTCGCCGACGTCGCCTTGGAAGAAGCCGGGCTCACGCACACACCCCGCGACACACCGAAGCCGCGCGTCGGCGAGAGCCGGGCCGCCGATTCATCGGAGGCGGCGAAGCCCCGGATCGGCGACTCGCGTCCCGCGCCCGCGACGCCTGCGGGCGAGAGCGGCGACGGCGGGAACGGTCGCAACGGCGGGAACGGCGGGAACGGCGCGGCAACGGCCGGAACAGTGGCAACGGCGGCAACCGCGGCGCGCGCCCGAGGGCGACGGCACCGCGGCACCGAAGCGGCGTCGCCGCCGTGGTGGTCGCGGACGCGGTCGCGGCGGGGCGGGCGGTACCGCCGCGGGTGGCGCCGGCGCGGGGACGACGCCCGGCGGCGGCGGTGGCGGCGGTGGCGGCGGCCGTCAGCAGTCGAAGCCGGCCGGCGACGTGGTGCGGGCCGACCTCGGCGTCAACGACGAGCCCGCAGCCGAGCTCGACGACGACGTGCTGGAGCGACGTCGCGGTCGTACCCGCAAGGGACGCCCGGCGGGGCGCTACCTGATGTGCGTCCACGTGCTCGAAGGTGGCCACACCCACATCGCGGTGCTCGAGGGCCGGAGCCTGGTCGAGCACAGCCTCGCCACGCCGACCGGCAACGAGTCGATCGACGGCAACATCTACTACGGCCGGGTGCAGAACGTGCTCCCGGGCATGGAGGCCGCGTTCATCGACATCGGCACGCCCAAGAACGGCGTGCTCTACCGCGGTGACGTCGCCTTCGACAAGGCCGACCTCGAGGGCGGCAACAAGCCGAAGATCGAACGGGCGCTGAAGAACGGGCAGATGATCACCGTGCAGGTGACCAAGAACCCGATCGCGCACAAGGGTGCGCGCCTCACGCAGGAGGTCAGCCTCGCCGGGCGCTTCCTCGTGATGGTGCCCAACGAGCCCGAGACCTACGGCATCTCCAAGCGCCTCCCCGACGACGAGCGCAAGCGTCTGCGCAAGGTGCTCGACGGCATCCGCCCGAACGACGCCGGTCTCATCGTGCGCACCGCGGCGGAGGGCGCGACCCAGGACGAGCTCGAGCGCGACGTCCGTCGCCTCCGCGGTCAGTGGGAGCAGATCTCCACGCTGGCCGGCGCGTCGAAGCAGGCGAAGCTGCTGTACCAGGAGCCCGACCTCGTGATGCGCCGCATCCGCGAGGAGTTCACCAAGGAGTACCGCGGGATCGTCATCAACGACCGTGCCCTCTACGAGGAGATCCGCGGCTACGTCGAGGCGATCACGCCCGAGCTCGCCGATCGGGTCGAGTTCTACGACACCGAGGAGGAGGGCCTCCCGATCTTCGAGCGGTTCCACATCTCCGAGCAGCTGTTGAAGGCGCTCGACCGGAAGGTGTGGCTGCCGTCGGGCGGCTCGCTCATCATCGAGCGCACCGAGGCGCTCACCGTCATCGACGTCAACACCGGCAAGAACGTCGGCAAGTCGAACCTCGAGGAGACGGTGTTCCGCAACAACCTCGAGGCCGCCGAGGAAGTCGCCCGCCAGCTCCGGCTGCGCGACATCGGCGGCATCATCGTGATCGACTTCGTCGACATGGAGATCAAGGCCAACCGCGACGAGACCATGCGGGTGTTCCGCGACGCGCTGGCCCGCGACAAGACCCGCACCCAGGCGTTCGAGATGTCGGAGCTGGGGCTGGTCGAGATGACCCGCAAGCGGATCTCCGAGGGCCTGGTGGAGTCCTTCAGCGAGATCTGCACCACCTGTCACGGCCGGGGGTTCGTCCTCGACGAAACTCTCCTGCGGTCGATGGAGTAGCATCGTCGCCTTATGTATGCAGTGATTCGCACCGGTGGGAAGCAGTACAAGGTCGAGGCCGGTGAGCAGCTCGAGGTGGAGCGCCTCGGTCTCGACGACGGCAGCGAGGTCGAGCTCGCGCCCGTCCTCGTGGTCGACGGCGAAACCGTGCTGGCCACGCCCGCACAGCTCGACGGTGCCGTGGTGAAGGCCCGCGTCGTCGGCGCCACCCGGGGCCCCAAGATCGACGGCTTCACCTACAAGCCCAAGAGCAACAACCGCCGCCGCTATGGCCACCGCCAGGATCTCTCGGTCATCGAGATCGTCGGCATCACGCCCGCCGGCGCGAAGAAGTAGGAGCGCGCAGCCATGTCGAAGAAGAAGGGCGCGGCCTCCTCGCGGAACGGTCGTGACTCCAACGCCCAGCGGCTCGGAGTGAAGGTCTACAGCGGCACCGAGGTGCACGCGGGCACGATCATCGTGCGCCAGCGGGGCACGCGGTTCCACCCCGGCGAGAACGTCGGCAAGGGCAGCGACGACACCCTGTTCGCCACCGCGAACGGCACGGTGAAGTTCGGCTTCCGCAAGGGCCGCAAGCTCGTCGACATCGTCCCCTCCTCCGGCGAATAGAACCTCCTTCCTCCGAACATCTCAAGGTTGACGTACCCCGACGGGGGTGAAGTCCGAGATGTTCGGGAGGTCGGGTTCCTAGGCTGGTCACATGTCGTCGTTCGTCGACCTCGTCCAGGTCAACCTGCGCGGCGGCGACGGCGGCGCGGGCGCGGTGTCGTTCCGGCGCGAGGCGCACGTCCCCAAGGGTGGGCCCGACGGCGGTGACGGCGGCTCGGGCGGCGACGTGTACCTGCAGGCCGACCGCAACGTCGCGTCGCTGCTCGCGTTCCGCGACCATCCGCACCGGCGGGCCGAGTCGGGCAAGCACGGCTCGGGCAACAAGCGCCACGGCGCGAGCGGAACCGACCTGGTCGTGTCGGTGCCCGAGGGCACCCAGGTGAAGACGCGCGGCGGCGAATTGCTCGCCGACCTCGTGCGCCATGGCGACCGCTACCTCGCTGCCCACGGGGGACGGGGCGGCCGCGGGAACGCCCGGTTCCTCTCGAACGCGGCGGCGTGCCCCGGCTTCGCCGAGCAGGGCGAGTACGGCGAGGAGCACTGGCTGCGGCTCGAGGTGAAGCTGCTGGCCGACGCCGCGCTCGTCGGGTTCCCGAACGCCGGGAAGTCCACCCTGATCGCGGCGGTGAGCGCGGCGAAGCCCAAGATCGCCGACTACCCCTTCACCACCCTCGAACCCAACCTCGGCGTGGTGCGCTTCCGCGACCACGAGTACGTCGTCGCCGACATCCCCGGCCTGATCGAAGGTGCCGCGGAGGGGAAGGGCCTGGGTCACGAGTTCCTCCGCCACGTGGAGCGGGCCCGGGTCCTGGTCCTGCTGCTCGACCTGGCGCCGGTCGACGAACGGCCGCCCGAGGAGCAGGCGCGGATCCTGCTCGACGAGCTGGGTCGCTACCGTCCCGACCTGCTCGACCGGCCCCGCCTCGTCGTGGGCTCCAAGGCCGACGTCGCCTTCTTCGAGCTCGACGACGCGTTCGCCGAAGCGGACTGCGTCGAGCTCTCCGCCGTCACCCGCCAGGGCCTCGACGAGTTCCTCGGTCGTCTCGGCACGCTGATCAGCGGGGCCCGCGCCGCCGAACCCGACCCCGAGCCCTTCGTGCTGCTCCGGCCCGTGGACGAGGGGTTCAGCGTTCTGCGCGACGACGACGGCGCATGGCGCGTCGCCGGTCGCAACGCCGAGCGCGTCGTGGCCATGGCCGACCTCACCAACCTCGAGGCGATGGAGTACGTGCAGCACCGGCTGCGGACGATGGGCGTCGAACGGGCGCTCGCACGCGCGCGTGCGCGCGAAGGCGACGTCGTGCGCATCGGTCCGGTCGAGCTCGACTACGTCGAGGGGATCGGATGAACGCGACGACGACGCGACGTCGACGTGGGGTCGGCTGATGTCGACCGTCGTGGTGAAGGTGGGCACGTCGTCGATCACCTCACCCGCGGGGGAGATCGACGACGCCTCGCTGTTGAAGCTGTGTCGCGAGATCGCGGCCGCGCGCGCCACCGGGCACGAGGTCGTGCTGGTGAGCTCGGGTGCGATCGCGGCCGGCCTCCCTGCGCTGGGCATGACGACCCGTCCCACCGACATCGGCACGTTGCAGGCGGTCGCGGCGGTCGGGCAGCCGCGGCTGCTCGAACGGATCGGCGCCATGCTCGGCGCGCACGGTCTGCTCGCGGGGCAGGTGCTGCTCACGCCCCACGACTTCGGCATGCGCAGCCAGTACCTCCACGTCGCGAGACACTGCGGCGCCTGCTCGATCTCGGCGTGGTGCCGGTCGTCAACGAGAACGACACCGTCGCCGACGACGAGATCCGCTACGGCGACAACGACCTCCTCTCCGCACTGGTGTCGCACCTCGTCGCCGCCGATCTGCTCGTGCTGCTCACCGACACCGCCGGCCTCTTCACCGCGGATCCTCGGCTCGACGCCGACGCGTCGCTCATCGAGGAGATCGTGGAGGTCGACGCCGCGCTCGAGGCGCTGGCCGGTGGCCAGGGTACGGAGCGGGGGAGCGGCGGCATGGCGACCAAGCTCGCGGCCGCGAAGATCGCCGCCTGGTCAGGGGTGCGGGCCGTGATCGCGGCGGCCGACGCTCCCGACGTGGTCGTCGGCGCCATCGCCGGGCGGCCCGTGGGTACGGCGTTCCCGCCCCGGGGTGTGCGGTTGTCGAGCCGCAAGGTCTGGATCGCCTTCGCCCGGGGTGCGGCCGGCCGGGTCGTGGTCGACGACGGTGCCCGCCGGGCCCTCTGCGAGCAGCACCGGTCCCTGCTCCCGGCCGGGGTGCGGGACGTGGAGGGCGCGTTCGACGCCGACGATGCGGTCG
This sequence comes from uncultured Actinomycetes bacterium, assembly GCA_963756895.1. GTDB lineage: Bacteria > Actinomycetota > Acidimicrobiia > IMCC26256 > DASPTH01 > DASUAS01. The sequence goes on along the minus strand of CAVWPI010000008.1, from coordinate 625,185 downwards.
AGATCGTCGACGGCTCCGGCGTCCCGTTCGCGAAAGGGCTGGTCAGGTACCCCGCAGCCGTGCTGCGACGGGTCGCCGGCCGTCAGACCTCCGAGCTCGACGACGGGTTGCCGCACGAGGTCGTCCACCGCGACGACCTGGTGGTCCTCCCGACGTGATCGTCCCCTGACCGGGACTTTTCCGCACCCGCCCTTGCGCGAGGGGCCTCCTTCCGTCACACTCTTGCCTCACGAGCTCGTCGTCGGCTGGCGGGGGGAGAGTCCTTTCGGGGGCTTCGACAGTCGGCGAGGAGCGGGAGGAAGGTGAGGCCGGGTCGCCCCGGCCGCAGCGCCCCAATCGGGAAGCGCGGCTGGTGGGCGACACGGCCTCACCCCTCCCGAATCCGCCTTCTGCCCTCCGCGCCCTCGTTCCGGCGTCGTCGTGGGCGAACTATCGCGCCGTAGCGACGCAGGAACGGCAGGGCGGCTCGGCGGGGCTCGGGCGTAGAATCCCGAGCCATGTCCTCGCCCACTCCCGTCGCCGAGCTCGGGCGGCGGGCGCAGGCGGCGTCGGCCGGGCTCGCGTCGGCCGCGACCGCCGACAAGGACGCCGCCCTCCTCGCGGCCGCCGACCTGCTCGAGGAGCGCTCCGCCGACCTGCTGGCGGCGAACCGCGTCGACGTCGAGGCGGCGGAGGCCGCCGGCCTCGAGCCCGGACCCCTCGACCGGCTGCGCCTCACCGACGCGCGCATCGCGGGGATGGCCGACGGTCTCCGTGCCGTCGCCGCGCTGCCCGATCCGATCGGCGAGGTGCTCGACGGGTGGCGCCGGCCCAACGGTCTGAGGATCGAGCGCCGCCGTGTCCCCCTCGGGGTCGTCGCGATCATCTACGAGAACCGGCCCAACGTCACCAGCGACGCCGCCGGCATCTGCCTCAAGTCGGGCAACGTCGCCATCCTGCGCGGGTCGGCGGGTGCACTGCGGTCGAACCTGGCCATCGCCGACGCGCTGCGCGACGGGCTCACCAAGGCCGGACTCCCCGCCGACGCGGTGCTGCTCGTCGACGACGTGCGCCACGAGGCCGCAGTCGAGCTCATGCAGCTCACCGACGTCGTCGACTGCCTCATCCCGCGCGGCGGTCCGGCGCTGATCCAGAGCATCCGTGACCACGCGACCGTTCCCGTCATCATCGACGGTGACGGCAACTGCCACGTCTACGTCGACGCATCCGCTGACCTCGACGGCGCGCTCGACATCGTGGTCAACGCCAAGACCCAGCGCCCGAGCGTCTGCAACGCCGCCGAGTCGCTCGTGGTGCACGAGTCGGTCGCCGACACCTTCCTCCCCGCGGTTGCCGCTGCGCTGGTCGAGGAGGGCGTCGAGCTGGTCGGCGACGCCGGCGCGCGGCCCGTGTGCCCGACATGGGCGAGGCGACCGACGAAGATTTCGGCCGCGAGTTCCTCGCGCTCAAGATGAGCGTCGCGGTGGTGCCATCGCTCGACGCCGCCATCGACCACGTCAACCGGTTCGGCTCCGGCCACACCGAGGCCATCCTCACCCGCGACCTCGCGGCGGCGGGGCGCTTCACCGACGCGGTCGACGCCGGCACCGTCGTCGTGAACGCGTCCGACCCGCTTCACCGACGGTGCCGAGTTCGGCTTCGGCGCCGAGATCGGCATCAGCACCCAGAAGCTCCACGCTCGCGGCCCCATGGCGTTGCGCGAGCTCACCACCTACAAGTACGTCGTGTGGGGCGACGGCCAGATCCGCGACTAGACCACACGCTCATGGCTGAACGATTCGCATCGGTCGATGACGTCACCGCCCGCCTGCGGGAGGCCGACTACCTCGCCGATCCCGGCATCTCGGGTGTCGTGTTCCTTGCCGACCGGTTGGAGAAGCCGGTGCTGGTCGAGGGCCCGGCCGGCGTGGGCAAGACCGAGCTGGCCAAGGGCATCGCCGAGGTCACCGGCGCCCGTCTGATCCGCCTCCAGTGCTACGAGGGTCTCGACGAGGCCAAGGCCCTCTACGAGTGGAACTACAAGAAGCAGCTGCTGCGGATCCAGGTCGACAAGGGCCACGACTCCGAGTGGGAGGACGTCGAGTCCGACATCTTCTCGGAACCGTTCCTGCTCACCCGTCCGCTGCTCGAGGCGATCCGATCCGAGGAGCCGGTCGTCCTGCTCATCGACGAGGTCGACCGGGTCGAGATCGAGACCGAGGCGCTGCTGCTCGAGGTGCTCTCCGACTTCCAGGTGTCGATCCCCGAGCTCGGCACCATCGTCGGCAACCAGCAGCGCCCGATCGTGCTGCTCACGTCGAACAACACGCGGCGAGCTGTCGGAAGCGCTCAAGCGGCGGTGCCTCTACCTGCACATCGACTATCCCGACATCGAGCGGGAGAAGGAGATCGTGCGGGTGCGCGTGCCCGAGGTCGACGAGCACCTCGCCGACCAGATCGCGCGCGTCGTGCGCTCGATCCGCGCGCTCGAGCTGAAGAAGGCGCCGTCGATCTCCGAGACCATCGACTGGGCGCGCACGCTGCTCTACCTCGGCAAGGGTGACATCGATCCCACCGTGATCGGCGAGACGCTGCACGTGCTGCTCAAGTACCAGTCCGACATCACCAAGGCTCGCAAGGAGCTGCAGGTGCCCGACGCGGCGGTCTGAGCTGAGCACGGCGCACGTTTCGGGCGCTGCACCGCCCCCCGGGGCGTCGCTTTCGCTCCTCGACGTCCTCCAGGGGTTCGTCCACGAGCTGCGCACCGCCGGTCTGCCGGTGTCGATGACGGAGAACCTCGACGCCATGCGTGCGATCGAGCACATCCCGATCGACGACCGCGAGATGTTCAAGTCGGTGCTCAGCGCCACGCTGGTCAAGCACCACCGTCACCAGAAGGCGTTCGAGACCGTCTTCGAGGTGTACTTCTCGCTGTTCAGCGAGGGCGTGCAGCACGAGGACGACGCCCTCGGTGACTCCGAGGAGGAAGGCGCGCTCCAGGACGGTCAGGCCCAGGGCGGCGCCGGCGGCACCCCGATGTCGCGCGAAGAGCTCATCGCGATGCTGATGAACGCGCTGCAGACGATGGACCGTGACGCGCTCCGCCGGCTCGCCGCGGCTGCTGTTCAGCAGTTCGCGGGCATGGAGCCGGGTCGTCCCGTCGGCGGGACCTACTACCTGTACCGCACGCTCCGGCAACTCGACCTCGACGACCTGCAGGCGCGCCTCATGAGCGAGGCCCGCGAGCGGGGGGAGGTCGAGGAGGGTGAGCTGGCCGACCGGCTCGCCCACGAGGAGTACCAGGCGCGGCTCAAGGAGCTGCGGGAGCTCATCGAGGAGGAGATCCGTCGTCGGCTCGTGGCCGACCGCGGCGTCGAGGCGATGGCGCGCACACTGCGCAAGCCCCTCCCCGAGGACATCGAGTTCATGCACGCGTCGCGCGAGGAGATGCTGGCGCTGCAGCAGGCCGTGTACCCGCTCACGCGGGCGATGGCAGCCCGGCTCGCGCAGCGCCGCCGCCGCCGCCACCGCGGGCACCTCGACTTCCGCAAGACCATCCGCGAGTCGTTGTCGTACGGCGGTGTGCCCGCCGACCCGAAGTTCAAGAACCCGCATCCGTCGAAGCCCGAGATCATGGTGGTTGCCGACATCTCGGGGTCGGTGGCGAGCTTCGCCCGCTTCACGCTGCAGTTCGTGTACGCGATGGCGAGCCAGTTCTCGAAGGTGCGGTCGTGGGTGTTCATCGACGGCATCGACGAGGTCACGCGCTTCTTCCAGGAATCCGAGGACGTCACCGACGCCGTGCAGCGGGTGAACACCGAGGCCGACGTGATCTGGGTCGACGGCCACTCCGACTACGGCCACGCGTTCGAGACCTGGCACCACCGCCACTTCCACGAGATCACGCAGAAGACGTCGATCATCCTGTTGGGCGACGCGCGGAACAACTACCACGCGTCGGAAGCGTGGGTCGTCGACGAGATGCGCAAGCGCGGTCGGCACGTGTACTGGCTCGACCCCGAACCGCGCGGCTACTGGGACACCGGTGACTCGATCGTCTCCGAGTACGGCAAGTACTGCGACGGCGTGTTCGAGTGTCGCAACCTCCGCCAGCTCACCCAGTTCGTCGGCACCATCGCCGACGGCTGATCCCCAACCCACACCGTTCCTGCGTCAAAGTTGCGGAACAGTTCCGTCACTGTGACGCATGTTCCCGACTACTGGCGGGCGTGCCGTTCCTTGTACTCGGCGATGGCCTCGCGGTGGTCGACGATGGGGTCGGGGTAGTCGTACGCGCGGCGGACCTTGGGGGCGGGGTCGTGGACGGTGCCGTCCTTCACCGCCCGGAGCTCGGGGACGTACCGGCGGACGTAGTCGCCGTCAGGATCGAAGCGCTGACCCTGCACCGTCGGGTTGAACACGCGGTGCGGGTTGGTGTCGGTGCCGGTGCCGGCGACCCACTGCCAGTTGAGGTTGTTGTTGGCGAGGTCGCCGTCGACGAGGAGATCGAGGAAGTGGTGGGCCCCGATGCGCCAGTCGAGGGCGAGGTCCTTGGTCAGGAACGACGCCACCACCATGCGGGCCCGGTTGTGCACGAAGCCTTCCGCCTGCAGTTGGCGCATGGCCGCGTCGACGACGGGGTAGCCGGTGCGCCCCTCCTTCCACGCCCGTTCGGCCTCGGGATCGTCGCGCCAGCGCTCGCCGCGGTCCACGTAGTCGGACCACGCGGCGTCGGGACGGTCGGCGAGGATCTGCGCGTAGAAGTCCCGCCAGCAGAGTTGACGCACGAACGCGTCGGGACCCTCGCCCTGGTGGTGCGCGGCGACGCGCAGCACCTCGAGGGGTGAGAGGCACCCGAAGTGCAGGTAGGGCGACAGGCGAGACGTTGCGTCGCCGGGCAGATCGTCGTGGTGGTCGGCGTAGCCCCGCAGGCCCTGGTCGATCCACCTCTCGAGCCGTGCGTGCCCGGCTCCCGCACCGCCCGGGACGACATCGGGCGACCGTGCGCCACGGACGAGGTCGGTGAGCTCGGGCAGGGCACCCGGATCGACGCCCTCGGGGAGGACCACCCGGCGCCGGGGCCGGCACCACGTGGCGCCGGCGCACCTCCGACCAGCGCCGGTAGTAGGGCGTGAACACCTTGTAGTGGTCGGTACCGGGTGCGTTGCGGTCGCCGGGCGTGATGGCGCCCGGCGGTATGACCGTGACCCCCGGCGTGCGCGCTCGACCGCGACCGACACCGCGTCGGCGAGGCGATCGAGTCGCGCGTGCGCGTACCCACTCACGTCGTCGCTGACGTGCACCGACGCCGCGCCCACACGCTCCGCGACGCCTGTGACCTCACGCACCCACTCGCCGCGCCGCACGACCAGCGCGCCTCCCAGGGCGCGGAGCGTGTCGTCGAGATCGTGGAGCGACTCCAGCAGGAACCCGGTGCGGTTGGGCCGGTTGTAGCTGCCGCCGAGGATGGTGTCGTCGAAGACGAACAGCGGCAGCACCTGGTCCGCCTCCCGGGCCGCGCGCGAGCGCCGGGTGGTCGTCGACGCGGAGATCGCGGGTGAACACGACCACCGCCACCGACGCCATGGTCGGACGTTACCCAGGAGTCAGTTCAGCAACGCCCAGGTGCGGTCGGCGATGCCGGCGAGCGCGTTCAGCTGCGCGCGCTCCCGCCGCCGGAACGCGCGCCCGTCGCGTCCCATGAGCAACGCGGCGCCGTGGTCGGGGAGTGACGCGACCCGCGAGGTCGTCGGGGCCGGTGGTGCCGTCGGCGACGCGTGGCGACGCCGCGGTACCGGTCACGAGCGCTTCGAGCACCGACGCGTCGGGGGTGGCGTCACCAGCCGACGCGAGCAGCGTGGCGTCGCGTAGCAGCGCACTCCAGTCGGCGGTGAACTCGTCCTGGATGTGCTCCACGAGTGTGCGGTGGAGGCGGTCGATGCTGTCCGCCGCGCACAGCGCGGTGGCGGAGGCGAGCGCGTCGAGACGTGGGTCGGGGAAGTGGTCGATGGTGCGCACCTGCTCGACGCTCGCGCCGTCGACCTCCTCGATCTCGCGGACGAGGAGATCGATCGCCACCGACTTGCGCAACAACACCGCGAACTCGTCGACCGCGACGTTGTCGCCGCGCTCGAGCACGTCGATGCCGACGATGTCGCCGTCGACCGCACCGATGCGCGACGCCACGAGGCCGAGCGCACCGGGACGGTCGGGGAGCCAGACCCGTATGAGGACGTGCGTGGCCGACTCGGAGGCATCGCTCACGACCACGATGCTACGAGGGCAGATGACGCGAATGTTTCGCCCGGGTGAAGACACGACACCCCCGTAGACTCCCGCCGATGACGGGGGAGCGGCTCGGCGTGTTCGGGGGCACGTTCGATCCCGTCCACGCCGGGCACGTGGTGGTGGCGACCGAGACGCGCGCCCAGCTCGGGCTCGACCGCGTGCTGCTCGTCGTCGCCGGTGACCCGTGGCAGAAGCGCGGCCGCGTCGTGGCCCATGCCACCGATCGTCTCGCCCTGGCCGCCACCGCGGTCGAGGAGCTCGACGGCATCGAGGCGTCGGCGATCGAGATCGAGCGCGGCGAGGCCTCCGTCACCGCCGACACGCTCGAGGCGCTGTCGGCACCGGGTCGAGAGCTGTTCCTCGTCCTCGGGGCCGACGCGGTCGCCAACATGCCGACCTGGCGCCGGCTCGACGAGACCCGCCACCTCGCCACCGTCGTGGTCGTGGAACGGGCCGGCGACGTGCACTCCGAGCCGCCCGGACCCGGCTGGCGGGTCGAGCGGGTCTCCATCCCGCGCCTCGACATCTCGTCGACCGATCTGCGGGTTCGTCTGCACGAGGGGCGCCCGATCGACGGCCTCGTGCCCCCGGAAGTCGTGCGCGAGATCCACCGGCGGGGCCTCTACACTGACCAGAGATGACCTCGGAGCCCGCCGCTTGACCCCCTCGCCGGCCTCCGACGCGTCCTCGTCGAAGGGTCAGGTCTCCGACGCTCACCGCCGAGCCGGGATCGCCGCGCACGCCGCCGACGACAAGAAGGGCGAGGACATCGTCGTCCTCGACGTCGGCGACATCCTCTCGATCGCCGAGGCGTTCGTGCTCGTCAGCGCGAGCAACACCCGGCTCGTGCGCACGATCGTCGACGAGGTCGAGCTCGCGCTCAAGCTGTCCGACGAGGAGAGCCCGCGCAGCGTCGAGGGACTCGACGATGCGACATGGGTGCTCATGGACTACGGCGACGTCATCGTGCACGTGTTCCTCGGGGAGACGCGCGCGTTCTACGACCTCGACCGGCTCTGGGCCGACGCCCCCGTCATCGAGTGGACCGGCCTCCCCGCCTACAGCTAGCCGGTCGTCTAGAGGTACGGCCTCATCGGGACGGCGCGCTCGGCGAGTCCGGTCTTGAGCTCGCGCACACCGACGTTGCGGTCGAGGCGGGGCGAGTAGAGGATCGAGCTGATGATGGCGGCCTGCGCGCCGCCCGCCGTGAGGCCGTCGGCGATGTGGTCGACGGTCCCCGCTCCGCCCGATGCGATCACGGGGACGTTCACCGCGTCGGCGACCGCGCGCGTGATGTCGATGTCGTATCCCGACGCGGTGCCGTCGCGATCGATGCTGTTCACCACGATCTCGCCCGCGCCGAGCTCTTCGCCGCGTTGCACCCAGTCGAGCGCGTCGAGCCCGGTGGCCAGGCGCGCGCCGTCGATGAACACCTCGTAACCGCTCGGGATGCCGTCGCGGATGCCGACGTGCTTCACCTGCGTGCTCAGTACCACGCACTGCCGTCCGAACGCGCGTGCACCGTCGCGGATGATCTCGGGGTTCCGCACCGCCATCGAATCGACGCTGATCTTCTCCGCGCCGGCCTTGAGCACCGCGAACATGTCGTCGACGTCGCGGATGCCACCGCCGACGGTGAACGGCACGAACACGTGGTGCGCGACGCGCCGCACGGTGTCGAGGTCGATCTTGCGCTTCTCGGCACTGGCCTTGATGTCGTAGAAGACGATCTCGTCGATCTGGTCGGCGTAGAGCTGCTGCGCGAGCTCCTCCGCCGGCGCGACGTCGATGTTGTCCTGGAACTGCTGCGCCTTGGTGACGCGCCCGTTCACGACGTCGAAGCAGGCGATGAGCCGCTTGGTCAGCACGCCGGATCTCCCGTCGGATCCCACGTGGAGAACGCGCGCAACAGCGACAACCCGAGCGGTCCGCTCTTCTCGGCGTGGAACTGCGTGGCGACGACGTTCCCGCGCGCGACCACCGAACAGAACTCGACCGTGTAGTCGGTGAGGCCGAGGGCGTCGGCGGGATCGGTGGGATCGCAGTAGTAGGAGTTCACGAAGTAGAAGTGGCCCTCGTCGGCAGCGCCGCCATCCTCACGACGGGGCGCGAGCGGGTGGTCGCGGGTGAACCGCACCCGGTTCCAGCCGATCTGGGGAACCCGCCCGGTGGCGGGGAACCGGCGCACCTGGCCGGGCACCCAGCCCAGGCAGTCGGTGTCGCCCTCTTCGCTGTGGTCGAACAGCACCTGGAGCCCGATGCAGATCCCGAGGAACGGAACGCCGTCACCGCGGCACGCGGTCGCTCGAGCGCGCCGACGAGATCCTGTTCGACCAGTGAATCGATGGTGGCCCGGGCCGCACCCACTCCCGGCAGGATGATGCGTTCGGCGGTGGCGATCTCGGCGGCCGAGTCCACCAGGCGTGCCGGCAAGCCGAGGTGTTGCAAGGCATACAGCACGCTCGGTGCGTTCCCGGCGCGGTAGTCGACGACGGCGATCATCCCCGGCGCAGGGTAGCGAACCCCGTACGCTCAGCTCTCGCTCAATCCAGAGCCCCGACGGTCCGATCTTCTTCGTGATGCGCACCCACCGCCGCTCCCGTCTTGCGCTCCTCCTCGCGCCCGTGCTCCTGCTGGCGGTGACGCTCGCCGGCTGCCTCCCGCCGCCTCCGCCGCCCCCTCCGCCGCCGCCGCCCCCGCCCGCGGACGTCTCGCCGGGTGCCGTGGTGCCGGTCATGGGCCAGTCGCGCCTCACGGCCGAGCAGTTGGTCGCGTACTACCAGAAGCGCAGCGGGCTCGCGTACCGCGCCACCGGCGCCACCCTGCAGCAGCTCGCGACGATGTACGTCACGGAGGGCAACCGCTACAACGTGCGCGGCGACATCGCATTCGCACAGTCGTTGGTGGAGACCGCGTGGTTCAACTACCCCGACTACGGGATGGTCCGCCCGTACAACAACAACTTCGCCGGCATCGGCGTGTGCGACTCGTGTGGCAACGGATTCCAGTTCAGCAGTGCGCTCACCGGTGTGCGCGGCGCAGCTGCAACTCCTCCGCAACTACGCCGACGGCACCTCGCTCACCAGCACGATCCCCGATCCGCCGGTACCCGAGCTGTGGGGGAGCACCCCGTCGACCGCGGCGTACAACTTCGACCACTACTTCGCCAAGGGCAAGGCGCCGCTCTGGAACAACATGGGCAACGGCAACTGGGCGACCGCGCCCAACTACGCGACCGTCGTGCTCGGCGTCTACAACCAGATGCTCACCGACAGTGGCGAAGCGGGCCCGTGCCCGTCCGACGGCCTGGTGTTCGGTGCGCCGACCGCGGCCGGGCCCTGCCCGGTGAGCCTCCGCCAGCCCGGGCGCGCGATCGACACGACGCCGTGGGGCGGGGCCTACGTGCTCAACGGCAACGGTGTCGTCACCGCGTCCAACGGCGCGCCGTTCTTCGGATCACCGGTGCCGGCCGACAGCGATGGGTTCCGTGACGTCGCGGCGATGCCCGACGGCCAGGGCTACGTGGTGCTCGACGAGTACGGCCTGGTCCACAAGTTCGGTTCGGCCACCTCGGCGCAGACCGTCGGGTCGTTGTCGATGGGCTTCTACCCGGGGCAGGACGTCGCGCGCTCGATCGCGATGATGCCCGACGGCAAGGGCTACCTGATCCTCCTCGCCGACGGGAACATCCTGAAGTTCGGCTCGGCCGCCACCGGCGCGGTCGCCGGGTTGGACCACCCGGCGTGGCCCGGCGCCGACAACGGCCGCTCGATCGCGGTCATGCCCGACGGTGCGGGATACATCGTGCTCGACAAGCTCGGCGGCATCGCCAAGTACGGCAGCGCGCTGCTCGGCGCGGTCGGCGCCGGCAGCACGCCGTACTGGAACATCGACATCGGGCGTGACGTCGCCATCGTGTCGGTGTTCGGCGCCGCGTTCGGCTACTACGTGCTCGACGCGTGGGGCAACGTCGCCGCCACCAGCGCACTGGCCAAGCCCACCAACCCCGCGAGTGAGTTGTTCCGCGACCGGTGGCGGGGGATGGCGATCTACGGCGGCATGCCGTTGCTGGTGCGCAACGACGGCACGACCCAACAGACGAGCTAACGGCCGGAGCGGGTCGTCAGAGCAGGACGACGGAGCGCAGCACCTCGCCGCGCTCCATCTTGTGGAACGCGTCCTCCACCGCGTCGAGCGAGATCGTCTCGCTGACGAAGCGGTCGAGATCGAGCCGGCCCGACAGGTACAGGTCGATGAGCATCGGGAAGTCGCGTGACGGCAGGCAGTCGCCGTACCACGAAGGCTTGAGCGCGCCGCCCCGTCCGAAGAACTCGATCATCGGCAGCTCGATCGTCATCGACGGGTCGGGGACACCGACCTGCACGACGGTGCCCGCGAGGTCCCGCGCGTAGAAGGCCTGCTCGAGCACCTCGGGACGCCCGACCGCTTCGATGCAGACGTCGGCGCCGTTGCCGTCGGTCAGCGCGCGGATCGCGTCGACCGGGTCGGTCTCGCGCGAGTTGACCCTGTGGGTGGCACCGAACTCCTCGGCCCACCCGAGCTTCGTCGGATCGATGTCGACCGCGATGATCGGATTGGCGCCGGCAAGCCGCGCGCCCATGATGGCAGCGTTGCCGACCCCGCCGCACCCGAACACCGCGACGCTGTCACCGCGTCCCACCTCGCCCGTGTACATCGCCGCGCCGATCCCGGCCATCACGCCGCACCCGAGCAGTCCCGCGGTCTCGGGCTTGGCCGCGGGGTTCACCTTGGTGGCCTGGCCCGCGGCGACGAGGGTCTGTTCGGCGAACGCGCCGATGCCGAGAGCGGGGCTGAGCTCGGTGCCGTCGGCGAGCGTCATCTTCTGGGTGGCATTGAAGGTGGCGAAGCAGTACCACGGACGACCGCGGCGACACGCCGCGACAGGTGCCGCACACCGCGCGCCAGTTGAGGACGACGAAGTCGCCCGGCGCGACCTCCGTCACGTCCGCGCCCACCGACTCGACCACGCCCGCCGCCTCGTGCCCGAGGAGGAACGGGAAGTCGTCGTTGATCGCACCCTCGCGGTAGTGGAGGTCGGTGTGGCACACGCCGCACGCCTGCACCGTCACACGCGCCTCACCCGGACCGGGATCGGGCACGACGATGTCGCGCACCTCGACCGGCGCGCCCTTGGCGAGCGCGACCACACCCTTCACCGTTGCTGCAGCCATGACGTCTGTCTACCGCACGTTGCAATCCCCAGTCTCCGATCCCGTGACTCGGCTGCCAGAATGGCCGGCGTGCCCGATCTCGAAGCCGGCCTCGAGGCGTACGAACGACGTGCGTGGCAGGAGGCCTACGACGCCCTGAGCGCGTGCGAGTCGCTCAGCGCGGCCCAGATCGATCTGCTGGCCGACTCCGCGCACTGGGTGGGTCGTCCCGACGAAACCGTCGCCGCCTACCAGCGCGCCTACGAGCTCCACCGCGCCGACGGCAACGGGCGCCGTGCCGCGCTCTCGGCGTTCATGACCGCGATCTTCCTCCGTCTGCGGGGTGACGGTGCCCAGGCCGACGGCTGGCAGGCCCGAGCCCTGCGCCTGCTCGCCGACGAGGACGAAGGGCCCGAGCACGGCTACCCGCTCTACCTCGAGGTGGCCGCGCTCATGGGGAGTGACCTCGACGCTGCCGGTGCGAGCGCCCGGAGGATGCAGGAGCTCGGTCGGCGCTTCGACGACGAGACGCTCGTCGCGCTCGGAACCTTCTTCGAGGGTCGCGTCCTGGTGAAGCAGGCGCGCGTGCCCGAAGGACTCTCGCTGCTCGACGAGGCCATGCTCGCGGCGCTCTCGGACCGTCTGCAACCGATGTGGACGGGTGCGATCTACTGCGGGTTGCTCGACGCGTGCCACGAGCTCGTCGACCTCCGCCGCGCGCACGAGTGGACCGACGCCACCTCGCGATGGTGCTCACCGCTGCCGGTCGCGTCGCTGTACCCGGGCATCTGCCGCGTGCACCAGGCGGGCATGCTCCAGTTGCAGGGCGCGTGGGAACAGGCCGAGGCGGAGGCGCTGGCGGCGTGCACCGACATGGTGCGCATCGACGTGTTCGCGGTCGCAGGCGCGTGGTACGAGGTCGCTGAGGTTCGCCGGGCGCGCGGCGACCTCGACGGCGCCGACGACGCGTACCGCCAAGCGCACGACATGGGACGCGATCCACAGCCGGGACTCGCGCTGCTGCGCCTGGCGCAGGGTCGCGTCGATCCGGCGTGTACTTCGATCGCCACCGCCCTCGCCGCGTTCGGCGGGAGCCACCTCGAGCGCGCGCCACTGCATGCCGCGGAAGTCGACATCGCGCTCGCGGCGGGCGACGTCGACACCGCGGCGGCGTCCGCCGACGAGGTGATGGAGACTGCGCAACGGTTCGAGAGCATCGGTCTGCGCGCGAGTCGGACTCCGCGCCCAGGGCGCCGTCGCCCTGGCGCGCAATCAGGGCGTCGTCGCGCTCGCGTCGCTGCGGGCGGCGTGCAGCGCGTGGAACGAGCTCGACGCGCCCTTCGAGGCGGCGCGCACCCGGGTGCTGCTCGCCGACGCCTACGCGCTGCTCGACGACGACGACGCCGCCGACCGGGAGCGGGCCGCGGCTCGCGCGTGCTTCGAACGGCTCGGAGCCGACGCCGCGCTCCGTGCCCTCGACGGCAACGGTGCGGGTGCCGACGACGCGACCACGCACGGGCTCAGTCCGCGGGAGCGGGAGGTGCTCGCGCTGGTGGCCCGCGGCGACACCAACCGGGAGATCGCCGGCGAGCTCTTCCTGAGCGAGAAGACGGTCGCCCGCCACCTCTCGAACATCTTCACCAAGCTCGGGGTGTCGTCACGATCGGCGGCGACCGCCTACGCCTACGCGCACGGGCTCGTGGGTGATTCTGCGCACTGACCGCCGGGTGCGAATGCACATCACGCCCGATGCCGGACAACCCCCTTTCTCCGTACGGTGCGAGTGGCAGTCAGCCACTGCCACACCGACACACCCCACGCACCAACCGGAGGAACCGAGATGAGCATGCACACCTACGTGATCGAGCGGGAGCTGCCGGGGGCCGGCGAGCTCACCGAGGCCGAGCTGCACACCATCGCCACCAAGTCCAACGCGGTCATCGCCGAGATGAACAGCGTGAAGCCGCGGGTCCAGTGGGTGCAGAGCTACGTCACCGCCGACAAGATCTACTGCATCTACCGGGCGATGGACGCCGAGTCGCTGCGCGACCACGCCGGCACCGGCGGGTTCCCGGCCAACGTGGTGTCGGAGGTCAAGAGCTTCTTCGATCCCACGACCGGAGACTGACGACGCATCCTCGTCAGGGACTGGGGGTCAGGGCACGCGCAGTGTTGCCCGCACCGGTCGGTGATCGGAACCGACCGCGGGCAGCACTGCGCTGTCGACCACCACGACGCCGGCGTCCCGGCGCACGAGGATGTGGTCGATCTGGCTGTGCGGACGGCGCGACGGCCACGTCCTGCCGCGCACGGTGCGCGTCCACCCGGGCAGGAACCCCGTGACCCCGGGACCCCAGAAGTTGCAGTCGCCGGCGACGACGACGGTGCGCTCGTCACCGGGAAGCTGGGGCAGGAGCCGGCGCAGCTGCGTGGGCGGGCCGTAGGGGAGCCGGGACGTGAGATGCACGCCCACGAGGTCGACCGGCGTGCCGTCGACGTCGAGGAGCACGTGCAGGCCGCCGCGCTCGGGCGTGGGATCGCCGGGCACGGTGCCGACCGCGAGGCGGCCGCGCACCTCGGCGGGGATGCGGCTCACGATCGCCACGCCCACGTCGCCCACGCCGTCACCGTCACGGGGGACGTGGGGCCAGGGTTCGAGGCGGGCCCGGCCGAAGCGCAGCTCGAGCACCTCGGCGCCGATCGATTCGCCGAACGCCTGCACCGCCGACCGGCCGTGGTCGGGGGTCCACGACTCCTGCACCACGATCACGTCGGCGTCGAAGCCGCGTAGGACCGCGTCGAGGTCATAGGGCTCGCACCCGCCGTTGCGACGAGCCTGCAGGCCCGCGTGGCAGTTGAAGCTGGTGATCTTCAGTTCGGGCATCAGACCGCCGGGAGGTTCACGCGCAGGCGGGCGCCACCGATGGGCGCGTCCTCGATCACGACCGTCCCGCCGTGGTGCTCCGTGATCGACTTCACCATCGCCAACCCGAGCCCGAGGCCACCGGCGTCGCGGGCGCGACCGTCGTCGAGGCGGGTGAAGCGCTCGAACACGAGCTCGCGCTCTTCGACCGGGATGCCGGGTCCGTCATCATCGACGGTGAGCTCCACCGTGCGGTCGTCGGTCTGCAGCCCGACCGCCACGGTGGTGGACGCGTGGCGGGCCGCGTTGTCGAGCAGGTTGCGCACCACGCGCTGGAGCTGGTCGCGACGGCCGTGCACTCGCCCGGCCGACACCTTGCCCGTGTCGACGGGCACCCGTCGCTGCTGCACGGTGTCGTCGAGCACGAGCTCGTCGAGGTCGATCTCGGGCAGCGTGTCGAGCGGCGCGGGTCCTTCGGCCTCGTCGAGCCGGGCCAGGTCGAGCAGCTCGCTCACGGTGTCCTCCATGCGCACGTCCTCGGCCAGCGCCCGCTGGGCGACCGCGGGCCAGTCGCTGCGCTCGGGGTTGTGGAGCGCGACCTCGAGGTTGGTGCGGATCGACGCGATCGGGCTGCGCAACTCGTGCGACGCGTCGGATACGAACTGGCGTTGCTTCTGTGCCGACGTCTCCAGCCGGTCGAGCATCGCGTTCATCGTGCGGGCAAGTCGCCCCACCTCGTCGTCGGTGTCGGGCTCGGGCACCCGCCGGTCCATCGTCGCGCCGGTGATCGACTCCGCCTCGAGCCGGATCGCCTCGACGGGCTTGAGCGCGCGTCCGGTGAAATACCAGGCCGCGAGCGCGACGAGCGCGATCATTGATGGCACGACGACGAGGAGCACGTCGGTCACCGAGTCGACGGTGCTGTTCACGGCCGCCGTCGACTGTTGCGAGACGAGCGTGATGTTGCCCACTTCCCGCTGTGCGGCTTCGGTGCCGTTGCGCTGCGAGGGAGGTGCTGGGGTGCAGACGACTTGGCCTCTGAAGTCGTACCCGCAGAAGTAGTTCGCTTCGCTCTGCGGCCTGAACTCACCGCGGTCGTAGGCGCTCTGCAAGCGGTCGAGCTGGCTCTGGTTCGTCTGGTCGATCTTGTCGAGGAGGTTGTTGTGCACCAGTCGAACAAGGCCGAACGCAGCGAGGCTGATCGTCACTGCGAACGCGAGGGTGGCGACGATCGTCAGGCGGACCCGAACCGTCTGCGGGAACCAGCGCCGCGTCGGTTCCGATTTCTCGTCAGGCATCGGGGAGGAGCTGGTAGCCCGCGCCGCGGACGGTCTTGATCGTCTCGACGCCGAACGGGGCGTCGATCTTCTTGCGGAGGTAGCCGACGTACACCTCGACGACGTTGGGGTCGCCGGCGAAGTCGATGCCCCACACGTGGTCGAGGATCTCCGCCTTCGACGCCACGTTGCCGTCCTTGCGCACGAGGTACTCGAGCAGCGCGAACTCGCGCGCGGTCAGACGCACGTCGGTCTCCTTCCGGCGGCAGCGGCGCGCGCCGGGGTCGAGCTCGAGCGAGCCCACCGTGAGGACCGTCGGGCGCGGGGGCGCACCCCGGCGGATCAGCGCCCGCAGCCGGGCCAACAGGACCACGAACGAGAACGGCTTGGAGAGGAAGTCGTCGGCGCCGGTGTCGAGGGCCTCGGCCTCGTCGTACTCGCCGTCCTTGGCGGTCAGGATGAGGATCGGCGTCCACACCCCCTCGTCCCGCAGGGTGCGGCACACCTTGTAGCCGTGCATCCCCGGGAGGAGCACGTCGAGCACGATGGCGTCGTAGGAGCCCTCCCGGGCCCGCCACAGGCCGTCGGGGCCGTCGTGGGACACGTCGACGTCGAAGCCCTCCGCGATCAGGCCGTCGGCCACCGCCGCGGCGAGCAGTTCCTCGTCTTCGACCACCAGGACGCGCACCCCTGCAGTGTGCCGGTCCGGGAGCGGTCCCGCGGCACGATCGCTCAGGAACTTCTCAGCCGGCCGCGCCCCGCCTGTCCGCCGGCCGGGCCGGGGTGCGAGGCCCGGGGTCGAAAGCGGAGTAGGCTGTCTCCTGGCGAGTAGCACCCTGCCCCCTGTCCCGGGTGGGAGGCACTCGCGGGTCCTTCCTCATCGTTCAGCGTTGCTGGTCAACCGGCTTGCGTCGCGGCACCGAGGTTCGACCCACCGCCACCCCGGAACCACGGGGCGCAGTGTGGCGGGCACTCCGTGCCGATTCGACGAAAGCGAGTACCACAGCAATGACCGCAACCTTCGCGGGCCTCGGCCTGCACGCCGACCTGGTCGCGTCCCTGGCGCGCCAGGGCATCACCGAGCCCTTCCCGATCCAGGAGCTCACCATCGCCGACGCCCTCGCCGGGCGCGACGTGCTCGGCAAGGCCAAGACCGGCTCGGGCAAGACCCTGGCCTTCGGCCTTCCCCTCCTCGGGCGCATCGGCAAGGCCGACCCCCGCAGGCCCAAGGCCCTGATCCTCGTCCCGACCCGCGAGCTGGCGACCCAGGTCACCGATGCGCTCCGCCCGCTCGGCGAGGTGCGCGACCTCAAGGTGCGGGCCGTCTACGGCGGCGTGTCGATGGACGCGCAGATCACCGCCCTGCAAAAGGGTGTCGACGTCGTCGTCGGCACCCCCGGGCGCCTCATCGACCTGCTCGAGCGCAAGGAGCTGTCGCTCGCGGCGGTCGAGGTGCTGGTGGTCGACGAAGCCGACCGCATGGCCGACATGGGCTTCATGCCTCAGGTCCAGAAGATCCTCTACGGCATCACCGCGCCACACCAGACGATGCTCTTCTCGGCCACGCTCGACGGTGCGGTCAAGCGCCTGGTCGACCGCTACATGAACGACCCCGTCTCGCACGAGACGGGTGAGGACGAGCCCACCGTCGACGAGATGGACCACGTCTTCCTCGCCATCCACCAGATGGACAAGGTGAAGGTGGCGGCGGCGATCGCCAACGCCAACAGCCGCACCATGATGTTCATGCGCACCAAGCGCGGCGCCGACCGGCTGGTGGAGCAGCTGGGTCGCGAGGGCGTGCGCGCACTCGCCATCCACGGCGACCTGCGGCAGGGCGCGCGCGAGAAGGCGTTGGCCGACTTCACGTCGGGCAAGGTGAAGGTGCTCGTGGCCACCGACGTCGCTGCCCGTGGCATCCACGTCGACGGCGTCGACGTCGTGATCCACTACGACCCGCCCGAGGACGAGAAGGCCTACCTCCACCGCTCGGGTCGCACCGCACGGGCGGGCGAGAGCGGCGTGGCCGTCACCCTCATGCTCTGGAACCAGGAGAACGAGATCCGCGTGATCCAGCGTCGCCTCGGCCTCCAGATCCCGGTGGTCGAGATCTTCTCCAACGACCCCCGCCTCGCCGACCTCCCGAACTTCTCCGGCGAGGCCGTTCCCGCCTGAGTCGCCCCGCTCGAAACGCCCGCTCGAAACGATTGAGTGGGCGCGGGTTCGGCGCGCGACCATGGGCGCCATGAGCCGCATCTCCCGCCGGGTCGACGCCATCACCGAGTCCGCCACCCTGGCGGTCGACGCCAAGGCCAAGGCCCTGCAGGCCGCGGGCGAGGACGTCGTCGGCTTCGGCGCGGGCGAGCCCGACTTCCCGACGCCGGCGCGCATCGTCGAGGCAGCCGCGGCCGCGTGCGCCGATCCGCGCAACCACAAGTACACGCCGGCGGCGGGCCTGCCCGAGCTGCGCGCCGCCATCGCCGAGAAGACGCGCCGCGACTCCGGCTACGAGGTCGACGCCAGCCAGGTCGTCGTCACCAACGGTGGCAAGCACGCGGTCTACAACGCCTTCCAGGTGCTGCTCGACCCGGGTGACGAGGTCATCATCCCCGCGCCGTACTGGACCACCTACCCCGAAGCGGTGAAGCTCGCCGACGGCGTGCCGGTCGAGGTGTTCGCGCCCGAGTCGGCCGAGTTCCGCGTCACCGTCGAGCAGCTGGAAGCGGCGCGCACGCCCCGAACGAAGGTGCTCCTGTTCGTGTCGCCGAGCAACCCCACCGGCGCGGTCTATCCGCGCGCGGAGGTGGAGGCCATCGGACGCTGGGCCCTCGAGCACGGCATCTGGGTGTTCACCGACGAGATCTACGAGCACCTCACCTACGGCGGCCACGAGTTCACGTCGATGCCGGTGGTGGTACCCGAGCTCGCCGAGCAGTGCGTCGTGCTCAACGGCGTCGCCAAGACCTACGCGATGACGGGCTGGCGCGTGGGCTGGACCATCGGTCCCGCCGACTTCACCCGGGCGGCCGTGAACCTGCAGTCGCACCAGACGTCGAACGTGGCCGACGTGAGCCAGCGCGCCGCGCTCGCGGCCGTCGCCGGCGACCTCGACGCGGTCGCCGAGATGCGCGCCGCCTTCGACCGGCGGGGCCGGCTCATGCACGAGTTGCTCGTCGCCATCCCCGACGTCACCTGTCTCGAACCGCAGGGCGCGTTCTACTGCTTCCCGTCGTTCGAGGGCGTGCTCGGTCGTGAGATGGCGGGCCGCACGCCCGCGACCACGCTCGAGCTGTCCGAGGTGATCCTCGAGGAGGCCCGGGTCGCCATCGTGCCCGGCGAGGCGTTCGGCGCCCCGGGGTACGCACGGCTGAGCTTCGCGCTCGCCGACGACGCGCTGGTCGAGGGCGTGGAGCGCATCGCCAAGCTGCTCACGCGCTGAGGGTCTCGCGGGATTCGTCCGGCTCTGGAGGGAAAACGGTGCGTCGTCACGTTCGTCATTCGATCCTGCTCGGTTCCGCGGTCGCCCTCGGCGTCCTCGGGTTCGGCCCCGTGGCCCAGGCCGGCACCCAGCAGCTCCAGGCGCCGCTCACCATCGTGAAGACGGTCAGCGGACCGGTACCTGCGGGCACCACGTTCACGGTCACGGTCAACTGCTTCGACGGCGCCGAGATCGACAACGGTGACGGCGGCACGACCACCGCCACCGTCACCTTCGACGCCGCGGGACAGCCGACCTCGGCCGACACGTTGAGCTTCAGCAACGGTCCGGGCGCGTGCACCGTGACCGAGACGACGACGGGTGGCGCGGCCACGGTGAGCTACTCGTGCGTCGGCGTCCCGGGCGAGATCGAGGAGGAGCCGATCGTGCCCTCGGGCGGATTCTCGGCCCAGCAGGTGGCCGGCGAACCGTGCGCGACCGCCGGCCCGCAAGTGGCGCCGTTGCAGGTGAACATCCTGGCCGAGAGCCAAGAGGCCACGGTCACGGTCGCCAACACGTTCGGCGACCCGCAGCCGATCCCGGCTGCCGGAGTGGTTGCCGCCCCCACGTTCACCGGCTGAATCGTTCCGGGCCGCGCCCGGAGCCGCGAATAGCCTCGACCCGGTGATGGAGCGATGAAGCGCGTCCTGGTCAGTGAGCAGCTCGCCGACAGCGGGCTGGAGGCCATGCGCGCCGCCGGGCTCGAGGTCGACGTCCGGCTCGGCCTGTCGCCGGGCGAGCTGCTCGAGGCGGTCCGCGGCGCGTCGGCGCTGGTGATCCGCAGCGCCACCCAGGTCACCGCCGAGGTGCTCGAAGCGGGCGACGAGCTCGTGGTCGTCGGGCGGGCCGGCATCGGGCTCGACAACGTCGACGTCGAGGCCTCCACCCGGCGTGGGGTCATGGTCGTCAACGCGCCCCAGTCCAACGTGCTGTCCGCGGCCGAGCACACCATCGCCCTGCTGCTCGCCCAGGCCCGCAACGTGCCCCAGGCCGACCGCGATCTCCGCAACCACCAGTGGAACCGCACCCGGTGGGAGGGCGTCGAGCTGCACAACAAGACGCTCGCCATCGTGGGCCTCGGCCGTGTGGGCGTGCTCGTCGCGCAACGTGCGAACGTGTTCGGGATGCAGCTGGCGGCCTACGACCCGTACGTGAGCGCCGATCGCGCCCGTCAGCTCGGCGTCGACCTCGTGCCGACGGTCGAGGAGCTCGTGGCGAGGGCCGATTTCCTCACCATCCACTTGCCGAAGACCGCCGACACCATCGGGCTCATCTCGGCCGAGCTGCTCGCACACGCCAAACCGACGCTCCGGATCGTCAACACGGCCCGCGGCGGGATCGTCGACGAAGCCGCACTGGCCGACGCCGTGCGCAACGGTGTGATCGCGGGTGCCGCGCTCGACGTGTTCGCCGCGGAACCCACCACCGAGTCACCGCTGTTCGAGCTCGACACCGTCGTGGTCACGCCGCACCTCGGCGCGTCGACGGCGGAGGCGCAGGACAAGGCGGGGCAGACGATCGCGGAGCAGGTCGTGCTCGCGCTGCGCGGCGAGTTCGTGCCGTTCGCGGTCAACCTCGCGGCCACGGAAGCGAGCGCAACGGTGCAACCGTTCATGCCGCTCGCCGAGCGGCTGGGCCGCATGTTCACCGCGGTGGCGGGCGGCACCGTCGACACGCTCGAGATCTCCTACGAAGGACAGATCGCCGACTACGACTGCCGGGTGCTCACGCTGTCGGTGCTCAAGGGCGTGCTCGGTCCGGTCGTCGACGAGCCGGTGTCGTTCGTCAATGCGCCGCAGCTCGCCGAGGAGCGCGGGCTCGTGGTGCGCGAGACCACGTCCTCGTCCGCGCGCGACTACGTGAACCTGATCGAGCTACGGGGTCACAACAGCGAGCGGAGCACGCACGTGGCGGGCACCCTCTACGGGAAGCAGGACGCCCCGCGCGTCGTGGCCATCGACGACTACATCGTCGACCTGCCGCCGTCGAGTCACATGCTGGTCGTGCGCAACATCGACAAGCCGGGCATGGTCGGGCGCGTCGCCACCATCGTGGGCGACCACGGCATCAACATCGACGAGATGGATCTCGGCAGGGGCCCGGCGGGCGACGTGTCGCTCATGCTCCTCGCCACGTCCACGCCGGTCGAGCCCGAGGTCGTCGGTGAGCTGCGCGCCACCGAAGGCGTCGTCGACGCCCGCGCCATCGAGCTCGACTGACGGCGGAACGTCAGTTCTTCGAGGGGCGGAGGCCGTCGGCCTCGGCGGCGTCGGCGGAGAGGTAGCAGCGGTCGGCCTGGGTGCGGGTGTAGTTGGCGCCGCCAGGCAGGTGGAAGATGCCGCTCGCCATCTTGGCCTTCACCGGATGGTGAGCCGGGCAGGCGCCCGACTCGGCGGCGTCGACCCAGGGTGAGTCGTCGATCGCCGGCTGCGGTGGGAAGGGGAACGGTTGGGCCTCCCAGGCGGGGCCGTTCTCGGTGTGCGAGGGCAGCTTGCGCCACACCGCGTACGCCAATCCGGCGAGCAGGCCGATCCCGAGGATGCGTCGGACCGTCTTGTGCACCGATGCATTCTCGCACGCGATCGCCGGCGATCCGGGCATGGCGATTGACGTGGGCGGCGCTCGTCTGGCAGTATGGTTGGTCCATGACGAAGGAACTGCGCACCCAGAGCCTCCTCCTTACGTAGCTGCGAGCACCCGTTTCGGTGCTCGCGGACGCCTCCTCGTGCCTCAGGGCCGGGGAGGTTTTTCGTTGCCCGAAGCGGCCTCGCTCGACCAGCCTCCACCACCCCTGGGACCCGAGACACCAGAAAGAAGCAGACCATGAGCGACCACGTGAAGATCTTCGACACGACCCTGCGAGACGGCGAGCAGTCGCCGGGGATCTCGCTCGACGTCGGCGAGAAGCTCGAGATCGCGGAGCAGCTCGGGCGTCTCGGGGTCGACGTGATCGAGGCCGGGTTCCCGATCGCCAGCCAGGGCGACTTCGAGGCGGTGGAGGCGATCAGCAAGGCCGTCCGCGGCTCGACGATCGCGGCGCTGTCCCGCACTGCGTTCAAGGACGTCGACCGGGCCTGGGAGGCGGTGCAGCACGCGGCCAAGCCGCGCATCCACATCTTCATCGCCACGTCGCCCATCCACATGAAGAAGAAGCTCCGCATGACCGAGGAGCAGGTGAAGGAGGAGACGGTCAAGGCCGTCTCCCGCGCCAAGGGCTACTGCGACGACGTCGAGTTCTCACCCGAGGACGGCAGCCGGTCCGAGGTCGACTTCCTCGTCGAGGTGTGCCAGCTGGCGGTGAGCAACGGCGCCACCACGCTGAACATCCCCGACACCGTCGGCTACGGCGTGCCCGAGGAGTACGCGGCGCTGATCCGTCACGTGATCGAGAACGTCGTCGGTGACTTCGAGGTGTCGACGCACTGTCACAATGACCTCGGTCTGGCGGTCGCGAACTCGTTGGCCGGTGTGGCCGCGGGTGCGCGACAGGTGGAGTGCGCGATCAACGGCCTCGGCGAGCGGGCGGGCAACGCCGCGCTCGAGGAGATCGTCATGGCGATGCGCACGCGCGCCGACTACTTCGACGGATCGCACACGACCGTGAAGACCGATGAGTTGGCGCGCACGTCGCGCATGGTCGCCCGGCTGACCGGCTATCCGGTGCAGTACAACAAGGCGATCATCGGGCGCAACGCGTTCGCGCACGAGTCGGGCATCCACCAGCACGGCGTGCTCGAGGACCGCGAGACGTACGAGATCATCGATGCGTCGACCGTCGGCCAGGAGGCCGCGCAGATCGTCCTGGGCAAGCACTCCGGACGTCATGCCTTCGCCGACTCGCTCGAGAAGCTGGGCCTGCACGTGCAGGGCGACGCGCTGAACCAGGCGTTCACCCGGTTCAAGGAGCTGGCCGACCGCAAGGTGGAGATCACCGAGGCCGACCTCGAGGCGATCGTGGCCGAGGAGCTGGGTGTCGGCAACGTCCATCGCTTCACCATGGCGAGCCTCGAGCTGCGGGGCGGCACCGCTGCGATGCCGACCGCGCACGTCGTGCTCGCCGACGGCGACGGGAAGGTCGAAGCCGACGGTGAGGGCAACGGCATGATCGACGCCGCGTTCGAGGCCATCGCCCGTGCCACCGGCGTCGAGAGCGCGGTGCTCGACTTCAAGGTGTCGTCGGTGACCAAGGGCGGCGACGCGCTCGGTGACGTCGTCATCCAGCTCGAGGCCGACGGCGTGAAGGCGTCGGGCCGCGGTGTCGCCACCGACGTGGTGGAGGCGTCGGCCCGGGCCTACCTCGCCGCGGTCAACAAGATCGTGCGGCTGCGCGAGCGGCCCGACCGGCGCGAGGTCACCGACGTCGGTCCCTGATCTGCGTGGAAGTCGACCACACCGGGCTGTTCGCGATCGCGAAACGGCCCGGTGTGGTCGCGCCGCGAACCGGTAGCGTCGGCCTTCGTGTCTGTTGCCAGCGCCGAACCCCTGATCCGAGGGACCAACGTCTCCAAGCGCTTCGGCAGCTTCGTCGCGGTCGACGGCATCGACTTCCACGTCGAACCGGGTGAGGCGTTCGGCTTCCTCGGTCCCAACGGCGCGGGCAAGACGTCCACCATGCGCATGGTCGGCTGCGTGTCGACCCCGACGAGCGGCGAGCTGCGCATCCTCGGCATGGATCCCGCCGTCGACGGACCCGCGATCCGCGCCCGGCTCGGTGTCGTCCCGCAGGAAGACAGCCTCGACACCGAGCTGACCGTCCTCGACAACCTGCTCATCTACGGGCGCTACTTCGATCTCCCGCGGCCCGAGATCCGGCGCCGGAGCGAGGAGCTGCTCGAGTTCATGCAGCTCACCGAGCGGCGCAACGACCTCGTCGATCCGCTCTCGGGCGGCATGAAGCGACGACTCACCATCGGGCGTGCGCTCATCAACCAGCCCGACCTGCTGCTGCTCGACGAGCCCACCACCGGGCTCGACCCGCAGGCGCGCCACCTCCTGTGGGACCGCTTCTACCAACTGAAGCGCGCCGGCCGGACGATCGTGCTCACCACGCACTACATGGAGGAGGCGGAGCAGCTCTGCGACCGCTTGGTGATCATGGACGGCGGCCGCATCGTCACCGAGGGCTCGCCTCGCGAGCTCGTGGCGCGGCACGCGACGCGTGAGGTCGTCGAGCTGCGGTTCACCACGCCGGAGGAACGTGACCGCGCACTGCCGCGACTGTCGGAGTTCGGCGAGCGGGTCGAGGCGCTGACCGACCGCGTGCTCGTCTACACCCAGGACGCGGGCAAGGTGGTCGCGCTGGTGACCGACGGTGAGCTGCACCCCGAGTCGGTGTACGAGCGACGGGGAACGCTCGAAGACGTCTTCCTCATCCTCACCGGCCGCACGCTGGACGACTGACGTGGCCACGCCCGCCGCGCTGCGCGTCGTCGAGAAGGAGTGGGTCGCGTGGCGGCGGCTCTGGAAGGCGTCGGTGTTCCAGGCGACGGTCTCGCCGTTGCTGTTCCTGGCCGCGATGGGCCTGGGGCTCGGCGACCTGGTCAACAAGGGCTCGGGCGGAGTCGACGGGGTCGACTACCTCGTGTTCGTGGCCCCGGGCCTCATGGCGGCGAGCGCGATGATGCAGGCGGCGGGGGAGTCGCTCTGGCCGGTGCTCGGCGGGGTGAAGTGGCTGCGCACGTACCACGCCGCGGTGTCGACTCCCGTGAGCGCGGGCGCGCTGTTCGCCGGCCACGTCATGTGGACCTGCCTGCGCGTCCTCTTCTCGTCGACGGTGTTCCTGATCGTCGCGGCCATCCTCGGCGGCGTGCCGTCGGCGTGGGGCGTGCTCGCGATCCCGGCTGCGGTGCTCGGCGCTTCGGTGTTCGCCGCCGCGCTCAACGGCTACGCGGTCACGCAGGAGAGCGACATCCCCTTCGCCGTCATCATGCGCATCGGGCTGTTCCCGCTGTTCCTGTTCTCGGGCACGTTCTTCCCGGTGAGCCGTCTCCCCGACTGGCTGGAGCCGGTCGCGTGGTTGTCGCCGTTGTGGCACGCGGTGGAGCTGTGCCGCGCCGCCACGATCGGCTCGGCACCGTCAGCCGGTTCGGTGGTCGGGCACGTCACGTTCCTGGTCGTGTGCCTCGCCGCCGGATGCTGGTGGGGCGTGCGCCGCTTCACGAGGGCGTTGACCACGTGATCTCGGCGATCGTGGTCAAGGAGGCCGGCCGACGTCGCACCGGCGGTCGTGCCATGCGGGTCGTGGAGCGCAACACGCTTGCGTACCGGCGGATGTGGCTGGCCTTCATCACCGGGCTGGTCGAGCCGCTGCTCTACCTGCTGTCGATCGGCATCGGCGTCGGTGGGCTGGTGGGAAAGGTGCCCGGGCCCGGCGGTCAGCCGATCCCGTACGACCAGTTCGTCGCGCCAGGGTTGATGGCGGCGGCGGCGATGAACGGCGCGGTGCTCGACACCACGTTCAACTTCTTCTTCAAGTTCAAGTACGCGCACACGTTCGACGCCATGCTCGCGACCCCGTTGGAGGTCGGCGACGTCGCCCGCGGCGAGCTCCTGTGGGCGTTGATCCGCGGCAGCATCTACTCCGCCGTCTTCCTCCTGACGATGCTGTTCATGGGCCTGGTCGGCTCGTGGTGGGCGATCCTCGCGCTGCCCGCCGCGATCCTGATCTCGTTCGCGTTCGCGGGGGCGGGGATCGCAGCGACGACGTTCATGCGGTCGTGGACCGACTTCGACTTCGTGAACCTCGCGCTGATCCCGATGTTCCTGTTCGCGGCGACGTTCTTCCCGCTCTCCCAGTACCCGACGGGATTGCAGTGGGTCGTGCGCTGCACGCCGCTCTACCAGGGCGTCGCCCTGGAGCGGGGCCTCACCACCGGCCAGCTCACCTGGACCATGCTCGTGAACGTGGCCTACCTCGCCATCCTCGGCACCGTCGGCCTCAAGATCGCCACCCGACGCCTCAAAGTGCTCCTCCAGCCCTGACGCCCTCCTCCCTCCGAACATGCGTCAAAGTTGCGGAACTATTCCGCTCCTGTGACGCCGGAACGCAGGGCTCGAGCCTGGAGGATCTCGTTCGCGAGACGATGCCCGCCGTTTCGCAGATCCGCTCCGGTCGCAGTGATCGGATACCACCCCAGCCCGAGGATCGTGTTCCGTCGCGCACCGTCACGATCGTGCGCGTCGGTTCCGAGGTGGTGGGCGTAGCTGTCGTACTCGATCGCGATCTTGAGGTCGGGGTACGCGAAATCGACTCGCGCCACGAGGGCGCCGTCAGCGTGACGGATCTCGTACTGCGGCGTCGGCGCCGGGAGACCCTGCTTGGTGAGGAGGCGCAGGATGAGGTGCTCGGCCTCGCTCTCGGTCTGTGCTCGGCTGGACTGGTGAAGTGCGAGTACCTCCCGAAACCGACTCGTACCCGGGCGCCCTCTCTTTGCGAGCCGATCGAAGCTTGCCTGGAGATCGTGGTGGCTCACCAAGCGGCGACGAAGCGCGGTCGCGACAGCGAGATCGAGTGTGGTGGGGCCGACGACGCTCGCCAGATCGAACAGCGTGCGCGTAGCGGTGGTCACAGGAATGCGATCCACCAAGTCAGCATCTTCGGTGTCGAGCGTCAGCGACTCATGGACGACGAGACCGTCGTGTTGTGCGCGATGCCATCGAGGACACGTCACCTCAACCGCTTCGGTGGTTCGCCCCGGCAGTTCCCAGAGCTCGGCCGCGCTCCGGTGTGAGGCAAGGGCTCGATCCCCGCCCGCCCAGCAGGCTGCGAGGAGCTCGCCGCGCCAGGTGAGCGGCGTGCCGACGATTCGGTACACGCCCTCGTGCACGATCGCCCAGCGCCCGGTAGCGAGACGATGGGTACGGACGTGTCGGCTGACCTCAAGCTCGCGCAGGTGACGGGCGGTGAACACGCCGTGATGCGCTTCGGCGATGCGAGCCAGCTGCAGGTCGATGGAGTCCACGACACTGGAGACGTCCGAGGCACTCCCGCATCACACCCCACCGTTCATGCGTCAAGCGAGCGGAATAGTTCCGCAACCTTGACGCATGTTCGTGTCTTTCGGGTCAGGCGACCACGCGGGGCGTGTAGGCGGGGCGGGTGGCTTCGAAGGCGTCGATGTCGGCGATGTGGCGGAGGGTGAGGCCGATGTCGTCGAGGCCTTCGAGCAGGCGGTAGTGGTGGAAGTCGCTGAGGTCGAACGGCTCGTCGAGATCGATTGCCGGCACCGCGACACGCCGGTCGACGACGTCGATGACGATCTCGATCGTCGGGTCGTCCTCGACCGCCCGCATGATCCGCGTGACCACCTCGGCCGGCAGCTCCACCGGCAGCAGCCCGATCTTCAGACAGTTGTTGCGGAAGATGTCGGCGAACCGGGGCGAGATGACGGCCCGGAACCCGTAGTCCTCGAGCGCCCACGGCGCGTGCTCCCGCGACGAGCCGGTCCCGAAGTTGGGTCCCGCCACCAGGATCTGCGCGCCGTCGAAGTGCTCCTGGTTGAGCACGAAGTCTGAGCTCTCACGCCACTCCGAGAACAGCCCTTCGCCGAATCCGGTGCGCTCGACCCGCTTGAGCCAGTCGCTCGGGATGATCTGGTCGGTGTCGACGTCGCTGCGGTCGAGCGGGACGGCACGGGCGACGATCTCGCGGTACTGGTTCCATCCGGGTCTCCTCAGTCGAGGTCGTCGGGGGTGGCGAAGTGGCCGGCGATCGCCGTGGCGACGGCGACCTCGGGTGACACCAGGTGGGTGCGTCCGCCCTTGCCCTGCCGGCCCTCGAAGTTGCGGTTCGACGTCGACGCGCACCGCTCGCCCACCGCGAGCTTGTCGGGGTTCATCGCCAGGCACATCGAGCAGCCGGCCTCCCGCCAGTCGAACCCGGCGGCGATGAACACCTCGTGCAGCCCCTCGGCCTCGGCTTCCGCCTTGACCCTCATCGAGCCCGGCACCACCAGCGTGCGCACGCCGTCGCGCACACGACGCCCCGACGCGACCGCGGCGGCGGCGCGCAGGTCCTCGATGCGCGAGTTGGTGCACGAGCCGATGAAAACCGTGTCGACGGCGATCTCGCGCATCGGCGTGCCCGCCCGCAGCCCCATGTAGCGCAGGGCGCGCTCGGCGCTGTCGCGGGCGTCGGCGTCGGCGAACGAGTCCGGCGAGGGAACGGCATCGTCGATGAACACCGACTGCGCCGGGTTGGTTCCCCACGTGACCGACGGCCGCAGCGCGGCGGCGTCGAGCACGACTTCCTTGTCGAACGTGGCTCCGTCGTCGGTGACGAGCGCACGCCAGTCGTCGAGCGCCCGTTCCCACGCCGCACCCGACGGCGCGAACTCGCGCCCCTCGAGGTAGGCGAACGTGATGTCGTCGGGCGCGATCAGTCCCGCACGCGCGCCCGCTTCGATCGACATGTTGCACACCGTCATGCGCCCCTCCATGGAGAGGTCGCGGATGGCCGAGCCGCGGTACTCGATGATCGAGCCGATCCCACCGCCGGTGCCGATGCGGTTGATGATCGCGAGCACGATGTCCTTCGCCGTCACGCCGACGGGCAGATCGCCGTCGACGGTGACCGCCATGGTGCCCGGCTTCGCCTGCGGCAGCGTCTGCGTGGCGAGCACGTGCTCCACCTCGCTGGTGCCGATGCCGAACGCCAGCGCACCGAACGCGCCGTGCGTGGAGGTGTGGCTGTCGCCGCACACGATCGTCATGCCCGGTTGCGTGAGTCCGAGCTCGGGCCCGATCACGTGCACGATGCCCTGTCCCGGCGCACCCATCGGGTAGAGGCGGACGCCGAACTCGGCGCAGTTGGCCGCCAGCACCTCCATCTGCCGGGCCGAGACCGGGTCCGCGACGGGCAGGTGGATGTTCTCGGTCGGGACGTTGTGGTCCATCGTGGCGACGGTGAGGTCGGGCCGGCGGACGGGGCGACCGGCCAGGCGCAGGCCGTCGAACGCCTGCGGCGACGTGACCTCGTGGACCAGGTGCAGATCGATGTAGAGGAGGTCGGGCTCGCCCTCGTCGTGGTGGACGACGTGGTGGTCCCACACCTTCTCGCTCAACGTACGGGCGGACGTGCTGGGCATGGGATTGATTCTGCCAGGCGCGTGGTTCACTGCTCGCATGGGTTCTCCCGATCTGCACATGGGCACGGCGCGGGGCCGGTGGGTCATCGCCGCCGCGGTGCTCGGATCCGGAGTGGCGTTCCTCGACGGCACCGTCGTGAACGCCGCGCTCCCCGCGATCTCGCGTGACCTGCACGCCGACCTCGGCGATCTCCAGTGGGTGCTCACCGGGTACCTGCTCACCCTGGGCTCGCTCCTGGTGCTCGGCGGCTCGCTCGGTGACCGGTACGGCCGCCGCAAGATCTTCGAGATCGGCCTGGTCGCGTTCGCGGCGACGTCGCTGCTGTGCGCGATCGCGCCCGACACCGGCACGCTCATCGCCGCCCGCTGCGCGCAAGGCGTCGCCGCCGCGCTCCTCGTCCCCAACAGCCTGGCGATGGTCTCGGCGTCGTTCGCAACCGAGGACCGCGGCCGGGCCATCGGCGCGTGGTCGGGCCTGGGCGGGATCGCGACCGCGATCGGACCGTTCCTGGGTGGCTACCTGATCGACTCGGTGTCGTGGCGCTGGGTCTTCGTCATCAACCTGCCGATCGCCGCCGTCGCCGTCGCCATCGCCCGAAGGCACGTCCCCGAGTCACGCGACGAGCACGCCGGCGCCCACCTCGACGTCGTCGGGAGCGCGCTGCTCACCGTCGGCCTCGCGGGCGTGGTCTATGCGCTCATCGAGGGCCCCGGCAACGACTGGACGGTCGTCACCGTCGGACTCGGCGTCATCGGCCTGCTCGCGCTCGGCGGGTTCCTGTTCGTGGAGTCGCACATCGCGAATCCGATGGTCCCCCTGGGCGTCTTCCGGTCGGAGCAGTTCTCGGGCGCGAACGCGGTGACGTTCGCGGTGTACGCGGCACTGGGCACGGTGACCTTCCTCCTGGTCGTGCACCTCCAGACCGACCTCGGCTACTCGGCGCTGGAGGCCGGCGCCGCGTTGCTGCCGATCACCGCGTGCATGCTGCTGTTGTCGGCGCGCGCCGGGCGCGCTCGCGCAACGTATCGGTCCCCGCTGGCCGATGACCATCGGTCCCCTGGTGGTCGCGGTCGGCATGGCGCTCCTCGGGCGCGTCGAGCCCGGCACCACCTATTGGGCGACGGTGTTCCCGGCGCTGATCGTGCTCGGACTCGGCCTCTCGCTCACCGTCGCGCCCCTCACCGCGACCGTCCTCGGCGCGGTCGACGACTCGCACGCCGGCATCGCGTCGGCGATCAACAACTCGGTGGCGCGCATCGCGGGGTTGCTCGCGGTGGCGGTGTTGCCGGCAGCCGCGGGACTCACCGCGGCACAGGGCCTCGACCTCGACGCCGGCTTCTCGCGCGCCATGTACATCGCCGCGGTCCTCGCTGCCGTCGGCGGCGTGCTGGCCTTCTTGACCATCCGGCGCGCGGTGTTCGTCGCCCCGGTCGTGCACGCCAATCCGGCCACTCCCTGCTACGGCGGCGAGTCGCGCGTGGCAGGATCAGCGGCATGACCCCCGCGTTGACCCCGGGTACGCCGTTCGACGTCGTCATCGAGATCCCGCGCGGTAGCCGCAACAAGTACGAGTACGACCACGAACAGCACGTGATCCGGCTCGACCGCCGCCTCTTCTCGGCCACGGTGTACCCGTCCGACTACGGCTTCGTCCCCGACACCCTCGCGCTCGACGGCGATCCCCTCGACGTGCTCGTGTTGCTCGAGGACCCGACGTTCCCCGGGTGCTGGGTGGAGGTGCGGGCGGTGGGCGTGTTCTGGATGGAGGACGAGAAGGGGCCCGACGCCAAGATCCTGTGCGTCCCGTCGCATGACCCGAACTACGACGCGGTCAGCGACATCGCCGACTTCCCGAAGCGGTTGCTCGACGAGATCGAGCACTTCTTCGACGTCTACAAGATGCTCGAGCCCGAGAAGAACTCGAGGACCGCCGGGTACGAGGGCCGCGACGCGGCCTACGCGGAGATCGAGGCGTCGAGGTTGCGGTTCCAGAGCTCTGCGTAGCTGCCGTCGAGCTCGACCAGCGCGTCGTGCGTGCCGGTCTCGACGACCCGGCCGTCGTCGATCACGACGATCCGGTCGGCGGTGCGCGCGGTCTGCAACCGATGTGCGATCAGCAGCGTGGTGCGGTTGCGTGAGATGACGCCCATCGCCAGCTGCACGCGGGCCTCGGTGCTCAGGTCGAGGTTGGCGGTGGCCTCGTCGAGCAGCAGGATCGCAGGGTCGACGAGCAGCGCCCGGGCCAGGCACAGGAGCTGGCGTTCGCCGGCGGACATCGACCGGCCCCGTTCGGTCACCGGGTGGAGGTACCCGCCGCCGAGCCCGGCGATGAAGTCGTGCGCTCCCACTGCCCGTGCCGCGCGCTCGACCTCGGCGTCGGTGGCGTCGGGACGGCCGTACGCGATGTTGTCGCGCACCGTGCCCGAGAACAGGAACGCCTCCTGGGGCACGTAACCGAGCCGGCGGCGGTACGCGCGCAGGTCGAGGTCGCGCACGGGGACGCCGTCGATGAGGACGTCGCCGGAGTCGGTGTCGTAGAAGCGCGCCACCAGCTTCACCAGCGTCGACTTGCCGGCGCCGGTCTCGCCCACGAGCGCCACCGTCTCACCCGCGGCGACGTGGAGGTCGATGCCGTGCAACGTCTCCCGGCCGGTCGCGGGGTACGAGAACCGCACGCTGTCGAAGCGCACGTCGCCGCGCAGCTCCGTGGGCACGACGGGCTGCGCGGCGTCGGGCGTGGCGACCGGCGTCTGCATCAGCTCGTTGATCTTGGTCATCGATGCCACCGCCTGCTGCCACTGGTCGAAGACCTGCGAGAGCTGCTGCACCGGTGCGAAGAACTGGTCGAGGTAGAGGAGGAACGCGATGACGGTACCGGCGGCGATGGTGCCGTCGTGCACGAGCACGCTGCCGAGCCCGAGCACGATGGCGTCGCCGCACACCGCGAGGAAGAGGATGAAGGGGAAGTAGATCGCCTGCAGCACCTGGGTGCGGATGCGGGCGTCGAGGTAGCGGCGCGCGGTCGTGCGGAACGAGTCGACGGCGCGCTCCTCCTGCACGTACGCCTGCGCCTCCCGGACGCCGGAGATGCTCTCCTGGAACTCGGCGTTCACGGTGGAGATGGTCTCCCGTGCGTGCGCGTACGCCTTGGCCGATCGGCGTCCGAACCAGATCGTCGCCAGCACGAGCGGCGGGACGAGCACGAGCACGCCGAGCGTGAGCGGCCAGCTGATGAGGCTGAGCACGACCAGCACGCCGACGAAGCTCATGATGTTGACGAGCGCGGTGATGAGCCCGGTCTGGAGCAACTGCGCGAACGCGTCGACGTCGGTGGTCATGCGGGTCATGATCCGGCCTGACAGCTCGCGGTCGTAGTAGTCGAGCGCGAGCCGTTGCAGGTGGGCGAAGATCCGGATGCGCAGCGCGAACAGCAACCGTTCGGCGGTGCGGCCGGTGTACCGCGTGTAGGTCCACGTGACAGCCCAGTCGATCAGCGTGGTGCCGAGGAACAGCGCCGACGCGGCCCAGAGCGCGTCGGTTGCGTGGTGCTGCACCCCCTCGTTGAGGCCCTGCTGCACGAGGAACGGGCCCGTCAGCGTGAGCAGGGTGTCGACGATGATCAACGCGAAGCCGACCAGCAGCGGGCGTCGGTAGGGGCGGAGGAACGAGCGGAGCCGGAAGCCCTCACTCGCCGCGGCTTCGGCCGCGACGTCGACCTCGGGGTCGTCGTCGGCGGGAGGCAGGGCGTCGACCGCTTCGAGGAGCTCGGGGGTGGGTGCGAGCGCGAGACCGCCGCCGACGCTCCGCGTCGACGCGCCGCTGCCGCCGAACCCTCCGCGCGCGACCGCGGGTCCGGCGGGTGCGACGAATGCCCGGACCGCCTCGGCCTCGTCGCTGCGATCCCAGAGCGCGGCCGTGACCCCGTCGACACCCTCGACGGTGAGGTCGGCGGCGACCAGCCCGTCGCCCAGCCCGTCGCCCACCAGGGCGTCGTCGATCATCTCGTCGTCGTCGAGGTCGTCACCGGGACCGTGCAGCAACGTCCGGTACCGCGGCGACGACGCCAGCAGCTCCTCGTGCGTGCCGCTCTCGGCGGCTTGGCCGTCGGCCACGAGCACGATGCGGTCGGCGAGGCGCAGCGTCGAACGGCGGTGCGCGATCAGCACCGTGGTGCGGTCGACCATCAGCTCGCGCAACGTGGCGTGGATCTGCGCCTCGGTACGGGTGTCGACCGACGACGTCGCGTCGTCCAGGATCAGCACGCGAGGATCGGTCAGCACCGCGCGCGCGATGGAGATCCGTTGGCGCTGCCCACCCGAGAGCGTGAGCCCGCGTTCGCCGACGACGGTGGCATAGCCGTCGGGGAGCTCGGTGACGAACTGATGCGCACCGGCCGTGCGCGCAGCTTGCTCGACCTCGGCGTCGGTCGCGTCGGGACGGCCGTACGCGATGTTCGCCCGCACGGTGTCGGAGAACAGGAACGCGTCCTCGAAGACGATGCCGATCTCGTTCCTCACCGAATCGAGCGTGACGTCGCGCACGTCGACTCCGTCGATGCGGATGGCGCCGTCCTGGACGTCGTAGAAGCGGGGGAGCAGGAGGCTCACGGTCGACTTCCCCGAGCCCGACGCGCCGACGAGGGCCACGGTCTCACCGGGGGCGACGCGCAGGGAGAAGTCGCGCAGCACCGGCTCCGACCGCAGGTAGCCGTAGGTCACGTGGTCGAAGGTCACCTCGCCCGCGCTGGCCACGAGATCGGGCGCGTCCGGCAGTTCGGTGACGAGGGGGTTGGAGTCGATCAGCTCGAAGATCCGGTCCGTGCCGGCGCGCGCCTGTTCGGCGACGGCCACCATCCCCGCGAACATGCGGACCGGCGCCAGCAACTGCACGAGGTAGGTGGAGAAGGCGAGGAAGGTGCCGATGCTGATGTCGCCCTGGATGGCGAGCCAGCCGCCCAGTGCGAGCACCGCCACCTGCCCCAGCGCGGGAATCGCCTGCAGCGCCGACTGGTAGCGGGCCTGCAGGCGGACGGTGCGCACCCGGGAGCGGTACAACCCTTCGGACGTCTCGGTGAGGCTCGCCAGCTCGCGGTCCTCCTGACCGAAGCCCTTCACCACGCGCACGCCGCTCACCGCTTCGTCGACCACGCCCGCGACCTCGCCGGCGCGCTGCGAGCGCGTCCCATTGCGCGGGGAACATCACCCGCCGCAGGCGCAGCGACACGAACAGGAGCGCGGGCACGATCGCCAGCACCACGAGCGTGAGCAGCGGTGAGAGGAAGAGCATGATCACCAGCGAGAGCACCAGGAGCACGACGTTGCCGGTCGCGAGCGGAAGGAAGCTCAGCAACACCTGGATCAGGCCGAGGTCGGAGCTTCGCGCGCGACACGATCTGGCCGGTGGGGAGCTGGTCGTGGTGCGCGAAGTCGAGGCGTTGCACCCGTTCGAAGATCGTGGTGCGCAGGTCGTGCTGCACGTCGAACGCGAACCGACCGCCGGTCAGGCGCCGGATGTACGAGAGGACGAAGTTCACCGCCCCGAGCCCGACGAGGAGCGCGAGCAGCGGCCAGAGCGCCTGCTGGTCGGTGACGATCACGTTGTCGACCACCGCGCGCTCGATGAGCGGGATGGACGCGGTGATGAGCGTCGTGCCCAGCGACACGCCGAACGCGGCGTAGACCTTCCGCCGGTGGCGGGCGAGGAAGGGCCACAGCCGGCGGAGCCAGCTCGTCGTCACCCGTTCCGTCATGCGCCCTCCCTCGCGGCGCGACGCTCCTCTCGCCGTTCGTCGAGCGCGTCGTTGAGCGCGGCGAGCGCATCCGCGACGGCACCGGGGTCGTCGACCCGGGCCAGCACGTCACCGAGCCGCACCCGCATCGCGCCTTCGGCGACGGCGAGCGCGGCAGCACCCTCGTTGGTGAGCTGCAACCGCAGCGCCCGGCGGTCGTCGTCGGCGGCCGCGCGCGTCACCAGCCCGCGCTCGACGAGGGTGTCGACGGTGGCGGAGATCGTGGGCTTGGTGAGCGCGAGGCGGCCGGCGATCTGGCTGGCCCGGTGGGCGCCGTCGCCGATCATCGCCAGGAGCCGGTACTGGGCCAGGGTCACGGGCGGGTCGAGATCGGTGCAGGCCCGCTCGAGCAGGCGGGCCAGGCGGGCGAGGGTGAGCACGTCGCGGTCGACCGCCGATCTCCATACCGCCGATCTCCATACCGCTGATCCCGATACCGGAAGTGTACCGAACAGTTCGTGATGCTTCCTATGTAAGAAATTCGTCAGAGTGAGGCGGATGGCGGCTACGGTCATCAAGCAAGCCGGCATTCACTGCGGCGTAACCGATCCGTAACGAACCCTCCGTACGGTGCG
Organism: uncultured Actinomycetes bacterium; assembly: GCA_963756895.1. Lineage (GTDB taxonomy): Bacteria > Actinomycetota > Acidimicrobiia > IMCC26256 > DASPTH01 > DASUAS01. Next base: position 589,659 of record CAVWPI010000008.1, on the reverse strand, counting down.
CAGATGACCGACGTCGTCCTGGTGCGATGGCCCGAAGAAAACGAGCGGCTGGAGCGGCTGCGAGCCGCGGGCGCCCCCCGACTCCTCCTGGTGGGCGAGGATCTCTCCGCCCCCGAGCCGGTGGATCCGCTCGAGGACTGGATCCGCCTCCCCGCGGCCGAGGACGACCTCCGCGTCCGCGTGTCGACCCTCGCCTCGCGGGCGGGGCACACCGCCGTCGCACCCACCGTCGACGACGACGGACTCCTGCGCTACCGCGGGCGCTGGGTCACCCTGTCGCCGGTCGAGCGGGCCCTCGCCGCGGCGCTGATCGACCGGTTCAACGCGGTGGTCGGGCGCGACACGCTGGTGCGGCGGGCGTGGCCGGGTGGGAGCCCCACCCGCAACGCACTCGACGTGCACATGCTCCGCCTCCGCCGGCGCATCTCCACCCTCGGCCTCGAGGTCCGCACCGTGCGCGCCCGTGGCTACCTGCTCCAGGCCCTCGAACCCAGCGGCGTGGGCTGAGCTCCTCACTAACGTCGGCCCATGCGAGTGGGGGTCGACACCGGTGGCACGTTCACCGACGTCGTCACCGAGCAGGGCGTGGTCCGCAAGCTGCTGTCGACACCGGCTGATCCGTCGCGCGCGGTGCTCGACGCGTGCGACGTCCTCGTGCGCGCCGGTCGTTCGGTGGCTGTGCTCGCGCACGGCACCACCGTGGCGACCAACGCGTTGCTCGAACGCCGGCTCGGACGCGTCGCGCTGGTGACGACCCGGGGCTTCGCCGACGTCATCGAGATCGCGCGGCAGGCCCGGCCGTCGCTCTACGACGCCCACGTCGACCGGCCGACGCCGCTCGTGCCGCGCCCGTTGCGGTTCGAGGTCGGCGGCCGGCTCGATGCCCACGGTCACGAGCTCGAGCCGTTCGACGGCGCGGTCCCCGACGTCGGCGCGGTGGACGCGGTGGCGGTGTGCCTGCTCCACGCCGACCTCGACCCCAGCCACGAACACGCGGTGGCCGGCGTGCTCCACGGGCGCGGTCACGAGGTCGTGTGCTCGCACGAGGTGTCGCCCGAGTTCCGCGAGTACGAGCGGCTCGTCACCACGATCGCCGACGCGTCGCTCCGCGCGGTGTGCGCGCCGTACCTCGGCAGCCTCGGTCCGGTCGCCGACGACGTGCTGGTCATGACCTCCGCCGGTGGATTGGTGGAGCTCACCGAGGCCGCCGCCCACCCGGCGCGGCTGTTGTTGTCGGGCCCGGCCGGTGGCGTGCGCGCCGCGGCCGCGATCGCCGAGCGCGTGCGGTTTCGCCGACGCGGTCGCGTTCGACATGGGCGGCACCAGCACCGACGTGTGCCTGGTGCAGGACCGCGTTCCGGCACCCACGACCACGAGGCACGTCGCCGGCCTCCCCGTGCGGCTGCCGTCGTTGGCGATCCACACCATCGGGGCCGGTGGCGGTTCGGTGGCGCGCCTGGATCCGGGCGGTGCCCTCGCAGTCGGACCCGAGAGTGCCGGCGCCGAACCGGGACCCGCCTGCTACGGACGCGGTGGCACCGCGGCGACCGTCACCGACGCCGACCTGGTGCTGGGCCGCATCCCGGCGGGCGCGGAGCTCCCCGGCCTCGGGCGACTCGACGTCGCCGCCGCTCGCGCCGCGCTCGCCCGTGCCGGCGTGACCGCCGAAGGGGTGGTCGCCGTCGTCGACGCCGCGATGGCGCGCGCGGTGCGGGTGGTGACGGTCGAGTACGGCGTCGATCCTCGTGCCGTCGCGCTGCTGGCGTTCGGCGGTGCCGGACCACTGCACGCCTGCGCGGTCGCCGACGCGCTGGGCATCGGAACCGTGGTGGTGCCGCCCCGCGCCGGTGTGTTCTCCGCACTCGGCATCCTCTGCGCACCGGAGCAGCGAGAGATCGTCGAGTCGTGGCCGACTCCTGCGTCCCGCGCCGGCCTCGACGAAGCGCGCTCCGCATTGGCCGCGCGTGCCGCCTCGCTCGTGCCCGGGGGTGACGTGGACGAATGGCTCGACTGCCGGTACGCGGGCCAGAGCCACGAGATCCTGGTGACCGACGTCGACGAGTTCCCCGCCGTGCACGCGCGTCGCAACGGGTACGCGCGTCCTGATGTCGACGTCGAGGTCGTCGCGCTGCGAGCACGCGTCTCGCTCGCGGCGCCGCTCACCGTCACCGACCTCCCGGAGTCCACGCGTGGTCCGGCGCAGGGTCCCGCGGTCGTCGCCGAGCCCGACTGCACGCTGTGGGTGCCCGAGGGCTGGGCGGCCACTCCCGGGCCGGCGGGCGCGCTGATCGTGGCCCGCACGTGAACGCGGCCGAGCTCCAGATCCTGGGTTCACGCCTGGCATCGGTGGCCGATGAGATGGGCGCGGTGCTCCGCCGCGCCGCGTCGAGCCCCAACATCAAGGAGCGCGCGGACTGCTCGGCGGCGCTGTTCACCGCGACCGGTGAGCTGCTCGCGCAGGCCGAGCACATCCCCGTGCACCTCGGTTCCATGCCCGCATCGGTGGCGGCTGCGATCGCCACCGGACTGCGGGCCGAGCTGATGCTCAACGACCCGTTCGCCGGCGGCACGCACCTCAACGACCTGACGATGGTGGCCCCGGTGCTCGTCGACGGCACGCTCGTGGGTTGGGTCGCCAACCGCGCCCACCACGCCGACGTCGGCGGCACCGCACCCGGCTCGATGCCACCCGACGCGTTGACCATCGACGAGGAAGGAGTGCGACTCCCGCCCACGCCCGTCGACGATCGGTCCCTGGCGCGCATCGTGGCGTCGTCGCGCACTCCCGACGAGCGGCGGGGTGACCTCGATGCCCAACGCGGCGCCAACGCCCTCGGCGTCCGCCGGCTGGCCGAGCTCGTGCACACGCTGGGCGGCGCCGCCGCGTCCGCCGACTCGTTCGCCGAGATCCTCGACTACGGCGAACGGCGGATGCGCGCCGCGCTCGCTGACTTTCCCGACGGCCACTTCGCCGCGGCCGATGTGCTCGACTCGGCCGGGCCCCGCCCCGAGCAGCAGACGCCGACAGCGCGTCGTCGTCGAGGTGCGCATCGACGGCGAGGCGATCACCTTCGACTTCACCGGGACCGACGAGCAACGGCCGGGCAACGTCAATGCCGTCGAAGCGGTGACGGTGAGCGCGGTGGCGTTCGCGATCCGGGCCGTCAGCGACCCGACGCTGCCCGCCAACGGCGGGACGATGCGCCCGGTCCACGTGGTCGCGCCGGCGGGCACGGTCGTGGCCGCGGTGCCGCCGGTCGCGGTGGGCGCGGGCAACGTGGAGGTGAGCCAGCGGGTCGCCGACGTGTGCCTCGCCGCCCTCGCGCAGGCCCGCCCCGAGCGCGTCGGCGCTGCCGGTCAGGGGACGATGAACAACGTGCTGCTGGGTGGGAGCGACCCCGCCCCCTGGGTGCACTACGAGACCGTCGGTGGGGGCCAGGGCGGGCGGCCGTGGGCCGACGGCATGAGTGGCGTCCACACCGCGATGACCAACACCCTCGACACGCCGGTGGAGGCGCTCGAGCGCGCGCTGCCGTTGCGGGTGCGCCGCTACGGACTGCGGCGCGGCAGCGGCGGTGCCGGCACGCATGCGGGCGGCGACGGGATCTGGCGCGAGCTCGAGGCCCTCGCACCCACCGAGGTGTCGCTGATCACCGAGCGCCGGATGACGCCGCCGCCCGGTCTCGCAGGCGGCGGGCCGGGCGCGGTGGGGGAGAACTGGTTGCTTCCGCGTGGTGACGAGTCGCGCGCGCGCCGGCTGCCCGACAAGTGCACCGTGCACCTCGCGCCCGGCGACGTGCTGCGCCTTCTCACCCCTGGTGGCGGAGGATGGGGTCCGCCGACACCGTCCGCCTGACCGAGGCCACGACGTCGGGCGCGGCCTCGGCGATGCCGGGTTGGAAGTCGCGCAGCGCGGCCTCGACCGCGTCGACCTGCGCCGCGGGGAGCTCGATGCGACGACGGCCGTTCGTCATGCGGTGCAGCCGCTCGGCGACGAACCGCGCGTCCTGGTAGCGCGAGGGGTCGAGCGATCCCCCGATCATCTGCAGCCGCTCGATCCACACATCGCGCGCATCGACCGGCGCAAGGTTCCCGAGTGCGGGTGCTCCGGTGCGCACCGCCTGGAGCACGACACGCGCGTGGGTGTCGACGGTCGCGTCGGTGACGAGCCGACCGTCGAGGAGCATCTCGACGCCCGCGTGCGAGCAGGCGCGTGCCGGACCGGAGTCGATGCCGGCGTCGACCAGCGCGTCACGGAGTGCCCGGTTCGAGGTCCGGAACCACTCCGACTCGTGGAACACGGCGTCGCACGCGTGGTGGAAGGCGACGCCGTCGCCGAGGGCACCCTCGGGCCGCGCCACGCGCACGCGGGCGATGGCGGCCAGGTCGGGCAGCATGCAGCCGACCAGGAAGTCGGTCGACGGGGGCGCCGCGTCAGGGTCGAGCGCAACGGCGACATGCCCGACGAGGTTCACGGCCGACGATCGGCTCGGCTATACGGCGGACCGGACGCTCACGATCTCGACCGCGAACGCGCGGCGCGGCCCTTCGTAGCTCACGGTCTCGCCCGGGCGGTGCTCGAGCAGCGCCTGCCCCAACGGCGACGACGTGGACAGCACCTCGAACTCCTCGCTGCGCTCCTCGATGGAGCCGACCAGGTAGGAGGTGGTGTCGTCGTCACCTTCCATCTTCACCTCGACGATGGTGCCGGGGGCCACGACCTCACCCGACTGGCCCGCGACCACCTCGGCGGTGCGCAGGATCTCCTCGAGCTGGCGGACGCGCGCCTCGTTGTGACCCTGCTCGTTCTTGGCCGCGTCGTAGTCGGCGTTCTCACGGATGTCGCCGTGCTCCCGGGCGCGCTCGATCCAGGCCGAGATCTCCTTGCGGCGCGGGCCCGAACGCTCGGCGAGCTCCTCCTGGAGCCGGTCGTAGGCCTGCTGCGACAGCTGTGGCGTTGCCATCGGTGCAGGCTACCGGCTGCCCTGTCGGGCGCTGACGGGAACGCGAAGAAGGGCCCCGTCCGGAGACGGGGCCCTTCGAGACTCGCAGTTGCGTCGGTTCAGCTACCGGAGCTCGAGAGCTTCGAACCGGCGTCGTTGAACTTGCCGTTGACCTGGTCCTTGAGGAAGACCACGGCCGCGATCACGGCGAGGGCGATCAGGGCGACGAGGAGGATGTACTCCACCATCGACGCACCACGCTCGTCCTTCGCGAACTTTGCTTCCAGCCACGTGCGCAACACGAAGAGGTTCATTGGTTTGCGACCTTTCAAGAGGGTCCGGGTTGAAGGGTCGGTTCCCCTGCCCTTGGGAAGCCGGCGGTCTGGTCACCGCAACCCGAAAGATCGGACCCACTCGCGCACCACTTGAACCAAATTCGTCAGTGACTCACGTCACGTCACGTCACGTCACGTCACGTCACCGCGGCGGCGGCGGCGCGTCAGCTCTTGTCGAAGAAGAGCTGGAGCTCCATCTCGCCGTGATCGTCGACCGACGCCACTGCAGGAGCGCTCGGGGCCGAGACGCCGTAGTCGTCGAACGCGATCTCGAGGCTGCCCACGACCTGCACCTGCTTGCCGTCCCAGCGGCCCTCGAGCGGGATCGTCACCGGCTTGGTGACCCCGTGCAGGGTGAACTCGCCGACGGCCTCGGTCGTGATCGTCTCGCCCGCGGCCGGCACCGCCGAGAGCGTGATCGGCTGGGTGAGCACGAACTTCGCCTCGGGGAACTCGTCCGACTCGAGCCCTTCGCTCTTGATGCGGCCGTCGCGGAAGCTGTTGTCCGACGTGAGGTCGCGCAGGTCGGCGGTGACGGTGACGTCCTTCACCGTGGTGCCGTCGATGGTCATGGACGCCTCGACGTTGTCGGTGCGCCCGGTCGCCTCGGTCTCGGAGATGTTGGCGAAGAGCTTCTCGGTGACCCGGTAGCCCACGAAGTTCTGCGGGTTGCCCGACGTCACCGTCCACGTGCCGTCGAGACCCGAAGCCGCGGCGGTGCCGCCGCCGGCGGTGTCCTCGGTGACGACCGGGGTCTCCTTGATCGCGGCGCGCGGCTCGGGATCGGTCTTGAGGAAGAAGTACCAGCCCGCGAACCCCAGCGCCACGACGACCAGGACGCCGAGCACCAACCACTTCCAGAGACGACGCATGCGGATCCCTCCACGGTTCCTGGCGACCGGTCACGAGCGCTTGGTGTGTCGCGGTTCGGTGTGTCGTGCAGGCTACGGGGAGGTTCACCGAACGGATCGGGTGCTGTCTCAGACGGGTCACAGGGAATCAGCGCCGGGCAGGGGACCGGCGGTGGTAACCTGAGTGGTCCATGCGCACGAACCCGGATCGCAGCCCCGCTTCCGCGGTCATCGTAATTTCGTAGCGGGCGCCACTCCCTGGCGTCCGCTCTCTCGCCGTCCACTCCCTACGCCGGAGTCGGGCGGCCTTTCATTTTGCAAGTCATTGTCGCTGCACCGTCGCAACCAGCACCGTCGCAAGAAGAAGGCGAAGGAACGTCGTGAGCTATCGGATCGGGATCATCGGAGGGGACGGCATCGGCCCCGAGGTCGTCGACGAGGCGATGAAGTGCGTCGACGCGGCCGGCGTCGACTACGAGGCCGTTCCGTTCGACCTGGGTGGTAGTCGCTACCTGCGCGACGGCGTGGTCCTCGAGGACGAGCACCTCGACGCCATCCGCGGTCTCGACGCGGTGATGCTCGGCGCGGTCGGCACCCCCGGTGTCCCGCCGGGCGTGATCGAGCGCGGCCTCCTCCTCACGTTGCGCTTCGAGCTCGACCTCTACGTGAACCTCCGCCCGTTCCTGTCGGGTCCGAACCAGTACAACGACGGCGTCGACATGCTCGTCGTGCGCGAGAACACCGAAGGCACCTACGCCGGTGAGGGTGGGTTCCTCCGCAAGAACACGCCGTACGAGATCGCAACGCAGGGATCGGTCAACACGCGCAAGGGCGCCGAGCGGGCGATCCGCTACGCGTTCGACCTCGCGCAGGCGCGTGACCGCAAGCACCTCACCCTGGTGCACAAAACCAACGTGCTCACGTTTGCCGGTGACCTCTGGCAACGGGCCTTCGACGAAGCCGCGGTCGACTATCCCGACGTCGACACGGCGTACCACCACGTCGACGCCGCATGCATCTACTTCGTCCAGGATCCCGGTCGCTACGACGTGGTGGTCACCGACAACCTCTTCGGTGACATCCTCACCGACCTGGGTGGCGCGGTCTCGGGCGGCATCGGTCGTGCCGCCTCGGGCAACCTCAACCCGGCCCGCACCGGTCCGTCGCTGTTCGAACCGGTCCACGGCTCGGCCCCCGACATCGCCGGCACCGGGAAGGCCGATCCGCGCGCGGCGATCATCTCGGCCGCGATGATGTTGGAGTTCCTCGGCGAGGACGACGCCGGGGCCCGAGTACGTGCGGCGGTCGACAAGTCCGACGACGTCCAGGGATCGACCGCCGAGATCGGCGACGCGATCGCGGGGAGGATCTGAGCCATGCCTTTCGAGAAGACCGAGAAGATCTGGATGGACGGCGAGCTGGTCCCGTGGGACGAAGCGCGCGTCCACGTGCTCACGCACAGCCTGCACTACGGGTCGGGGGTGTTCGAGGGGATCCGGACCTACGCGGCCGCCGACGGCCCCGCGGTGTTCCGTCTCACCGACCACATCCAGCGCCTGTTCGACTCCGCCAAGTTGATCATGATGACGATCCCGTACACGCGCGACGAGATCGTCGACGCGTGCAAGCTCATCGTTCGCGAGAGCGGGCTCGACTCCTGCTACGTGCGCCCCATCGCGTACCTCGGCTACGGCGAGATCGGCCTCAACCCGCTGCCGTGCGAGGTGAACGTCTCGATCGCGGCGTGGCCCTGGGGTTCCTACCTGGGCGAGGAGAGCCTCCAGGCCGGCGTGCGGGTGCAGGTGTCGTCGTGGCGGCGCATGGACCCCAACATCAACCCGGTCGCGGCCAAGGGCACCGGCATCTACATCAACTCGAGCCTGGCCAAGGTCGAGGCGGTGAAGGCGGGCTACGACGAGGCGATCATGCTGAACACGCACGGCTTCGTCGCCGAGTGCACGGGCGAGAACGTGTTCATCGTGAAGGACGGCGTGCTCATGACCCCGCCCACCTCGAGCGGCGCGCTCGCGGGCATCACGCCGCGACTCGGTCATGACCATCGCGCGCGACCAGGGGATCCCGGTGCGGGAGCAGCAGCTCCTCCGGCACGACCTCTACCTCGCCGACGAGGCCTTCCTCACCGGCACCGCGGCGGAAGTGGTGCCGATCCGCTCGGTCGACGACCGCGAGATCGGCAACCGCGGCGAGATCACCCGCACGCTCCAAGAGACGTACTTCGCCGCGGTCCGCGGCGAAGTGGAGCGCTACAAGGACTGGTTGGAGTATGTCCGTTAACGACAGATTCGGCGTACGTGACCCGAGCTGGCCGGCCCGGGTCGAGATCTACGACACCACGCTGCGCGACGGCAGCCAGCTCGAAGGCATCTCGCTCACCGTCGACGACAAGCTGCGCATCGCCGAGCAGCTCGACTGGCTCGGCGTCGACTTCATCGAGGCGGGTTGGCCCGGCGCCAACCCGAAGGACGACGAGTTCTTCGCGGCGCGCGCCGTCGGAGCTCTCGCTCGACACGTCCACCCTCGTCGCCTTCGGCTCGACGCGGAGGGTCAAGGGAAAGGTCGACTCCGACGACACGTTGCGCAACCTGCTGGCTGCGGGCACGTCGACGGTGTGCATCGTGGGCAAGTCGTGGGACTACCACGTGCTCGAGGCGCTCAACACCACCCTCGACGAGGGCGTGGCGATGGTCGCAGACTCGGTGGCGTTCCTCCACGCTGACGGCCGCGACGTGATGTACGACGCCGAGCACTTCTTCGACGGGTACCGCCGCAACCCCGAGTTCGCGATGCGCGTGCTCGAGGGCGCGGTGCAGGCGGGCGCGAACCGGCTCGTGTTGTGCGACACCAACGGGGGCACGCTCCCCGACGTCATCGAGCGCACCGTGCGCACCGTGGTCGACTACTTCGGCGCTGATGTCGGCGTCGGGGTGCACCTGCACGACGACGCCGGCACCGGCGTGGCCAACGCGCTCGCGGGCGTGCGCGGCGGTGCGGTGCAGGTGCAGGGCACCATCAACGGCTACGGCGAGCGCACCGGCAACTGCAACCTCACCACGATCATCCCGAACCTCACCTTGAAGATGGGGATCGAGACCATCCCACGCGACCGCCTCGAGCGGCTCACGCCGGTGGCGCACCACGTGGCCGAACTGGTGAACATGGCGCTCAACCCGCAGGCGGCGTACGTCGGCTCGTCGGCGTTCGCGCACAAGGCGGGGCTCCACGTGAGCGCGATCGCGAAGCGCCCCGACGCCTACGAGCACGTACCGCCCGACTCGGTGGGCAACGGCACCCGGTTCGTGGTGTCGGAGCTGGCGGGCAAGAGCACGCTCACGCTCAAGGCCAAGGAGCTCGGCCTCTCGCTCGACGGCCCGCAGCTCAACGACCTCATCGACACGCTCAAGCGCATGGAGCACGACGGCTACCACTTCGAGGTCGCCGACGCCTCGCTCGAGCTGCTGATGCGGCGGGCCACCGGCTGGGAGCAGCGCTGGTTCGAGGTCGAGTCGTTCCGGGTCATCACCGACGACGACGATCCGTTCGCCGCCCCCACCGTCGCCCGCGGCGTGACCACCGAGGCCACCATCAAGGTGCACGTCGACGGTGAGCGCATGATCTCGACGGCCGAAGGCAACGGTCCGGTGAACGCGCTCGACACCGCGTTGCGCAGCGCGCTCGGCGACCGTTACCCGGCGCTCGGCCCGGTGCACCTCACCGACTACAAGGTGCGGGTGCTCGACACCGCGCGCGGCACCGGTGCCGTCACCCGCGTGCTCGTCGACTCCACCAACGGCGAACGCTCGTGGACCACCATCGGGGTGAGCGAGAACATCATCGAGGCCTCGTGGCAGGCGCTGTACGACTCGTTGGTCTACGGCCTGCTGATCGGCCACGGCTTGCCCGACGAGACCGACGGGCAGTAGCACTCACCCATGCCCACCGATCCCTTCGTCGCTCCCGAGCTCGACGACCGCCCCCGCCAGGAACCCAATCTGGCGCCGGGCGTTCACCTGCCGGCAGCCCAGACGTGGAAGGCCGACCGCCCGGGTGACCTCGTCGCGGGCCAGCCCACCGGCAACCTGCTCGGCCGTCCGGGACCCAACGTGGGGTACGCGGTCACCCTCGCGGCACGCATGCGTGACTCGGTGCAACTCGCCCCGCACGAGCACCTCGCCGACGCGTTGGCCGTGATCGCCGAGCTGGGCATGAAGCGCTCGGCGTCGTACGGGCGCGCACCCACGATGGCCGACGTCGAGATCGCGGCGTCGCTCCTCGGGTACCAGGGCGACGCCGACGACGCGTTCGCAGCCTGGCGCTGCGAGGTCATCCATGGCGCCGACCACGAGTACGGGGTCCGTCGATCACTGGTCGACGCGGTCCCCGACGCATTCCTGCGCCTGCCACCGAAGGTCCCGGCGCTGCTCGCCGAGTTCCGCGGCGAACTGCAACAAGCCCTCACCCACTGAGATCCACATCCTCGTGATCAAGGTCCGGTTCTCACCCGCGCCCACGGGCTCGCTCCACATCGGTGGCGCGCGCACCGCGCTGTTCAACTGGCTCTACGCCCGCCACGCCGGCCTGTCGGGCGAAGGCGTCTTCGTGCTGCGCATCGAGGACACCGACGTCGCCCGTTCACGGGAGGAGTGGGTGGTCGGGATCCAGGACACGCTGCGGTGGCTCGGGCTCGACTGGGACGAAGGTCCGTTCCTGCAGAGCGAGCGCTTCGGGCTCTACCTCGACGCCGCGGCGCGGCTCCTCGCGGAGGGGCACGCCTACGAGTGCTTCTGCACCGAAGACGAGGTGAAGCAACGCAACGATGCGGCGGTCGCCGCAGGCCGTCCGCCCGGCTACGACGGCCGGTGCCGCGCGCTCACCGCCGACGAGCGGGCGGCCAAGGAGGCGGCAGGGCTGCCGCGCTCGATCCGGTTCCGCACCCCCGACGAAGGCGTGAGCAGCTTCACCGACCTCATCCGCGGTGAGGTGAAGGTGGAGTGGTCGCTCATCCACGACTTCGTCATCGTGCGTTCCGACGGCGCGCCCATCTTCTTCCTCGCCAACGCGGTCGATGACCTCGACATGGGCATCACCCACGTGATCCGGGGTGAGGACCTCATCGACTCCACCCACCGGGTCCTGGCCCTGCGCCACGCACTGGTCGGCGGGACGAGTGCCGCCGACGACCTCCGGTACGCGCACCTGCCCCTCATCGTCGACGCCGAGTCGCGGGCCAAGCTGTCGAAGCGGCACGGCGCGGTGGCGCTCGAGGACTTCGTCGCCGCCGGATACCTCCCCGAAGCCCTCACCAACTACCTCGCGCTGCTCGGCTGGGCACCCGCCGACGACGGCCACGAGGTCATGGATGCCGCCGAGCTCATCGCGCAGTTCGATCTCGACCGGGTGACCCATGCAGCCGCCGGCTTCGACCGCGACAAGCTCGACTGGCTCAACGGCGAATGGATCCGTCGGATCGACCTCGATGATCTGGTCGGCCGCGTGCTGCCGATGGCGCAGGCGCGCTTCGGCGCCGACGTGGATCCCGAGGTCGTCGCCGCCGCGGTGGCGATCGCGCAGGAGCGTGCGGCCACGCTGGTGCAGATCGTCGACCAGATGGCGTTCCTCTTCGTGACCGACGACGAGTTCGAGATCGAACCCGAATCGTGGGAGAAGGTCGTCGCCACCGAGCGCATCGGCGAGATCCTCGACGCGGTCGTGGCGCACGTCGAGGAGTGCGACTGGAACCACGACGCGGTCGACTTCCGTGGGGTGCTGACGGAGCTGGGACTGTCGAAGAAGCAGCTCCGCGGCGTCATGGGATCGTGCTACGCGGTCGTCGAAGGGGTTTCCCGAGGACTGCCGCTCTTCGCGTCGATCGTGCTCCTCGGCCGCGACCGCACCCTCCTCCGGCTCCGATCGGCACGGATCCGCTTGGCCTGAGCCGCCGGCCCGTCTACTACTCTGGCGGGACCTTTCGGGGGTGGTGTAATCGGCAACACAGCAGGTTCTGGTCCTGCCTTTGGGGGTTCGAGTCCTCCCCCCCGAGCTCGTAGCAAGCAGTTCTGGCCCCGTCGTCTAGTGGCCCAGGACGCCGCCCTCTCAAGGCGGTAACGGCAGTTCGAATCTGCTCGGGGCTACACCCGGAGCCCGGCCCGCAGGGCCGGGCTCCTCTCGTTTCGCGAGGTCGGATCGGCGCGCGAGACGCGCCAGTACCGCGCGACGCGTCTCCAGCGCTCCGATCGCGTCGTCGCAGGTCGCGCACGGTTTTCTCGTGTGGTGCGAGCACGTTTTGTCCGCACGTGCGTTCGTGCGCACGCGTGCGCGGCACACGCGCGCGCATGCGTTCGCGGGTCGTTCGTGCTGCGCGGGCGACCGCGCGAATCGCGTGCGCGTGCGATATCCACCACTTCGCGACTGCGCTGTCGTACCCTCGTCGCGAGTTGCGCGCCATGCGCGCGTACACGCGTGCTCGGCACGATCGAGTACACGATCGAGAAGCGGGTAAGACAGAACGCAACAACGATCCGAACGTGAACGGTGCGTCGAACGTGAACTTCATGCGTACGCGCAATGTCGAAATGCTTGACGTACCGTTGTAAATGCGTTCAACTTCCTTGGAACACGCACACATCTCGGAGGCCAGCGTGAACAAGTCAGAGCTCGTCGACAGCATTGCGGAGGGGGCCGGGCTCAGCAAAGCCGACGCGGAGCGCGCGTTGAACGCGCTCATCGACTCGGTGCAGGGCGCGGTCGCCAACGACGACAAAGTCACACTTCCCGGTTTCGGTTCGTTCTCGCGTTCGTCCCGTGCAGCACGCACGGGTCGCAACCCGCGTACGGGCGAGCCGGTCCAGATCGCGGCATCGAAGGGCGTGAAGTTCTCTGCAGGAGCCGCCTTCAAGTCAGCCGTGAACAAGTAGGTACGGGCACCCGCCTGTTCCTGCACTCTGACAATCCCTAGCGAAAGGTGGTGACCGTGCCTCCCGCAAAGAGACGCACTGCACGGAAGACAGCGGCGAAGAAGACATCGGCCCGCAAGCCGGCGAAGCGTCGTACCGTCAAGAAGACGGCGGCGAAGAAGACGACGGCACGGAAGCCGGCCAAGCGTCGCACCGCGAAGAAGGCAGCAGCCAAGAAGACCACGAGGAAGGCGCCCGCGAAGCGTCGTACCGTGAAGAAGGCTGCGAAGAAGCGTGCACCGGCGAAGCGCCGGACCGCGAAGAAGGCAGCAGCCAAGAAGACCACGAGGAAGGCGCCCGCGAAGCGTCGTACCGTGAAGAAGGCTGCGAAGAAGCGTGCACCGGCGAAGCGCCGGACCGCGAAGAAGGCAGCAGCCAAGAAGACCACGAGGAAGGCGCCCGCGAAGCGTCGTACCGTGAAGAAGGCTGCGAAGAAGCGTGCACCGGCGAAGCGCCGCGCCACCAAGCGCCGCTAGTCAGCACCTTCAGCAACACAGTCAGAGCGAGGGGGCCCTTCGGGGCCCCCTCGTCGCGTCTCACTGAAGTTGCATCCGCCGATGCTCGAATGACTCAGAGGTCGGTGAGGAGCTTGAACGCTTCTCCGCCGGTGTCGCGGATCTCGGTTCGCACCTTCGCTTCGAAAGCAGCCCTTTGGTCTCGGGACGAAGGAGAGGTTTCGTCGATGCCCATCGTCGAGCGCCATTGGCTGTGGTGGCAGAGGAGGGCTTCGATCTTGGCATTGACGTCTTCTTCGGTGACCTTCTCGATGTGGTCGAGAACCTGGGCTTCGAAGAGGAGCAGTGCAGTCGGGCGGTGAGGGGTCCCGGCGGCGGGGAAGAAGTGGGGATCGCGGGCGGCGACGATGCCGTCGATCGTGAGCTGCCCGGCCCGGCGGTGGTCGGGGTGGAGGCGGTACTGCTTCCAGGGATCGTGACCGAGGACCACGTCGGGGCGGACGGCTCGGATGACCGCGCACACCTGTTCCCGCCGGGCCGCGTCGTCCTCGAGCTCACCGTCGACCGCGTCGAGGAAGTGCACGTCCCGGGCGCCCAGGGTCCGGGCGGCCGCGCGCTGCTCGTCACGGCGGGTGGCCACCAGCGCGACGAGGTCCTGCTCGGGTTCCCAGCTTCCCTTCGACCCGTCGGTGAGCACCAGCATCTCGACGTGCGATCCCGAGCGGGACCACTTGGCAAGGGTCGCGCCGCACCCGAACTCGATGTCGTCCGGGTGCGCGCCGATCGCGAGGACGCGCCTGCGGAGCGCGACGTCGTCGACGGTCACGACGAGGTTGATTCCGGCTGCAACGCCGTACCCAGTGCCAGCAGGTCGGCGGGGATGTCGACGTCGAACGCCAGGTCGGGGTCGCGCACGACGCGCAACCCGAGGCCGAGTCGGCGCGCCTCGGCCGCGTGGCGGCGGAACGAATCCGGTCCGTAGGCGAAGCGGAAGTCGGCCGCGGTGGGCACCGAGAGCACGGGGGTGCCGTCGTCGCGGTGACAAGGCACCAACGCCACGACCGGCTGTGCCGCGTCGCGTGGCGAGACGGGCGAGGTGCTGCGCGGGGGAGATCGGCGTGGGCCACGACGGCGCGGCTGCACCCCATCGCGCGGAGGTGATCGCGACCGGCGGCGGCAGCGCCATCGAGGGTGCCGGGGTCGTCGAGCACGTCGAGCATCGAGTCGCGCGCCCAGTCGCGCACGTCGGGATCCGACGACACCACGACCACCGGCATCGGCGCGGCGGCGTGCACGACCTGTTCGGCCCACCGCCGCCCCAGTGCGGCGCGTTCGGCCCCGTCGAGTGAAGCGGCGAGTCGGGCCTTGCCCAGCGCGAACGCGCGGATCGGGATCACCGTGCCCGAGATGTGGGCGCGGGAGGCGTCGGGGAACATCGGTCCACGTATGCTACCGACCGTGGGGTCCCCGACGTCCGTGGCCGTGATCGGCGCCGGCTCGTGGGGCACGACCGTTGCCGCGATCATCAGCGAGCACGCGCCGACCACCCTGTGGGGACGAGACGCCGAGCTCGTGGCCGAGATCGCCGAGCGCCACACCAACTCTCGCTACCTCGGCGGCATCACGTTGCCGGACGGCCTGCGCGCCTCGGTCGACCTGGAGGCCGCCTGCACCGACGCCACCGTGGTGGTGATGGCGGTGCCGTCGCACGGCTACCGCGCGGTGCTCGAACGCGCCGCGTCGGCGATCCGTCCCGACGTGCCGGTGGTCAGCCTGGCCAAGGGCATCGAGCGCGGCACGTTGCTGCGCATGACCGAGGTGACCCTCGAGGTGCTCGTCGGCCACGAGGTCGACCGCGTGGCGGTGCTCACCGGGCCGAACCTGGCCCAGGAGGTGGCGGAGGGTCAGCCAGCGGCGTCGGTGATCGCGTGCGCCGATGCGGGTACCGCGCGCGAGCTGCAGGAGCTCTGCATGAGCCGGAGCTTCCGCGTGTACACCAACCCCGACGTCGTGGGTTGTGAGGTGGCGGGGGCGATGAAGAACGTGATCGCCATCGCCGCGGGCACCGCCGCCGGTCTCGGATACGGCGACAACACGCAGGCCGCGCTCATCACCCGTGGCCTCGCCGAGGTGGCGCGGCTCGGCGTCGCGCTCGGCGGTGAGCCGATGACGTTCGCGGGGCTCGCCGGACTCGGTGACCTGGTCGCCACCTGCACGAGCCCCAAGAGCCGCAATCGCAGCGTTGGCTTCGAGCTCGGTCTCGGCCGTTCACTCGACGAGATCGTCGAGCAGACCAACACGGTGGCGGAGGGCGTGCGCAGCACCGCGGCGCTGCTCGAGCTCGCGGCTCGGGTCGGCATCGAGATGCCCATCGCCGCACTGGTGGGTGCTGTGCTCTACGACGGTCGCCGGCCCGCGGAGCTCGTGCCCGAGCTCATGCTGCGCGAGGCGAAAGCCGAGTTGCACGGGTTCTCATGAGAGATGGTTCGTGAGCGAGGCGACATGACGGGCGCAGGCTCCGACACCAGGAGTTCCGCGATCACCATCGGTGTGCTCGGCGGCAAGCGCGACGCGACCGTCGATCGCAGCGGTGTGGTGTCGCCGCGTGCCACGACCTGGGAGCTCGACTGGTGGATCGGCGCCGACGACCGCTGGCGGGTGCCGGCGCACGAAGCGGCGGTGCGCCAGCAGCTCGTCGACGGCATGCCGGTGGTGCAGACGTCGATGCGTGTGCCGGGTGGCGACGCGGTGCAGCGCGTCTACGGCGTGCCGGCCGGGGACGTCGGCGAGGTCGCGGTCGTCGAGATCGCCAACGAGTCGCCGGCGCCCTTCGTCGCCGCTTTGGTCGTGCGCGGCGCGAGCGCGCTCGATCTCGATGGTGCGTCGGTGTGGGCCGACGGCCGCGGCGCGATCCGCACGCCGCGACCGCCGTCGCGCTGGGCGGCAAGTGTCGACGGATCCACCGAGGCCACGGTGGTGAGCGGCGCGGCCTCGGACGGGCCGTTCGCCCACCGGCAGGACCGAGCCGCGCGCCTCGTCGGCGCGTTCCTCTTCCCGGTCGCCCACCGCACCTCATTGCGCGCGGTCGTGACCCTGGGGACGCAGGGCATCGGGGCCACCGAACCCGGTGCGCTCCCCGACGCCGACGCGGTGGCCCGCGGCTGGCGCGCCCAGCTCGACCGCGGTCTGCGGGTGGAGCTGCCCGACGAGTCATTGCAGCGCGCGGTCGACAGCGCCCGCGCGGCGACCGTGCTCGCCGGTCAGGCGTGGCGGCGTCGAGCCCGCGGTGGCGGCGGTGCTCGAGGACTGGGGGCTCGACGCCGAAGCGGCCGTCGCGTGGAGCCGCCTCACCGGCCGCGCCCGCCGACGGCTCGCCCGGCGTCAGCCGCGCACCGCCACCTGGAACGAGGTGCTGGCGCGCCTGATCGCCCCCGACGCGGAGCTGCTCGCCGCGTTCCGCGTGGTGCTGGTGCGCGACCTCGACGCGGGCGTGGTGATGCTCGACGACTGGCCGCGCGAGTGGATCGGCCAACCGATCGACGTGCGCGACGCACCGACGCGCGGGGGCCCGGTCTCGTGCTCGGTGCGCTGGCACGGCGACCGACCGGCGTTGTTGTGGGACGGTCCCGCGGACACCATGTTCACGGCCCCCGGCCTCGATCCCGCGTGGTCGTCGACGCGATGCCCGGGGCGAGGCGCTCCTCGCGCCGTTCAGCCCGCCGGGGCTGACGAGCCGGAGCGTGAGGAGCTCCCACGGTCGTAGCACCGCCCGGCCGCTGAACTCGCCGAGCACCGCGCCGGTGAGATTCACGACCTGACCGGTGGCGGCGATCCCGTCGCGGTCGACGGCGAGCTCGGTGTCGGTGGGGGTGCGGTTCACGACGCGCAGCACGAGTGCACCGTCACGGTCGCGGGTCAGTGCCGACACCTCGGCCCCGGAGACGTCGAGGGCCCGACCAGACGCAGGCTGGGACGCGCCCGGCCAACCACCGCCGCGCACCCGCTCCAGCGGCACCAGCACGTCGTCGGCGACCTTTGGCAGGTCGGCGGCGTGCACGTCACCCCGGTGGACGAGCACCGCGTAGTCGAGCGCGAGGTGCGTCTGCAGCTGGGGTCCCTCCAGGCGGTCGAGCGGACCGGCGGGGTTGGGCCGCAGCACCGGCTCCGAACGTGACAGGTAGCCGGTGGCGCGCACGAGGGTGAGGGCCAGCTCGGTGCCGGGCCGATCGTCGGTGCCCACCACCTCGTACTCGAGCAATCCGTCGTGCACGAGCGCCAACCCGACCGGCCCGTCGTCGCCCGCGCCCGTGCAGTCGACGAAGCGGCGGGAGACGAAGGTGGGCAGCCC
Organism: uncultured Actinomycetes bacterium; assembly: GCA_963756895.1. Taxonomy (GTDB): domain Bacteria; phylum Actinomycetota; class Acidimicrobiia; order IMCC26256; family DASPTH01; genus DASUAS01. The sequence continues at coordinate 571,756 of CAVWPI010000008.1, read as the reverse complement.
GACCTCGTGGGGTCCACCCTCCACCTCGAGGTCGCGGTGCACCACCGAGAACGCGCACTCGGCGTCGGAGCCCGTGACGGGGATGGGCAAGGGGAAGTGGGCGCGCAGACGGTGGTCGCGCACGCGGTGGTCGAGCTCGACGTGCACGCGCAGGAAGCGCTCGCCGGCACGCAATTCCAGCGTGGTCACGATCTCGGACTCCACGCGCTCGTCGCTGCGTTCCGAGCACGAGCGCTCGTCGCCGAGCGCGTGGGTGGGCAGCGAGTAGCTCGACGTCACGACCAGCCGCGCCCGGACCGGTCCCGATTCCGTGGCCACGATCGTCACGCGGTCGGGCCGGTCGATCACGGTGTCGAGCGCGGGCGGGGAGTAGTTGTAGGTGTCACCGCCGTCACCGCCGTCGACGTAGCGGTTGAGCCCGCCGACGCTGACACCGTCGACGGTCAGCGTCACGGTGCCGTCGTCGGGGTCGACGGTGGCGTACACGTGCTCGTTGGCGAGCTCGTTGCCCCCCGCCGGTGTACTGGCGCGCACCGGTGTGGTCGGGCCATCGCCGTCGACGGCGCGGTAGGACCGCCAGCCGAAGCCGGGCACGGTGCCGGTGGCAGTGATCACGTCGCGCACCGGGCGCGCGCCGCTGCCGGATCGAGATGGTGGCGCCCGCTTCACCCAGCGCGAGCAGCTGTTCCTTCGTGGCCTCGAGGTCGACCTCGGGTTCACCGGGCGCCGCGTCGAGGAAGGTGAACTCCTCCACCGGTGCGCCCCCGCCCTCGGCGAGGGTCCGGTGCTCGACGCGGGTGATGCGGGCACCGGCGAGCTCCGGTCCTCGCATCATCTCCAACACCCACCGGATCTTCTGGCCGACCACGACGGTGGAGATGCCCTCGTCGGTGGTGGTGGTGTGCACGACCTGCGTGGGGCAGGCGGCGCCGTCGTCGAGCGCGACCAGGTGCACGGGACCGGTGCCGGGCAGGGGAACGTGCACCACGCCCGACCGGTCGCGCGCGGTGCTGTTCACCACGATCGTCGACGACGGCGGGATGTCGACGGTGGTGGCGAGCGTGCGCAGGGCCTCGCGGGTGAGTGCCTCGCCCACGTGGCGCGCCTCCTGGTAGCGCACCCGCACCGCCTCGACCACGTCGTCGGCGCTGCACGCGCACGACGAATCGTGCGCGCTGTTGAGCATGAGCTGGCGCCAACCGATGTCGAGCAGCGCGAGCGGATGGTCGGCGGCCGGGAGCAGCAGCGCCGAGAGCGGTTCGGCGAAGCGCTCGAGGCTGCGTTCGGCGTGCGCCGCGAGCTGGTGCACGTCGACCCGGTTCGACGCCACACCCATGAGCACGTTGGCGCGGGCGCCGGAGCGCAGCTCGCCATCCCAGGTGGTGAGTCCGTCGGTCGGTTGGTCCCGCACGTACTCGGCCGAGCGACGTGACCGCGAACCGGTAGTCGTCCTGCGAGGTCGTTGGCTTCCGCCACCACCTCGCCCAGCCAGGGCTGGGGGAGCAGGTGGTCGGAGCCGTTCATCAGGAGCATGCCGCCGCCGGGGAGCGCGGCGGTGCCCAGCTCCGCCTCGTAGCCGCGCGCCCGGGCCGACCAGCTGCGCCGGGTCCTTGGGGATGTCACGCCCGTTGGAGTACGAGCCGTAGAGGTACTCGGCGCGCACGGTGGAGCCGTCGGGCGCCCGCCACCAGAACGCGGTCTGGTCGATCACGCCGGGGACACCCCGCCACACCACTGCGTGCTCGAGGCCGGCGAGTCGCAGCAGCTGCGGCATCTGCTCGATGTGGCCGAACATGTCGGGGAGATAGCCGACGCGCATGGCGGCGTCGCCGCCCAGCGCCGTCGGCGCGTCGCGAGACCGTGCTGGAGGTTCCGCACGATGGTCTCGCCCGAGACCATGAACTCGTCCATGAGGATCATCCACGGCCCCACCTGCAGCCGACTGGCCTCGGCCAGCGCGCGCAGGCGTGCTTCGGCCTCGGGTCGTACTGCGAGGTAGTCGTCGACCACCGCGGTCTGCCCGTCGAGGAGGAACCGGGTGAACGAAGGATCGCCCTCGAGCAGCGCGAGGAGGTCGTCGACCAGGTGCACGAGCTGCACGCGATAGCGCTGGAACGGCGCGTACCACTCCCGATCCCAGTGCGTGTGGGGGACGATCCCGACCGCCTTCACCGGGTCAGGATATGCAGGAGCTCAGGCGGTGACGGTGCGCAGCGTGAGGAGGGTGTCCTCGGCGCCGCGGTAGTACGCGATCTTGCCGTCGCGGAACTTCCAATAGTGATGGAGGAGCATGCTCGCCTGGCGGCCGGTCGTGCGTGACTTCACCCGGTAGCGCACGACGGTGAGCACGGTGTCGCCGTCGCCGTCGCCGATCGTCTCGAGCGGCGTGAACTCCTCGAGCTCGGTCTCGCCGGCCAGTTGGACGAAGAACTCGGTCACCTGGTCCTTGCCGTGACACACGCCCCACCACGGCACTTCGGTCGACTCGGCGTCGGACGCCCAGTCGACGTCGTCGGTGAGTGCGTCGAGGATCGCGGGCAGGTCGCCCCGACCGAAGGCTTCGTAGACCGACTGGATCGTCTTGACGTTGTCGTTCGCGCTCATGTGCTGACCCCTCTCGTGGCGATGTTCCCGCCGCCGTGTTCCGACTCCGATTCGCACCGAGTGGTCCGGTGGATCACGGCTAACGTCGGCCGGTGCCCGGCGTCGATCTCGCCAGCCTCGACCTCTCCCGCACGTCGGTGTTCATCGACTTCGACGGGACCATCACCACGGTCGACGTGGGTGTGCACGTGCTGACGCGCGCCGCGCCCGACGACTGGCGCGCCATCGACGAGCAGTTCCGTCACGGCGTGATCGACAGCCGGGAGTGCATCCTCGACGAGTGGGACCTGGTGGAGGGCGACGAAGCGACGCTGCGCGCCATCGCGTCGGAGGTGGCGCTCGACCCCGGTGTCGGCCCCCTCGTCGACGCGCTGCGGGCCGCCGGTGCCGATCTCACGGTGGTGTCCGACGGCTTCGGCTTCTACGTCGAAGACGCGGTGCGTCCGTTCGGTCTCGACGTGCTCACCAACGCGGTCGACTTCACCGACCCGTCGAGCTGCAGTTCCCCAACGAGGACCGGTGCTGCCCGTGCGCGTCGTGCGGCACGTGCAAGCAGGCGCCGATCAAGGACGCGCAGTACCGCGGTCAGACCACGATGCTGATCGGTGATGGCGCCAGCGACCGCAAGGCCGCGCTCCTCGCCGACATCGTGTTCGCCAAGGGCGAGCTGGAGTCGTGGTGCTCGGCGTTCGGAGTCGAGTGCATCCCCTTCGACGTGCTCAGCGACGTCCACCGCGTCCTGTTCCCGTGAAGGTCGCCTTCGGCACCGACGAGCACACTGCGCTCACCGACGCCGTGCGCGCGGACCTCGAGGGGCGCGGGCACACGGTGGTGACGGTCGACGACGGCCAGTGGGTCGAGGTGGGTCGCGCGGTGGGGGACGCGGTCGCCGGTGGCCGGGCGACACCGGCGTGCTGTTCTGCTGGACCGGTACCGGGGCGTCGATCGCGGCCAACAAGGTCGCGGGGGTGCGCGCCGCGCTGTGCACCGACGCCGCCACCGCCGCCGGCGCCCGCACCTGGAACGACGCCGAACGTGCTGGTCATGGGGTTGCGGCTCACCACCCCGGAGGTGGCGAAGGAGATGCTCGACGCCTGGTTCGCCACTGCGGTCGATCCCGACGAGGTCGAGGTGATCGCGGGACTCGAGCGAGCCGACGCGGGTAGGTTCGGCGCCGTGACCGCCATGTCCGCCGAGCCCGCGACAACTCCTGCCCCGGCTGCGGCCCCCACCCGGAAGATGGGGCCGACGCTGCGGCTGGAGCGGAAGTTCTGGGACGCCGGCGACCAGGTGGTCGTCGGCATCGACGAGGTCGGGCGCGGCGCGTGGGCCGGGCCCGTCACCGTCGCCGCGGTGGTGCCGGCACCCGAGCACGTGCGTGGCGTCCGCGACTCGAAGCAGCTCGACGCGCCCGAGCGCGAGAAGGCGGCGCGCGCGGTGCGCCGTTGGGCGCCGGGCGTCGGCGTCGGCCACGCCTCCTACGATGGAGTGCGACGAGCTGGGCATGACCGAGGCGCTCCGCGTCGCCGCCATGCGCGCGCTGGCCGAGCTCGACGCGCAGGGCTTCACGCCCGACCGCATCGTGCTCGACGGCAACCACGACTACCTGCGGATGCCGGGCAAGGTCACCACCGTGATCAAGGGTGACTCCAAGTGCCTGGCGGTCGCGGCTGCGTCGTGCGTCGCCAAGGTGACGCGCGACGGGATGATGCGGGAAGAGGCGGAGCACTACCCGCCGTACGACTTCGAGTCGAACGTCGGCTATCCGGCGCCCGCGCACAAGCTCGCGCTCGCCGGGTACGGCCCGAGCGCGATCCACCGGCGGTCGTGGATCTTCATGGAGTCGCTCTGCTGGCGCGGCGTACCACCAGCACCGGGACGGCTGTTCATTTAGGGTTTGCGGGGGCAGTTCCCGAGCAGGAGGTGCGCGACATGGATGTCGACCTTCCCGAGGTGCACGCCCGTGCGCTCGACCACACCCGTCGTGCGATGGCGGGTGTGGGCGCCGACCAGTGGCACCTCGTGTCCGACTGCGAGGACTGGACCGTGCGGGAGCTGGTGAACCACGTCGTCACCGGCAACTACTGGGCTGCGGAGCTCGGGTCCGGCTTCACCATCGAGGACGTCGGCGACCGGCTCGACGGCGACGTGCTCGGCACCGACCCGCTGCGCGCCTACGACGACTCGTCGCTGATCGCGGCGGCCGTCTTCCGTGCGCCGGGTGCGATGGACAAGCCCTGCGCGGTGTCGTACGGCCCGGTGCCGGGGTCGGTCTACTGCGGGCACCGCTTCATCGACGTGCTGGTCCACGGGTGGGACGTCGCCAGCTCGACCGGGCAGGACACCATCCTCGACCCCGAGCTGGTCGAGGCGTGCCTCGCGGTGGTCGAGCCCCAGCTCGACATGCTCGTCGGGAGTGGTGCGTTCGGCACCCCGCTGGAGGTCCCCGACGACGCCGGCCCGCAGACCCGCCTGCTCGCAGTGCTCGGCCGTCGAGTCGAGGCGCCGAGCGGCTGACGCCGTAGTGTCTGGGGCATGGGTCAGTTCATCACCGTGACCGCGCGCGCGGGTTCGTCCGCCGTCGGTGCGCATCTTCGACCTCAACCGCTCGCTCACCGGCATGGCCATCGAGCGGTATGCGTCGGCGGCCGACGTGAAGGACGGCGACCACCGTCCACCCGGGGTGCTGGCCAAGCGGCTGTTCGACCTCGGGTCGACGTCGGTGACCGTCTACTCGAGCGGCGTGGCCGTGGTGGCGCCGCCCGACTTGTGGCCGGCGCTGGAGCCGAAGGTGATCGAGACCATCGAGCACCTCTTCGGCTACTACGGCGACGACGCCGGCTGGTCGCCGGACTCGCTGCACGCCATCGGCGTCGAGCCGCTGCCGATCCTCTTCGAAGTCCCGAGCTGACCCCCCAGCCGACGCCCACCTCCGTCCGTCAGGCGAGCAGGCGGTCGAACGGGCTCGACGCGAGCTGCTCCGCCAACGCTGCTGCGTCGCGGTAGACCGCGAGCGTGCCGGCGTGCTCGAGCTCGAAGCGGCTGAAGCCACCGGTCTCGACCGCAACGGTGCCGAGGCCGGCACGCCGTGCCGCCTCGACGTCCCAGACCGAGTCGCCGAGGGCCAGTGCGCGATCGGTGGTGAGGTCGGCGCGGTCCAGCGCGACCTCGAAGATGTCGGGGTGGGGCTTGGCCTGGTCGACGTCGTCGGCAGTGATGACCACATCGACGAACTCACTGCCGTCCAGGCCCGAGAGCAGCTCCTGCAGGAGGTCTTCGGGTGATGAGGTCGCGAGAACCACGACGAACCCGCAGTCGTGCAGTGCGTGCAGCAACTGGTCGGCGCCGTCGATGGCACGGATCTCCGGCAGCAACGCGTCGAAGTGCGAACGCCATGACTTCGTCACCGCCTCGTCGGTACGCCCGATCAACGAGTGCAGCATGTCGGTCGATCCCATCCCGACGAGCCGGTGGATCGCTGCGAGGTGGGCGTCCTCGCCGTGGTCGCGCAGCGCACGTGACCACGCGAGGGTGTGGTGGTAGTTGCTGTCGACCAGTGTGCCGTCGACATCGACCAACGCCCCGACTCGTCTCATCGGATCGCACTACCCGAGCGCGAGATGGGTAACACCACACACATGGCTGGTGCGCGCGAGCCGGAGCGATCGGACGACGGTCGGTGGGTCGTCGTGGACGGGCGTCGCTGGCGCGCGACCGACCCGGCGCTCGCCGATCGGTTCCGCAAGGAGATGGTGAACGAGTTGATGGCGGCTCGGCGCGAGGTCGGGCAGGCGAAGCGCGGCTGCGAACGCGGAGGCGGAACGAACGGCGCGTGATCGGGTGCACGCGGCGAAGGTCGCATTGGGGGAGCGCGGCGCACCGTGGTGGCAACCGCCGAGTGCGGCGGCGCAGGCAGAGCGGCTCGGCGCGGTCACGCTGACGCTGGCCCGCCACCGGGCGCCGGATCGGACCATCTGCCCCTCGGACGTGGCCCGTGCGATCGGGGGCGACGCCTGGCGGTCGTTGATGGACCCGGTGCGGGAGGTGGTCCGCGACTTGGCACGCGCCAGGGAGGTCGAGGTCACCCAGCATGGCGAGGTGCTCGATCCCGACCGACCGTGGAAGGGATCGGTGCGGATCCGGGCCCTTTGAGTATCGAACACACGTTCGATGAGGTGGGGGCAGGCGCGACGCCGACCTGCAGACCCCTTGCTGGCAGCGCTCGGCCGTCGAGTCGAGGCGTCGAGCGGCTGACGCCGTAGTGTCTGGGGCATGGGTCAGTTCATCACCGTGACGGCGCGCGCGGGTTCGTCCGCGTCGGTGCGCATCTTCGACGACGCCGGCTGGTCGCCCGACTCGTTGCACGCCATCGGCGTCGAACCCCTGCCCACCCCCGAACCCACTGCCTGGCGCTGACCCATCCCGAGGTTGCGTCGCTACAACGTGTATGACACGTACGAACGACGCAACATCGTGGGCGCTGTCTACCCTCGGAGCCTCATGGACGAGAAGCAACCGACGCGGGTCCCGGCGCGCGAGCAGATCGCAGAGCCGGCGACTCCCGCCGCGAAGAAGAAGCCCCGGAAGAACAAGCCCGACGACAGTGCGGCGGCACGCGAGCGGGCCCGCCAACGCTCCGGCCAGGACGACTAGTTGACGCGTCCCCTTTGACGTATCGAACATACGTTCGATAGAGTCGGGGGATGGCGGTGGCAGTCTTCCCCCGGCGCAACCTTCCCCACGACAACCTTCCCCGGCGTGACGCCGAGGCCCACGCCCACCTGCACGAGGTGGCGCGGGGTGCGGCACCGGTGGTGCTGGCACGCGACCGGGCGGTGCCGCTCGCGGGCGTGCTGGGCGACCTCGTGCCGGGAGGCACGGTGCCCCGGGGCTCGGTGCTCCGCGTCACCGGACGTCCCGGTGCCGGTGCGACGACCGTCGGCTTCGAGCTGGCGGCCGCGGTCACCGCACTGGGGGAGTGGGCCGCCCTCGTCGACGTCGACGCCACCTTCGGTCCGCTCGCCGCCGCCGACGTGGGGGTGGCGTTGGAGCGCTTCGCGGTGGTCCGGCGGGTTCCCCCCGCCCGCTGGGCCACCGTGGTCGCAGCCCTGCTCGACGGCGTGAGCCTGGTGTTGGCCGACGTGCCGCGCGGGGTCGGCCTGGGCGACGCCCGCCGTCTGGAGGCGCGGGCCCGCGAGCGCGAGTCGATGCTCGTCGTCGCCGAGAGCGGGGGTGCCGCGTGGCCGGGTGGTGTCACCTACACGTTGCACGCGACGGGTTCCGCGTGGGAGGAGTGCGCCCCCTCCCTCGTGGGTGGCGGTCTCCTGGCGACGCGGCGGCTGGGCGTGGAGGTGGAGGGCCGGGGTGCCGCGGGCCGTCCCCGCATCGGCGAGCTCGCCCGCGCGGGCTGATGCCCGCGACGTCGTGAAGGGTCCGCGGCGTACCTGCGCGCTGTGGTGTCCCGACTGGCCGGTCGTCGCCGCTCGTCGCCTCGAACCCGCGTTGACCGGTGCTCCGGTCGTCGTCATCGACAAAGGCGCCCGCGGGAAGGTGGTGGTCTCGGCCTCCTCCGAGGCGCGAGCGGAGGGCGTGACGGTCGGGCTGCGCGCACGCGAAGCCGAAGCTCGGTGCGCGGGGCTGGTGGTGCTCGACGCCGACGACGCGGCCGACGCGGCGCGCGTTCGAGGTCGTGGTGCGCGCAGTCGAGGAGCTGGTGCCGCGTCTCGTGCTGGAACGGCCGGGCCAGCTGTCGTTCCCGACGCGTGGTCCGTCGCGCTACTTCGGAGGTGACGATGCGCTGGCGGCGCGCGTCGTCGCGTGCGTGCGCGTGCTCGACGTGGCCGACGTGCGGGCCGGCATCGCCGACGGCACGTTCGCGGCCGGGCTGGCCGCCCGCGCGACCGAGGAGCGCGCCGGCGATGCGGTCGTGGTGCACGCGGGGGAGACCCCCGCGTTCCTCGCCCCCTGGCCGGTGACCGTGCTCGCCGGTTCGGTCGATGCCACATATGGCGACGGGAACGGGCTGGTCGATCTCCTCGCCCGCCTCGGTCTCCGCACCCTCGGTGCGTTCGCCGAGCTCCCGTCCGCGGCGGTGCTCGGACGCTTCGGCCCACCCGGCGCGCTGGCCCACCGCCTCTCTCGTGGTGAGGTGGAGCACGAACCGGTCGCCACCGTCCCACCCGACGAGCTGCTCGAGACGATCGAGCTCGATCCTCCCGCGACCCGCGTCGACGAGGCCGCGTTCGCGGCGAAGATGCTCGCCGACCGCCTGCTGGACCGGCTCGACGGGCTCGGGCTCTGCTGCGCGCGGGTGGTGGTGGAGGCGGAGACCGAGCACGGCGAGCACTTCTCGCGCACGTGGCGCCACGAGGGCGCGCTCACGCCGGCGGCGTTGGTGACCCGCCTGCGCTGGCAGCTCGACGCGTGGATGCTCACCGACACGATCACCGCCGGGATCAGCCGGTTGGTCCTCGCTCCCGACGATCTCGGCCCCGCGGTCGGCCGTCAGCTCGGGTTCTGGGGCGGGGATTTTGGCGAGGGGGCCGACCGGGCCGGGCGCGCGCTGCACGCGGGTGCAGGGGATGCTCGGTCCCGACGCGGTGGTCACCGCGTTCGACGGTGGCGGGCGCACGCCGGTCGAGCGCATCCGTTGGGTGCCGTGGGGTGAGCCCCGTGACCAACCCGAACGGGAGCCGCGTCCCTGGCCCGGTGCAGTACCGGGACCCGCGCCGGCTCGCGTCTTCGACCCCCCGGTCGCGGCGGAGCTGCTCGACGCCGAGGGGGCTCCCATCGCGGTCTCCGGACGCGGGGAGCCGTCGGCCCCACCCGCGGGTCTGCGCTGTGCCGCGCTGCCCGGCGGCGGGGGGCCGTTGGTGGCATCGAGCGGCCCCTGGGCTCACGACCTGCGCTGGTGGGACGCCCGCCGCCGACGCGCGCTGTGGCAGGTGGTGGTCGAAGGCGGCACCGCGTGCCTCGTGGTCCTCGAGCGCGGCCGCACCGCCGTCGAAGCCGTCTACGACTGACCGCGACTCCCAGGTTGCGTCACTCAGGTGCGTAGAACGCACTCAGGTGACGCAACGTGTGCTCAGAGGATCAGCGCAGGTCGATCGCGACGGGGAGGGCGCGCCCGTGCCAGGTGACGAGCTCACCGTCGTTGCGCGGCTGGTACTTCGCGAACACGACCGTGCGCGCGTGACGGTCCTCGGTGGGATCGGTCACCACGCGCCCGCGTCCTTCGTGCGTGACGTCGTCGATGCGTACCCGGACCGACGGGTCGACCTGCAGGTTGCGCACCCAGTCGGACTGCTCACCCGCGCCCGCCAGCAGGTAGAGCGTGTCGCGTCCTGCCTGGCGCTCGCGCACGTACCAGATCTCGATCTCGTGGTCGGCGCCGGTGCGGCGCCCGCGGGTGGTGAGGTAGCAGTAGTCGTCGTTCACGCGCCGGCCAGCGCCGGCTCGCGTTCGTCGGATCCAGGGTCGGGATCGTCGACGGGCGCGATCTGCCGACGACTGTCGGCCGTGATCACCACGAACATGGCCACCGCCGCGGCGGCATACGCCGCCCAGCCGATCCAGAACGACACCGAGATCCCGAAGAACAGCGCCACCGCCATCGCGAGCACCGAGCCGCACACCGACGTGGCGCCGTTGATGCCCCACAGGAACGAGGTCGGCGCGCCCCGGCGCCCGGCGACGCGCATGCCGATGGCGAGCGGCATGCCCATGAGCAGCGCGATCGGGGCCAGCAGCCCGACCGCGATCAGGATCCGGATCGGCGTGGTCTGACCGTCGGTGTGGCGGATCACCCACGGAGTGATGCTGCCGAATATCGCCAACACCACGAGCAGCGCCGAGAGCATGCCGACGATCGACTTCGGCCGGTCGAGGTGGACGACCTTCTCGCTGAGCATGCTGCCGATCCCGCTGAACACGAGCACGGTGAAGAGCACGACGACGAGCGCGTAGATCGGATGGCCGAGATACACGCTGAGTCGGAGCAGCTGCGAGAACTCGACCATGAGGAAGGCGAGACCGATGCCGGCGAAGTACACGTAGAACGGCCGAATGCCGCGTCGCTGGGCCCGCTTGGTGGTGACGAACAACGGCACCAGGATGAAGACCGCGGTCAGGAGCAGCACGATGAGCGCGAGCAATCCGAGCACGAGCACCGGCTGGGTGACGCGCGGGTCGAGCGAGCCGTAGTCGGTGATCAGCGAGTGGAGGTCGGCCATCTGGAAGAAGAACGGCCGGTTGTCGGTGGGCGGCGAGATGTCCTCGTTGAACAGGTCGAGCGCGGCGGACGGCCCGCCCGGTGCTGCCAGCGCGGCGAACTTCTTGTTGATCGCGTAGTCGGGCGTGAGCACGCGGTCGAACTTCATCTCCGCCGCCTGCGCGTCCATCTTGGCGATGTCGGCCTTGGTGTACGGCGTGGGGCTCACCATGAGGGTCCCCACCGTGCTGCCGAACGACGTGGGTGGGCCCTTGTAGATCAGGATGTGGTCACGCGGGTTCTTCACGCCGCGGTCGGTGAGCGCCTGCGCGGCGATGGCGAGCGTGCGGTACACCTCGATGGGCTGGCCGTCGCCGATCGTGTACCAGCGCGACACCGACAGCACGCCGTCGGGGTTCAGCCGGTCGAGGAACAGCTTCCAGGCTTCGGTGGTGTAGAGCGAGTTCTCGCTGAGGGCGAACGCGCCCGCCGAGGTGGCCGCGAAGGTGTCGATGAGCGAGATCTGCAGGATGTCGTAGCGCTTGTCGTCACGAGCGAGGTAGCTGCGGGCCTCGTCGTTGACGAAGTGCACGCGCGGGTCGCGATCGAGGTGACCGGTGAAGTCGCCGTACTTCTTGTTCGTGATGTCGAGCATCGTCTTGTTGATCTCGACGCCGGTGACCGACTTCTGGTCGAACTGGAGCGCGGAGAGGATGTCGCGCCCGCCGCCGACACCGACCACCAGGACGTCGGCGTTCGGGCGCAGGTAGTGCGGCAGGTTGGTGACGTCGTAGCGGAGGAAGCGCGTCTCCTTCGGGTCACCGGTGTAGTGCGTCAGGACGGTGCCGGCGTTGCTGTCGATGATGATGCTGTACTGCGGGATCTCCTGCCCGGCCGGCAGCGTGGAGCTCATGCCCCATCCGAAGGGCACGGCGGGCTTGCCGTCGCCGTCGACGACCACACGAGAGAAGGCGTTCCACTTCTCGTAGTCGTGGGTGCCGTCGCGCGCTTCCTTCGTCCACACGATCTTGAGCGGAGCCTCCTGGTCCTTGGCGAGCTGCGAGTTCACGATCGCGAAGCCGCCCAGGCCGATCACCAGTGCGCCCGCGACGACCTGCTGGAGCCGGACGTGCGAGTCGAGCGCGAACACGAGTGCACCGAGTGCGGCGACGGCGGCGACGACCATCAGCACGCTCGGGCCGTCCATCTTCGACAGCAGCCATGCGAGGGCGACGCAGCCGAGGCCGGCACCGATGAGGTCGGCGGCGTAGAGCCGGTTGACGCGGTCGGGGAAGCGGGTGAGCGCGAGGCACACGACGACACCGACGAGGATGAACGGGATCGCGACGACCGCGCAGGTGAGGAGGACGGTGAACGTGCCCGTCCACGTCCACCGGGCCTTCACGTCGATCTGGAGCTGTACCACCGAGCAGACCGCGACCGCGATCGTGTAGGCAAGGGCGAAGACGGTGAGTTGGCGCTTCACCGAGTCGTGCGGGAACCACTTCGGCCGCAGGTACACGAGCAGCGCGCCGCCCGTCGTGCCGAAGAGCGCGATGGAGACGGCGACGAAGGCGAAGTGGTACCACATCGTCACGCTGAAGATCCGCGTAAGTCCGATCTCGTACATCAGCGACGAGAGAGTGATCGCGAAGAGACCGGCGTACGTGTACCGCGTGACGCCGCCACGACCGCGCTCGGATGACACTCAGCAACCTCCCAGCCGCTCCCGTGGGTCCACGGGACTCTACGCGGCGTCGGTGCTCAGGACGTGCCGGGTTCACCCACCCGCTCGTAGCCCACGGCAGGGGTGCCGGGGGGCTTCATGTCGGCGGGCCCGGTGCCGGGCGTGTCGAGGACCACCTCGCCCTCGAGGCCGTCGGGATCGATGAAGAAGAGGCTGATGGCGACGCCGAAATCGGTGACGAAGCCGTCGGTGCAACCCCGCTCGATCAATCGCCGGCGGATCTCGTCGAACGCCTCCTGGGACTCCGCCTGCAGCCCGACGTGGTCGATCGGACCCCGGCCGAACATCGGCGTGTGCCGCGCGGCCTCGGCGTTGTCGGGGAGCTCGAAGACGTTGAACTGCGTGTGGGGGCCGATGGTGACGAACGAGAGCCGGCCCTCTTTGCGGTCGTCTTCCTTGCCGTCGCTGATGGTCTCGTCGGCGAACACGGAGGCGCCGAAGACGTCCCGGTAGAAGGCGTGGAAGCGGTCGGTGTCCTGCGTGAGCACGGCCACGTGGTTGATGCCCGACAGCAGCATGGCCCGATCGTAGGTGGGTCGGAGTGTAGGTGGGTCGGAGTGATGCGGAGTGATTCCCGTCACGCTGGGTAACGGTTCCGGCTTCGTGACCCGATACCCCTCTTGTCCCGGCCTCCGGGCTACCGAGAACTGCCCACGGGATCTCAGGGGCCGGGACGTTGTGTCACGTTGCTCATCGAACACATGTTCGATACGGTCGCGATCCCCATGGGATACGCGGAGCTGCACTGCCACACCAACTTCTCCTTCCTCGACGGTGCCAGCCATCCCGAGGAGCTGGCCGAGGAGGCGGCGCGCCTCGGGCTCGCGGGCCTGGCCGTCACCGACCACGACGGTCTCTACGGCGCGGTGCGCTTCGCACTGGCGGCGCGTGACCACGACCTCCCGACGGTCTTCGGCGCCGAGCTGACGCTGGGCATCACCCGGCCCGCCAACGGCGAACCCGACCCCGAGGGTGAGCACCTCCTCGTGCTGGCCGAGGGTCCCGTGGGGTACGCACGCCTGGCGAGCGCGATCAGTGAAGCCCAGTTGGCGGGGGAGAAGGGTGCACCGCGCATCACCCTCGACGCCTTGGCGCGCGCCGCGCGCGGCACCGGTGCACCTCCACCCGCAGCCGAGTGCGCGCAACGACAGCTGGTACGTGCTCACCGGTTGCCGCAAGGGCACCGTCCCCGCGGCGCTGGTGCGCGACGGTCCCAGCGCGGCGCGCGCCGCGCTCGACCTGCTCGTCGCCGGCTTCGGTCGCGACCGCGTGTTGGTGGAGCTGTGGGATCACGGGGATCCCCTCGACCGGCACCGCAACGACGCGATGGCGCGCGTGGCCATGGCCGCCGACATCGACGTCGTCGCCACCAACAACGTCCACTACGCCACTCCCGCCCGGCGACCGCTCGCCACCGCGCTCGCCGCGGTGCGCGCGGGTCGTTCGCTCGACGAGATCGACGGTTGGCTGCCCGCGGCGCCGTTCGCGGATCTGCGCAGCGCGAGGGAGCAGGAACGGCGCTTCGCGCGCTGGCCCGGCGCGGTGGAGCGCACGGTGGAGCTGGCGCGTGCGTGTGCGTTCGATCTCCGCCTCGCGGCGCCGGAGCTCCCCGATCACGACGTGCCCGACGGCCACACCGAGATGACCTGGCTGCGTGAGCTCACCATGCGCGGCGCTCGCGTGCGCTACCCGTCGACCCATCCGAAGCACGCGGAGGCGACGGCGCAGATCGCGGCACGAGCTCGACGTGATCGAGCAGCTCAACTTCCCCGGCTACTTCCTGGTGCTGGTCGACATCGTCGAGTTCTGCCGCATCCACGACATCTACTGCCAGGGTCGCGGAGCGCGGCGAACAGCGCGGTCTGCTACGCGCTGGGCGTCACCAAGGCCGACGCGGTCGACCTCGGCCTGCTGTTCGAGCGCTTCCTCTCGCTCGAGCGCGACGGTCCCCCCGACATCGACCTCGACATCGAGCACCAGCGACGCGAGGAGGTGATCCAGCACGTCTACGGCAAGTACGGGCGCGAGCGTGCCGCGGAGGTGGCCAACGTGATCACGTACCGGCCCCGCTCGGCGCTGCGGGAGATGGCGAAGGCGGTCGGCCTCTCGCCGGGGCACGCCGACGCGCTCACCAAGTGGATCGACCGTTGGGGTCACGACAGCGGATCGTTCGACACGTTGCGGGAGGACACCGGGGCGCCGGTGGTCCCGAAGCTCGCGCTGGAGCTGGCCGAGCAGGTGCTCGACTTCCCCCGTCACCTCGGCATCCATTCGGGCGGGATGGTCATGGCCGACCGTCCGCTCACGGAATGCTGCCCGATCGAGTGGGCGCGCATGGAGAACCGCTCGGTGCTGCAGTGGGACAAGGACGACTGCGCGGCGGCCGGGCTGGTGAAGTTCGACCTGCTCGGCCTGGGCATGCTCACGATGCTGCACCTGGCCGTCGACCTCGTGCGCGAACACGAAGGCGTCGACGTCGACCTCGCCACCATCCCGCAGGAGCCCGAGGTGTACGCGCTGCTCAGCGCGGCCGACACCATCGGCGTGTTCCAGGTGGAGAGCCGGGCACAGATGGCCACCCTGCCCCGACTGCGACCTGAGGAGTTCTACGACCTGGTGGTGGAGGTCGCGCTCATCCGCCCCGGACCCATCCAGGGCGGATCGGTGCACCCCTACCTCCGCCGGCGCAACGGGCAGGAGGAGGTCACCTACCCGCATCCGCTGCTCGAGCAGTGCCTGAAGAAGACGCTCGGCGTGCCGTTGTTCCAGGAGCAGCTCATGCAGATGGCGATCGACGTCGCCGGCTTCACTCCCGGCGAGTCCGACCGGCTGCGTCAGGCGATGGGATCGAAGCGCTCACGGGCACGCATGGCCGCGATGCGCGACCGCCTGCTCACGGGCATGGCTGCGCGCGGCATCACCGGCGAGGTGGCCGAGGACATCGTGCACAAGATCGAGGGCTTCGCCGACTTCGGCTTTCCCGAGAGCCACTCGGTGAGCTTCGCCTACCTCGTGTACGCGAGCTCGTGGATCAAGCTGCACTACCCGGCGGAGTTCGCGTGTGCGCTGCTCAACGCGCAACCGATGGGCTTCTACTCGCCGCACACCATCGTGCGCGACGCCACCCGGCACGGGGTCGAGGTGCTCGGCCCGTGTGCGGAGGCGTCGCGCAAGGACTGCACGTTGGAGGCGCGCACCGAGGCCGCAGGTCCGGTCGGCCGTCCCGGGCCGGGATGGCACGCCGATCCATCGATCCACGCCATGCGGGTGGGGCTCCGCTACGTGCGCGGGTTGAGCGACGCGCTGCTCGACCGCATCGACGCGGCGCGGGCCGAGCAGTCGTTCACCGATCTCGCCGATTTCACCCGTCGTACCAATGCGCCCACCGACGCGCTGGAGGCGCTCGCCACCGCAGGGGCGTTCGCGTGCTTCGACCACAGCCGACGCGAAGCGCTCTGGGCCGCGGGTGCGTTGCGCGACGCGTGTCCCGACAAGCTGCCGGGGGTGGTCACCGGGGCCGAGGCCCCCATGCTGCCCGGGATGCACGAGGTCGAGGAGATCGCGGCCGACCTCTGGGCGACCGGCCTCTCGGCGGCGCGCCACCCCACCGAGTTGGTGCGTGATCGGTTGGCGGCGCGGGGCATCGTCACCGCCGCGCAGCTGCGAGAGCTGCCCGACCGCACGGTCGTCGACGTGGCCGGCGTGGTCACGCACCGCCAACAACCGTCGACCTCGAAGGGCGTGATCTTCCTCAACCTCGAGGACGAGACCGGTCTGGTCAACGTGATCTGCACTCCCGACGTGTGGAAGCGCTACCGCGCCGTCGCCCGCAGCGCGCCCGCGCTCGAGATCCGTGGCCTGCTCGAGAAGTACCAGGGCGTCGTCAACGTCCTCGCCCGCCGCATCGTGGCGCTCCCGCTCGGGCTGACCGACCTGTTGAAGTCCCGCGACTTCCACTGAGTAGTGGTTGGCAGGAGGGCGCAGCGGCCAGAGTCTGGGCATGTCACGACACGCCACGCTCGACTCGGCACCCACCCCGGCCGTGCCTCCGCCTCTCGAAAAGGAAGGTGACCGGCGCCGACGGCTGACCGTGATGCGACGCTGGGCGACCGGCACCCTCGCCGCCGTCTCCGCCGCGTGGCTGCTGCTGCTCGTTGCGCAGCCGACGGGGGACTGGGCCGGATACGCGCGCGCGGCGCTCGAGGCGTCGATGGTCGGAGCGCTGGCCGACTGGTTCGCGGTCACCGCGCTGTTCCGGCACCCGCTCCGCATACCGATCCCACACACCGCGATCGTCGTCGAGCGCAAGGAGCAGTTCGGTCAGACGCTGGCGACGTTCTTCCGGGAGAACTTCCTCAGTGGTGCCACGGTTGCGGACCGGGTTCGGACCTCCGCCGCGGTGGCGCGGGCGTCGACCTGGCTCGCCGACCCTGAGCACGCCACGACGGTCGTACGGAACGTCCTCGAGCGCAGCGGGAGCATCCTCGATGCGAACGCAGAGCGGGTGGTCGACGCGCTCGTCGGTGAGATCCGTCACATCACGACCGCGATGCCCCTGACCGGGGTGTCGGCGACGATCGTGCGCGCGGCGGCCGAGAGCCCGCAGCTCGACGACGGCATCGCGGCGCTCTGCACCGCAGCCCGACGCACCATCCTCCAGCACAGCGACGACCTCGAGGTCATCTTCACGGGGGAGCGCCCCTGGTGGCTCCCCGAGGCCGTCCAGCACCGGGTCTTCGAGCACCTGGTCGACCGGACCGTCGGTGCGCTCGATGCCATAGCTCGTGATCCGGCGCATCCGGCTCGGGCACAGCTGCGCGCGTCGCTGGTCGGCCTCGCCGACCGGCTCGAGCACGACGAAGCGCTCGGCGCGCGGCTCCGCGACCTCCAGCGCGTCGTCGCACTCGACCCCCGGGTCGACGAGATGGTGACCAGCCTGGTCACGGGCGTGGTCGACGGTCTCCGCGCCGACGCGCGCACCCCCGGCTCACGGCTCGAGCAGCGTCTCGTCGAAGCCGTGACCGACGGCGCGGCGCGGGTGCGCGACGATCCCGAGCTCCAGGCACGCATCGAGGACTCGGTCGAAGCGCTCGTCGACCGGGCGATGGCGCGCTTCGGGAACGATGTCGACGCACTCGTCACCGGCACGATCTCGCGCTGGGATGCGGAGCGCACCGCGGACCAACTGGAGCTCTTGCTGGGGCCCGACCTGCAGTACATCCGCATCAACGGCGCGGTCGTCGGTGGCCTCGCCGGACTGGTGCTGCACGCGGTCGCGCAGACGATCGGCTGAAGCCCATCCCGCGGAAGCGGGATCAGCCTGTGGACAGGTCTCGCGGGACTGTCTTTCTCGTGGCCATGGGCATTGCCGAGCGCGACGTCGACCCGCGGTCGGCCTCCGGAAAGGCGAGTACCCTTGCTGCGTCCAGGAGCGAGGAAATGAACGAGCCTCCGAGTACCCATGTTGCAGTCGTGGCGAGCCGTCTTCACGCGCTTCCGCGCGCTGTTGCGCTCGGACGCCGCCGGGGTCCGAGCGGGCTTCTACGCGCTCCTGCTCAGCTCGGGCGGTGACCTGATTGCCGGGCTGACGCTCGGCTCGATCACCGGCACGCTCGAATCCCTTCCCGGCCTCCTCGTCCTCGTCCCTGCCGCCATCGGCATGCGCGGCAACGTGTTCGGCGCGCTGGGGAGCCGCCTCGGCACTGCGGTCCACACCGGTACCTTCCGCATGTCGGGCCGGCGCGACACGCTCGTCGGGCAGAACCTCGCGGCCGCGATGTCGATGTCGCTGTCGGTGTCGCTGGTGCTCGCGTTCCTGGCCAAGGCCATCTGCGTGGCGTTCGGCCTGGAGAACACGATCTCGGTCGCCGACTTCGTGGTGATCTCGGTGATCGGCGGCATCCTGTCGTCGGTGGTGGTGATGGGCATCACCGTGGTCGTCGCCCAGCTCGGCGTCCGGCGCAACTGGGACCTCGACAACGTGACCGCGCCGATCGTCACCGCAGCCGGCGACATGGTCACGCTGCCCGCGCTCTTCGTCGCCACCTACCTGGTCGGCATCCCCTGGCTCACGGTGATCGTCGCCATCCTCTGTGGCGCCGTCGCGCTCGTCGCGCTGTTCGCCAGCATCCGCTCGAAGTATCCGATCCTGCGACGCATCGCGCGCGAGTCGCTGCCCGTCCTCGTCCTCGCCGGCACCATCGACGTGATCGCGGGCCTCACCATCGAGAAGCGCTTCGAGTCGTTCCTCGTGTACCCGGCGTTGTTGGTGCTCGTGCCGCCGTTCCTCGAGGACTCCGGCGCGCTCGGGAGCATCCTCAGCGCGCGCGTGTCGACCAAGTTGCACCTCGGAACGCTCGTGCCCGGGCGCGGGAGCCTGCGATCGATCGGCGAGGACTTCCTCCTGGTGTACATGTACGCGATCCCCGTGTTCTTCCTGCTCGGGGTGTCGGCCGACATCGCCGCGCTGATCGCCGGGCTCAAATCGCCGGGCAGCCTGGAGATGATCGCGGTCGCGATGATCGCCGGGGTGATCGCGACGACGTTCGCGGTGCTCGTGGGCTTCTACGGCGCGGTCGCCGCCCACCGGCTCGGGCTCGATCCCGACAACCACGGGATCCCGATCGTCACCTCGAGCCTCGACCTGCTCGGGGCGGTGGCACTGATCCTGGTGATCGTCGCCCTCGGTCTGACCTGACCGTCACGGAAAGCGCCGGGGTGACCGCGCGCTGCGGCGCCTGCTGGCTACCCTCCGACGGAGGAGGGGAGAAGGTGGTCGAGCGGGGACACATCGGGCGGACGCGCCCATGAGCCGCGGCGGTCGCACGGCGGCCGCACTCGTGGCCGTCGTGGTGATGATCGGTGCAGCCGTGCTGGTGCGCGACGCCTTGAAGGGCGGCGACGGTGGTCAGGGCGGGCGTCCGACGCTGCTCTGCGCGCAGGAGCTGGGGACGGTGTGCGACGCGATTGCGCAGCGCGAGAACGTCACGGTGAAGGTCGAGCCGGCGGCGACAACGGCCGATCGGCTCGCGGCGGCGAACGATCCCGCCGACGCGCACGCCGACGGCTGGTTGACGATCGCCCCGCAGACCGGGATCGTGAACGACGCTCAGGTACGCAACGGACGTGCACCAGTGTTCGCCGCCGACGAGACGCTCGCACGCTCGCCCCTCGTGTTCGCGGCGTCGAAGGAACGCTTGCCGACCCTCGCCGAACACTGCGCGCCGGCGACCGCGATCAACTGGGCCTGCCTCGGTGATGTCGCGGGTCACCCGTGGTCCGAACTCGGCGGTGACGAGGCTTGGGGGCGGGTCACGCTCGGGCACGCCGACCCGCGGGCGAACACTGTCGGGTTGTTGGCGATCGGCCAAGAAGCGACCAGCAAGCAGCAGCGCGCCGACTTCGGGCTCGCCGACGTGGACGACGACGACTTCAAGTCCTGGTTCCTGGAGCTCGAGGAGAACGAGTATCGCGACCGTGGGGGCGGACCTCTCAGCGAGATGCTGCGGTTCGGAGCCGGCGTCGACGTCGCTCAGGTGTCCGAGGCCGAGGCGTGCAGCGCGCTCCGTGGTGCGGCACAGGCCAAGAACATCAGCGTCGTCGTGCCGACGCCGATGACGACCGCCGACGTCGTCTTTGCGCCGGTCCGGAACCGAGCGGGGAGTGACGCGGCTCGCGCGGTCGCCACCGGCGACGCCGCGCGCTCGGCACTGGCCGACGCCGCGTGGCGTGTGGGTGGCGACGCCGGCAAGAGAGCCGTGTGCGCTGCGGTGGGTCCCGTACGGCTCACCACCTCGAGCAACCTGCCGGCTGCCGGCGCGCTGGTCGCGCTCCGCGACCGGCTCCCGAGCGGTGGTTGAGGCGGGAAAGGCAATTGTGTGCGCGGCACCATGTCCGCTCGCAGGACGTCGTGCGATTCTCGACCGGTGGATGCCGGTGAAGGGCTCATGGAGGGCTACCCGATGAAGCGGATCCTGGCGATCCTGCCGGTGACGATCACGTTGGTCGCGAGCACGGTGCTGGCAGCAGTCGTCGCGCCGACCGCGGCGCACGCCGACGACTGCATCCGGGTCGACATGGCCGTGCAGCTGAACCAGTACCCGCTCATGCCCGACCTGGCGAAGCGGTTCAACGACTCCGACAGCGCACAGGTCGACGGTCGGTGCATCCGCGTGTCGGTCAGCCCGAAGTCGTCCGGTGCCGCCACAACGCTCCTCGAAGAGGGCTGGCCCAATCCGACGCAGAACGGTCCGAAGCCCGTGGTGTGGTCACCGGCTTCGAACTCGTGGCGGTTGATCCTGAACCATCGTCTCACCGACAAGGGGCGGCCGGAGATGGCTCCCGAGGGCACGCCGGAGATGGTCAGCCCGCTGGTCATCGCCATGCCGAAGGAGATGGCCGTGGCGCTCGGTTGGCCGGGCACGGCGATCGGCTACTCCGACATCCTCGCGCTCACCACCGATTCGCGAGGCTGGGACGCGGTCAACGATCAGGGCTGGGGCGCGTTCAAGCTGGGGAAGACCAATCCCAACTTCTCCACCAGCGGACTGTCGTCGCTCATCGCGCAGTACTACGCGTTCACCGGCAAGGAGCGCGGCCTCACCCTCGAAGACGTCGACGATCCCGCGGTGCACGACAAGGCGACGCAGGTCGAGTCCGCTGTCGTGCACTACGGCGACACCACGCTCACGTTCCTCAACAACATGTACGCGGCCGATCAGCGGGACGCGCCGCTCGGTGCGTACGCGTCGGCGATCGCGGTCGAGGAGCAGTCCGTCATCAACTACAACAACGGGAACCCTGACGGGAAGCTCGACCCGGGCGAACAGCCGCGCAAGCCCAACCACCCGCTGGTCGCGATCTATCCCAAGGAAGGCACGCTCTTCTCCGACAACCCGTTCATCATCTTGGACGCGAAGTGGGTGAGCCCCGAGGAGAAGCGGGCGGCGGCGAAGTTCGGAGCGTTCGTCCAGCGGCCGGTGAACCAGCGCCGGGTGTTGCAGTACGGGTTCCGGCCGGGCAACACCGCCCTCGCACCCGAGGCGCCGATCGACGCTCGTCATGGACTCGATCCCGCACAGCCGAAGACCCTGCTCGAGGCGCCCGATCCCGAGGTGCTCGCCGGCCTGATCGAACGATGGGACAGCGTGCGGAAGGGCGCGCGCGTGCTCGTCGTCGCAGACGTGTCGGGTTCGATGGGAGAGAAGGTCCCGGGGAGTGGCGGGAAGACGAAGCTGGCGCTCGCCAAGACGGGCGCGATCGGTTCGCTTTCGGAATTCCGCGACGACGACGAGGTCGGAGTGTGGGCCTTCTCGACGACCGCCGGACCTCCGGAGCACCCGTTCTACAAGGTGGTCGCTCCGGTGGAGGCGATCGGAGCCAACCGGAGCGCCTTGCAGGACGAGATCGCCGCACTCGGCACGATTCTCGGCACGCCGCTCTACGACGTCAGCCGTGCGGCGTACGACGCGATCGAACAGGACTACGACCCGACGCGCATCAACGCGGTGGTGCTGCTGTCCGACGGTGACGACAGGGACAGCACGATGAAGCTCCGTGAGCTCACCGAGTACCTGAGCGGCAAGAGTGAGTCGTCGACCGGACCCGCGGTGCGGATCTTCACCATCGCGTACGGCGACGACGCCGACGTCAACGCCATGCGGGAGATCGCCAAGGCGACGAACGGCGCGGTACTACGACGCCACCGATCCGGCGACGATCGTCGACGTGTTGAACGCAGTGGTCAGCAATTTCTGACGAGACGGACGAACGAGACGAACAAGAGGAGAGGGAACCATGATGTGGAAGGCAGCTCGCACGTGGTGGAAGTACATGGGTGCGAAGGCGCACCTGCGCCTCGAGGAGACGGCCGATCCGAAGGTGCAGCTCGAGCAGGCGATCGCCGAAGCGCGTGATCAGCACCGCAAGCTCACCGAACAAGCCGCCAACGTCATCGCCAACCAGAAGCAGGCCGAGCGGCGCCTCGACCGTGCGCTCACGGAGTACGAGCGCACGAAGGGATCGGCGCGTCAGGCGCTGGTGCTGGTCGACCGTGAATCCCGCGCCGGCGAGATCGAGCAGGCCGACCGCTTCGAACGGGCGGCGACGTCGTTCGCGGGACGGTTGATCATCCTCGAACGCCAGGTCGGCGACCTGCGCAAGCTCGTGCTCGACACGACACAGGCGGCGGAGCAGGCCAAGCTCGCGGTGCGCCAGAACGCGACCCGCGCTGCAGCAGAAGCTCGAGCAGCGCGAGCAGCTGCTCTCGACCCTCGACCAGGCCAAGATGCACGAGCAGATGCACGCGGCCATGGCGCAGCTCGAGGCGTCCGTCGGTGACGACGTGCCGACCTTCGCGGAGGTGCAGCAGAAGATCGACGCCCGTCTGGCCCGCGTGCAGGGCATGGCCGAGCTCGCGGGACGAGCGTCGACGTGCAGATGGTCGAGGTGCAGCGCGGCGGCAGGCCGACGCCGAGGCGAAGGCTCGCCTGCAGGAGCTGGCCGAGGAGCTCGGACTGTCGTCCGGGCGGCCGGCGCTCGTGGCTGCCACCGACGCGGTCGCGGGCCGCCGAGCGGGATAGCGCGCGACACAGATCCACCTTTCCTCCACGCGAGGGAAGTCCATGCTGACGGCGATCGCTCCGGGCCCGGTCCCGGAGCATCGTCGTCTCATGACGACCTCACCGGTTCCCATCCCGCCGCCTCCGCTTCCTCCGCCGCCTCCCGCTCCGCCGGCCGTGACCCTGATCGAGCTCGCGCCCGGGCTGCGGGCGTGGGCGCGTGCGGCCCAGGTCGCGCTCGTGTCGTCGATCGTCTTCGCGGCGGGAGCGATCGGCGCTCGGCTGGCGTGTGGCGACCTTCTCGGTCGCACCACCGGCGACACGGGAACCGTGCGGCTGCGCGACCTCCAGGTCAGCGACGACCAGATCCTGGTCGTCACCGCGGTCGGCATCGGCGTGCTCGTCCTCACCGGGATCGTCTTCCTGGTGTGGTGGATCAAGGCGTACGGCACTGCAGCCGGAAGCCGGGGCGACCTCCGGTACGGCCGCGGCCGGGCGATCGGCGGATGGTTCGTGCCGTTCGCCGGCTGGGTCGTGCCGAAGCGTGTCGCCGACGACCTCTGGACCGCGGCGTGCGAGCCGGACCGACCGTGTGACGCCGGAACCGTGCGTTCGGGAGCAGTGCTCGGCTGGTGGATCGCGCTGGCTGGTGGCCGGGGTCATCTCCCTCTTGGCAGGGTTCGGACGTGACACCACGGTGAGCGACGCGGCGTCGCGCAACGCCCTGCAGATCACCGGCCTCGCCGCCTCCATCGTTGCCGCGGTGCTCGGTGTCGTCTCGTGGCGCGCATCACGTCGGGCTTCACCGCCCAGGCGGGCGGGCAACGGGTCGTGCCCGGTGGAGGGCGTCGGATCGCGCTCGTCGCCGGCGTCGCGTTGGTGGCGATCGCCGCCGTCGCGGTCGGTCGCGTCGCGTTCGACGTCGCGCCGCACACCGAGCGCGGCGGGGTCGAGGCGATCGGCAACGGTGAGCTCGTCCGCATCACGCCCGGCGATCACCACTTCTCGGTTGCCGTACCGGAGAGCTGGTTGGCGCTCGACGCGAGCGAGCTTCCTCCTGATGTCGCGTTCGCGGCGGCCTCGACCGACGACGGCAACACCGCGTTGACCATCGGTGAAGCTTCCGACGACGGACCCGTGGCACCAGAGGAGATGAAGGCGCAGCTCGCTCAGAACCTCGACGTGATCGGGGAGGTCGGCTTCGAGACCGCGGCGCTCCCCGCCGGGCTCGCCGAGCTGTACACGTTCACCGCGGAGCAGGACAGCGTGCACATGCTCGCTCGGATCTACGTGCTGGCGGTCGACGACACCAAGTACGTGATCGGCGTCGTGACTCCCGCCGATCACGCGCTCGACACCACCGAGCTGCTCGACGGGATCGTGCAGTCGTTCCGGGTCGAGCCCGGTCAGGCGGCGTAGCCGCCTTCGTCGGCGGCTTCGGCGAGCGCGTCGGCGAGGATGTGGAGCTCCTCGACGACCTCGTCGACCGCGCTCCCCACTGCGACGACCGTGCCGATGGTTCCCGCCTGGTGCACGATCTCGAGTGCCGCGGTGGCGATCTCGTCGAGTCGGGCGTCGAGCATCTGGAGCTGGTCGCGGGCGTCCTCGAGCCGGTCGTTCATGCGCTGCCCCGAAGCCACCCGGGCCGTGAGCGACGCCACCGTGCGCGGCTCGCGTCGGTGAGGGTGAGGCGTGCAGATCGGCCTCGGCCACCACGAGTCGCTCGCGCGCCCTGTCGAGGTCGAGCTCGAGGACCGTCCGTTCGAGCGCGTCGCTGCGCTTCGCCACCGTCCAGCACTCGCGCACGCCGGCCTCGACCGAGCGGCCGATGTCGCGGGAGGTGGTTGCGCGTTTCGCCGTCGTTCGCGGCGCGCCAGGCGCTGTCGTAGCGGGACTGGGCGCGTCGGGCGTCGCGGCACGAACGTGTTCCAGATCTTGGACAGGTGCTCCGGGCGGATGGGCTCGGGGCGATGGCGACGCCGGACGACGAGCGTGGACACGCCCCAGGCGACGATCCCGGCGCCGACGACGACGGGAACGGTCAGGCCCACGGCGACCGTGATCGCCGCGACGCCCCCCGCGACGATGAGGCTCGAGGGCGTCAGCGCCGCGTCGGCCACCGATGTCGCCACCGACGTCGCCGCCGGGGACGGCGAGCTCGGTACCGCGAGCGGCGCCGGGGCCGTACGCACCGCGTCGCCCAGTTGCACGGCGACGTCGACCGCGTGCTCCGGACGAGCGGTCGGTGACGTCGCCAGGCTCGGGCGCAGCGCCTCGACCACGCGGTGGATCGAGGTCGGGCGGCGGTGGTGCGCCGGCGCGCGGCACCGCGCCGGTGAGGAGCGTCCACGCGGTCGCGGCGAGGCCGTAGACGTCGGCTGCCAGCGTCACGTCACCGCCCGCGGCGACTTCGGGCGCGCAGTAGCCCTTGGTGCCGCGACCGGCACGGCCGCCGGCGATCCCGAAGTCGACGAGGACGACCCGACCGGGCCCGGTGAGAACCAGGTTCGACGGCTTGACGTCGCCGTGCACGACCGGCGGGTCAGAGTCGTGCAGGTGATCGAGTGCGCCGGCAACCTGCGCGACGTAGTCGACGACCCGGTCGACCGGCAGCCCGGGCGCACCCTCGCGGTCGAGCACCTCCTGCAGGTTCGGCCCGTCGATCCAGTCCATGACGATCACGTAGTGATCAGGCACCTCGGGCGGGTGGAAGAAGTCGGTGCGGACGTTGGGCAGGTTGGGATGGCTCTCGAGTCCGATGAGCACGTCGACCTCGCGGACGAGGTCGTCACGCGAACGTGCTCTCGTCGATCTCGTAGATCTTCAGCGCGACCTCGTGTCGGGTGCGCATGCGGTCGTGCGCCCTGACGACCCGAGCCTGGCCGCCGTGCCCGATCTCTTCGAGGATCTCGTACCGCGGGGCGAGCGCCTCCTCGATCGTCACCGACCGCGTTCCGCCTGCGTGTCCGCCTCCTCGATGTCCTTCACCGTGACCGCGCCCCGCCGCACCGCCTCGTTGGCGAGCTGCACCCGGCGGTCGCCCTCCTGCGGGATGTCGAACAACGTGTAGAGACGGCTCAGATTCTCGCGCACCGCGGCTGTGGTGACGAAGAGCTCGGCCTTCATGTCGCGGACGGGTGTCGGGGGCGTGAACGCATCACCGTCCAGCAGCGGTCGGCAGAGCGCGATGAGTACCTGGTGCTGCCTGGTCGTCAGCCTGGGTGCTGGCGCGATGACGTCGGTGGTCGGGTCGTGACGGGCCTGCTGGGCGAAGAACACGACCCGGGTCTTGCCGAGCACGAGCTCGTCGCGGTCGCGGCAGCGCGCTGTTCACCGATGATCCGCTCCTTGTTGACCGTGGTCCCGTTGCGCGAATTGAGGTCGTGCACGTACCAGCGCTGCCCGATGCGCTGGACCATGGCGTGCGCGGCGGACACGGTGGTGTCATCGGTCAGCTCGACGTCGGCGTCGTCGGCCTTGCCCACGACGTAGCGCTCGTCGACGAGCTCGACGATTCGCCGTCCGCCTTTCGGCCCCCAGATCTCCAACCCGGCCATGACCCCTCCTCGATGACCAGGAGGCAAGTGTCGCGCACCGCACGGGTCGAAAGGGACGAACTTGCGCGCGGGACAGATCGACCTTGCGCGGCGCGTGGTGCGGTCGCGCCGCGGGGACATGGTGGTGGCCCGGGAAGTTCGCGACCCTGAGCGGACCGGCGTGCCGGACCTGTTGCCGTTCCCCGTTCGGAGTGCCCGATGGCCAGCCAGATCCGTCCCAACCGACTCCGCCTCGTGATCTTCCCCATCCGGGTGGTGACCGAGTACCAGCGGATGGTCGTCTTCCGCCTCGGTCGCATGTCGGGGGTGCGGGGTCCCGGCCTGGTCTGGCTGGTGCCGCTGTTCGACCGCGCGATGTCCGTCGACCTGCGGGAGTCGTTCCTCGAGATCCCGCACCAGACGTCGATCACGAAGGACAACGCGCCGCATCTCGATCGACTTCATCACCTTCTTCAAGGTCGTCGACCCGGAGGCCAGCGTGGTGCAGGTCGCCAACTTCGCGGAGTCGGCGCACAACATCGCCGCGACGACCCTGCGCTCGGTGGTGGGTGACATCACCCTCGACGACGTCCTCGCCCGCCGCGACGCCATCAACGAGGTGCTGCGCGAGAAGCTCGACGAGGTGACCGAGCGCTGGGGCGTGAAGGTCACCAACGTGGAGATCCGCGAGGTCGTGCCGCCGCCCGCGGTGCACGAGGCCATGACCCGCCAGATGTCGGCCGAACGCACGCGGCGCGCGGTCGTCACCGAGGCCGAGGGTGATCGCGAAGCCGCGATCCTCCGTGCCGAGGGGGAGAAGCAGGCGGCGATCCTCCAGGCCGAAGGCCACCGCGCCGCGGAGATCCTCCGCGCCGAGGCCGAGCAGCAGGCGGCGGTCCTCCACTACGAAGGGCTGGCCGAAGGGCTCGAGGCGCTCGCTGCGTCGGCCCGAACGCTCGACCCGAACACCATGGCCTTGCAGTACCTCGACGCGCTCAAGGTGGTGGGCAAATCGCGCAGCACCAAGATCGTGGTGCCGGCCGAGCTCACCGGTCTCGCGCAGCACCTCGGCCAGCTCGTCGCCGGCGCCACCAACGGTCAGGACAAGTTGGCGGCGAAGAACTCGAGCATGCGCGACCACGTGTCGGCGGCCGAGTCGGGGTCGTAGGTCTCGGAACCGTCGCGGCATGAAGCCGTGGTCGGCGCCGGGGTACACGACGACCGCGTCGCCGTGGTGCTGCTGCACCTTCTCGATGTCGGCGGTGGGGATGTAGGGGTCACTCCCGCCGAAGAACATGAGGGTCGGACACGCGGGCTCCCCGAGCTCCCGGGCGATGCCGCCGCCGTAGAACGGCACCGCGGCCGAGACGCCGAGGTCGTCGGCCCACTTGGCGGCCCGGTAGGTGAACCAGCCGCCCATGCAGAACCCGGTCACGCCGATGGATGTCGCGCCGTCGGCGCGCAGGGCGTCGGCCGCGGCCGCGAAGTCGGCCTTCAGGTTCGCCGGGGTGATCGAACCGATGACCGCCCCGAAGTCGTTGGGGTCGACGTCGTGGGAGCGGGCGAAGAAGTCGGGGGCGATGACGCGGTAGCCCTGGTCGGCGAGGCGCTCGCCGAACCGGAGCAACTGGGCCGACATGCCGTTGCCCTCGTGGACGACGATGACGCCGGGGCCGCGCCGGTCGGCGTCGGCGGCGGGGCCGACGGTGAATGCGGGGAGCGTGAGGGTGGGCATGCCCCGACTCTCGCGCACGTCCGGTGCTCGGCGCATTCCGGCCCCGGATCTGCTCCGGAGGGCCCAGCGCCGCGGTTATCCTCGTGATCCACCTGTGGGACAAGACGACCAACCCCGGAATCTCAAGTCCATGCTGTCGGAGGCCAAAGACACCTCCGAGCTCATGGTCGATCTGGCCTACGCCGCGCTGTTCTTCGGTGACTCGGGCATGGCCGACGAGGTGCACGAGCTCGAGGAGCTCCTCTCCGACCTCGCCCACACGATGCGCGAGGTGTGCGTGCTCGCGGCGCGCTCGCCGTGTGACGCGGAAGAGATGTCGAGCGTGCTGCACGTGCTCTCCGCGATCGAGCGCATGGGCAACGCGGCCGTCGACATCGCCCGCATCGTCACCCACCGCCTCGGCATCCCCGCCGCGCTGGTGGCTGACCTCGCGGCCGCTGAAGAGGTGTCGCACCGCGTCCGGGTCCGTCCCGACGTGCCGCTCGCGCACCGCTCGCTCGCGACCGTGCGCCTCCCCACCGAGGTGGGCATGCGCGTCGTCGCCATCCGGCGCGGCAAGGAGTGGGTGATCGACCCCGACGGTGACGAGGTGCTGCTCCCCAACGACGTGCTCATCCTGCGCGGCGCACCGGGCGGCATCGCCGAGCTGCGCGTGTTCGCCGGCGCGCCGGAGTGGCGCCCGCCCGGGACCGACGACGACCCCGCCATCCCCACCGATCTCGACCGCGCCGTCGACGTGCTGGTCGAGATGAAGAACGTGTCGGAGGTCGCGATCGGCCTCGCGTACTCGGCGCTGATGTTCAACGACCAGGGTCTCGCCGCCGAGGTGAGTCACCTCGAGGATCGGCTCGACGAGATGCGCGAGCGCCTCGAGGTGTGGGTGCTGCGCGTGGCCTCGGAGCAGGTCGAGCCGTCGCCGCTGCGCGGGCTCTTGCACCTCGGTGCGGCGGCCGAGGAGTTCGGCGACGCCGCGCAGCAGATGGTGTGGCTGGTCGAGGAGAACGAGGAGATGCACCCGATCCTCGCGATGGCCTTCGGCGACACCGACGAGGTGATCGTGCGCGTGCCCGTGTCCCCGGGCTCGTTCCTCGACGGTCGCTCGCTCGCGGCGGCCAACCTGGAGCTCGAGACGGGCTACTACCTGCTCGCCATCCGACGCGCCGGTCGCTACGTCTACCGGCCACGGGGCCCGGTGGAGCTCGAGGCCGGCGACGAGCTGATCGCTTCGGGTCCCGACGAAGGTCGTTCCCGGCTGGCTGCGCTCGGCGGCTACCGCGTGCTCGAGGACGACGCCACTGGCGAGATCGCGCTCGTCCGCGCCGACACGCTCCGATTCACCACTAGCGTCGACGTGGTGGACGTGACCACCGCACCGACCGGTCTCACCGCGGCCGAGGTGCAGGAGCGCGTCGCGCGCGGTCAGACCAACGACACCGGCGAGCGCACCAGTCGCAAGCTGTCCGAGATCATCCGCGCCAACGTCTTCACCCGGTTCAACGCGATCCTCGGTGCCGCGGCCGCGGTGATCGTCGTGATCGGCCCGATCCAAGACGCGTTGTTCGTCCTGATCTTGGTGGCGAACTCGGCCATCGGCATCTTCCAGGAGGTCAACGCCAAGCGGAAGCTCGACCAGCTGGCGATCAAGAGCGCGGCCCCGGTACGCGTCGTGCGTGACGGCGACGCGCAGGAAGTCGTCGCAGAAGCGGTGGTGCTCGACGATCTGGTCGAGGTCCGGGCCGGTGACCAGATCGCGTGCGACGGCGTCGTGACCGCGGCGACCGGCCTCGATGTGGACGAGTCGCTCCTCACCGGCGAGAGCGACCCGATCAACAAGGGCGAGGGTGACGACATCCTCTCGGGCAGCTTCGTCGCCTCGGGGTCCGGGCGGTTCCAAGCGACCAAGGTCGGCCCCGATTCCTACGCGGCGAAGCTCGCCAAGGAGGCGCGGCAGTTCCAGCTCACGCGCTCGGAGCTGATGGAGGGCATCAACACCATCCTGCGCATCATCACGTGGGTCCTGATCCCGGTGTGCGCGCTCCTGCTCTGGAGCCAGCTCCGCGACCACGAGCTCGACACCGCCCTGCGCTCGACCGTCGCCGGAGTGGTCGCGATGGTGCCCGAGGGCCTCATCCTGCTGACCAGCGTCGCGTTCATGCTCGCGGCGGTCACCCTCGCTCGGCGCCAGGTGTTGGTGCAGGAGCTCCCTGCGGTGGAAGGGCTGGCGCGAGTCGACGTCGTGTGCCTCGACAAGACGGGCACGCTCACCGAGGGCACGATCGTGTTCGACGAGGTCGAGGCGCTGGACGCCGAGGGGAATGCCGGTGGGGGCGAGCAGACGGTGCAGGAGGCGCTCGGCGCGCTGGCTGACGATCCCAACCGCAACGCCACCGCGGTCGCGCTGGCCGCGGAGTTCTCGTCGCCGGGATGGACGCGCACCGGCGAGGTGCCGTTCTCGTCGGCCCGCAAGTGGAGCGGAGCGACCTTCGACGGCCAAGGCTCGTGGGTGATGGGTGCACCGGAGATGGTGCTCACCGACAACTCGTCCCCCGTCCGTGCCCGCGCCGACGAGCTCGCGTCGAGCGGGCGGCGCACACTGGTGCTGGCGCGGAGCGACTCATCGCTCATCGACGAGAGCCTGCCCGCGGACCTGGCGCCGGTCGCGTTGGTCATGTTCGCGGAGAAGGTGCGGCCCGATGCGGCCGAGACTCTCGCCTACTTCGCGGCCCAGGGTGTCGAGCTACGGGTGATCTCGGGCGACAACCCGCGCACGGTCGCCGCGGTGGCAGCGAAGGTCGGACTCGAGTCCGACGGAGGGTTCGACGCGCGCGAGCTCCCCGAGGACCAGGACGAGATGGCGGAGGTGCTCGAGCAGCACCGGGTGTTCGGCCGGGTCACGCCGCAGCAGAAGCGCGCGATGGTCGGTGCGCTGCAATCGAAGGGTCACGTCGTCGCGATGACGGGCGACGGCGTGAACGACGCGCTCGCGCTGAAGGACGCCGACATCGGCGTGGCCATGGGCTCCGGCGCCGCGGCGACCCGCGCGGTCGCGCAGCTCGTCCTCCTCGAGGGCAAGTTCTCGACCCTGCCCGGGGTCGTTGCCGAGGGGCGCAAGGTCATGGCGAACATCGAGCGGTCGGCGAACCTGTTCGTCACCAAGACCGTCTACGCGGTGCTCCTCGCGATCACGGTGTCGGTGATCAGTTGGCCGTACCCCTACCTGCCGCGCCACCTCACGATCGTCAGCGTGTTCACGATCGGCATCCCCGGCTTCTTCCTCGCGCTGGCGCCCAACTCGCGTCGCTACATCCCTGGCTTCATCGCCAGGGTGCTGCGCTTCTGCATCCCGGCCGGCCTCGTCGCGGGCACAGCCGCGCTCGTCGCCTACGGCATCGCGCGGTACGGCCACGATCTGCCGACGCGCGAGGTGCGCACCACGTCGGCTCTGGTGCTCATCGCAGTGGCGCTCTGGGTGCTCGTGATCCAGGCCCGGCCGTTCAACTGGTGGAAGACCGTGCTCGTCGCGTCGATGGTCGGCGCGGTGGCGCTCATCATGGTCGTGCCCGCGTTCCGCGACTTCTACGCGGTGCAGCTCCCGCCGGCCGAGGTGCTGGGCGAGGCCGCCATCGTGGCCGGGGTCGCGATCGTGCTGCTCGAGATCGGCTGGCGCTTCAGCCGGGTCATCGGCAGCCGGAGCAACCCGCACGAGGTGGTCGACGACGATCCGTCGGACGAGGAGCGCCTCGCTAGAGCCAGTTCTTCCGCTTGAAGTAGCGCCAGAGGAAGAACGTGGTGAGGCCCATGAGCCCGAGCGCCGCGGGGTAACCGAACGCCCACTTCAACTCGGGCATGTGGCGGAAGTTCATGCCGTAGATGCCGGCGATGAGCGTGGCCACGATGAGGATCGCACCCCACGACGTCATCTTCTTCATCACCTGGTTGAGCATGTTCGACGTCACCGCGAGGTTGGCCTCGAGCAGCCCGTTGAGCAGATCGCGCTGGGCCTCGACGAGATCGCCCACCCGCAGCACCCGGTCGTAGACGTCGTGGAAGTGGACGATGGCCTTCTCGTCGACGAACTCGATCTCGCGCCGGATGATCGCGTTGACGACCTCCCGCAAGGGTGCCGCGGCGCGGCGCACGATGGTGAGGTCGCTGCGCACCGCGAAGATCTCGCGTGGCACGTTGCCGGAGGAGTTGGACTCGGCGTCGTCCGGAAAGACCTTGTCCTCGACCTGGTCGAGACGGTCGTCGACCATGTCGGTCACGTCGAAGTAGCCGTCGACGAGCACGTCGAAGATCGCCCAGAGCAGGAAGCCCTGCTCGGTCTCACTGTGCTCGGCGCGCTGGAGCTCGAACCGGCGCGCCACCTCCTCGAGATCGACCGTGGAGCCGTTGGAGTCGGGGTGGCGCACGGTCACGAGCCAGCCGGGGCCGGTGACGATGTCGATCTCCCGACTGTTCACCACGCCGCGCGAGCACTCGCAGTCGTGGACGGCCACGTGGAAGTAGTCGCCGTAGCGCATCAGCTTGGTGCGCTCGCGCGGGTTGAGGATGGCGTCGACGACGGTCGCCCCCATGCCCAGCTCGGCCTTGAGCGCGTGGAGCCCGTCCTCGTCGTCGGGCCCCTCGGCATCGATCCAGAGCACGGTGTGCTCGGGGTCCCACTCCTCGCGCAGGCGGTCGACGGAAGCTTCCTCGCGCCCGGGCTTGCCGGAGACGTAGCGCCACGCGCGGATCACGGCGGGCAGCATACGCTCGTCGACATGTCGACCGATCTGTCCGCGCTCACCGGCGACGAGCTGCGAGACAGGACCCGCGCGTGGCTCGCTGATCAGCTGCCGGCAGGGTGGATGGACGCGATCGACACCGGCGACACCGCGAAGTCGGCGGCGTTGCGCGCCGATCTCGACTACGCCGCGTGGTGCACCGCGTTCGGTGAGTCGGGCTTCGCCACGCCCACGTGGCCGGCCGAGTACGGCGCCGGCTTGTCGCTCGCGCCCGGCCAGGCGCGCGCGGTCAACGAGGTGATCAACCAGTACCGCGTGCCGCGGCCCATGAACATCATCGGCATCGGCATGGGTGGACCCACCGTCATCGCGTGGGGCAGCGAGGAACTGAAGCAGCAGTTCCTGCGCGGCATCGCCACCAACGAGGAGATCTGGTGCCAGCTCTTCAGCGAGCCGGGCGCGGGATCCGACGTCGCCGGTCTGGCGACGCGCGCCGAGCGCGACGGCGACGAGTGGGTGGTGAACGGGCAGAAGGTGTGGACCTCGCTCGCTCACCTCGCCCGCTACGGGATGTTGCTGGCCCGCACCGATCCGGATCTACCCAAGCACAAGGGCCTCAGCTACTTCGTGGTCGACATGCACCAGCCGGGCGTCGAGGTGCGTCCACTGCGCCAGATCACCGGCGACGCCGAGTTCAACGAGGTGTTCTTCGAGAACGCGCGTGTGCCCGACGCGTGGCGCCTCGGGCCGGTCGGCGACGGTTGGCGGGTCGCGATCACCACCCTGATGAACGAGCGGGTGTCGCTCTCGGGGCCTGGTTCCGTGAGCGGCGACACCATCGGCGGCAGCCCGGTGCAACGCGTCATCGACCGGAGCGCGCCGGTGCACGACGCCAACCTGCGCCAGCGCCTGGTCGGCGCGTGGATCGACCACCGCGTGATCGCGCTCAACAACCAGCGCGCCGCCGACCGCCGTCGGAGCGGCGCCGAGGTGGGACCCGAGGGGTCGATCACGAAGCTGCAGAGCGCGGAGTTCAACCAGCGGCTGCAGCGGTTGGCCGTCGACCTCGAGGGCGTCAACGGCGTCGCGTGGGAAGGCAAGGGCCTGGTCGCGGAGGAGTCCCTGAGCTTCGTCGGCGGGACGAGCGACGATCCGCGCACCGTGGCGCGCGGGTTCTTGCGTTCACAGGCCAACACCATCGAAGGTGGGACCTCGGCGATCATGCGCAACATCCTCGGCGAGCGCGTGCTCGGTCTGCCGAAGGATCCCGATCAGTCGCGCGACCTGCCGTGGAACGACGTGCTCCGCTCGGTCTGACGCGAGCAGCGCGGCTCAGGCCTTGCAGACGGTGCCCTCGGCGGGCAACGTCCCGCGCAGCAGATACGCGTTGACCGCGCGGTCGATGCACGGGTTCTTGGAGTATGCGGTGTGCTCGGTGCTGTCGAACGTGAGCAGCCGGGAGCCCGCGAGCCGGGTGACGAGATCCTCGGCGCCCGCGAACGGCGTCGCCGGATCGTGGGTCGTGCCGACCACCAGGATCGGTGCGGTACCGGCGGCGCGCACGTCGCCCAGCTGCTCGGTGACGGGCGGGCGGGGGAGACGGGGGTCGCAGCCGAGGGGGGTGCTGCCCACCAGCCGGCCCAGAAGCGGGTGCTGCGCGACCTCGCGGTCGTACTCCGCCTCGTAGTCCTCGAACGTGGGCACCGGATCGTCGCGGTCGTCGCAGAGGATCACGCCGATGACCTCATCGATGTTGTCGTAGCTGCCGTCGTCGCGGCGGCCGTTGTAGAGGTCGGCCAGTGCGAGCAGGTAGCTACCGTCGCCGTCGCGGGAGTCGTTGAGCGCCTGGGCCAGCTCGGGCCATCCGTACTGGCGGTCGTAGAGCGCCGAGATCAGCGCGATGTAGAACGCGGCGACACCGGCCTTGCGCTTCGACTTGACGCCGGTGGCGAGGTCGACGGTCGGCAGTTCCAGGTCCGCTTCGAAGCGCTGCTCGAGGGTGGCGAGCGCGGCGGCGGGATCGCCGTCGCTGTAGAAGGGACAGTCGCGGTTGGCGGCGCAGTCGTCGAGGAAGTCGTCGAGGGCCTGTTCGAAGCCCTCGGCGTTTCCTCGCAGCTCCTCCAGCGCGTCGGCGGAGAGATCGACGGGGGAATCGAGCACCATGCGACCGACGCGCTCGGGAAACATCTGCGCGTACACCGAGCCGATCACGGTGCCGTACGAATAGCCGACGAACGAGAGGGTGTCGTCACCGAGCGCGGCGCGCAGGCGATCGACATCGCGGGCTACGTTGCGGCTGCCGAGCTGCGCGAGCCAGGCGCCGTTGCGCGCCACGCACCGGGCGACGACGTCGACCGGCTCGTTGGTGCCCTCGTAGAACGCGCGCAGGTCGGCCACGGAGTCGGGCGTGGGATCGACGGCGTTGAGCTGGTCGGCGGTGGCGTCGTCGACGCATTCGACCGGGCGCGACTTGCCGGTGCCCCGCGGGTCGAAGCTCACGAGGTCGTACCGGGCCCGGATTGCCGCCGGGATCTGCCCGGCGAAGCCCGGCAACGTCTCGCTGCCGGCGTCCCCGGGACCGCCGAAGTTGAAGACCAGCGAGCCGAGCCGCCGGCCGGGCTGGGTGGCGCGGAGACGGGAGACGGCGATGTCGACCTGCTCGCCGTCAGGCTGCGAGTAGTCGACGGGCACCGTGAGCGTCGCGCACTGGAGCTTGTCGCCACACGAGCGCCACGACGACAGCCCGGTTGCGGGCGCGGCCGACGCGACCGGTCGCGAGATCGCGCCGAGCACCCCGGCCAGCGACGCGAGCGCGACGAAGCACGCGAGGAGGCGCCGGGGCATGGCGAGCAGGGTACCGGTCGGGATTCGGCCGAAATCCGCGGCGGAGGACCGTCGACGCGGCCGCTAGCGTCGCCGCGATGTCGCACCCTCTCGAGCGTCCGGTCGACGGCCCGGTCGACGGCCCGGTCGACAAGGCTGGTCACCCACTCCGACTCGTGTCGGTGCACGCGCACCCCGACGACGAGGCGTCGAAGGGTGCGGGAACGGTCGCGCGCTACGCCGCGGAGGGCATCCGCCCGGCGCTGGTCTGCTGCACCGGCGGCGAGGAAGGCGAGATCCTCAACCCGGCGGCTGACACGCCCGAGGTGCGCGCCGACCTCGGCGCAGTGCGCATGGCGGAGTTGCGCGCCAGTGTCGATGCGATCGGGTACGCCGAGCTCTACCTGCTCGGCTACCGCGACTCGGGCATGCCCGGTACCGAGGCCAACGCGCGCGCCGACAACTTCGCCAACGCGCCGTTCGACCAAGCGGTCGGCAAGCTGGTCGCGGTCGTCCGCCGTGAGCAGCCGCAGGTGTTGGTCACCTACGGCGACGAGCGGGCGTTCTACGAGCACCCCGACCACATCCGGGTGCACGAGATCTCGGTGGTGGCCTTCGACGCGGCGGGCGATCCCGACCGGTACCCCGACGCCGGCCAGCCGTGGCAGCCGGCGAAGCTCTACTACTCGGGGTTCTCGTTCCGGCGCATCCGCGCGCTCCACGACGCCTACGAGCAGATCGGCGAAGAGAGCCCCTACGCCGAGCGCATCGCGCAGATGGAGGAGCGGTGGGGTCGCGCCGAGCTCCCGATCACGCCCCCGACCACCCTCGTCGACGTCGGCGACTTCCTGGCGGCCCGGCGGCGGGCGCTGATCGCGCACCGCACGCAGATCGATCCCGAGAGCCACTGGATGCAGGTGTCCGACGACCTGTTGCGCGAGACGTTCCCGTGGGAGGAGTACGTGCTGGCGCGTTCGCGGGTGCCGGATCTCCCGATGCCGAGCGCCGACGAGCCCGAGCACGACCTCTTCGCCGGCGTGCGCGCCCCGCGGAGGCCCCGACCGACGTGAGGACCGGAGGTACGGCGTGAGTGACGGCGTGGACGAGCACTGGCTCGACGGATGGGTCGGTCGCGGCCGGGCGCCCGGCGGTTCCGGTGTGGTGCAGGTCGTCGTGACCGGCCTGCCTGACGGTGACGCGTCGTGGCAGGTGCAGGTCGACGACGGCATGGTGGCCGAGGTGGCGCCCGGCGCGCCGGCATCGGCCGCGCTCACGTTGACAATGCCCGCCGCGATCGCGGGTGCCGTGGCCGGCGGCGAGCTCACCGCCAGCGCCGCTTTCATGCAGGGGCGGATGAAGACCGCCGGTGACCTCGGGCTGGTGCTCGACGTGCTCGCCGCGGTCGACTCGCGCGTCTGAGGCCCGCAGTCGAAAGACGTGCGCAGGGATCAGGGGCCGCGCTGGAGCTCGCGGAGCGCGCGCCAGTCGACGACGACGGCGCCGGATCGCTCCACGAGGTCGCGGAACGAGGGGTCGCGGCTCAACAGCGCATGGTCTTCGACGCGGCCCGACCAGTCGTCGCTGCACGCGGCGCGCAGCTCGTCGGTGTCGATGCCCGGGTGCAACGCGAGCTCGGTGACCCCGGGCTCGAGGTCGAACAACGCGCGTTCGACCCGCCTGCGGGCGCCGGGCGGGCACGCGACGACGTGGTCCGGGAACACGACGCCTTCGTCGGCGGCGAGGCGACGGAACGGGAAGCCGGCGACGTGCTCGGCCTCCTCGCCGCCGAGCCGCAACGGGAGCCCGAAGTCGACCGCGAGCTCGAGGTAGGCGTCGAAGAACTCGGGCCGGGGCTGGAGCGCGCCGAGATGGCTGGTGAGGTGGCTGACGTCGAAGCCCCACACGATCGCCCGCTCGATCTGGGCCCGGCACTCGCGGCGGACCTCGTCGAGGTCGGCGTGGTCCCAGGCGTCCTCGATGGTGCGGGGGAACCCGCCGTCGCCGTCGAGGAGGCTGGGGGAGTGGGTGATGGGGCCCCAGCGGTAGGTCTCGAGCTCGGCGTTCAGCGTGAGGTGCACCCCGACGTCCTCGCCCCGGTAGCCGCCGGCGGCGTCGCGCGCCCACGGGCAGGGCACCATGAGGGACGCGCTGGTGGCGAGCCCGTGACGCAGGGCGTCGTAGCTGGCGACGTTGCCCGCGTGGGTGAGGCCGAGGTCGTCGCACGAGACGATCAGGAGCTTGGCGTCGGCTGCGTACCCGAGCCGCTCGGCGAGCGTGGTCATCGGCGGATCAGCGTACGCGAGCGGGAAGGCAGTCGGGCCTGGCTAGCCTCCGCGACGATGCGGACGGTGATGAGGAACGGGTCGAGAGCCCGCGCGGTCGTGGCCGCCGTCCTCGCCGTGCTCGCCCTGGCGTCGTGCTCGGGTGGAGGTTCCGACGAGGCGGCGTCGAGCACGACCACGACTGCGGCGCCCGCGACCGCGCCACCGGTGACCACCGTCGTCGGCGGCTCGGACCTCTGTCCGGGGTTCCGTGGATCGACCACTTCGCTCACGTCGAGCGGGCCGAACGCACCCGGGTTCCTGATCGACGCGACGGCGGGCGCGCAGGGGTGCCTCGACGTCGTCACGCTCACCTTCCAGACCCGCGGTGACGGCACCGCCCCCGGTTACACCGTCGGATACCAGGACCTGACCCAGGAGCCGTTGACCGACGGGGATCCGCCGACCCCGATCGACGTGCCGGGCAGCGCGCACCTCGTGGTGACCGCCGCCCCGGCCGCGAGCACCGACGCCAGCGTCGAGGGCAACCCGTCGACGTACGCGGGCAACCTCTCGCTCGACTACGGCGATCACCACCATCTGGTGATCGTGCGCGAGCTCCCCGACGGCAAGGACGCGGGCGGTCAGGAGACGGTGCGGTGGGTGATCGGGCTCGACTCGGTGCGGCCCTTCCGCGTCGACCGCGCCGCCGCGCCGCCGCGGATCGCGATCCTGATCGGCTGACCGTCAGGTCGCGTCGAGCACGATGCCGCCGAACACGGTGTCGGACGCGAGCAGCTCGTAGGCCGCCGGCCCGTCGGCGAGCGGCAGCGTGCGCGTCACCACTGGCACGATGTCGCCACCGGCGAGCAGCGGCACGACGTCGCGTGTGAACGCGTCGGTGGCGGCGGCCTTCTCCTCGATCGAGCGGGCCCGCAGGGTGGTGCCGAAGACGCGGATGCGCCGCATGAGCAGTGCGCCGAGGTCGACCTGTGTGCGCGAGCCGGCCATCATCCCGACGAGCACGATGCGACCCCGCAGTCCCGTCACCGCGAGGTCGGTCACGAGGTAGTCGCCGCCCACCAGCTCGAGGACCACGTCGACAGGGCCGACCGCATCGGTGATGTCGGCCGCCAGCGCCGCGGGATCGAGCTCGCGGGCGGCGAGCACGGCGTGGTCGAGCCCGAGGGCACGCGCCTGGTCCAGCTTCTCGGCGGTGCGGGCGGTGCCGACGATGGTGCATCCGGTCGCCCGGCCGAGCTGCAGGGCGGCGGTGCCGACACCGGAGCCGACCGCATGGATCAGCACCACCTCACCCGGCTGCAT
Source organism: uncultured Actinomycetes bacterium (assembly GCA_963756895.1). Taxonomy (GTDB): domain Bacteria; phylum Actinomycetota; class Acidimicrobiia; order IMCC26256; family DASPTH01; genus DASUAS01. The sequence goes on along the minus strand of CAVWPI010000008.1, from coordinate 532,229 downwards.
GGCGGCCTGTGTGACGAGGGCGTCGTGCGCGGTGACGAACACCTCGGGTACGCCGCCCGCGGTGACCAGGTCGATCGAGTCGGGCACCGCCGTGCATTGCGAGGCGGGCACCGCGAGCAGTTCGGCCTGACCGCCACCGCCGACGATGCCGAACACGCGCGCGCCCAGTGCCGGCGCGGTGACGCCGTCGCCGTGTGCGACCACTTCGCCCGCGAACTCGAGCCCGGGGATGTCGGCGGGCGAGCCGGGCGGAGCCTGGTAGAAGCCGGCGCGTTGCACGAGATCGGCGCGGTTGAGGCCGGCGCCGTGCACGCGCACGAGGACCTCACCGGGCCCCGGTTCGGGATCGGGACGTTGCTCGACGCGCACCTGCTGGTCGGCGATCACGAGTGCGCGCACGGCACGGACGGTAGCAACGACGCCGCGGGTCCGGGGCGGGCCGCGGCGCTACGGTGCGACCCGTGCCCGCCGCCGACCGCTCCGCTGCCGACGTCCGGGCCGACCTGCTCGTCGTCGACGCCGACGGCGAGGAGGTGCTGTTCGACGCCACCGAGGCGCGCGACTTCCTCGCGCTCACCGGCGGCCTCGAGGACGCGACGGTGTCGGCGTGCCCGGCGTGTCGCAGCCGGATCTTGGCGGTGGTGGCGCTGTCCGACCTGCTCGAGGCCGCGCCGCCGTTCGCACGGTCCGGCGAGCTGGTGGAGCTGGCCGACGACGCGCCGACCCTCCACCTCTACGTGCGTGACCTGGGGGAGCGGTGCACGCACCGCGAGTGGCGCGACCCTGGCGCGGAGGAGTGGACCGACCTGATGGTCCAGCTCGCGGGGCCCGCGATCGTCCGTTAGCGGGCGATGCGGGTGCGCTTGAACTCGTTCAGGCGCGTCCACTGGAGCAGCTCGAGCGTGCGCTCGAGGTCGTCGACGCGGCCGCGCTCCATGAAGCGCACGAACACGGCCTCGTCGTCCTCGATGTAGGTCGGCACGCCCCACACCGCCCACTTGTCGACGGCCTCGGAGTGCTCGGCCGCCAGCGTCTTGAGCGGGCGTCCGCTCGCGACCTCTTCGGCCACCGCGTCGGCGTCGAGGCCGGCCTCGGCGACGGCGTCGCGCACGACGTCTTCGTGGCCGAGCTTCATGCCCTTGTCGTGGCGGGCGGCGAACAGCGCCAGGTGGGCGTCGTAGAAGTGCTCGGGGAACGCGTCGCGCACCGCGAGGCCGTACTGCAACGCGAGCGTGCCGGTGCCCCACTCCTCCGGGCCTCGCTCCCAGACCGGCGGTGCACCTTCCTCGATGTGCGCCTGGTCGAGCGAGAACGGCGTGAACCGGAAGTCGATGTCGCTGCCTCCGCGGAGCGCGGCGATCACGGCGGCGTTGCCGTTGTACGCGAACGGGCAGCGGTAGTCGAAGGTGACGGCGATGGAACGGGCCACGGGGGACCTCCCGGAGTGGGCGTTCCGGCAGAGGTGCCGGCGATTGTTGCGTCTTCAACGACCATACCCGACCGATGGGCCCCGCATGCCGGGCGAGTGCGGGCTTCGCCCGTACTCGTCAGCGCACGGGGACGAGGCGGCGCGCGACCAGACCCAGCGCGACGCCGAGCGCGGCGCCGGCGACGATGTCGGAGGTGTGGTGCATCCGCGTGTACACCCGGCTGGACGCGACCGCAGCCGCGAGCGCGAACCACACCGGCGTGGCGGGTCCGCCCGCGAGCAGCGTGGCGGCGGTGAACGCGGATGCGGCATGGCCGGACGGGAACGAGCTCGTGATCGGGCGGTGCATGCCGTAGGGGAGCGGACCCTCGGGAGGGTGGTCGCTCGCCGGGCGGACGCGGCGGAACATCGTCTTGATCGGACCGTTGGTCAGGAGCGACTCGACGCCGAGCGCGGCGCCCATGCGCAGCGCGACGGCCGGGTCACCCTGGCGGGCGGCGCGGCCGGCTCCGACCAGGAGCCAGAGCAGTCCGTGGTCGGCGGCGCTCGACAACCCGTAGAAGACGGGATCGAGCTGCGGACTGCGGATCCGCTCGACCCACGCGTCGATGCGCAGGTCGAGCGCGTGCACCCGCGACAGCATCGGGTGAGGCTACCGGCAGGTGCCGAGGAGTGGAGTCAGCTCGCGGGGACGAGCGGAACGTGCGTGGCCAGCGGGAGCGTCGGCTCGATCATGGTGCCGGGACCGCGCAGCTCCTGCGCGTCGACCGGATCGCCACCGTGCGCGGGGCAGTAGGGCTTGAACGTGCAGAAGTCGCACAGCCGCCCGGGCTTGGCCCGGAAGTCGTCGCGGGCGCAGGCGTTGGCGATCGCGTCGTACATGGCGGAAGTGCGGCGCTCGACGCCCTTGATCGACTGGTCGGTGGGTGTGGCGATGATCGCCTCGGGCTTCGACAGGTAGAAGAGCTGCACCCGCGCCGGGCGACGGCCGAGCATCCGCTCGCAGAGCAGCGCGTAGATGTGGACGCCGGCGAGGCTCTTCGCCTCCCAGAACTCGGACGGGACCGAACCGGTCTTGTAGTCGGTGACCACGAACTCGCCGTTCTCGTCGAGCTCGAGGCGGTCGATGATGCCGCGCAGCCGGGTGCGGCCGAGGTCGGCTTCGAGCTTGAGCTCGAGGCCGATCGGGTTGATCGTGCGCGGATCTTCGAGCTCGAAGTACTTGCGCACGAGCGACTCGGAGTCGGTGTCGAACTTGGCCCACTCCTCGTCGGTGAGGACGAGGTCGGCGAAGTCGGGGTGGGGTGCGAGCTCGACCCGGGCCTGGCCGAGGTCGGCGAGCGCGGCGTCGAGGGAGCGTTCATCGGCCGGGCGATCGAGGAGGAGCTCCAGGGCGCGGTGCACGAGCGTGCCCTTGGTGGTCCACGGCGAGGGCGGCTCGGGGAGCCGGTCGAGGTAGGAGAACCGGAACGCGAGCGGGCACTCCTTGAACGACGAGCAGGAGCTCGGCGACAGCGACCAGGGGGGTGCGAGGCTCACGGGATCGACGGTACCGCGGGGGTGTGACAGGGAAGCGGATGGCGGGAGCGAATCTGGGTAGCGTGCGGGTCGTGAAGATCGACGGGATGCTGGGTGGGTCGTTCGACGAGATCGAGGACCGGGCGCGGGCGCTCGAGGCCGACGGCTACGACGGCGGGGCCACCGCGGAGACCAGCCACGATCCCTTCCTCCCGCTGCTGCTGGCGGCGCGGGCGACCGAGCGGCTGGAGCTGTCGACCGGCGTCGCCATCGCCTTCGCCCGCACGCCGATGACCATGGCGTCGATCGCCAACGACCTGCAGCTCGCGTCGAAGGGGCGCTTCTCGCTCGGGCTCGGCAGCCAGATCAAGCCGCACATCGAGCGGCGCTTCTCGATGCCGTGGTCGCACCCGGCGGCGCGCATGCGGGAGTTCATCCTCGCCATGCGTGCGATCTGGGCGGCGTGGAACGGCGAGGAGAAGCTGAACTTCCGCGGCGAGTTCTACACGCACACGCTGATGACACCGTTCTTCGACCCTGGTCCCAACCCGTTCGGACCCCCGCAGGTGATGCTCGCCGCGGTCGGTGACCTCATGACCGAGGTCGCGGGCGAGGTCGCCGACGGGATGATCCTGCACCCCTTCACCACCGAGCGCTACGTGCGCGAGGTCACGCTGCCGGGCCTGGGGCGTGGCTTCGAGAAGGGTGGGCGCACGCGCGCCGACTTCACCCTCAGCCTCCCGGTGTTCGTCGTGACGGGCACCACCGACGAGGAGTGGGAGACCGCGCGCACCGGCACCAAGCAGCAGATCGCGTTCTACGGTTCGACCCCCGGCTACCACGGCGTGCTGCGGGTGCACGGCTGGGAGGACGTCGGCGACCAGCTCAACGAGCTCTCGCAGCAAGGGTGAGTGGGTGGCGATGGGCGAGCTCATCACCGACGAGATGCTCGAGACCTTCGCGGTGGTCGCGGCGCCCGACGCGGTGGCCGCCGCCATCCTCGCCCGCTACGGCGAGGTCGTCGACCGTCTCAGCTTCGACGCGCCCTACAAGTCGGACCCCGCGGTGTGGACGGGCGTGCTCGAACAGTTGAAGGCCGCCGGTTGACCGACGAAGACGGCGTGCGCGCCGCCAACTCGGCGTTCTACGCCGCGCTCGAGGCGTGCGACCTCGACGCCATGGCCGACGGTGTGGGAGCACTCCGATCGCATCGTCGTGACGCATCCGGGCTGGCCGATGCTCCGCGGGTGGGCGCGCGTCGCGGAATCGTGGGACGCGATCTTCCGCAACACCGGCTACATCCAGTTCGTGCTGACCGACGAGCAGGTGACCGTCGCGGGCGACAGCGCCTGGGTCACGCTCGACGAGAACATCCTGCAGAGCGCACGCCAGACCGAGGCGGCGGACGAGCTCTCGGGGTCGAAGGCGACGAGCGTGAACGTCTTCGTGCGCGACCGGGCGGAGTGGAAGATGGTCGTGCACCACGCGTCGCCGGTGAGCGCGGAGGGGCTACGCGACGCGGTCGCTAGGTCTGTGACGTGATCCAGGCTTCGAGCGCGGGGCCGCTCTCGAAGCTGGAGATGAGCGCGTAGCGCGGCGTCGTTGCCGGTGTGGCACACCACGTGCCACAGCCGCTGCGTGTCGAGCGACGAAGCGCGATGCCGCGGTGGAGCGGGACCGTGCACCTCGGTGGCGGGGTCGGGCAGGCCGTCGGGCCCCTGTTCCATGAGGATCATGAAGCTGTCGGGGTTGTCGGTGAGCTCGAGTCCACGAGCGCACGACCCAACCGTCGGTGTCGGGGTTGAAGCGGTTGTTGTCGTCGCGGTGGATCTGGCGGAGCGCGTCGTCGTAGCCCTGCGGCTCGAGCTTGATGACGCGCACGCGGCCGAAGTCGGCGCCGACCGACTCGACCTCGGCGACGATGCGCGGGCACTGCTCCGCGTTCGAGGTGAAGCGGCCGCCCTTGTCGGGCCGCTCGTCGCCCGGCTTCCAGAAGCCGCGGCAGTCGAGCTCGCCGTCGGCGGTGGCGACCGGCGCGAAGTTGGTGTCGCCGCCGCTCTTCCAGTCCATGTACTCGAGGCCGAGGTACTCCGACTCCGGGATCGGGTCGGCGAGGTCGCGCAGCACGACGTAGCCACGCTCGGCGAGCGCACCCAGCCGCGGGTGGGGGGTGTCGAGCGGGATGTCGGTGGACCAGTGCGGCGGCCGTCAGCCAGTGGTCAGTGAGGGCCATGTGACGAGTGTAGGGAGTAGGCCCCGGCGCGGTCGTCGGGAACATGCCGCGGTGCCACCGGCGGGGCGTGAGCAGGACGGCGCGGGGATAGTCCTCGAACATCCAGCGGGCGAAGTTGCGGCGCGTCCACGGCGTGAGGGACGCGGCGCGGATGGCGGCGCGCGCGCCGATCGGAAGCCGCAGCACGTGCTGGAGCAGCGACGCGAACCGGAGGTCGGCGCCGAGCGCGCGGTCGACGTCGGCGCGGTAGCGCGCGCTGACTGCAGTCGCATCCCGCGGTGACGCGGCGATCGGCGCGCGCCGCGAGCACACCGCTCTCGAGCGCCTGCGCGATGCCCTCGCCGGTCATCGGGATCGACGACGCTCGCGGCGTCGCCGGCGAACAGCACGCGTCCGCGGGTGAGGCGGTCGCGGTCGTAGCCGGCGGGGATCGGCCACGCCCGCACGCTGCCCTCGGGCTCGGCGCGCGGTCCGAGGATGCCCGGCGCAGGCTCGGACGGTCGGCGAGGCCGCGCCACTGCGCCGCGAGCGCCTTGCCGTTGGTCGACGCCGTCGGCGGTCTTCAACACGCCGAAGCCGACGTTGGCGCGATCCGTCGCCCACCGGGAACACCCACGCGTACCCGGGGAGGAGATCCTCCTCGAACAGCACCCAGAGGCGACGGTCGTCGACGCCGGTGAAGTACTGGCGGAACGCGTGCCAGCTCCGAGTCCGTCGACGCGGATCCGTCGCCGAGCAGCCGGCGGACGGGGGAGTAGTGACCGTCGGCCGCGATCACGAAGCGGGCGGTCAGCTCGGTGCCGTCGGCGAGCGTCGACGCAGACCGAGGTCCCGTCGTCGTCGATGGCGGTGACGGTCGCGCCCTCGCGCACGTCGACGCCCTGCGCGCGAGCGTGGTCGACCAGTGCGGCGTCGAGCTCGGCGCGCGGGACCACACCGGCGTACTCGCCCGTCGGGCGGCAGCGGCGACCTCGACCTCGCGGCCGCTCGGTGACACCAGCACGGTCTCGGTGACGGCCACCCACGACGGCAGCGTGCGGACGTCGAACCCGAGCGCGTCGAGCTGGCGGAGCGCACCGGTGGTGAGGCCGTCACCGCAGGTCTTGTCGCGGGGGAAGCGTGGCCTTGTCGACGACCAGCGCGGCGAGCCCGAGGCGGCGGGCCTCGAGCCCGGCGGCGATCCCGGCCGGGCCCGCCCCGACGACCAGCAGGTCCAGTACCTTCTCGGCCAAGGCGTCGACCGTACCCACGTTTCGCCCGGGTGGGCCGATCGCGGCAAGAATCAGCTCATCGGCAGGCGTGACCGGGCATCTCTCGACGAGCGGCTCGCGCGCCGGACACGCACTCACGGAGCAACCGAATGAACATCGCAGTCTGCGTGAAGCAGATCCCGGACCCGGCCGTCCCCGGCAGCCTCGACGGCGACCACACCCTCGACCGCGTCCGGCAAGCTCATCCTCGACGACTCCGACGCCTACGGCGTCGAGATGTCGCTGCAGCTGGCGGAGAAGGCCGGCGGCGGCGAGGTCGTCCTGATCTCGATGGCGCCCAACGGTGAGGTCTCGGGCCTGCGCACCGCGCTGGCGATGGGCGCGGCCCGTGCGGTCCTCGTGTCCGACGACGCCCTCGCCGGCTCCGACTCGCTGTCGACGGCCAAGGTGATCGCCAAGGCGGTCGAGCGCGCCGGCGGCATCGACCTCGTGGTCACCGCGACCGAGTCGACCGACGGGTACACCGGCACCATCCCCGCGCAGGTCGCGGAGCTGCTCGGATGGCCGTCGCTCACGTTCGCCAAGCACGTCGAGCTCGGCGACGGCAAGGTCACCATCCAGCGCCAGACCGAGGCCGGCTACGACGAGGTCGAGGCCTCGCTGCCCGCGGTCGTGAGCGTGACCGCCGGTGTGGTCGAGCCCCGCTACCCCTCGTTCAAGGGGATCATGGCGGCGAAGAACAAGCCCGTCGACCAGGTCACGGTGGCCGACCTCGGCCTCGACGCCGACGAGGTGGGCTGGGCCGGTGCCCGCCAGAAGATCGTGTCCGTCGGCGCCGCGCCCGAGCGCGAGGCCGGCGAGAAGATCGAGGACGACGGCGAGGCGTACCAGCGCGTCGTGCAGTTCCTCGAGCAGCTCAAAGTCGTCTGAGATCCCGGATCGAAGAAGAGAAGGACGCAGGAGAGAACGATGGCAGTTTCCAAGATCTGGGTCTTCGCCGAAGCCGACGGTGACAAGCCGGCGAGCGCGACCCTCGAGATCCTCACCAAGGCCCGTGAGCTCGCCGACACCGTCGAGGCGGTGTACGTCGGTGGCAACGCCGACGCCCTGGCGGCCGGGCTCGGCGAGCACGGCGCGACCAAGGTGTACGCGGTCGATCCCGGCGACGCCCTCCCCGGTGTCGTGGGTGCGGCCGCGCTGGCGTCGTTGGTGGGCGAGCACTCGCCCGACGCGATCCTGTTCGCGCAGAGCTACGACGGCCGCGACGCGATCGCCCGCCTGTCGGTGAAGCTCGACCGCCCGGTGCTCACCAACGGCACCGACCTCAAGGTCGACGGCGACAAGCTGATCGTGGGCACCGCCATCTTCGGCGGCGTCACGCTGGTCGACACCGAGTTCGAGGGCGACGGCCCCTTCCTCGGCGCCATCCGACCCGAAGTCGTTCGCGGCGGAGCCGAGCGGTGGTGGTGCGGCCGAGGTGGTGACCGTGGCCGCGGCCGACGCCGGTCGTGCGGGTGAGGCCAAGGTGCTCGAGCGCCACGTCGAGGAGCGCGAAGGACCGAAGCTCGAGGAGGCGACGGTCGTCGTGTCCGGTGGGCGCGGCATCGGCAGCGCCGAGGCGTACGAGCCGCTGGTGGAGGAGCTGGCCAAGCTGCTCAACGGCGCCTCGGGCGCGTCGCGTGCGATCGTCGATGCCGGCTGGGTGCCCTACTCGAAGCAGGTGGGTCAGACCGGCAAGGTCGTGAAGCCGAAGCTGTACATCGCGCTCGGCATCTCCGGCGCCACCCAGCACATGGTGGGCATGAAGGGCTCCGACAACATCATCTGCGTCAACAAGGACGGCGAGGCGCCGATCTTCGGCATCGCCGACCTCGGCATCGTGGGTGACGTGCACAAGGTCGTGCCCAAGCTCATCGAAGCGCTCAAGGCGAAGTAGGCCTTCTCCGCCCCTGCGAACATCTCAAGGTTCGCGTACGTATGGGAGGATCAACTTCGAGATGTTCGCTCAGGTGGGCGTGACGAAGTCGCGCATGCCGGCGAGGTAGCGCCGGGTCGCGCGCGCCTGGAGCCGACGGGGGAGCGGCCCACCGAGCTTGGTGAGCAGGTCGTGGGGTCGTGAGAACGCGACGACGTCGAAGCGCACCGCGCCGCTCGCGGCGCGCGTGACGACGAAGTGCTCCTCACCCTCCTCCGGGTGCGACGGCAGCGTGCCGTAGGCGAACCCGTACCGGTCGGGTTCGTCGACGACGCGCACGATCCGGCACCCGGCGAGGACCCGGAGCGGACCCGACGACATGATCACCGCGACGGTGGTGCCCTCGGCGATCGGCGCGTCGGCCGGGACGACGGTGATGCCCGCGCCGCGGTGGGCGGCCCACGCACGGATCCCGGCACACGCACGCGCCCAGACCTCGTCGTCCGCCACGTCCCCGGTGCCGAGGTCGATGGCGGCGCGCACGTGGTGGTAGCCGTCGGGGAGCTCGGCGTCGAAGCTCGCACCGACCTCTTCGTACGTCAGCGGCGCGGTGCGCTGCCGCGCGAGGAAGTGCGACAGGTGCTGGGCGTCGGGGTTGCGCAACCGGAGCACCGGCTACAGCCCGTTGGGGAAGCGGTATGACTTCGGCACGGTGACCTTCTCGCCCTTCGGCCCGTACCAGAGGGCGATCTCGAGGTGGCGCTTCAGTCGGATGGTGGCGGGATCCCCGGTGAACCGGCGACCGTTGACGTAGGTCTGCAGCACGTGGGAGTCGTCGGCCTGCAACCCGCCGACGTGCGTGGCGTCGATGCCGACGCCCCATTCGGTGAACACCTGACCGAGGGTGAACGCCTCGTTCGACGCGGACTCGATGTGCACGATGCCGCTCGTGTCGTGGGTGTGCAGCACGGTGATCCCCTTCACCTTGCCTCCGTCGACCACGAAGCCGATGCCGGCCGGCACGGTGACCTTCCTGCCGTCGGCGATGACGTCGAGATGCGCGTGATAGTGCACCTCGAGCTGTTCCTCGCTGAGCACCGAGAGCCCGGCGGCTGCGATGTACGGCTCGGCGTCCGCCGGCAACGGCCACGGCGGCGGGCCGTCGGCCAGCGTCACGCCCGAAGGCGCCGTGAACGGAGTGGTGGCGGCCGTCGGCGTCGGTCTGGCTGCGGGCGTCGCCGGCGTGGCGCCCGCCGGCGCGGCGACGACAGCCGCGGCGATCACGAGCAGGACGCCGACGCCGAGGACGACGCCGAGGACAGGGGACGCGCGATGCAGACGGGCGACCATCGGGGTGCAGCTCACGGGGGCTCCGGTGGCGATGAGTGGCCGGGTGGACGGGGATGTGCAGTCTCGCAGCGCCGGGGCCGATCGGCAGCACCGGTAGCGTCGGTGCCGTGCCCGAACAGGTGCCGGACCTCCCGGTCGAAGAATTCGCATCCGCGAAGGCGTGGGAGCGCTGGCTGCGCGCCAACCACGCGACGGCGCCCGGGCTCTGGCTGAAGATCGCCAAGAAGGGCACCGGCGTGACCACCGTCGAGTTCGTCGACGCCATCGAGGTCGCGCTCTGCTACGGCTGGATCGACGGACTGCGGCACAAGCACGACGACGTGTACTTCCGGCAGCGGTTCACGCCCCGCAAGCCCCGCAGCAAGTGGTCGATGATCAACCGCGACCGGGTGGAGGCACTGACCGCGGCGGGCCGGATGCGACCCGCCGGGCAGGCGGAGGTCGACGCGGCGAAGGCCGACGGTCGCTGGGACGCCGCCTACGCCGGATCGCGCACCATCGAGGTGCCCGACGACCTGACGCGCGCGTTGCGGAGGAATGCCAAGGCGCGCCGCGCGTTCGAAGGGCTTGACAGCACGAACCGGTACGCGATCTTGTTCCGCATCCACGACGCCAAGCGTCCCGAGACGCGGGCCCGCCGCATCGAGCAGTTCGTCACCATGCTCGCGGAGGGTCGCAAGCTCCACTGACCATCTGCAACGGGGGAACGATGGGCGACAACCTGCACTGGACGATCGGCGACGTGACCATCACGCGCGTCGTGGAGAGCGTGGCCCACATCTCGGCCGGCGGGCTCCTCCCCAGCGCGTCCGACGAGGCCATCGCGTCGCACGCCTCGTGGTTGCGCCCACACTTCGTCGACGACGACGGCAACCTCGTGCTGTCGATCCACGCGTTCGGCATCCGCGCCGGCGACCGCCGCATCATCGTCGACACGTGCATCGGCAACGACCGGCAGCTGCCGGGCATGGAGGCGCTCAACCTCCAGACGCCGTTCCTGTCCGATCTCGCCGACGCCGGCTTCGCGCGCGAGGAGGTCGACACCGTGATCTGCACCCACCTCCACTTCGACCACGTGGGGTGGAACACGATGCTGGTCGACGGCGAATGGGTGCCCACGTTCCCGAACGCGCGCTACCTGCTGTGCCGCGACGAGTGGGACCACTGGAACCGCGAGGGCGCATCGGGCTACGCGGCGACGATCGACGACGCGGTGCGTCCGGTCGTCGACGCCGGCCTCGCCGATCTCGTGGCGCCCGACCACCGGGTCACCGACGAGATCCGGCTCGAGGCGACGCCCGGCCACACGCCGGGCCACGTCGCGGTGCACGTGGAGTCGGGGGACAGCACGCGCTCATCACCGGCGACCTGGCGCACCACCCCGTGCAGTTCGCCGAACCCGACTGGTTCGCGGACCCCGACACCGATCGGGACCAGTCGTCGGCGACCCGCCGGCGTCTGCTCGCCGAGCACGGTGACCGCGACGTGTTGGTGATCGGCACCCACTTCGCGCCGCCGTGCTCCGGTCGCCTGGTCAGCAGCGGGAAGGGATACCGCTTCGAGGCGGTTGCCCCCGAGGATGCCTGACACCGCGCTGCCCCTCTCCGTCCTCGACCTCGCCCCGGTGGGGCGCGGCTCCACCCCCGCCGACGCCCTCCGCAACTCGATCGCCCTGGTCCAGGAGACCGAGCGCCTCGGGTACCGACGCCACTGGGTCGCCGAGCACCACAACATGCCCGGCATCGCCAGCTCGTCGCCGCCGGTGCTGCTCGCCCACCTCGCGTCGGTCACGTCGACCATCAGGCTCGGTTCGGGCGGGGTCATGCTCCCCAACCACTCGGCGCTGACCGTGGCCGAGCAGTTCGGGATGCTCGAGGCGCTGCATCCCGGTCGCATCGACCTCGGCATCGGCCGCGCGCCCGGCACCGATCCACTCACCGCCACCGCGCTGCGTCGCGGTCCCGAGCTCCTCGGCGCCGACGACTTCCCGGAGCAGATGACCGAGCTCATCGGCTACTTCGACGGCGCGCTCCCCGAAGGACACCGGTTCGCACGCATCACCGCGGTGCCCGCGCGGGTACAAGCCCGCGCTCTGGATGCTCGGGTCGAGCACCTACGGCGCGTCCGCTGCCGCGGTGCTCGGCCTCCCGTATTCGTTCGCCTACCACTTCGCCCCTGCGATGCTCGACGACGCACTCGCGGTGTACCGCCGCACGTTCCGGCCCTCCGCCGAGCTCGACGCGCCCTACGTCATGCTCGGCGTCAGCGCGATCTGCGGTGAGAGCGACGAGCACGCTCGTCGGCTGGCGAAGCCCGGTCAGCTCGCCTTCCTCCGGCTCCGGCAGGGTCGCCCCGACGTCTATCCCTCACCCGAGGAAGCCGAGGAGTACAACTTCACGCCGCACGAGCGGCAGTTCGTCGACGACTGGACCCGCTCGCACGTCATCGGCGACGTGGCGACCGTGCGCGCCGGGCTGGAGTCGTTGGTGGAGCGCACCGGGGTCGACGAGCTCATGGTGTCGACGATGGCGCCGACCCACGAGGACCGCGTGGCGTCGTACGCGCGCCTGGCCGACGCCTTCGCGCTCAGCGCCACCCGCTGACGGGGCGCGCCGTCGCCCACAGCGACCACAGCGTGAACAGCACGCACACCGCGGCGAGGCGGGTGTGCGACACGTGCGGACCCGTGGGCGCGGCCGCCGGCCAATGGACCGGTCGCCGAGATTCCCCGACGAGGTAGTAGGTCAGCGCGACGAACAACCCGAGGCCGACGAGCAGCCCGATCGCGAAGGGGATGGGAGTGACAGCCGCCATGCAGCTCGCCTCCTACCGCCCTGATCGAGGTCCGGAACGAACGCCCGTCTTGAATGTACGACGCGAGGACCGCGCGCGGAAGACCCTGGTCGAGGATCGCGTTCAGCGTGTGCTCAGCGTGTGCTCAGCGTGTGCTCAAGGAGAGAACGTGACCGCCTGCACCTGGATCGGGAGACCGCCGGTGAGGGTGCGCACCGTCATCTGGATCGTCGCGCCGTTCTGTCCGTTCCACGTGCAGTAGAGCGATCCCGCGGCCGGGTCGCAGTTCGAGAACGTGTACGGACCCTTGGCCGGGTACGCCTGCGAGAACATCTGCGTGACCGCGTCGGCACTGGCCACATCGGCGGCGGTGGTGCGGTTGTCGTTCTGCCACGAGGCGAACAGGTACTGCGCGTAGGTCTGCGGATCGTCGGTGATCACCGGAAGCGGCACCGTCGTCGTGGTTGGCGGCGCGGTCGTCGTCGTGGTCGCGGGCGTGGTGGTGGTCGTGGTGACGGCGCGGGTCGACGTGGTGGTGGCGGGTGGCGTGTCGTCGTCGTCGTCTCGGGTGACCAGCACCACGACCAGAGCCACCACGAGGACGACGATCACTGCGCCCAGGACCCAGAACCACGCCTTGGTCCGACCTCCGCCCCCTCCCGCCTTCCTCCGCCCCTCCGCGCCCCCTGCTCCTCCGTTCGCGGCCACGGGTCAGCTCCTGTCGTCGAAGTCGGCGATCACCGGGGCGTGATCGGAGGGTTGCTTGCCCTTGCGGGCGTTGCGGTCGACCACCGCCCACCGGGCGCGGGCCGCCAGGGGCTTGGTGGCGAGCACGAGGTCGATGCGCATGCCGCGGTGCTCGTGGAAGTCGCCCCGGCGGTAGTCCCAGTAGCTGAACAGCTCGCTGTCGTCGTAGCGGGACCGGAACACGTCGACCATGCCCCACTCGCACAGGCGCGTCACCGCGGCGCGCTCGGGTGGCGTGACGTGGGTCGAGCCCTTGAACGCCTTGGGCGACCACAGGTCGCGGTCCTCGGGCGCCACGTTGAAGTCGCCGAGGACGACGATCTCGTCGTCGGGTGACTGCGTGGCCGCCAGCCAGTCGTGCAACGCCTCGAGCCACGCGAGCTTCCGCTCGTAGAACTCGGTGGCCACCTCGCGACCGTTGGGCACGTAGACGCTGACGACGCGCACGCCGTCGCACGTGGCCGCGAGGACGCGGGCGTCACCCTCGTAGGGGTCGACGTGGTCCTCGTCGAAGCCGGTGGTGACGTCGGTGATGCCGACGCGCGAGAGGATGGCGACGCCGTTCCACTGCCCCTGCCCGTGGTGCACCGAGTCGTACCCGAGCGCGGAGAAGCTCATGTGGGGGAAGCCGTCGTCGGAGAGCTTGGTCTCCTGCAGGCACAGCACGTCGGGGCGCGCGTAGCCGAGCCACTCCTCGACCCGCTCCTGACGCGCTTTCAGCGAGTTGACGTTCCAGGTCGCGATGCGCACCCGGGGACCCTACCGAAGTCGGATCGGTCTACTTGGCCTTCGGTGCGTGGTGCTCGCGCGAGCGCGAGCAGGGCCTCGCGGTCGATGCGGTCGGCCGGGGCGACCGCCACCCGAACCGGCGTGCTGGCCTGGAGGCTGGCGGTGCGGATCCCGCCCTCGAGCACGGCCCGCTCGCCGAGCACGACGCCGGGTCCGACCTCGGCCACGCCCTCGCCGTCCATCGTGACCGACAGCACGCCGTCGAGCAGGAGGAACAGGGAGTCGCCGGGATCGCCCTGCTCGACGAGGTACTCGCCCTCCTTCAGGGTGCGGATCTCGGGCCGCTCGCCGCCGGACATGATCGTGACCGAGAGCTGCCGCTCGAGCGCGGTCTCGACCGCGGTGACGAGCGCCTTGGAGTCCTGGTCGCCCCACGGCGTGTGCTTGCCGAACGCGTCGCGGTACCACTCCTTGAAGTTCGCGAGCCCGACCTTGGCCGCGATCTGCCCGTCGTGGTCGTACACCCAGTGGCGCGGGAACTTGCTCGCGCCGAGCACCTCGAAGCTCGACGTGCCGTCGGCGCGGATCGTGAGCGCGAGCGTGGTCCACACCGTGGGCGCGCGGAACTGGAGGAACGGTGGGTGCTTCACCCGGCGCGGCGCGGGAAGGCCGGTGCGCCCTCCGGTGGTCTGGACGAACGTGACCTCGGTGTCGCCGAGCGTCGGGTCGGGGCGCAGGTCGGGGAGCAGCACCGGCTGGAACGTCGCCCGCAGCTTGGCCAGGCGCACGGTGGTGGCGCCCATGAGGCCGCCGCCCGTGCAGCCGGCGTCGACGATCCGGCCGTGCTCGATCTCGGCCCACGCCTGCAGCCGGTTGGCGAAGCGGAACCGACCCTCGGCGCGCCACGCGTCGAGGTCGTCGATGACGTCGGGGGGTGGTTCGTCGTAGTTCGTGATGCCGGAGTCGAACGTGCCCTTGAGCACCGCGCCCGTGACCGCCTCCGAGGGGATCCACGAGACGCTCGTGACCGAAGACTCCACCCGCATGTTCCGCCCTCCCTCTGACCGCGCCCGCCGCCCGTGTCGCTGCCATGCCGGGCCGGGTCACGTGCGAGAGTAGGGCGCGAGCAGCATCAGGGCGAGGGGGCTGGCCGTCCGGCGGAGAGGTGGCTGGCTATGCGGCGGACCGGGGGTCTGCACCCCCTGGCCCGGGTACTGCCCACCTTGTCGGAACCGTCGCGACCATCTGGAATGGGGGCTCATGGGGGACGGCCGCATCACCGTGTTCCTCGCCGACGACAACGTGATCGTCCGCGAGGGCGTTCGGGCGCTGTTGGCGCTCGAGCCGGATCTCGACGTCGTGGGCACGGCCGACGACTACGACAGCCTGCTCGCGGGGGCCGAGGCCCTCGCTCCCCAGGTCCTCGTCACCGACATCCGCATGCCACCGAGCTTCCAGAGCGAGGGCATCGACGCGGCGAAGGCGCTGCGCAAGCGCCACCCGGGTACCGGGGTGGTCGTGCTGTCGCAGTACGACGACCCCGACTACGCCATCGCGCTGCTCGGCGACGGCGCCGCCGGCTACGCCTACCTCCTCAAGGACCGGGTGGGGGAGGGCAACCAGTTGGCGCGGGCGGTGCGCGAGGTCGCGACCGGGGGCTCGGTGCTCGACCCGAAGATCGTCGAGGCGCTGGTGCAGCCGGTGACCGACGACGCCGGGCTCACCGAGGCCGACGAGCAGCTCCTGCACGAGATCGCCGAGGGTCGACCGATCAAGGCCATCGCCATCGCGCGCGACACCACCGCGGCCGCGGTGGCCGATTCGGTCGAGGCGCTGTTCCTCAAGCTGTCGGAAGGCGCGAGCACCGGCACCGTCGGCGCATTGAAGCGGTTGCGCATGCTCCACACTGCGATCGTCGACCGCGAGGAGCAGGGCGAGAAGCTCAGCCGGTTGCTCCCGGGTGGCCTCGCCGAGAAGGTGCGCAACGAGGGCCGCGCCATCGGCGAGACCGAGGAGCTCGTGGTCACCGTGCTCATGGGCGACATCCGCGGGTACTCGGGCATCGCCGAGCGCACCGATCCCTCGCAGCTCGCGTCGCAGCTCAGCGAGCATCGCGCCGAGATGAACAAGGCCATCCTCGACGAGGGCGGCACCGTCATGCAGTTCGTGGGCGACGCGGTGATGGCGGTGTTCGGCGCGCCGGTCCCGCTCGACGAGCACGCCGATCGCGCGGTCGGCGCGGCACGCGCCATGCTCGAGCTCCAGCGCGCGCTCAACGAGCGCTGGCTCGCGGCGAGCAAGGCGCCGTTCGGCATCGGCATCGGCATCTCGACCGGCCCGGTGGCCGCCGCGATGCTCGGTTCGGAGGAGCGGGTCGAGTACACGCTCGTGGGCGACACCGTGAACCTGGCGCAACGTCTCCAGGACCTGGCGCGGCCGTCGGGCCGCATCGTGATCAACGAGAGCACGTACGCGGCACTGCATTCGGAGTTCGAGGTGGTGCCGCTCGACGAGACGACGGTCAAAGGGCGGAACACGCCGGTGCGGGCGTTCCGCATCGACGTCTTCGACAACATGGAGCGAGGACTTGCAGATGACTGACGCGGGGATCGAGGCCGGGAGCAGCGTGGGGGCACGGCGTCGAGCGGTTTGGTGGTCGAGACCCACGGACTGCGCAAGACGTTCGAATCGGAGGGTGCGCCGGTGCGCGCGTTGCGCGGCGTCGACTTCTCGATGACGCCGGCGGAGTTCGTGGCGGTGATGGGGCCGTCCGGCTGCGGGAAGTCGACGCTGCTGAACATCATCGCGGGGCTCGACACGCCGACCGACGGCGAGGTGTCGCTCGCCGGCGAGGCACTCGTCGGCAAGGACCGAGGACGAGCTCGCGATCATGCGGCGGCGTCACATCGGGATCGTGTTCCAGTTCTTCAACCTGCTCGAGGGCATGAGCGTGCTCGAGAACGTGACCCTGCCCGCGGTGATCGCCGGCGCGCCGCGCAAGCGGGCCGAGACCAGGGCGCGCGACCTCCTCGACCTGCTCGGGCTCGCCGACAAGGCCAAGGACGCGCCCGGCGTGCTCTCCGGCGGGCAGCGCCAGCGGTTGGCGATCGCGCGGGCCCTCGCCAACGAGCCCACGCTGGTGCTCGCCGACGAGCCCACCGGTGCCCTCGACTCCGAGGGCGGTCACGAGGTGCTCGAGCTGTTCCGCCGCCTGCACGCCGGTGGGCAGTCGATCCTGATGGTCACCCACGACGACGAGGTCGCGGCGGCCGCCGACCGCATCGTGCGCATGCGCGACGGACGGATCGAGACCGAGGCCGAAGAAGCCGCGGCGTCGGCGGCGTCGGTCACGTTCTGATCGCGCGAGCTGCGGACGTGGTGGAGAAACGAGTGATGCGGCAGTCGTCATGCTCGCTGCTCATACCCGCCCTGCCGTCGTCCTACGATCGGAGTGACCGTGGCCACCAGCCTCGACGACATCCAACCCCTGGACCTCGCCAGCATCCGCGACGATGCTCCCGAGCGCCCGCCGTGGTCGTCGCGGCGCAACCGGAACGGTCGCGCTGGCGGTCATCTCGATCCTGCTGGTGGTCGTGGCCGCCCTCGTGGGCGATCGCGTGCCGCTCGGACCCGGCCGTCCGCTCGCCATCGTGCTCGTGGCGGCGTGGGCGCTCGCCGCGGTGTTCATCGCCGTCCACCGCCCGCGCGAACCGCTCGCGCGTGATCGTCGCCCTCGCCGCGTTCGTGGGCGCGGTCGCACTGTTCGGCGCGGCGCTGGCCGGACGCGACGTCGCCACCGACGACCGTGCGCGACTTCGGCTCGGGCGTGCGCGGCGTCGCGATCGGCTTCTTCCCCGCGGTCGGCGCTGCACCTCGTGCTCGGCGTGCCCGACGGCGCGCTGGTGACACGCGCTCGGCGGATCTGGGTCCTCGCCGGGTACGTGGCGAGCGCGGTGCTGGCGGTCGTGCTCGTGAACGACCGCCCCGACATCGCGGTCGCGCCGTTCGTGGTCGTCGTCGCGGCCGACGCGGTGGTGGGCCTCGTCGGCTACGTCGCCCGGTACCGCGCCGCGGCGAGCGTGCAGGAGCGGGCGCGGCTGCAGTGGCCCGCGTGGGGCGTGGTGGTCGCGGCCGCGCTCTCGCTGGGACGTGGGTGCTCCACGAGCTCCTGTCGTGGCCCGACGATCTGCGCACGGTGGTGCTCGCGACCACCGTGCTCATCCCCCTGTCGCTCGCGCTCGGTGCCTCGGAGCGGCTGTCGGTGCGCATCGACCGCCTCCTCGTGCACACCATCACGATGGCGGGGCTGGCCGCGATGGTGGCGGCGTCGTACCTGCTCATCGTGCTCGGACTCGGACGCGCGCCGACCGGCGACGAGAAGACGTTGCTCGGCCTCTCGATGCTGGCCGCGGCGATCGCCGCGCTGCTGTGGATTCCCGTGCGCGAGCGGCTCACCGAGTTCGCGACCCGGCGGGTCTACGGCGAACGGCACGCGCCCGACGAGGTCATCCGCACGTTCGGGAGTCGGCTGACGCGTGCGCTCCCGCTCGACGAGTTGCTGCTGCAGCTGGCGGAGTCGCTGAAGAAGACGATGTCGCTCAGCGTCGCCGAGGTCTGGACGCGTGGCGCGACCGGCCGCCTCGAACGCACGGTGTCGGTGCCCGACCGCGGTCTGGCGACGCTGACGCTCGGGGCGGAGGAGGAGATCGTCGTCGCGCGTGCGGGCGTGTCGGGCGCGGCGTGGGCGAGCATCTGGCTCCCGCAGCTCATCACTGCCGCCGACGAGGTGCTGCGGGTCGCACCCATCACGAACAGCGGCGAGCTGCTCGGCATGATCATCGTGCGCCGACCCCAGGGTGCGTTGTTGTTCGACGAACACGACGACCAGGCCCTCACCGAGTTGGCACGCCAGGTCGGGCTCGCGCTGCACAACGTGAACCTCGACTCCGCGCTGCAGGAATCGCTCGACGAGGTCCGCCGCCAAGCCGACGAGCTGCGCGCGTCACGCGCGCGCGTCGTCGAAGCAGGAGACGCGCAGCGTCGTCGGATCGAGCGCGACCTGCACGACGGCGCGCAACAGCACCTCGTCGCGCTCGGCCGTGAGCGTCAACCTGGTCCGCCAGATCGCCGACTCCGATCCCGACACCGCCAAGTCGATGCTCGAGCAGATCGGGAGCGACCTCCAGGAGGCGGTGCAGGAGCTGCGCAACCTGGCGCACGGCATCTACCCCCCGTTGCTCATGGACCGTGGGCTCGCCGAGGCGCTGTCGGCCGCGTCGGGGCGGGCCGCGCTTCCCACCGGCGTCGAGGCCGACGGCATCGGTCGTTACCCGCAGCAGGTGGAGGCGGCGGTGTACTTCTGCTGCCTCGAGGCGCTGCAGAACGCGGCCAAGCACGCCGGCGACGGCGCCGAGACGATGATCAGGGTCTGGGAGGACGAAGGTGCGCTCCTCTTCGAGGTGCGCGACAACGGCGCCGGCTTCGACCTTGCGTCCCGCGCGCACGAGGGCCACGGGTTCGTGAACATGGGCGACCGCGTCGGGGCCATCGGCGGCAACATCTCGGTCGAGTCGGCGCCCGGGCAGGGCACCGCCATCAGGGGCCGGATCCCCCTGGCCGACGTGCCGGTCGACGTGCCCGTCGACTGACCGGCGCGGCTACTCGGCGCGGCTACTCGGCGCGGAGCGCGTCGGCGGGCGCGGTGCGTCCCGCGACGTGCGCGGGTACGACCGCGATCAGCGCCGCGACCACGAGCACCGCCAAGCCGACCAGGCCCAGCGCGAGCGCCGACACGGTGGGCACCGACGGGATTCCCTGCCAGTCGACGAACCGCTGCCACACGAACCGACCGATGAGCACGCCCACGGGCAGGCCGATCGCCAGTGCGACCGCGCTGAGCGTCAGGGCCTGCACGGTGACGGTGCGGGCGACGTCGCGGCGCAGGAACCCGAGCGCCTTGAGGACCGCGAGGTCGCGTCGTCGGCGCCGGATGGCGGTGAGCAACGTGTAGACGAGCACGGCGCCCGCCATGACGCCGAGGATCGCGGCCACCGCGATCGGAAGTCCGTCGACGCGCCCGAAGCTGGCCAGGTCGCGGGGGAGCGCTGCCGACGTGACCGGGATCGGCGCGATGGCGCGCGTCAACGACGCCACGCCGGCGGCGCGGTCGGCGGTGGGTGCGAACTTCACCAGCACCACGTTGTGCGGGGAGGGGCCGCCGATGCCGTCGACCGCGTCGAAGGTGACGTAGGCGCCGCGTCCGAGCTGACCGATGTCACCGACGTCGGGGAACACCGCGCGCCCGACGACCGTGAACTGCCGCGACTCGTTGCCGACGAGGACGCGCACGTCGTCACCGATGCGCGCGTCCGCGGAACGGAGGGTCTGGGTGCCGAGCACGATCTCGTTCGCGTTCTTCGGCGCGCGCCCGGCGAGCAGGGCCGGCGCCATGCCGGTGCCCTCAGCCGCCACCGCGAAGGCCTCGGCGCGCACGCCGTTGACCGCGATCTCGGTGATGGTCCCGCTCGCGTAGCCCTCGACCTCGGGGTTCGCGTCGAGACCTGCGGTCATGGCGGTCCCGAAGTCGGGGAACCCGCGCCCACCGATCTGGGCGTCCCACGACCATCCGTAGAGGCGCGGCGTGTCGAGCAGGTGGTTCAAGCTCGCCCCGAACGTGAGCGCGGTCGTGAGCGTCGCCACCGCGAGCGCGGCCGCCATCACGGTGGTGCGCACCGGCACCGCGGTGCGGCCGCGGCCGCCGTCGAGGGCCTGGCGGGTGCCGAGCACCACGGGCAACGGCCGCAGGCTGCCGCCGAGGAGGCGGGCGACGAGTGGTGGACGGGTCCCGTGCGCGGGTGGTGCCGGTGCGACGCCGGTCGTGTCCAGCGCCACGCGGTGGCCGCGCCGGTGAGCAGCACGCCCAGGAACACCGCGAGCATGCCGATGCCGATCACCGCGACGTTCACTTCGATGCCGGATGACGGCTCGGCGATCCGCGCCAACCCGATCGGCCACAGGGGGGAGAGCGCGATGGCCACGACGAGCGCGACGACCGTTGCCAGCAGCGCGATCACGGTCGTGCGCACGAGGCCGGTGGCGAAGCGCTCGCCCCGGGTCATGCCCAGCGCGCGCAGCACCGGATGGTCGGACGATTCGAAGAACGCCTGCCGCGACAGCGCCTGGATCGACACCAGGAACGCGGCGAGTGCGATCAACGCGGCGAGGAGCCAGAGCACGACTGCAGCCAGGTGCAGGGTGCGGTTGACGTTGGCTTCGTGGTCGGCCTGCGTGAGGCCGAAGAACACCGCCGCACCGCCGCCGAGGCGCGCGACGTCGGACCGGAAGCTCTCGAGATCGGTGACGTCGGCGAGGTCGACGAACAGGACGTCGTTGCCGGTGAGATCGCTCCCGTAGCGCTCGGTGAACGCGGGCGTCAGCCGGAGGAACGGCTCGAGTTGGCCGGGGATCGGGGGGAAGGTCACCGGGTCGGTGACGATCCCGACGACGTGGAACGTCACCTCCGGCTCGTCCGGGAAGGGCAGTTGGTCGATCGCGCCCTCGGAACCGGTGCCCGCGACGCGGTCGGGCAGGCCGGCGAGGAACGACAGGATCTGCTGGTCGAACGACGCCCGCCGGATGAACTTGAGCGTCATCTCGTCGCCGACGCCGAGGTGCAGCGAGCGCGCCGTCTCGTAGTCGAGCATCACCTCGTCGACCTTGTCGGGGTCGAACCGACGGCCTTCGAGGACCTTCCACCGGTCGAGGCTCGTACCCAGCGGGCCGCGCGTCATCGCGAGCGGTTGGAAGTCGATCTGGCTGAGCGGACGACCGTCGGCGGTGTGGCCGAGGAAGAACAAGAAGCTGGCGCGCGCCGAGCGCTCGACCTCCGGCAGCGCGGCGACCTGATCGAGGTCGAGGTCCTTCGTGAGGAAGTCCCGGCTCTCGGTGATGCTGGCGTCGCTGGGCGACGACGAGGCCAGGAACCGTTGGTACGCGGTGTCGGTGCGCCGCGCCGCGGCGGCGACTGCGATGGCCGCGCCTCCCGCGATGCCGATCAGCAGCGCGAGCGCGACCCAACCGAGCAGTCGGCGCCGGAGGTCAGCACGGGCGCGGACCCAGACGGCGCGGATCGGGGAGTTCTAGCCGGTGGCGGACCGATCCGAGGGGTCACCGAAGCGTTCCCACACGTCGCGGACGACGGCAGGTCCGAACTCCTCCTTGTGCACGTACTCGGCCGCGCCCGACGATCCGGCGTCGGAGGGGAGGTCGCCCGCCTGATAGGTGGAGAGCAGCATGACCACCGCGCGGGGGTGGGCGGCCGTGATCCGGCGGGTGGCCTCGATGCCGTTGATCCCGGGCAGGTTGATGTCCATGAGGACGAGGCCGGGGGAGAGCGAGTCGGCGAGCTCCACGGCTTCCTCGCCGCTCTCGGCCTCGCCGACGACCTCGAAGCCCGGCGTGGCCGTCACCACCGCCCGCGCGGCGCGGCGGAAGGGGGCTTGATCGTCGACGATCAGGACAGGGACCGGGTCGGCCATGTCCCCAGTGTCGCGCCCGTCGGGGCCGCGCGGCAGGGTGTGGACACCACCCCCGCCGGGAGTGAAGACCTCACTCGACGGGGGCGAGCGACCGCGGCGAGCGGCCGCGACGGGCCGGGCTAGCGGTCGGCGAGGTAGAGCAGGACGGCCTTCACCCGGCGGTGGACGTCGGGCTCCTCGGACAGGCCGAGCTTCGAGAAGACCGAATTGATGTGCTTCTCCACCGCCCGCTCCGAGAGCCCCAGTGCCGCCGCCACCGAGGCGTTGTTCCGGCCCTGGGCCATCTCGGCCAGGACCTCGCTCTCACGCGGGGTGAGGAACTGCAATGGCGAGTCCGCCCGGCGGGAGCGGGCGTCGACCAGTGCCTCGACGACCTTGGGGTCGATCACCGATCCACCTGCCGCGACCTCCCGCACTGCACGGACGAGCTGGTCGACGTCGGACACGCGCTCCTTCAGGAGGTAGGCGCGCCGCTCGGAACCACCGTCGAGGAGCTCGAGCGCGTAGGCGGGCTCGACGTACTGGCTGAGCACGACCACGCCGAGCTGCGGGTGCGTCTGGCGCAGCTGCGCGGCGGCGCGCACGCCTTCGTCGGTGCCGGTGGGAGGCATGCGGATGTCGGTGAGGACGACGTCGGGCGTCTCGGTCTCGACCATGGCGATGAGGCCGTCGAAGTCCTCGCACACCCCTGCAACCTCGATGTCGGGGTCGACTTCGAGCAGGCGGGTGACGGCTTCGCGCACCAGATAGTTGTCCTCGGCCACGACGACCCGGATCGGCATGGCGGCGAGGCTAACGCGACGTCGATCCTTCGTCCCGGTAGCCTCCCCGGTCGATGCGTGCGCGCGCGGTGGCCGCTGTCTTCGTGGTGGTGCTGGTCGCGTTCGTCGCGACCGTGTTCGCGGCGGCGCCGGCGAGCGCGGGCATCGGCGAGCGGATCGTCGACTACCGCTCCGACGTCACGATAGAACCCGACGGCACCATCGAGGTGCACGAGACGATCGTCTACGACTTCGGGGTCGTGCCCAAGCACGGGATCTTCCGGTTCATCCCGGTGCGCACCGAGGAGTCGGGCAAGGACGGCTACGACCGCGTCTACCCGCTGGACGTCGTGTCGGTGAGCGGCTCGGCCGACACGCCGGCGCAGTACACCGTCGAGGAGGACGGCGACGACGAGCGCATCAAGATCGGCGACCCCGACCGGACGATCAGCGGCGAGCACACCTACGAGATCATGTACCGAACGCGTGGCCAGATGAACGCGTTCGCCGACCGCGACGAGCTGGTGTGGAACGCGGTCGGGACCGATTGGCCGGTGCCGATCGAGAAGGCGTCGGCGGTGGTGCACGCGCCGGCCGACATCCAGCAGGTGGGCTGCAACACTGGTTCGTTCGGTGCGACCTTCCCGTGTGACACCGCCACGAGGTCCGGCGCAACCGCCGAGTTCTCGAAGGCGCCCCTGAACCCGTACGAGGGGATGACGTTCACGGTCGCGCTACCCACGGGCGCGGTCACGCCGTCGCCCACTCCGATCCTCGAGGAGCGGTTCAACTTCACCTCGGCGTTCCGGGTGACACCCGCGACCGGTGGCGTCTCCGGCGGCGTGCTCGCGGTGCTGGCGGGCATCGTCATCTTCCTGGTGTGGAAGTTCGGGCGCGACCGCCGGTACGCGGGGTCGGCCGTCGACGCCGCCTACGGGAAGGACGGTGGCCCCGAGGTGGCGGCGCCCCTCCGCGAGGCGGAGACGCCGGTGGAGTTCGAGCCGCCCGAGGGACTGCGTCCCGGCGAGCTCGGCACCCTGATCGACTTCGACGCGGGCACGCTCGACGTCACCGCCACCATCATCGACCTGGCCGTGCGCGGCTACCTCAAGATCGAGGAGGTCGAGAAGGAGTGGTACCAGTTCAAGCACGACTGGATCCTCACCAAGCTCGAGAAGGACGAACCGCTGCGGCAGTACGAGCGGTCGCTGTACGACGGGCTGTTCAAGTCCGGTGACGAGGTCAAGTTGTCGGACCTCAAGAACACGTTCGCCACGCGCATGGGCAAGGTGCGCGAGCAGCTCATGGACGACGCGATGTCGAAGGGGTGGTTCAGCCGCAAGCCGGGCACGGTGAAGGTGTTGTGGAGCCTCCTCGGCATCTTCGTGCTCATCGGCGGGGTCGCGCTCACGATCCTGCTGGCGATCGAGACCCATGCCGCGCTGCTCGGCGTGCCCGTGATCGTCGGCGGGATCCTGCTGCTGATCGCGTCGCGGTGGATGCCGAAGCGCACCGCCAAGGGCTACGCGGTACTGCGCCACACGCTCGGGTTCAAGCGGTTCATCGACGAGTCGGAGAAGCACCGGGCGCAGTTTGCCGAGCGCGCCAACATCTTCTCCGAGTACCTGCCCTACGCCGTCGTGTTCGGTGCGACGGAGAAGTGGGCCAAGGCGTTCGACGGACTGGCCGACGACGTCGACACGTCGTCGTGGTACGTGTCGCAGCACGCGTTCAACTACGCGGTCTTCTCGAGCGCCATCGACGGCTTCGCCACCACCAGCGCCGGGACGCTCACGTCGTCACCCGCGTCGAGCGGCTCGAGCGGGTTCAGCGGCGGTGGCTTCTCCGGCGGTGGCGGCGGTGGCGGTGGCGGCGGCTCCTGGTAGCGAGCGGGCTGCCAGCGTGATGAGCATCGGGGCGGATCTCCGAGGTTACGGGTTGACGAGCTTCCGGAACTTCGGTATCAATTCGGGAGTCGGTTCTTCTGCGTGGTGGCGAGTGCGGGAGGAGGCCTCGATGGACCCGCTGTTCGAGATCGATCGGTCTCAGGTCGATGGGCACGCACGGGTGCGTTTCGTCGGTGAACTGGACATGGCAGCGGTCGAGCAGGCCCACGCCGAGGTGGTCGACGTGCTCGACCAGACGGGCGGAGCACTGACGATCGACCTCAGCAGTCTCACCTTCTGCGACGCCTCCGGCGTGCGTTTGCTGTTCAAGCTCGACTCCGAGACGAAGGCCCGCGGCCGCGCGATGGTGTTGCTGCATCCGACACCTGCAGTGCACCGGGTTTTCCGAGTGCTCGACGTCGACCACCTGACGATCGAGGACGGATCAAATGCCAGATCGTGAAGAAGGCGCCAGTCGTGAGCACCGGTCTTCCGGCTTTCCGTCAAAACAGGTGCGCGGTAATCTGAAGTCGGTGGGCGAACGGAATCTGGACGAGCAGCCGGAACCGGCATCGGGTGGCGGACGCCGCGTCGAGATCATGCTCGACGACGACCTCTACGACCGCGTGCGCATCAAGGCCATGCGCCAGCGGAAGTCGCTCCGAAGTCTCGGGGCAGAACTGTTCGCCGCGTGGGCGAACGACGAATCCGCATCCGGTACCCGGTAGCTCGACCGCGAGCAGATCCTCTGGTTCGAGCGCGCAGGCGTACCGCGGGTCACGCGGCCGTGTGATCGCTAGCATCCGTACGTGCCGAGGGGGCTGGATGTTGCGGACCCGGCGCGCGATGCGCCCGTCGTGCTCCTTGCGTCGCGCGACGCGGAGCGCCACCCGGAGCTGAGCCGGGCTTGGGGGCCGTCGTGGAGTGACGACGGCGCTCGATTGACGGTGTGCGTCGAGGCGGCGCCCGAATCCCGGATGGCTCGCAACCTCGAACCCGGCAGTCCCGTCGCGGCCACGCTCTCGTGGCTGTCGTCCCAGTCGACGACGCAGGTGAAGGGGACCGTGATCCGGCTCGAGGCGCCGACGCCGGAGCGGCGCAAGTTGGTCGAGCAGCACGTCGCGGGTTTCATCGCCGAAGCCGCCACGGTCGGCGTCGCCGAGCCGATCGCACGGACCATGGTCGGCACCGAAGTGATGACGGTGACGATCGAGATCTCGGAACGCTTCGATGACACGCCCGGGTCGAGCGCGCACGGCGCGCAGTGAGCCAGGTGGTCGAGCTCGAGTCGATCCGCGACTGCCTCCGGTCCGGACACCCGTGCCCGGTCGCGACGTGCTCGCCGGACGGGACACCCCATCTCAGCTACGTCTCGCAGGTGCGCTACCTCGACGCCGAACGGGTGGCGACGTCGCGCCAGTCCTTCAACCGTGCCCCGACGAGCACGTTTTCCCAGGCGCTGATCACCCGCTCCGGTACCGGTGAGCAGTTCCGGCTCGACCTCCGCTATCTCCACTCGGTGACCGAGGGCGAGGAGTTCGAGGTGATGCGCGCGAACCTCGAAGCGATCGCATCGCACACCGGCATCGGCCCAGACTTCCGATTGCGCGGTCTCGACGTCCATCGCGTGCTGCGCTGCCTCCGGGTGTCGAAGGTGACGACCGAGATCCCGCCCTCGACCGACCTGCTCCGAGCGCTCGAGCAGTTCTCCCGCCGCCTCGAGGGCTCGACGACCTACGAGGACGCGACGCACGAGATCATGCTCATGCTCGGCGACCTCTTCGGCTTCACCTACGCCGTGCTGTTCGCGCTCGACTCGCCGACGCGCCGCCTGTTCGCGATCGCGGGCTCGGGGACGCGCGCTCGGCTGTCGGCGCAGAGGTGGAGCTCGGGGTGGGTCTGATCGGCACCGCGGCCTCGCGTCGTCAGCTGATCGTCGCTGCGAACCTCGCCCGCGCCCGGCGATGGCGGAGGCGATCGACGGAAGCCGGGAGCGTGTTCCGGGATCAAGGTGCCGGCGCTCGCCGGGCGCGGAGCGCAGCCGCGATCCCGCTCATCGCCGGCGGAGACGTGCTCGGCGTGCTCTACCTCGAGAGCACCGAACCCAGCTCGTTCAGCGGCCAGATCGAGGGGGTGTTGCGCATCGTCGGCGCGCACGCAGCCTCGATGTTGGCGGCGCGAGGCGCGCCGTTCGCGGAGGATCCACAGGCCGACGGCGCACAAACTCCGACGGGCCGGGAGGGACCCGCGATGGAGCTGGTCTACTACCAGGCGGACGACACCGTGCTGTGTGATTCTGCCTACGTCGTCAAGGGGGCACCCGGTCGCATCTTGTGGGCGATGCTGAAGGCGCACGTCACCACCGGACGCACCGCCTTCTCCAACCGGGAGCTCCGCCTCGACGAGACCCTGGGGCTGCCCGTCGGCAACGACAACCTCGAAGCGCGTCTGCTCGTGTTGCGCCGGCGGCTTGCGGACCTCGGGTGCGGCATCGTGCTCGAGCGCGTCGGACGTGGTCGGCTCGAGCTCAGCGTGGAGCGCCCGGCGCTGCTCACGGTCGTCCCCACCAGCGGACCGATGCGGAACGCGCACCCAAGCGATTCGTAGGGTTCACGTAGCCACATCGCAGGAGACGTCGGCGGTTCGTCGTGCGATGGTGCACGAGTCAGCGAACCGAGCACAGGAGCCGATCCGTGACCAACCTCTTCGTCCGCCATTCCGTCGCCGACTTCGAGACCTGGAAATCGGGGTTCGACGACCACGGCAAGGTGCGCAGCGAGTACGGGCTGACCGACGTCGGGGTGTACCGCGGCGCCGATGAGCCCAACGACGTCACCATCATCCTGGCGACCGACGACGTGGCGCGAGCGCAGGAGTTCATTGCATCGGACGATCTGCGGGAGACGATGGGCCGCCTCGGCGTCGTGTCGGCGCCCGACGTCTGGTTCGCGGAGCAGGCCTGACCGCGATGGCCACCGACACGGTGCGCGATGCATCCTCTCCTCTCGCGGCCCTGCTCACGACCTTCTTCGAGACGAAGACGTCCTGTGACGTCGACGGCACGATGGACCACTTCGCTCCGGACATGGCGACGTACATCGACGCCACGCTCGGATGGGACCTCGACAGCTACGAGGCGTTGCAGTCGACCTTCCGCGAGTACATGCCGAACTGGGCGCCTCCGGCGCGGTCATACGCCACGCAGATCCTGTCCAACGAGACGAGTGCGCTCATACGCATGGTCGACACGCCCGAGCTCTTCGGCGGCGAGCTGCGGATCCTCGCGGCCGTCGACTTCGCCGACGGCAAGATCGTGCGCTGGATCGACTACTGGGACAGCTCGTCGTTCGACGACGATCTGTACCTCCAGTTCCGGACCCCGGCCGAGCACTTCCCCACGGATCTGACGGATGGTGACGTCGCCACCCAGGCGACGCCGGACCTGGTCGAGACCGCGACGCGACTGCAGAACGCCTTCGCCGGAGCGGATGCCTCGGCCGCGGCCGCGCTGCTCCACACCGATGTGGTGCTCGAGGACATGGCGCTTCGTGTCCAGGTGCTCGGGCGGATCGAGACCATGGCGTATCTCGACCGGGCTCTCGACCACGCCCCGTACGGTCGATCGAGCACGCTGCGCCACGTCGTGGGCGGCAGCAACGGCGGTGGGTTCGAATGGACCGCGGATGCGGGGGCGGCCGGCCTGGTCGGCATCACCGCGCTCGAACGCGACGGCGATGGCCTCGTCACCAGGATCACGTCCGTGTACGACTCGCGGCAGCTCGCATCCGACCGCAGAGCGGCCCTTCGCGCCGCCTCCTTCGCCACGTAGTCGACTCGCGGCGCTCGGTCCGCCGAGCCGGAGTAAAAGACATCGACGGTGGGTACTCTCCTTTCTGCCGTCTTCGCCCGACGGCGATGGAGCGGGCTGTTCTGGACCTCGACAGTCGGTAGTGCCTTAGCCGCACCGAGACTCGGAGGTTCCAGTGCCCGGACACGAGATGAGCGTTCCCGCCTCCTCGACGGCACCGCGAGCGGCGCGCGAGTTCCTGCGCGACACGTTGCACACCCAGGATCTCGACGGCCTCGGACACGTGTCGGAGTTGCTCACGACTGAACTGGTGGCGAACGTCGTCGACCACGTGGGCTGCGCCGTCACGGTGCGGGCGTACGCGAAGCCCGGTTGGTTGCGCGTCGAGGTGGACGATGCCAGCACCGATGCACCCGCCGTGCAATGGCAGGATCCGTCGACGCCGAGGGGGAACGGGATGCTCCTCGTCGACGGACTGGCGACCCGATGGGGCGTCGAGGCGCGAGCGGCAGGCAAGACCGTCTGGTTCGAACTCGACGCCACGACAGCAGCAGAAGAAGTACACGGAGGTGAGGGCGGGTGATGGCGGTGCGTCCGTCTGCACGCCCATCGTCCGACCTCGCTCGTCTCATCGAGCGCGTGAAGATGCGCTGGTGACGGGGCTCGAGCGATTCTCCGTGGTGGAGGAAGCCGGGTGCACGGTCGTGTACCTGGCGGGCGAGTTGGACCTCGCGAATCGCGATGAGCTGCGACACTGCCTTGCGCCCCTCCGCGGTCGACTCGTCGTGGACCTCGCCGACGTGTCGTTGCTCGATTCGAGCATCATCGGGGTGCTCATCCGCATGCAGAACCGACTTTCGGTCGACGGTGGCGAACTCCGAATCCGCAACCCTCAGGAGTTCCCGCGCCGAGCCCTCGAGACCGTCGGGCTCGGACCCTGGATCGAATGAGTCGAGGCACGTCGCAATCTGATTGCCGTCGGACTGGGCCTGGGGAAGATCTCACTCCGTCCGCAGCGTGCCGGCGGCCGGGGTGCCTGCCGACCTCCGGGCGGTGAAGACCGCGACTGCGTTGGCGAGGGCGACTGCGGCGATTGCGATGGCGACGAGAGCGATCCACGGCACCTGGAACGTGTCGTCGAGACCGATGCTGCGCGCGGCCGCGTACCAGAGCGCGGCGCCGGCGGCGATGCCGAGGAGCGCAGCCACGGCGAAGCTTGCGCCGATGACGAGCGTGGCCTGCCAGGCGACCATGACCCGAAGCTGGCGGCGGTTGCATCCGAGCACCTTGAGGATGGCGAAGTCGCGGCTCCGCCGTCGGGTGCTGGTGACCAGTAGATGGCCGACCGCCACGAGACCGAGCAGCGCGAGGAAGCCCGCGAGCGCGAGCGGCATCCAACCGATCTGGTCGAGGCGCCGGACCTCGAGCGGCTCCGAGGAGAGCTGGACCCCGTTCTGTGCACCGAAGCCTTCGACACCCGGCAGTCGGTCGATGCGCGCCGCCGCCGAGGCCGCATCCACGCCGTCGCGGAACCTGACGACGAAGGCGAAGCTCAGATCGTCGTCGGAGCTGAGCGTGCGACGCATGCCCGCGCCCGTGACGACCGCACCGTCGGCGATCGCCTGCGGATCGGTGAGGCGCGGCAAAATCACCCGGCCGACGACGCGGTAGCGGAGCCGCTGAGCTCCGCTGTGCACGGTCACCTCGCGGCCGAGATCCACGCCGAGCGCGCGGATCGTCTCCGTCCCGAGGGCGATCTCCCGCGCCGTGTTCGGTCGCCGGCCCTCGAGCAGCGTCGGCTCGATCCGGCCGCGTACCGGGAGGACGGCGATGGCGCCGACCGCGCGACCGTCGAGCTCGAGGGCGGCGTAGCACGCGCCCGCGATCGCGCCGACCACACGGACGTCGACGAGGCGGGTCGAGCCCTGGGAGCAGACGTCCTCGGGGTCGCTGCGTCGTGCCCGCTGGTCGAATACGGTGGCGTCCCAGGCGCGCCCCTGCGCCGCGGGCGTGTCGACGACGTGCGTGAGGCTCGCACTGAACACGGTCACCGCGACGATGCCGAGCAACGCGAGCGCGGCGCCCAGCAGCGTGGAGCGCACCGGGACCGCGGTCCGGCCGCGGCCGGGCTCGAACGCGAGGCGCGCACCGACGGTCAGCGTGACCGGAGCCCCGACCGACTCGAGCACACGCGTCGTCGCGCCGAGGCGCAGCGGCACGGACGTCGCATCGGGGTCGACGTGCGCGGTACGCCACGACGCGAGGCCGACGATGGACGCGAGCACGACTGCGCACGCCAGCCCGCCGAGACCGAGCACCAACCAGTCGACGTCAAATCCGGGATGCGGCTCCGCCATGCCCGCGACCCCGAACGGGAACCACTGCGACGCGACGGCGGCGAGGGCGAAGGCGCCGACGACGCCGGCCAAGATCGCGGCAGCCACGGGGGTCGCAGTCCCGGTTGCGAGCGCACGCCTCCGCATCCCGAGCGCCCGGACCGGGGTCAGATCGGCGGCGACCAGCCGCACCTCGCGCGTCGTGATCAGGGCGATCGCCACCAGCCCCGCCGCGCCGGCCACGATCCCGAAGATCAGCACCGCGACCGCGAGCGCGTCGATCGACTCCTGCACGCCGCCGGAGCTCAGGGCGCGGGGGTCGATGTCGAATTGCGGGATGACCTTCCGGAGTCGATGCAGGAATTGCGGGATCCCGGCCGCGCCGTCGTCGAGTCGCACGAGCAGCGTGGCGCCGTGAGGTCCGTAGTAGTTGCCGATCTGCGCGCCGTAGGCGCGCACGAAGGCGCGGGGAAGGAGGAGGACGCCGCCGACCTCGCCCTGCAGCGTGAGGTCGATCGGCGCGCGGCTGATGCCCACCACATTGAGTCGGAGGCGTGGTCCCTCCGGCGCACCGGCCTCCCCGCCGCTGGTGATCACCTCGACCTGCTCCGGCGTGAAGCCGCGCACCACGAAGGTGCTGCCGAAGGAGAGGTGGTTGTCACGCGCGAAGGCCTCGCCGACTGCGATCTCGTCGGGAGCGTCTGGGCTCGGCGCGCGACCCTTGACCACGCGGAGGCGGAACACACTCTGGAACAGCTCGTCGTCCAACGGGCCCACGACCGCGAAGCCGACATCGAACAGCTGCCCGTCCTTGTCGACGAGGGCCAGGAATCGGCCCCGCCCGGCGGCCTCGACCCCGGGGAGGGCACGGATGTCGGCTATGTCCGCGGCCCGAAGGTCGGAGGTGAGCACCAGGACGTCCTGGGCCCGGCTCGAGCTGAGGAATCGGTCGAACGACGTCGACGTCCTGCGGGCGCCGGCGAGGGAGGCGAGCGTCACGCCGACCGCGAACGCGACCAGGGCAGCGATCACGACGAGGCTCCGCCAGCGACGTCGGAACGACAGCCGCGCGAGCATCCCGATCCCCGCCATCCGACCATGAGAGCCGCCGTGCGGGGTTCGCACAAGGAAGGCAGTACCCCGGACCATGTGGTGCTGACCTCGGCCGGCTCGGGCGCGACCTTCTGGACGCGACCGACGGAGCAGTTGCGGGCGAACGCAGCGATCGAACCGGTCCTCGTCGACGAGGCCGGCGCGGTGGTGGCGATCGGCCGACGTGCGTCGGCCCTGTCGCCGAAGCTGCGGCGGGCGGTGCTGCTGCGCGACTCGCAGTGCCGGGTGCCTGGCTGCGCGAGGCGACGGGGCCTGGAGGTGCACCACTTGGTGCCGCGCAGCTGGGAGGGCGCCGACGAGACCGCCAACCTCGCCGCGGTGTGTCCCGCGCATCATCGCCTGCTCGTGCCCAACGGTCTGCTCGCGCTGGTCGGCAACCCCAACCTTCCCGACGGGCTCGAGCTCGTCACCGCCAGCCGCGGCCCGCCGCGGGTGGCGGCGTGATGCGGCCCAGGTGACCCGGCTACCTACGACTCGGTAGTTCGCGATGTGCGCGCGCGGGTGGCATTGTGCGGCCGTCACGAGGACGTGGCGCGACGAACTGGAGGGGGCGCGCGTGGGTCCGTTGCACGGGGTGAAGGTGATCGAGCTGACCGGCATCGGCCCGGGTCCCTTCGCGGGGACGCTGCTCTCCGACATGGGCGCCGAGGTGGTGCGGGTCGAGCGCGCCGAGCTCGCGACCTCCGCGAGCCGGCCGAGCGGGTTCGTCTTCGACGGGCGCGGTCGGCGCGCCATCACCGTCGACCTGAAGCGGCCCGAGGGCGTCGAGACGGTGCTGCGGATGGTCGAGCATGCCGACGGGCTCATCGAGGGCTTCCGGCCGGGAGTGACCGAGCGCCTCGGGCTCGGGCCCGACGTGTGCCTCGCCCGCAACCCGCAGCTCGTCTACGGGCGCATGACCGGGTGGGGTCAGGACGGTCCGCTCGCCCACGCCGCCGGCCACGACATCAACTACATCGCGCTCGCGGGCGCGCTCGCCCACTTCGGCCGTGTCGGCCAACCGCCGACGCCGCCGATCAACATGGTCGGCGACTACGGCGGCGGCGGCATGTTCCTCGCCTTCGGGATGGTGTGCGGGATCCTCGAGGCGCGCACGTCGGGCCAGGGGCAGGTGGTCGACGCGGCGATGGTCGATGGCGCCGCATACCTGATGGGCGCGATCTGGGGGCTGCGCGGGATCGGTGGCTACAGCGAGGAGCGCGGCACCAACCTGCTCGACACCGGCTCGCCCTTCTACGACGTGTACGAGACCGCCGACGGCGAGTGGGTGTCGATCGGATCGATCGAACCGCAGTTCTTCGCGCAGCTCGTCGAGCTCACCGAGATCGAGCACGACGACCTGCCGCACCAGATGGACCGCAGCGGCTGGCCGCTCCTGCGCGAGCGACTGTCCGCCGCGATCAAGGCCAAGACGCGCGCCGAGTGGGTCGACGTGCTCGAGGGCACCGACGTCTGCTTCGCGCCGGTACTGCCGATGAGCGAGGCGAAGTCGCACCCGCACGTCGTCGCCCGCAAGATCATCGTGGAGCACGACGACATCGACCAGCCGGCGCCGACGCCGCGCTTCTCGCGCACGCCGCCGGAGATCCAGGGTCCGGCCGCGCTGCCGGGCGAGCACTCGGAAGCCGTACTCGCCGACTGGGGCTTCGAGGGCGACGAGGTCAAGGCGCTGCTCGCGTCCGGTGCCGTCACCCGTCGAGGGTGATCAGGCTGCGCTGATCACCGACTTCACCGCGTCGAGCCGGGCAGCGAGCTCGTGCTCGTCGGCCGCGACCACGGTCACGTGGCCGAGCTTCCGACCCGGGCGGGCCGCCTTGCCGTAGTCGTGCAGGTGCGCGCCGGGCACGGCGAGCACCGCGTCGCGTGACGGCATGAGCCCGATGCAGTTCACCATCGCGCTCGCGCCGAGCGCGGCGGTCGATCCCAACGGCCAGCCGAGCACCGCGCGCACGTGGTTCTCGAACTGGCTGGTGGCCGCGCCCTCGATGGTCCAGTGCCCCGAGTTGTGCACCCGCGGCGCGATCTCGTTGGCGAGCAGTTCGCCACCCACGTCGAACAGCTCGACCGCGAGCACACCGACGTGGTCGAGGTCGGCGAGCAGGAGCGTCGCCAGCTCCTCGCCGCGCGCCTGGAGCGCGTCGTGCAGCCCGGGTGCGGGTGCTCGGCTCACGCGCAGGATGCCGCCCTCGTGGTGGTTCTCGACCAGCGGCCAGCACGCCGTCGTGCCGTCCGGTCCGCGCACCGCGAGGACGGACAGTTCGCGGTCGAACGGCACCAGCGACTCCAGGATGAGGGGGACACCGCCCAACTCGTCCCACGCCGCGTCGAGATCAGCGGCCGCCCGCAGCACCGCCTGCCCCTTGCCGTCGTAGCCGCCCCGGCGCGTCTTGAGGACCGCCGGCAGCCCGCCGACGGCGTCGACCGCGGCGCCGAGGCCGACGCGCGCGTCGACCGCCGCGAACGCGGGGGTACCGATGCCGAGGCGGCGGAAGGTCTCCTTCTCGGTCAGGCGGTCCTGGGCCACCTCGAGCGACCGCGCGCCCGGGCGGACCGGCAGGTCACGCGCGAGGAAGCGCGCCGCGTCGGCGGGCACGCCCTCCCACTCGTAGGTCACCACCGTCGCGCCCTGTGCCACCTCGGTCAGCGTGGACTCGTCGCCGAGGGCACCGACCACGAGCTCGCCGACCGCGCCCGCGGGCGCGCCGTCGACTGGATCGAGGAAGCGGAACCGCACGTCGAGGGGGATGCCGGCGAGCGCGAGCATGCGCCCGAGCTGACCACCCCCCAGGACCGCGACGACGGGTTCGGTCATCCCGACTTGTCTAGCGCACCCACGATTCGGGTACGGCTGCCCGCAGTGGGGACGGCGGGAAGTGCGCTCATCCTGGCTGCGGTGCTCGCACTGGTGGCGTGGGGTCGCGTGCCCGATGTGCTGGTCGCCGGCACCGGCGCGCTGCTCGTGGTCGGCGTCGGCCTGGTGGGGATCGACGAGGTGGGCGACACCGTCGACCGCCTGGCCTCCACGCTGGCGTTCCTCGCCGCGGTGTTCGTGCTCGCCGAGGTGGCGCGTGACGCCGGCCTGTTCCGTGCCGCGGGGGCGTGGATGGGGGAGCGGAGTCGCAGCTCGCGCCGGCTCGTGGTCGCGGTCTCGGCGGTGGCCGTGCTGGTGACCGTGCTGATGAGCCTCGACGCGACCGCGGTGCTCTTCACCCCGGTGGTGGTGCAACTCGTCGCGCGGCGCGACGTGCGCCCCGACCCTCCGCTGCTCGCCACGACGCAGCTCGCCAACGCGTCGTCGAGCTTCCTGCCGGTGTCGAACCTCACCAACCTGCTCGCGTTCTCGGCCACCGGCCTGACCTTCGGTGGCTTCGCGCTCCGCATGGCCCTCCCGACCCTCGCGGCGTCGTCGGTCGTCCTCGGCACCGCGTTGCGGAGCGACGCCCGCACCCGGGTTCCGGCCTCGGGACCGCCACCGACCCGCGCCGATCCCGTCGTCCTCGACGGCTTCGCCTGGCTCGTGGTGGGTGCGATCGCGACGGTCACCGTCGCCTTCTTCGTGGGGTCCGCGCTCGGCGTGGCCCCGGCCGCGATCGCGATCGCCGGCGCGGCGGTGGTGGCGACGGTCGCGCTCGCCCGGCGACGGGCGACCCCGGCGGCGCTGGTGCGGGCGGCGTCGCCCGGCTTCCTGGTGTTCGTCGTGGGCCTGGCGGTGGTGGTCCAGGCCGCGGTCGACCACGGCCTCGGCGACGCCGCCCGCGACCTGCTGCCCACCGGCGAGGGCCTGGCCGCCCTGCTGGGCATGGCCGTCGTCGCCGCCGTCCTCGCCAACCTGGTGAACAACGTGCCCGCGACGCTGGTGCTGGCCTCGGTGATCCCGTCGGGCTCGACCGCCCTGCTCCTGGCCATGCTGCTCGGGGTCAACGTCGGCCCCAACCTCACCTACACCGGCTCGCTCGCCACCCTCCTGTGGCGGCGGGTGGTCCGGACGGCCGGAGTGGAGCCCAGCCGGGGCGCGTTCTTCCGGTTCGCCCTGGTCGCGACGCCCCTCGCGCTGGTGCTCGCGACCCTTTCGTTGTGGCTGACGCTGCAAGTCACCGGCTAATCTGTCCGTTCCGCAGCCAGGGCCAACGTCGTCCCTCTGCGTCCACCGGTTTCTTCCAGAGCGTCCCTTTCATTCGAGTGACGCGGTGCGTGGATGTGAGATGACGCAGCCCAACCCGAACGCGGCCACCCGGCCGTCTCCCGTGCCCTTCAGTGCGGTCCCCGAGGCCTTCGGCCTCTACGACCCGCGCTTCGAGCACGACGCCTGCGGGGTCTCGTTCATCTGCCAGATCAAGGGCATCGCCAGCCGGTCGATCGTCACCGACGCGCTCGACGCCCTCTGCAACCTCGACCACCGCGGCGCGTCGGGCGCCGAGGTCAACACCGGCGACGGCGCCGGCATCCTCCTCCAGGTCCCCGACCGCTTCCTCCGGGAGGTCGTCGACTTCGACCTGCCGCCGGCCGGCGCCTACGGCGTCGGCATCGCGTTCCTGCCCGACGACACCGAAGCGGCCGACAAGACCGCGGCCCGCATCGGCGCCATCGTCGAGGAGGAGGGCCTGCGCGTGATCGGCTGGCGCGTGGTGCCGATCGACGCGTCGATGATCGGGCCCACCGCGCTGAGCGTCATCCCGAGCTTCCGCCAGCTGTTCGTGTCCGACGCCCCCGCTCCCGGGCTGGCGGCGCGCGACCGGCGCCGAGCTCGACCGCAAGCTGTTCGTCGTGCGCAAGCGCTGCGAGCACGAGCTCACCGGCGTCGACGACTCGGCCGAGGAACAGGTCTACTTCCCGTCGCTGTCGAGCCGCACCCTCGTCTACAAGGGAATGCTCACCACGCCGCAGCTGTCGGAGTTCTTCACCGACCTCGCCGACGACCGGGTCGAATCGGCCCTCGCCATCGTGCACAGCCGGTTCTCCACCAACACGTTCCCGTCGTGGCCGCTCGCGCATCCCTACCGGTACCTCGCCCACAACGGCGAGATCAACACCGTGCAGGGCAACCGCAACTGGATGCGCGCCCGCGAGGCGCTGATGTCCACGCCGCTGATCCCGGGGTTGGAGCGCGCGTTCCCGATCGTCACGCCCGGCGTGTCCGACACCGCCAGCTTCGACGAGTGCCTCGAGCTGCTGCACCTCGCCGGCCGGCCGATCTGGCACGCGGCGCTGATGATGATCCCGGGCGCGTGGGAGAACCACGCCACCATGCCCGCCGACGAGCGCGCGTTCTACCGGTTCCACGCGTCGCTGATGGAGCCGTGGGACGGTCCCGCGTCGATCACCTTCACCGACGGCACCGTCGTCGGCGCGGTGCTCGACCGCAACGGTCTGCGCCCGAGCCGCTTCTGGGTCACCGACGACGACCGCGTGATCATGGCCAGCGAAGCCGGCGTGGTCGACGTCGACCCCGCCAAGGTGGTGCAGAAGGGTCGTCTGCAACCGGGGCGCATGTTCCTGGTCGACACGGCCAAGGGGCGCATCGTCGGCGACCGCGAGATCAAGGAGGAGCTCTCCGGCGCGCAGCCCTACGCCGAGTGGCTCGAGCAGGGCCTGGTGCACCTCCACGACCTGCCCGACCGCGTGCACGTCGTGCCCAGCCACGAGTCGGTGCTGAAGCGCCAGGAGACCTTCGGGTACACGCACGAAGACCTCAAGCTGTTGGTCGCGCCGATGGCGAAGACCAGCGGCGAGGCGCTCGGTTCCATGGGCACCGACACGCCGATCGCGGTGCTCTCCACCCGGTCGCGCATGCTGTTCGACTACTTCCAGCAGCTCTTCGCGCAGGTCACCAACCCGCCGCTCGACGCCATCCGCGAGGAGCTGGTCACGTCGCTCTCGGCCACCATCGGCGCCGAAGCCAACCTCCTCGAACCGGGTCCGCAGTCGTGCGTGCAGGTCGAGCTGCCGTTCCCGATCATCGACAACGACGAGCTGGCCAAGCTCATCCACATCGATCGCGACGGCGACCGCCCCGAGTTCTCCGCCGCCGTGCTGTCGGGTCTCTACCGCGTCGCCGGCGGTGGACGCGCGTTGCGCGAGGCGCTCGACCGCGTGCGCGCCGAGGCGTCGGTCGCCATCGCCGAGGGCAAGCGGATCCTCGTGCTCTCCGACCGCGACTCCGACGCCGAGATGGCGCCGATCCCATCGCTGCTGCTCACGTCGGCGGTGCACCACCACCTGATCCGCGAGAAGACCCGTACCCACGTGGGTCTCGTGGTGGAGGCGGGCGACGCCCGCGAGGTGCACCACATGGCGCTCCTCGTCGGGTACGGCGCCGGCGCCATCAACCCGTACCTGGCGTTCGAGTCCATCGAGGACCTCATCGGGTCGGAGCTGCACGGCCTCGGCGACATGGACCCGAAGGTCGCGGTCAAGAACTACATCAAGGCCGCGGGCAAGGGCGTGCTCAAGGTGATGTCGAAGATGGGCATCTCCACCGTGGCGTCGTACTGCGGCGCGCAGGTGTTCGAGGCGATCGGGCTCAGCCAGGAGCTGGTCGACGAGTTCTTCACCGGCACCGTCTCGCGCCTCGGCGGCATCGGTCTCGACGAGCTCGCGATGGAGGTGGCCAAGCGCCACGAGATCGCGTACGCCGAGCGGCCCGCCGAGCGCGCCCACCGCGACCTCGACCTCGGCGGCGAGTACCAGTGGCGACGCGAGGGCGAGTACCACCTCTTCAACCCCGAGACGGTGTTCAAGCTGCAGCACGCCACCCGCGCCGGGCGCTACGACGTGTACAAGGAGTACACGGCGTTGGTCGACACGCAGTCGACGCGCCTGGCCACCCTGCGCGGCCTGTTCGAGCTGCGCGAGGGCGTGCGCGAGCCGGTGCCGATCGACGAGGTCGAGCCGATCGCCGACATCGTCAAGCGCTTCGCCACCGGCGCGATGTCGTACGGCTCCATCTCGAAGGAGGCGCACGAGACCCTCGCCATCGCGATGAACCGCATCGGCGGCAAGTCCAACACCGGCGAAGGCGGGGAAGACGCCGACCGCTTCACCCCCGACGACAACGGCGACCTGCGCCGCTCCGCGATCAAGCAGGTGGCGTCGGGGCGCTTCGGCGTCACGTCGGAGTACCTGGTCAACGCCGACGACCTGCAGATCAAGATGGCCCAGGGCGCCAAGCCCGGTGAGGGCGGTCAGCTGCCGGGGGCGAAGGTGTACCCGTGGATCGCCAAGACCCGGCACTCCACCCCGGGTG
Source organism: uncultured Actinomycetes bacterium (assembly GCA_963756895.1). Taxonomy (GTDB): domain Bacteria; phylum Actinomycetota; class Acidimicrobiia; order IMCC26256; family DASPTH01; genus DASUAS01. The sequence continues at coordinate 492,620 of CAVWPI010000008.1, read as the reverse complement.
TGGGCCTCATCAGCCCGCCGCCGCACCACGACATCTACTCCATCGAGGACATCAAGCAGCTCATCCACGACCTGAAGAACTCCAACCCGGCCGCGCGCGTCCACGTGAAGCTCGTCGCGCAGGTCGGCGTCGGCACCGTCGCGGCGGGTGTGGCCAAGGCGCACTCCGACGTCGTGCTCATCTCCGGGCACGACGGCGGCACCGGCGCGGCGCCGCTCACGTCGCTCAAGCACGCGGGCGCACCGTGGGAGCTCGGCATCGCCGAGACCCAGCAGACCCTCGTGCGCAACGGGTTGCGCGACCGCATCGTCGTGCAGTGCGACGGTCAGCTGAAGACCGGTCGCGACGTCGTGATCGCGGCGCTGCTCGGCGCCGAGGAGTTCGGGTTCGCCACCGCGCCGCTCGTCGTGAGCGGCTGCGTGATGATGCGCGTCTGCCACCTCGACACGTGCCCGGTCGGCATCGCCACCCAGAACCCCGAGCTGCGCAAGCGCTACACGGGCAAGCCCGAGTTCGTCGTCAACTTCTTCGAGTACATCGCCGAGGAGGTGCGCGAGCACCTGGCCGCGCTGGGCTTCCGCTCGATCGCGGAAGCGGTCGGCCACGCCGAGGTGCTCGACACCCGCAAGGCGATCGACCACTGGAAGGCGCACGGCCTCGACCTCACGCCGATCCTCACCGTCGCCGAGAACCCCTACGAGGGCCAGGACCTGCTCTGCACGAAGCCGCAGGACCATGGGCTCGACCAGGCGCTCGACCAGCAGCTCATCGCCGAGGCCGCGAACGCGCTCGAGCGCGGCGAGCGGGTCGAGATCGACGTGCCGGTGCGCAACGTCAACCGCACCGTCGGCACCATGCTCGGCTCCGCGCTCACCCGTCGCTACGGGAGCGACGGCCTCCCCGACGACACCATCACCGTCCGCCTGCGGGGCTCCGCGGGCCAGAGCTTCGGCGCGTTCGTCCCCAAGGGCATCACGCTGCGGCTCGAAGGTGACGCCAACGACTACACGGGCAAGGGCCTGTCGGGCGGCAAGCTCGCGGTGTACCCCGACCGTCACGCGCCCTTCGTCGCCGAGGACAACATCATCGCCGGCAACGTCGCGCTCTACGGAGCCACCGGTGGCGAGGCCTACATCCGCGGCGTGGTGGGGGAGCGGTTCTGCGTGCGCAACTCCGGTGCCACCGCGGTGGTGGAAGGCGTGGGCGACCACGGCTGTGAGTACATGACCGGCGGGCGTGTGGTGGTGCTCGGTCCCACCGGCCGCAACTTCGGCGCGGGAATGTCGGGCGGCATCGCGTTCGTCCACGACCCCGACGACGTGTTCCCCGCGCTCGTCAACTACGACCTCGTCGAGCTCGAGCCGCTCGCCGACGCCGACCGCGAGTGGCTGCGCGCCACCGTCGAGCAGCACAAGGCGGCCACCGGCTCGAAGGTGGCCGAGCGGCTGCTCGACCAGTGGGAGAGCGAGGTCGAGGCGTTCCGCAAGGTGATGCCGAAGGACTACCGCCGCGTGCTCGGGGTGCTGGCGGAGGCCGAGCAGCTCGGGCTGTCGCCGGAGGAGACCGACCTGAAGGTGATGGCTTCCGCCCATGGATGAGGTGGCGCATGGGTGAGACCACGGGGTTCATGAAGTGGGGGCGCGAGACGCCGACCCGCCGGCCGGTGCCGGTGCGCCTGCGCGACTGGCGCGAGGTCTACGAGCCGTTCCCCGAGGAGACCCTGAAGGTCCAGGCCGGGCGCTGCATGGACTGCGGCATCCCGTTCTGCAACAACGGCTGCCCCCTCGGCAACCTCATCCCCGACTGGAACGACCTCGTCTACCGCGACCACTGGCGCGACGCGATCGAGCGGCTGCACGCCACCAACAACTTCCCGGAGTTCACCGGGCGGCTGTGCCCGGCGCCGTGCGAGGCCGCGTGCGTGCTCGGCATCAGCCAGGACCCGGTCGCCATCAAGCAGGTCGAGGTCGAGATCGTCGAGCGCGCCTGGAGCGAAGGGTGGATCGAACCCGTCGTGCCGTCGGTGCGCACGGGCCGGAAGGTCGCCGTCGTCGGCTCCGGACCCGCCGGGCTCGCCGCCGCGCAGCAGTTGACGCGCGCGGGCCACTCGGTGGTGGTGTTCGAGCGCGCCGACCGCATCGGTGGGTTGCTGCGCTACGGAATCCCCGAGTTCAAGATGGAGAAGCGCAACCTCGACCGTCGCCTCGCGCAGATGGAGGCCGAGGGCACCGAGTTCCGCGTGAACGTGAACGTCGGTGTCGACGTGAGCGTCGACGATCTGCGCGAGGACTTCGACGCCATCGTCCTCGCCGGCGGCGCCACCGCGTGGCGCGACCTCCCGATCGACGGTCGTGAGCTCGACGGCATCCACCAGGCGATGGAGTTCCTGCCGTGGGGCAACCGCGTGCAGCTCGGCGACCTCGACGAGCCGCCGCTCACCGCCGAGGGCAAGCACGTCGTCATCATCGGCGGTGGCGACACCGGTGCCGACTGCCTCGGCACCTCCCACCGTCAGGGCGCGGCGTCGGTGCACCAGTTCGAGATCCTGCCCCGTCCGCCCGACGACCGTGCGCCCACCAACCCGTGGCCCACGTGGTCGAACATCTTCCGGGTGTCGTCGGCGCACGAGGAGGGCGGCGAGCGCGTCTACAGCGTCAACACCGAGCGCTTCGTCGGCGACGACGACGGCCACGTGCGCGCGCTGCGCGCCCACGAGGTCGAGATGATCGACGGGAAGTTCGAGAAGATCGAGGGCACCGACTTCGACCTGCCCGCCGATCTCGTGTTGCTCGCCATGGGGTTCCTCGGCCCGCAGCAGGACGGGCTGCTCGAAGACCTCGGCGTGGAGCTCGACCCGCGCAGCAACGTGGTGCGCGACCCGAGCTTCATGACCAACGTGCCCGGCGTGTTCGCGTGCGGCGACATGGGTCGTGGGCAGAGCCTCATCGTGTGGGCGATCGCCGAGGGACGTTCATGCGCGGCCGGGGTCGACACCTGGCTGATGGGGGAGACGCTCCTCCCCGCGCCGATTGCGCCCTCGACCCGGCAGCTGCTCTAGCGCTTCGCAGAGCACGTCTGCCGAATGTTCCGGCCCCTGGGGCGACAACGACGTCGCACCGGGGCCGGTCACTCGGGGACGACGAGATCGACGAGGAAGTCGATCACCTTGGTCGCTCGCGACTTCGTCAGCCAGTCCGCCGTGCTCACGGCGTGGAGCGCGAGCCCATCGGTTGCGGCGACGAGCGCCTGCGCGGCGAGGCCCGCGGATGCACGGTCGTGATCGCCAGTGCTCATGATCGCGCCTGTCAGCGCCTCCCGAACCTCGTCGAGCACCGCCTGATGGATCGCTGCGAGCGCGGGTGCATGCATCGCCCGTACCGCGAACGCGACGTAGATGCGCGCCTCTTCGGTGCGGGCCTCATCGAGTGGGATCAGTTGGCGGAGCACGGCTGACAGGTTTCGGCGGACGCTCGTGCTGTGCGCCACGGACGTGAGGCGGGCGCGGACGCGGCGGACGACCTCCTCGAAGGCGGCGATCAGCATGTCGTCCTTGCTCGGGAAGTAGTGCTGGACCGCGCCGATCGACACTCCGGCGGCGGTCGCCACCTCACGCACGCTGACGACGTCCAACCCCCGTGCGGCGACGATCCGGAGGACGACGTCCGTGAGCTCTGCTTCCCGTGGTCGTGGCCTCACCGCTGGATCCATCTTGACATCATACGAGTGTATGGGTACCATACACTCGTATGGATTACGCGGAAGGAGAGCGTGATGTCGAACCTGGAACGAAGACGCCCGATCGCGCTGGTCATCGGCTCGCAGGGGGTGCTGGGAGCCCTGCTGGTGGCGGAGTTCGAAGTGCGGGGGTGGTGCGCCCGGCGAGGGAGTCGTCGACCGGGTTCCGGTCGTGACGCAGTCGTGGTCGACCTCGAGCGGTCGGACACCGTGTCGTCCGCCGTTCGCGACGTCGACGTCGTGGTCAACACCGTTCCCGACTCGGCGCTCGTCGCCGAACGCGCCGTGTTGGAGACAGGCGGGACGTTGATCAACGTGTCAGCGTTGCCCGCTGCCTATGGGATCGAGCTCCAGCGACTGGCGGTGAATCCGTCGGGGACGGTCGTGATGAACGCCGGCATCGCGCCGGGTCTCACGAACCTCGTCGCGGCCGACCTTCTCGATCGCCATCCCGACGCCGACGAGGTCGAGATGGTGTTCACCGTCTCGACGAAGGCCACCAGTGGTCCGTCTGGCGGCGACTTCGCGCACCGCCACCTGACCGGCGCCCGGCACCGGACGCGCGTCGTCCCCTTGCCGGAACCGTACGGACGTCGCCGCTGTCTGGGATTCGCGGAGTCGGAACGGGGCTGGCTGGCCCCGGATGTTCCGCAGCAGGTGAGCACGTTCGTCTGCCTCGCGGAGCCGGCGGCGCAGCGGGCCATGCTCGCAGTGAATGCGCTCGGCGCGATTCGGTCCGTGCCGCGCTCGGCGTTTCGCCCGCGCCCCTCGGGCTCGGACAGGTGCCGAGCTCGGAACCAGTGGCCCACTGGGTGGCCGTGCGCGACCACGGCCAACGGTTGGCTGCCCGCACCATCGAGGCGCGCGGCGACTGACGGCGCCGCGGCCGCGGTCACGGTCAGCATGGCGGACGCGCTGCGGGCCCCGGACCGGACGCGGCGGGGCGTCTTCACCCCGGACGCGGTGATGTCGCTGGAGGAGCTCTCCCCCCTCCTGGCTCGACGGCGGATCCAGGTGATCGAGCGGAGCGCCGAGGGTCAATTGCAGCGGCGGGCCCTGCAGCCCGCGCGCGCAGCTCAGGTCGCGCCGTGAACCGGGTGCACCGACGGGTCCTCTTCGGGGTCCCCGCGGTGGTCGTGGCCGGTGTGGTCGTCGTCGTCGTGCTGGCCTTCGCCGGTGCCTTCGACACGATCACGACCACGGTCGTGCACGGAACCGGTACGAGAGTGGTCCGCGTCGCGCTCGTGGACTCCGCGCTTGGATTCGACGTCACACCCGACGTCGTCACCATCGATCCGGGTACCCACCTGGTGCTCGACGTCGTCAACGAAGGCGACGAACGCCATGACCTTGCGGTGTCCGGTGGCACGGTGCGCACACCAGTGCTCGATCCGGGCGCCTCGGCACGACTCGATCTGGGCACGCCGGCCCACAGCATCGATGCTTGGTGCACCATCTCCCAGCACAAGCTGTTCGGCATGAGCGTCGCGGTCCACATCGCCCCGTCTGCTGCGGGACCGGCGACTTGATGCACGCACCATCACCCGGTTACCGATCTACATCGTGGCCGCGGGTCCTCGGGAGATCACGATGTTCACCGTCGACGCGAACGAAGCCGCAGCCGAGGACGCCGGCGACGAGCTACGCCCCGCGCTCGTCGGCGACGATCGGGACGCTCGTCAGTGAGCCGCCGGAGCAGCGAACGGGCCCTGTCGCCGCCGCAGCCCCTGAGCTGCGGAGCGACGAGGGTGCTGCGGGCCAGGAGGCGGTGAGGGGAGCCCGGGCACTCGCCGGCACGCGCCGGCGCAGGCGTCGGTCACACCACGCCGAGGCCCCGGGGCTCAGCGGCCCCTGCCGCCGGTCCCGAGCGCGAGCACGGGCCGGGCGTCGAAGCCGAGCACCCGCGCCACCGGGAACGCGAGGGCGCCGTTCCGGTCGTCCTCGTACGCACGCACGGCACGGTTGTACGCGGTGACGAGTTCCGCGTTCGGGATGGTGGTCGCGAACTTCGCCAGCGAATCGACCACCGCAGGGTCCGCCTGCAGCCGCTCGGAGCCCAGCCCGTTCGCCACCAGCCGGGTGCCCTGCGCCTCGACCCGGTTGGCGGCGCGCACCTGACTGGCGGCATCACCGTCGCGCAGCGCCGCGGCCCACTCGTCGAGGGCCGCGTGCAGGTCCTTCGACACGTCGCGGTCCTGGCCCCCGGCGGCGTCGAACGCGCTCGAGCGCGTCGTCGAGGGTCTGGTAGCGCACCACGAGTTGGTCGGGTGCGCGCAAGGGCTTCCACGCGGTGTCCGCCTTCGTGCGCGTGTCGTCGAGCTTGGGTTGCTGCGTCACGACGAGGGCTGCGGCACCACCGACCAGCACGACGACGAGGGCGAGGAGGATCCACCGGAGTCGTCGCGACATGGGCTGGTCACGCTACCGGTGTGGGTTGCTCCGGCCGATGACCCTGCCACCGGTAGGGTGACGCCACTTCGAGCGGGGAGCAGTGGGGATGAAGGCGTGGTGGTTCGTGTGCGCACTGCTCGTCGTCGCGGTGGCGACCCCGGCCACCGCCGCGAATGCGCCCCCGCCCCCGAAGCTGCCCCGCAACTTCCACGGGACGGGCACGTACATCGTCCGTGATCTCGACGTCGAGGTGTCCTTCACCTGGGACGCGAACGACGGCAACATGCAGATGACGGCCGGCGGGCCCGACGATCCCATCCACTTCACCAACATCATCGACGGCGGGGTGCTGTACACCCTCACCTACGCGTGGCCGGGCATCGAGCGACGACCGTGCTCCCGCGTCGGTCCGTTCACGCTCGCCGAGTTCAACCAGGGGCTCGCGTCGTCGCGCTTCGTCGGGCCCGAGATCCTCCTGGAACCGACGCGACGGAAGGTCAACCACTTCCGCGCCGGGCTCGTGGTGGACGTGCCGCCCGAGCTCGTCCCACCGCTGGGCGGCGGGGTCGAGCTCCGGTTCCCGGTGATGGTCGGCGACTTCTACGTCGATGCGAAGGACTCCACCAAGTTCTGGCAGGTGCTCCACTCCGGGCTGCAGAACCTCTACGACCGCGAGCTCGACGAGTGGATCGTCATGGACTCGTTCCGGCGCGGCGCGGGCACGGTCACGCTGCCGGAGGAGTGCAGCGCGCAGCCCGACCCGACCGTGACGACGGCGGCGCCGACCGGCTGACGGCCGGTCACCCCAGGGTCCTCCCCGAGAGCTGCCGGGCCACCTCGTCGAGGAGCCCGTCGGCGACGCGCTGCTGCTGACCCCACCCGAACACCTGGAACTTCAGCGCGATGGCGATGGTCACCGTCACCGAAGCCGGACCCGCTTCGGTGACCGACGCGGTCACGCGTTCGCCCCACGACCAGATGGTCACGCCGGTGGTCGCCTCGACCACGCCGCGTTCGGGATCGGCGTGCTTCACCTTCATCCCCACCCCCGCCACGGCGCGCTCGACGGACGCGTACGCGTCGGCGGGGGTCACGTCGTAGGTGCGGGACGTCTCCTTCGGGGCCATGCGGCGAGTCTCACACACCCTGTTCCGCGTCACACCCCGCAGCTACCGTGCCGTCATGGTCCGCTCCCGGGCCGTGGTCGTGGTCACCCTGGCCGCCACCTCCGTGCTCGGGGCGTCGGTGCTGGGGTGGTGGTTCGGTGAGCAGCGGCGCGTGGCCGACACCCCGTACCGCGTCGTGCAGGTGCTCGACGGCGACACCATCGTCGTGCGCGGTGCAGGCGCGCCGGACGAGACGATCCGGCTGCTCGGGGTCGACACGCCCGAGACGCACCACCCGCGTAAGCCGGTCCAGTGCTACGGCCCGGAGGCCGCCGCGTACACCACGTCGCGGCTGTTCGGGCAGGTCGTGCAGCTCGAGGACGACGTCGAACGTCACGACATCTACGGCCGCCGTCTCGCGTACGTCTACCTCGACGGGAGGAACTTCGAACGCGAGCTCCTGCGCAAGGGCTACGCGCGACTGCTCGTGATCGAGCCCAACCATGCCCACGCGCGCGACGATGCTCGACGACGAGCTGAACGCGCGGGCGCGTCGAGTCGGGCTCTGGGGTTCGTGCGGAGACTCGCGCTGAGAGATCGCCGGAGCGGGGCGACTCAAAGGTCAGAGTCCAGGGCGAATGAGCGCAAGACTGGTGTGGCCGCAGCGGAGCACCAACGAGGATTCGTCCGATTGGGTGTCACCCGGAATGGGCTCGAGCGGCATCGTAGGGGTGTGTTGGCAATGTCCGATGCCGAGATCTACGGGAAGTACGCGGAGGAGTTGGTTCGCTTCGCGACGGTCCTGGTCGGGCCGGATGCTGCCGCAGACGTGGTGTCTGCATCGGTGATCGCTGCGTTTGGAACCCGGGCCTGGCCCAACGTTCGCAATCCGCGTGCGTATCTGTATCGGGCAGTCCTCAACGAGTCCCGGATGGTGGTTCGCCGTGAGTCACGGAGAGTCCGGTACGAGCAACGTGCCGCGCCACGAGACGTCGCCGATGCGCAGTCGATACCTCACCCCGAGGTGTTCGCCGCAGTCGCCGCGCTCAGTCCGAGACAGCGAGCGGTCGTGTACCTGACCTATTGGGAAGACCTCGACCCGAGCACTGCCGCCGCGCGCATTGGGATCTCCGACGGTGCGGTGCGCCGCCACCTCGCACGCGCGCGAAAGACGTTGAAGGGGGTGCTCGATGCCTGACCAGCTCGACGCCCGGATCCGCGCCCTGGTGCGAGAGATCGTCGACTCGGCGCCTCCAACGCCGTCCTTCGACCTCCGCGCCGGCGCGACGCTCACGGTCGATCGTCACCGCACGTCCCCTCGTCTGCGAATCATCGCGGTCATTGCCGCGTGCGTCGTCGTTGCGCTGGTGATCGCAGGTGTGGTCCTCATTCCACGGAGCGATCGGTCGACGGTGCGCTCACCGGCATCCACTGGGTGTTCGGGCAAGGCGTACGTGAACAACTCCGGTGACAACACGGTGTCGGCGATCACGTTGGCGACCGGTGCGGTGTCGGCGCCGATCGCCGTCGGTGCGAGTCCCGGTGGGCTCGCCGTCACCCCTGACGGCAAGCATGTCTATGTCGTCAACCCTGGCGACGCCAAGTCGAACGGCACCGTGTCGGTGATCGCCACTGGTTCGGACCAGGTGACGGCGACCATCCCCGTCGGCGCGGGACCGGGCATCGTCGAGATCACTCCCGACGGCAACTTCGCGTACGTGCTCAACTCCACTGATTCCACGGTGTCGGTGATCGCCACTGCGACCGGCAGGGTGTCGGCGACCATTCCCGTCGGGAGCTTGCCGCTGGGCCTGGCGTTCACTCCTGACGGCAAGCGCGCCTACGTCGCCAACTACATCGACGGCACGGTGTCGGTGATCGACACGGCGTCGGAAGCCGTGTCGGCCGTCATCGGTGTTCGTCAGGGAGCGCTGGGGGTGGCGGCGACCCCTGACGGCAAGCACATCTACGTCAGCAACCAGAACGACAGCACGGTGTCCGTGCTCACGACCGCGACGGGCACCGTCTCCGGACCGATCTACGTCGGGCCGAAACCGTCTGGGATCGCCATTGCTCCCGACGGCCGGCATGCCTTTGTGGCCAATAACGGCAGAGGTGTGGTCGGCGGATCCGGAGACGTGGGCAACACCGTGTCGGTGATCGACACCGCGAAGGGTGTGGTGTCGGACACGATCACCGTCGGGAGCGCCCCGGTCGGGTTGGCGGTCACGCCTGACGGCACGCACGTCTACGTGGCCGACGCCGCCGACAACACCGTGTCGGTGATCGCGACCGCGACCGGTGAGGTCTCGGACTCGATCCCCGTCGGCGCGTCGCCGGTCCGGGTGGCGATGTGCCCGGCATAGCTCCCAATCGCTGAGACATCACCGTGCCTTCGGGCACCGAAACAGGGAGGGCCAGTGAACTTCGTCGCGCTCGAACGCAAGCTCGTCGCCATCGCACTGATCGCGCTGTCGGCCCTGGCCTGGTGCGTGGAAACGTCGCCGAGTCGGGCAGGCGCTGCTGCAGCGCGCGTGCCGACAGGCGATGCCTTCTACGTCCCGCCCAAGCCATTGACGAAAGCGAAGCCCGGCACGATCATCCGATCGACGCCGATCACCGCGCCGGCGGGTGCGCGCGCGTGGAAGATCCTGTACCACTCCCAGGCGGTCGACGGTCACGACATCGCAGTCTCCGGGGTGGTGGTCGCCCCCACCGGCCCGGCACCGCGCGGTGGACGTGTCGTGGTCACCTGGGCCCACGGCGGCGGCGGCCTCGCTGACATGTGCGCACCCTCGAAGCAGCCTGACGTTGCGTCCGGGTCGTCCGGCGTTGGCATCGGCTACCCGCGCTCCCTCATCCCGATGCTGCAGAGCTTCCTCGACGCGGGCTATGTCGTTGCCGCCACCGACTACGAGGGACTCGGCACTCCCGGCTCGCATCCGATACTCGTCGGCGAGAGCGAAGGACGCGGCGTCCTCGACGCGGCCCGCGCTGCCCAGTCCCTGAAGGCCAGTGCCGCCGGCAGCAAGGCGCTCGTGTTCGGGCTGTCACAAGGAGGCCATTCGGCGTTGTTCGCAGGCGAGCTCGCCGCGTCGTACGCGCCGGAGCTACACGTGCTGGGCGTCGCCGCCGTGGCACCTGCCACCGCGATCGAGCAGACCTTGCGGCTGGGCGGTTCTATCAGCGCGCTCAACGAGCTCTTCGTGAGCCTCGTCGCAGGTTTCCACGCCGCGTACCCGCAGTTCGATCCGGCGACACTGCTGACGCCGGAAGCGAACGCGCAGCTCTCGGTCGTCGATCGAGAGTGTGACATCACGGGGACGTATTCGAGCTCATCCGCCCCTGTCCTCGCGCACAACCCACTGGACACGCCCGCGCTGGCGGCGATCGTGCACACGAACTCTCCGGGCAACCGTCCCGCCGGCGCGCCGCTGCTCATCGTCCAAGGAACCGGCGATCATCTCGTCCCGCAATCTCTCACCGACGCATTCGTGAGCAAGGCCTGCGCGGCCGGTGACACCGTCGACTACCGCCTCTATCCGGATGCGGACCACGGCGACCCCGAACTCACCATCTCGTCCAGTGACATCGCCGCCTGGTTCGCCGATCGCGTCGGCGGCAAGCTCGCGGCGAGCACCTGTGCCTGAGCAACCATCCGAACCCATCGTCCGGCCTCGCGGCCTGGACAAGAAAGGAACGAAGACATGCGACGAAGCAAGCTCTTCCTTCTCTCGGGCCTGGTACTCGTGGTGATGGCGCTGAGCCCGGCAACTGCGCAGGGAAAGGCCGGTGGTACCGACCGTCCGCTGCGAGGTACGGAAACCGCGACCGCGATCATCAACGTCGTCATGCACACAGGGTCGGTGAGTGGGCCGTTCCGGTACTCCCATCTCGGGAACGGGACCTTCCACGCCGACACCACGCTCACGCCGCTCACGCCGGCGTCGACCCACATCGACGGCACCAACACGTACACCGCGGCGAACGGCGACCAGGTGTTCACGACCATCTCGGGAACATCGACGGTGAGGGCCACCGGCAGCGAGGTCACGATCGTCGACACGATCGTCGGCGGTACTGGCCGCTTCGCTGACGCGAGCGGCACGTTCACGGTGACCGGTCCGGCAACGACCCTCTCGTTCGTGTTCCCGTTCGTGACGTCGAGCGGCACCAACACGGTCGAGGGGCGGATCAGCTACTGATCGGACGGGCTGGAGGGCCCATGCCCACGAGCGCGGGCCCTCCAGCCTTCCCCGTCGCGAACGGCGCACGCGCGCGCGGCGTCGGCGGACGCGCATGGAGTCGTGGATACTTACGCCGTGAGCTCAGTGCCTGTCGAGGCGCGCCCGACGGGTACCGAGGAGTCGCAGCCGCCGGTCCTGCCTGCCTTCGCGACCGGACCTGTCGTGGGTCTCGCGGTCGCCGCCTCGGCGCTGCTGGCCGTCTTCGCCTCACGCTACGGGTACCACCGCGACGAGCTCTACTTTCTAAGCGCATCACGCCATCTCGACTTCGGCTACGTCGACCAACCACCGGTTGCAGTGCTCGTCGCGTGGCTGGCACGGGTCGCAGGGGGGAACACCGTGTGGGGGCTGCGAATGGTCCCCGCGCTGGTCGGCGGAGGCATCGTGGTCCTCACCGGTGCCATGGCGAGGGAGCTTGGAGGATCCCGGTTCGCGCAGGGCTTCGCCTCGTTGTGCGCGATGACGGGAGGGCTGCTCGTTGTCGGTCACCTCGAGGGTCCGACTGTGTACGACGTGTTGATCTGGGCGGTCACGTCGTGGTTGGTGCTCCGCATCCTGCGCACAGGAGACGATCGGCTGTGGCTCGCCGTCGGCGCAGTGGTCGGCGTCGGCCTGGAAGCCAAGAACACGATCTTGCTACTGCTCGCCGGGCTGGCGATCGGGCTGGTGGTCCAACGGCAGTCTCGGGTCGTTCGTAGTCCGTGGTTGTGGGCGGGGGTCGCGCTCGCGTTCGTTCTGTGGACGCCCAACCTCATCTGGCAGGCTGCGAATGGCTGGCCCACGCTGGCGATGGACGCGAACCTGCGAGCGGAACACTCAGGTCTCGGCTACGCGATCAAGTATCCGCTGATCACGGTGCTGGCGCTCGGCCTGTTCGTCGCGCCGGTCTGGATGTCGGGAGCCTGGGCGCTCTGGCGCGACGCGAGGTGGACGCGCTACCGCGCGTTCGCGATCGCGTTCGCCTTCGGGTTCGTCGTGCTCTGGATCGTGATCCCGGACCGCTTCTACTACCAGTTCGGGATCTTTCCCGTGCTCCTCGCGGCGGGTGCGCTCGTCACGGAGCAGGTCGCCGACGGTACGCGGAGCTTCTTCCGCGCCGAGCCTCGCCGTCGGATGCTGTGGCGATCGCGTGGATGGGCCGTCGGTCTCGTCATCGGGAGTGGTGTGGTCATGCTCCCCCTCGCGCTCCCCGTCCTCCCCGAGTCGGCGCTGGCGACGGTGCCCCTCCAGAAGGCCAACTACAACCTTGGTGAAGAGATCGGCTGGCAGGACCTGACCCGCCAGGTGGCGCACGTGTGGCGCTCGCTCCCGCTCCGAGCGCGCGTCAGTGGTCATCCTCACGAAGAACTACGGCGAAGCGGGTGCGATCGACCGTTATGGCCGCGACTTCGGGCTCCCGCGGCCCTTCAGCGGTCACAACTCCTTCTGGTCGTGGGGACCGCCGCACCCCGAGCGGGGAACCACGATCGCGATCGGATTCGACGCGAGCGCGCTCGATTCGTACTTCGGCAAGTGCACGCCGGCCACGCGGGTACACAATCGGGCGAACGTCGACAACGAAGAGAACGGCCGCCCGATCACGATCTGCACCGAGCAGCGTGCATCGTGGTCAGCGATCTGGAGTCACTTCAAACACTACGGCTGACGAGGCGCGGCACTGCGTCGGTGATTCTGGTGCGGGATACTCGAACGCGCAGGGAGGAGGGGAGCCGGGTTGGTGAATGATCGCGGAAGTTCGCACGACTCGCCGCAGTCGCTCAGGGACGCCCATGTGGCGGCTGTCGAGCGGTTGGTTCCCGGCTACGTCTCCCGCATCGATTGGTCGCTTGCGCGCCTGGAAGAGGAGCGCTCGGTCGCACTTCGAGCCCTGCTCGATGTGGCAGTGGAACGGTCGTCGTGGCATGGCAGGCGACTCGAAGGCATCGACGTCACCGCGCTGTCTGCTCGTGCCATCGTCGATCTGCCGGTGATGACGAAGACCGACCTGATGGACAACTTCGACGCGGTCGTGACCGACACGCGCCTGACCAGACGCCTGTGCGAAGCGCACCTCGATCGCAGCCCGGGGGACCACCTGTTGGGCGAGTTCCAGGTCGTGGCCTCCGGCGGCTCGTCCGGCACGAGAGGCGTTTACGTCTACGGCTGGGACGCGTGGGCGACGTGCTACGCGTCGAACGTCCGCTTCCAGACTCGGGACTGGACACGAGACCCGGACCTTGCCGGAACCCCACGCGTCATCGCCGTGGTGGCGGCGTCCAGCCCGACTCACATCTCGGCGGCGCTCAGCAAGACGTTCTCGTCCGGAGACAACGCGCGGCATCTCTTCCCCGTCAGCCTGCCACTCGAGACGATCGTGGCCGGGCTGAACGACCTGGAACCGACGGTGCTGATGGGCTACAGCTCGTTCCTCCCGCGTCTGGCCCTGGAAGCCCGGAGTGGGCGGCTGCGCATCACGCCGCGACGCATCGTCGCGATCTCGGAGCCGCTCGGACCCGAAACCCGTGCGTTGATCCGCGAGACGTGGGATGCGCCGGTCGCCAACGGCTACGCGATGTCCGAAGGCATCTTCACCGGCTGCTGCGGCCACGACATCCATCTTCCCGACGACCTGTGCATCTTCGAAGCCGTCGACGCCGACGGGCGACCGGTCAGACCCGGCGAGCTCTCGCATCGAGTGCTCGTCACCAACCTCTACAACCACACCCAGCCGCTGATCCGTTACGAGATCACTGACCAGGTCACCCTGATCGACGGGCCGTGCCCGTGTGGGTCGAGCTTTCGGCGGATCGAAGACCCGCAAGGTCGCCTCGACGACGTCTTCGAGTACGCAGACGGGCTGAGCGTCCACCCCCACCTCTTCCGTTCCCGCTCGGCCGGGTGCCTGCAGTCCTCGAGTACGAGGTTCGACAGACGCGCCGCGGGGCAACCGTCAGCATCGTCTGCACGGCCCCCTTCGACCGCGAAGCTCTCCAGACGAAGATCACCGATGCGCTCGGGGCGCTCGGCCTCGATGACCCCGAGATTTCGATCGACATCGTCACCTCACTCCAACGTCAGGTGAGCGGCAAGCTGAAGCGGTTTGTGCCGCTGTCGAGCTGAGTCTCGCCAGACGCGACGACGTGCTGAACGCGCGTGCACCGGGCGTCGGTCTCTGGGGTGCACGCGGCGACGTCGGGTGAACGGCTGTGCATCGAGTCACATCGAGCACGCGCGATCGCGTCGAGTGCGTACGCCGTCGCTTGGTCCTCGGTCAGTGCTGCGCCTCGTGCGCGCAGCTCGTCGATGCGCGCGGTGTCGATATGCGTGTTGATGTTGACACTCGCGCGCTTGCGCAAGGCCCGGTACGGCTCAGCGCGCGCGAGGCTCGGTACCAGCGCGTCGACGGTTCCCTGGAGCGTGACCGCGACGTCGGGCTGCTCGTGCGAGAGCGTCTCCGCGGTGGCCTCGAGGCACGCGGACGAGGTGACGAGCATGGAGAAGCCACGGTCGAGCCCACGAGCAGCGAGGCTGAGAGTCTGTTCACGGTTGCCGAGCACCGCACTCACCAGGATCTGCATGACGAGCGCGTTCTCGTTGACGACGACGGGACCGAGAGCATCGTGGAGCGCGATGCTCTCGGCGATCAGCGTGCGGCTCTGCTCTGGGTCGGTTCCGAGGAGCACGATGGCGAGGGTCGCGAGTCCGCCGCTGATGACGCCGGGAGCGCCGATCTCGCGGGCCAACGCGAGGGCCTCGCGCGCGTCGTCTACCCCCAGGTCGGTGGAGCCTCTCGGTCGCATGTTCGCGAGGAAGGACAGGGAGAACGCGAGCAAGTACGGGTCGCCGAAACGACGGCAAGCGTTCACAGCCCCTTCCGCACCCTGCATCGCGCCGGTCATGTCGCCGAGCCCGTACCGCGCGTTCGCGCGTGTGAGCAGCGCGACGCCCGCGAGCTCGTCGCTCGCCCCGTCCGACGCATCGAGTGCCTCCTGGCAGAGCTGGTCGGCTCGGTCGAACAGGCCGTGAAGCAAGGCAGATCCCGCGGCGGCGGCGAGCACGAACGGGTACAGCTCGATCCTCTCGATGCCCGGCAGCTGAAGCACGGCTTCAGCGTCGCGGAGGACGACGCGGGTGAGCAGCCCGACGACGGTCGTCGTCGAGCACAGGAACCGCGCGGCACGAACCGTGTCGTTGGTCGCGATCGACCACGCCATTGCCGCGCGGACGTTCTCCAATGCCGATTCGACCTCGAGGGTCCAGCGCAGCTGCTCCGGCCCGCGCAACCCAGCGCCGGCCATCTCCGCCAAGTCCACGTAGAAATCGGCGTGGCGGGAGCGGAGGCCAGCCCGCTCAGCATCGTCGACCTTTTCTTCTGCGTACTGGCGGATCGTCTCGAGGAGGCGGTAACGGCGCTCGCCGGAAGGCGCGTCCTCGGCGACAACGAGAGATCGTGCCACCAACGTGGAGAGCAGGTCGAGCACCTGTCCCTCGTCGATCCCCGCCGAGGAACACGCCGCCTCGGCCGCCTCGAGACTGCAACCCCCGGCGAACACCGACAAGCGGGCCAACATGCACTGTTCGCCTGGGCTCAGCAGCTCGTAGGACCAGTCGATCGCGGCGCGCAGCGTGGCGTGTCGTTCGATCGCGCCGCGCTCGCCCCCGGCGAGCACGCGGAACCGGTGGTCCAGCCGTTGCGCCAGCTGCGCTGGGCTCAGCACCGGGATGCGTGCCGCGGCGAGCTCCAACGCCAGAGGAATCCCATCGAGGCGCCGAACCACCTCGGCCACCGCAGCCGCGTTGGCATCCGTCACTTCGAAGTCGGATCGGACCGCCACCGCTCGTTCGACCAGTAGCCGCGCGGCGTCGCTGCTCAACACGGCGTTCCGGTCGCCCGAGCGCGGCAACCCCAGCGACTGCACCGCCACGATGCGTTCTCCTGCGATGCCGAGGCCTTCCCGGCTCGTCGAGAGCACCACGAGCCCTGGGCAGCGATCCTCGAGTTCGCGCACCAGCTCGACGACGCTGCCGAGAAGATGCTCGCAGTTGTCGAGGATCAGCACCAGCTGCTTCGGCAACAAATGACCGGCCAACGTGTCCAAGATCGGCGTGCCCTGGCGTGGCGACACCCCGAACACCGCGGCGACCGTGTCGACGACCAAGCTCGGGTCGCGTATCCGGGCCAGCTCCACGAGCCATGCACCGTCGCGGAACTCCGGCAGGAGATCCGCTGCCACCTGGCATGCCAGACGCGTCTTGCCCACGCCACCCACGCCGGTCAGCGTCACGATCCGCGCGTCGCGCACCAACGCGTCGACCTCGGCGATCTCCCGTTCGCGGCCGACGAACGAGCTGTGTTGCACGGGCAGGTTGCCCGGAAGCGCGTCCAACGACTGCAGCGCGGGAAACTCACGCGCCAGCCCGGGCGCGACCACCTGGAACACCTCGATCGGCTGTGCCAGATCGCGCAGCCGATGGTCACCCAACCCGACCAGTTCCACGGAATCGCCGGGCTCGTCACCAACGAGCTCTTGCACCGCCCGAGTCGTCAAGACCTGGCCTCCGTGCGCGACCGCCATCAACCTCGCCGCACGATTCACCGCCGTGCCGTAGTAGTCGCCATCCCGTTCTTCGCCCGCACCCGTGTGGACCCCCATACGAACATGCAAGACCTCGCCGGTGTCGTTCGCGAGCGCTCGCTGCGCCTCGACCGCGGCGCCGAGCGCATCATCCGGACGGGCGAACACCCCGTGGAACCCGTCGCCAGTCGTCTTCACCACACGACCGTGATGCGACGCAATCGCAGCCCGCAGGATCGCGTCGTGGCGAGCAAGCGCACCCGTCATCGACTCAGGCTGCTCTTCCCACAGCCGCGTCGACCCCTCGAGATCGGTGAACAGGAACGTCACCGTCCCCGAAGGCAGCTCGACCACGACACCCCCTCGGGCCAGGCCTCCACTCAAGTAGAGCACTCTTCGATCACTCCCGCTCCCTCTTCACGCAAGGACTTCGAAGAGTGGGTGGTGTTGGCACCGGTTCGACACCCCGGAGACGCACCATCCCCGCAAGCCGGTGCAGTGCTACGGACCGGAAGCGGCGGCGTACACCGCGTCGCGTCTCTTCGGACAGGTCGTGCGGCTCGAGGACGACGTCGAGCGTCACGACGTCTACGGACGACGCCTGGCCTACGTGTACCTCGACGACAGGAACTACGAGCGCGAGCTGCTGCGCAAGGGCTACGCGCGCCTGCTCGTCATCGAGCCGAACCACGCCCATGCGCGCGAGATGCTCGACGACGAGCTCGACGTGCGAACCCACCGGGTCGGCTTGTGGGCTGCGTGCGGTGATGCACCGTGAGCGTCGCTGTGGAGTGGGTCGATCTGTCGCGCGGTCGACGTCTGGGGCGGGCGCGGTCGGACCTCAAGCCTCCTTCATGACTGCGTACCAGACACGATCGGCCACCGCGTGAATGTGGTCCCCGATGCGCGCGAGCCGGCGGTACGCCTCGCGCCGTGCCATGACTTCGCGAAGGTCGTCGACCTCGAGCAACGTCGACATTGCTGCTCGGTAGACGTGCTCCACACCGCGTGCGGCCTTGATTGCGGCGTTGGCGCACTCAGTGGCATCTCCTTCCTGCTTGCCGAGCCGCGCGAACGCGTCGGCGAGGTGCTGCGTCGCTGCGGCGAGCAGCAGGGTCATTTCGTGCGTCGCGGCGTCCGGCTCGAGTCGCATCACCTCGAACTCGCGGACGAGGTTCTTCGACGCATTGAGGACTTCGTCGAGATCAGACGAGAGCGTGTAGAGGTCCTCGGCATCGATCGGCGGCGAGAACGCGTCCCGTAGTTCGCCCCAGAGTTGACGCTTCTTGTCGTCGGCTCGATGCTCGTATGCCCGCACGTCGTCGCCGGCCCCGGGCACGCCGTCGGCCCATTCGACCAGTGCCCGCATCCCCGCCACCGTGATCGCAGATTGTTCGCGGAGCAGGCCAATGAGGTCGGGGTTCTTGGGGAGGAACCAGTGCTTGTTCATGAAAGCCACCTCCAGGGATACAGAGCGAGAATCGCGAGGCCGGCCGACGCGGGGATGGTCACGAGCCATGCGAGCGCCATGGCGCGCACGAGTGGCCAATGCACGTGACGCCATCGTCGCCGACCACCCGCGACACCGACGACCGACGATGCGACCACCTGCGTGGTGCTCACCGGCGCACCGATCGCCGAAGCTCCGAAGAGCACTGCCGTCGATCCCGCCTGGCTCGACAGCGAGTCCAGCGGTCGCAACCGGGTGATGCGTCGACCGACCGTACGGACGATGGGCCAGCCGCCGAGCGTGGTGCCCGCGGTGAGTGCGATACCGCACGCAAGCTCCGCCCACACCGGTGATGCGAGGTGCGAGGTGGTTCCCCCGGCGAACAGCACCGCGCCCACGATGCCGATCGACTTCTGTGCGTCGTTCGCTCCATGCGTCAATGCCAGCCCGCCCGACATCGTCCATTGCCCGACGCGCACCGGACCTCTCACGCGAGTCGTGGCGCGGCGCGCGACCCGCCGGGCCCACCGGTTCACGGCGAAGCCCGCCAGCAGCCCGACGATGGGCGCCAACGCCATGACTGCCATCACACCCAGCACACCCACCGGCTTGATCCCGTCGAACCCGCCCCAGTTGACGGCACCGGTACCACCCTCAGCGAGAGCTGCGCCGCCCAACCCGCCCAGCAATGCGTGACCTGAGCTCGACGGCAGGGCTCGCCACCACGTGATGCCGTTCCACGCCACCGCTCCGGTGAGGGCCGCGCCCAACACGAACACCATTTCGTCGCTGGGAACCGTGACGATGCCGGCAATCGTGTCGGCGACTGCCGCGCCGAGGATGAGTGGTCCGACCACATTTCCAAGTGCAGCGAGCACGATCGCGGGACCGGGGCGGGCCGCGCGTGTCGCGACGAGCGTCGCGATCGTGTTGGCTGCATCGTGCAGTCCGTTGGTGAACGCGAACGCCAACGCCATTCCCACCGCAATGATCACAAGAGCACTCACCGGCAGAGTCTGGTACCTCCGACCGCACGCGGGGCTCCACCGACCCAAAGGGGTGCAGAGTGGGTGCTGTTGGAACCGCGTCGATACGCCGGAGACGCATCATCCGCGCAAGCCGGTGCAGTGCTACGGACCGGAGGCAGCGGCCCACACCGCGTCACGATTGTTCGGACAGGTGGTGCGGCTGGAGGACGACGTCGAGCGCCACGACATCTACGGCCGTCGCCTCGCGTACGTCTACCTCGACGGACACAACTACGAACGCGAGCTCTTGCAGCAGGGCTACGCGCGTCTGCTCTGATCATCGGACGCAACCACGCCCACGCCCGCGCCATGCTCGACGACGAGCTCAATGCCCGAGCACGACATGTGGGTCTGTGGGGTGAGTGCGGCGACGCATCATGAGTACGAGCGCATCGACGTGCCGCTCCGTCGCCGAGGTGGACGCGTCCGCGATCATCGCCAGTCGACGAGGGAGATCTCGACCGGCGCGGGGATCCCCTTCAGCTCCGTCGACCTACGGTCAATGATCGAGACGTGTGGTCCCATGAGGTCGACGACCGCGGCGCTCACGTAGATCTCGTCGGCTCCGGCGAGCGCTGAGATGCGCGCGGCTACGACGACGTCTCGGCCGGAATAGTCATCCCCCGCGGTGATCGCCGAACCGACGTGTACACCGATGCGGACCGAAGGCGAGAATCCTTCACGCTTGCGGTGTTCGTCGAGGGCCCGCTGGATGGCGATGGCGCTGTCGACTGCGAGTGCCGGCTCGTCGAAGGCGACGAAGAAGCCGTCGCCAGTTCCCTTCACGATTCGCCCGTGATGCTCGGCAACAACCGTGGTCACGGTGCGGTCGTGCCGTCGGCGAACCCTGTCCCAGGCCTCGTCCCCGATGGCGCTCAACAGCGACGTCGAGTTCACGATGTCGGTGAACATGAACGTGCGCACCGCATACGTGGGGGCGTCGTCGCCGAGGCGTCGAGCCGCTTCTCGCGCGTCGGGCGTTGCGCCCAGATCCTCGAAGGTCTTGCGCGCCGCTGTCAGCTCCAGCTTGGCCGACTCTGTGTCTCCGAGCTCGACAAGGACGGTGGCGAGGCGCATCCGAGCTTGGGCGGTCTCGTACGGGCTGCGGACCTGCTGCCAGGCCCGGACGCTCAGTTGAAGCTGGCGGGCTGCCTCGGTGAGATTGCCGAGCTTCCACTCTCGTAACCCGACGACAGATGTATGGGCCGCAGCGGCTGTGCTCGTTCGCACGACGGAAGCCACTTCCGCGAGCCGAGCTGCCGCAGTGTCGAGCGCCTCGTCGTCGCCGCTGGCAACGGCGATTTCGACCTGGGCGGGCAGGAGCCGCACCAGAGTCGATGGTTCATCGGCGGACCATTCGACGGCGCGGGCGATCACTTGGGCGGCGCCGTCGAGATCTCCAGCTCGCAGACGGAGGAGCGCGATTCCCGGTTGCGGGGGCCACCCCTTCTCGTAGGCCTCGTTGAACTCCTGCTCGGCAAGCGTGACCTCGCCCTGGGATCGGTGGAGTTCCCCCAACTCCGTCAAGGCCATGCCCTCGTGGAGCGCCTCGACGCCGGCGACTTCGGCGCGTGCCTGCCGCGCCTCTGCCTGGGCCTCGGGCCACTGGCCGCGGTGTCGAAGGACTGTCGATCTGTGCACGCGACAGCAACCCGGGAAACAGACGAGGAGTTGGCCGGCCCGTTCTGCAGTGTCGAGCCACTCTGCGGCGCGCTGGAAGTCAGCGGCCTCGATGCACGACACCACCATCTCGCAGAAGATCTCGGCGCTGGCGAACTGTCCGAGCTCGCCGGCGAACGCGCCCGTGAGGGCCTCGTCGATGAGGGCCATTCCGGCTGCCACGTTCCCGCGCAGCACGTGCTGTTGTCCCTGCATGCTCAGGCCCATGGCGACGAGGTCGCGATCGCCGACGCGTCGGGCGATGGCTTCGACTTCTCGAGCCTTGTCCAGCGCTCGTTCGTGCTCCTTGAGGCGGCCCATGAACTGGCCCTCGATCCACGCGAGCAGCGCGTGCGCCGAGTGCTCGGGAATGTCGGTGAGGAGACGCTGGGCTCGAGCGAACCAGCCTGATGCCACGGACGTGTCGCCGCGGGCGGAATGGAGGAGCGAGGCGCCGAGCGCGGCTGCTCCCGCTTCGACAGCACGTCCCGCGCGCTCGTACGCCTCACAGGCACGCTGCCGAGCATCGATCGCCTCGGAGACGTGGCTCGCCCAGAACGCCACGTCGGAGAGCGCCTCGAGGTCCTCCGGCGTCAACTCTTGCGCGTTGTCCGCGGCGCGGAAGCCCTCGAATGCATCTTCCCAGGCGTGGTCGGCTGCCGCCTTGTGAGCGGACTTCAAGACAATGTCTGAGTCCACGGCTGAAGCCTACGCACAACACGATGGACGGGCTCATGAAGCAGCGGAATGTCTGAGGGTGTGCAGGTCGGGCGACCTGTTGTCAGAAGCCCCTTGGTGGTAGGTGATATTGGAGCGGCGTCGACACGCCGGAGACGCATCATCCGCGCAAGCCGGTGCGGTGCTACGGACCGGAGGCGGCGCCACACACTGCGTCACGATTGTTCGGTCAGGTGGTGCGGCTGGAGGACGACGTCGAGCGCCACGACGTCTACGGACGACGGCTGGCCTACGTGTACCTCGACGACAGGAACTACCTGCGCGAGCTGCTGCGCAAGGGCTACGCGCGCCTGCTCGTCATCGAGCCGAACCACGCCCATGCGCGCGAGATGCTCGACGACGAGCTCGACGCGCGTGCGCAGCGTGTCGGTCTGTGGGGCGCGTGCGGCCCGACACCGTGATGCCTCGAGGAGTCGAGGACGCGCAGAGACGAGCCGCGAGTTGCACGGCGGCCCGGAAGTCGTGCGGCGAGGCGTTGGTGCATCCGGTGTCGCGCGTCAGGCGGCGGAACCCGGACCGGCGAGGACCTCGACGTCACCGCCGTGCATCGGTTCGCCGCAGTGTGAGCAGCGCAGGTCGACGTGACTGATCGCGCCGCAGGCGCGGTGCCGGTAGAGCACCGGGGGACCGGCGCCGTCGTCGGCCCACCGGTCACCCCACGCGACCATCACCATCAGGAGGTCGACGAGCTCCGCGCCCTTGTCGGTCAGCACGTACTCGGAGCGAGGCGGGCGGGTCTCGTACGGCCGGCGCTCCAGGACGCCGGACTCGACCAGCCAGTTGAGGCGTTCGGTGAGCACCTTGCGGGAGATCCCCAGGTCGGCCTGCATCTGCTCGAACCGGCTGATCCCCACGTAGACGTCGCGCAGGATCAACGGTGACCACGGCTCACCGATGACGTCGAGCGTGCGGGCGATCGAACAGGCCATGTCCCCGAACCTCGTGCGCTGCATCCGGTTTCCTCCGCTGGGGGGTTCCCTCAGGGAACTGAGTGTGGTACCGTCACCGTACCACGTTCCCTGAAGGAACGTACTGACCGAAGCAGAAGTCCAGACGAGGAGGGACCATGTCCAGCACCACCACCGTTCCCCAGGGCGATCTCCGGCTCCTGGAGACCGAGCTCGCGCAGGAATTGCTCCATTCGGCGATCCCCGCCCGGCTCGCGTTCGTCGCGGCCGACGGCACGCCTCGGGTCGTACCCACGTGGTTCGAGTGGGACGGCACCGAGATCGTCATGGTCACCTACGTCGCGGGTCCCGAGGCCGGCATCCGTCATCCCGCCGCCCGCATCGCGGCCCTCCGGACGAATCCGGCCGTCGCGTTGACGATCGACACCGACGAGTTCCCTGCGCACAGCCTGACGGTGCGTGGCCGCGCCGAGATCGACGAGGTCGACGGCCTGGCGCCCGAGTACGTCGCCTCGGCGCGTCGCTACCTGGGCGACGACGGAGGCGCAGAATTGGTCTCCGCGATGGACCAGCCCGGAACCGTGCAGGCCCGGATCGCGGTGCGCCCGACCTGGGTCGGACTCCTCGACTTCGCCACGCGCCTTCCCGGTCCGCTCGGTGGTGTGCAGGCATGAGCAGCGTCATCAACAAGGTCATCAGTGGTCTCTCGGTCTCGGTCGACGGCTACATCACCGGTCGCGACCCTGGCCCCGGGCGTGGACTCGGTGACGCGGGGATGCTCTTCGACTGGTACTTCGACGGCGACACACCGAGTGACGTGTTCGACGGCTTCCGGCTGAGCGCAGCGAGCGCGGCGGGTCTTCGACGCCCTCGCCCGCCGCGTCGGTGCCAGCCTCGCCGGGCGCAACACCTACGACGACTCCGACGGCTTCGGCGGTGGCGGGCCACACCCCACCGCGCCCCTGTTCGTCGTCAGCCATCGACCGGCCCCCGAGATGAGCGATCGTCAGACGCTGATCACCACCGGGATCGAGGAGGCGGTCGTGGCCGCCCGCCGCGCCGCGGGGGACAAGGACGTCGCGCTCATGGGCGGCGGCGTCGTGACCGAAGCGTTGCGGGCCGGGCTGGTCGACGAGGTGATCCTCCACCAGGTGCCGGTCCTGCTCGGCGGCGGCCGCCCGTTCTTCCAGTCCCTGCCCGAGCACGTGCGCCTCCGTCTGGTCGAAGCGGTCCCGGCGCCGGGTGTCACCCATCTCCACTACGAGGTCGTCCGGTGACGCGTGCTCGACGGCACGCGTTCGCTGCGGCATGCTTCGTCCCCGAGGACGACTCGGGCGGACGAGGGGAGTCGACGTGAAGTTCGTCGTGTCATGGACCGCGCGACCGGGGAGCGACCCGGAAGCGAACCTGCAGAGCAGCGACAGCCTGCTGCGTGCGTTCGGGAGTTGGACGCCGCCCGCGGCGTGGACGATCAGCGAGTTCCTCACCCGGGCCGACGGCCGCGGGGGGCTCCTCATCTGCGAGACCGACGACCTCGCCAGCATCGACGCGGCGGTGGCGCAGTTCCTGCCCTGGCTCGACTACGAGGTGACCCCGGTGGTCGACATCGCCGACGGGGTCGGAAACCTGGCGGCGGGGATGGCGTGGGCGCGCTCCGCCGGCGGGCTCGCCTGACGCCGGACTAGAGGTCGGCCATCACGCCGGTGGTCTGCTCCACCTGGAGCACCGCCAGCACCCGACCGAGACCGAGCCAGATCGCGAGGCACAGCGACAGGTCGAGGATCTCGTCGTCGGCGAACTGCGCGCGCAGTCGCTCGTAGAACTCGTCGTCGAGACCCTGGTGGTCGATCGCGAACCGCTCGGCGTATTCGATCGCCAGTCGCTGCCGTTCGGTGTACCCCGGCCACGTGCGCCACTCGTCGAGGTGGCCGTAGTCGTCGTCGGTGACGCCGGCGTCGAGCATCGACTGCGCGCGCGCCGTCGAACACGCCGAGCAGTCGTTGAGCTGTGCGACGCGCAGGCGCGCGACCTCGCGTTCGGTCGCCGGCAGCGCGCTGCGGCGGTACACCGCGTCGATCATGTCGGTGACGGTGCCGGCCATCTCGGGTCGGAGACCGAACACGCGGCGTCCCGGTGCGCCGGGACCGTCGGGGATGTCGATGCGCGCCATGCGCGGCAGTGTACGACCGTGGCCGATCGGTAGTCTGCGCCGATGGCCGGGCTGCGCGTGGGGATCGTCGGAGCCGGGGGAGTGGGCATCGCCACCGCCGGCGCGCTCATCATGCAGGGCCTCGCCGGGCGCATCACGCTCTACGACCGCACCGGCATCCGGGCCCGCGGCGAGGCGCTCGACTACCTCCACGCGCTCCCGCTCCTGCCCACGGCCGAGATCCGCGGCCGGAGCTACGACGAGTTCGAGCCCGAGGACGTCACCATCATCACGGTCGGCGCGCACGTGCAGCCGGGCGGGACCCGTCTCGATGTGCTCGAGGCCAACGTCGAGATCATCGAGCACACCGCGGCCGCGATGGAGGCGGGCGGGCTCCCGCGCGTCGTGGTCGTGGTGACCAACCCGCTCGACATCCTCACCGAGTACCTGGTGCGCCGGTGGGACGGACGCTCCGTGTCGGTGATGGGCTCGGGCACGTCGCTCGACACGCTGCGCTTCGAGGAACGGCTGGCCAACGAGTGCGGCGTGCACCCGCGCAGCATCCACGCGTGGGTCATCGGCGAGCACGGCGACTCCTCGGTGTTCCTCTTCAGCAGTGCGACGATCGGCGCGCTCCCGCTCGTGGAGTTCGCCGCGCAGCAGGGCATCGAGCTCACCGACGCGTGGTACGCCGGCATCGAGGAGGACGTGCGCAAGGCCGCCTACCGCGTGCGTGAGCTCAAGGGCTCGCCCCGCCACGGCATCGGGCTCGCGGTCGGCGGTCTCATCCGCTGCATCGGCCGCGAGCAGGGCTTCATCATCCCGGTGTCGGTGCGGGTCGCCGACGACGTGTGTGCGAGCCTCCCGTGCATCCTCGGACCCGACGGCGCCAGCGCACCGCTGTGGCCGTTGATGAACGGCGACGAACGCGCCGGCTGGGACCGCTCGCTCGGCGTGTTCCGCGAAGCCGGGAAGATCCTGCCGCCGGGTCGGTGAGTCGGCGCCTCAGTTCGTGAGCAGGCGCCGGCGTAGCTTGTCGAGCGCGCCACCGAGCACCTCGCGGGCCTCCGCGTGGTTGCAACCGAGCTCCGACGCCAGGTCCTTCATCGAGTGCGGCGTGCCGCTGGTGCCGACCCCGTAGCGCCACGACACCGCGAAGTACTCGAGCTCGGTGAGATCGGCGTAGGCGTGTGGGTCGACGCGCAGTTCGAGCAGGTCGAGATCGACATCGTCGTCGGCGGTGGGCTCGAACCGGCCGAGCTCCGACGCGGTGTACGCGGAGGTGCCGAGGTCGGGATAGGGCCAGCCGTCGTCGGAGGGGAAGAGGGGCAGGCTCGACATCCATCCATCGTGGACCCGCGGCAGGGCGCAGTCAACGGCGAGTGGTGGCAAGCATGTCAGTGGGCGTGTTCCGCCACGAGGGACAGCACCGCCTCGCCGTAGCGGTCGGCCTTCACCGGCCCGACGCCGGGCACGTCGAGGAGCGCGCTCGGGGTGCGCGGCCGGGCGGTGGCGATCGCCGCGAGCGTGGTGTTGGGGAAGATGACGTAGGCGGGCGCGCTCGCGGCGCGCGACTGTCGCAGCCTCCAGTCGACCAGCGCGGCGTAGAGCGGCGCGTCGGACTCGGACACATCGGTCGGGTTCTTCGTCGCGCGTGCTGCCGCCCTTCGCGCGCGCCACGCGATCGCGCGCGCTGGCGATGCTGTCGCGCGCCGCGCCTTCGCGCGGTTCGGTGCCGGGTGCTGGTGGATGCACGGTGTCTTCGACCCGCTGGATCCAGGTGCTGCGCGTGCGGCGCGCGACGCGGCCGCCGACGGTGCGCTCGCGCGCCCACGTGAGGTGGAGCCCGCGCTCGGCCCGGCTGAGCGCGACGTAGAGGAGCCGTTGCTCCTCGTCCATCGCCTCGGACGACTTCGCGTGCGAGATCGGCACCAGGCCGCGTTCGAGCCCGGTGACGAACACGGTGTCGAACTCGAGCCCCTTGGCACGGTGGAACGTGAGCAGCTCTACGCCGTTGCCGGCGCTGTTGCCGGCGTCGTCGCCGCGCAGCGACGTCTGCAGGAACTCGAGGAAGCCGTCGACGCTGCCGCGCCCACCGTCGGCCTCGAGGTACTCGTGGCCGAGCCGGATCGAGCGCGTCGACGTGCTCGCGCCGCTCGTCGGCGAGGGACTCGGCGTCGGTGGCCAGGTCGGTGAGGTGCTCCGCGAACGGTCGTTGTGGTGCTTCGCGGGCGGTGGTGCGCAGGGAGTCGAGCGCCGCCTGCACCTCCTGGCGATCGAGGAACCGCTCGCCGCCGCGCACGCGGAACGGGATGCCCGCACGCGTCGAGCGCCTCCTCGAACAGGGCCGACTGTGCGTTGACGCGGTAGAGCACCGCCATGCGCGACCACGGCAGCTGCGCGCTCTCGGCGCTGCGCAGCGCGCGGGCGACGCCGCGCGCTTCGTCGTCGGCGGTGGGATAGTCGGTGAACGTGGGGAGGGGACCGTCGGGCCGCGCCGCGTGCACCTGCGGACGTCGACGGCTGGGGGGCCCGAGCACCGCGGTCGCCGCCGCGACGACCTGTGGCGACGACCGGTAGTTGCTCCCGAGTTGCACGAGGCCGACGTCGGGGAAGCGCTCGACCGGGAACACGCGCCGGAAGCCGGCGAGGTACGACGCGTCGGCTCCGGCGAACCCGTAGATGGCCTGATCGGGGTCGCCGACCACGCACAGGTCGGGCCGGTCACCCAACCACGCGCGCACCAGCCGGAACTGCGCCGCGCTCGCGTCCTGGAACTCGTCGACGAAGAGGTGACGGAACCGCCATCGCTGCGCAGCCGCGAACTCGGGGTCGCGCTCGAGCACGTCGGCGCACCCGATGATGAGGTCGTCGAAGTCGACCACGCCCCGCTTGCGCTTCTCGCGTTCGTAGGCGGCGAACACCGACGGCGACCTCGGCCGGTGGGCGGGGCGTGGTGCGCCCGGCGAGCGTGACCGCGACCTCGTACCCGTCGGGCTTCACCAAGCGGGCCTTCGCCCACTCGATCTCGGAGGCGAGCTCGGCCGCGGCCAGCGCGCCTTCACGCCCACGCTGGGGGAGGAGCCGCAGGAGGAGTCGCACCTTGCGGTCGAGCAACTCGGGCATGGCGCGGCCCTGCTCGTCGGCCCGGCGCCGCAGCTGCGCGAGCGCGATGGCGTGGAAGGTGCCCGCGGTGACCGACTCCCGGACACCGAGGCGGGCGAGGCGCGCCCGCAGTTCACCCGCGGCCTTGCGGGTGAAGGTGACCGCGAGCGTGTGGGACGGGTCGACGATCCCTTCGCGTGACTGCCACGCGATCCGGCGCGTGAGCACACGCGTCTTGCCCGAGCCGGCGCCCGCGAGGATCGCCAGCGGCGCGGCGCGGCTGGTGACCGCGTCGCGCTGCGTTGCGTCGAGACCGTCGAGGAGCGCGTCCACCGCGGCACGGTACCGCGGGGGTGTGACGGGGAAGCTCACCTCCGTGAACACCGGGCCCGGAACACCCGGCCGCACCAGCAGGCCCGGAACAGCAGGCCCGGAACAGCAGGCCCGGAACAGCGGAAGGCCCCGAGTAGTCTCCGCTGCGTCGCAGCTCGGATCTCCTCGGGGCCGTTCCCGCCGACGTCCTCCGATTCCTCACCCCAGGGTTGCCCCAGGTGCTCGGCCTCGGTGTCGGCCTCCGGTGTCCTCGCTTCCCGGGGGTGGTCCCGTTCCGCTCGTTCACCGCACCGGATCCCGCTCCGATCCGTCTTCCGGGTCTTCCCGTCCGTTCCGCCCGTGCCATCCGACTTGCGTCGACTGGCCCGTGCTTCCCGGCCGTTCCTTCCCGGCACCGGACCGGTGTTCACCGGCCCTCGCAACATACCGACGCGGGGGCGGGAATGCAAGAGGAATTTCGGGCCGGTGCGGATACGTTCGCTCTCGTGGTCGACGTCTCGCGCACCGAATTCGAACGCATGGTCCGGGACGCGCTCGACGAGATCCCCGACGCGCTCGCGGCCGAGCTCGAGAACGTCGCGGTGATGGTGGACGACTGGCCGACGCCCGAGCAGCTCGCGCGCGTCGGCGCGCGCGGCACGCTGCTCGGTCTGTACGAGGGTGTGCCGCTCACCGCGCGCTGGACCGCTCAGCTACAGCGGCGTCGCGCCCGATCGCATCACCATCTTCCGGGGACCGTTGGCGCGTCGTGCGCCGCGACCTCGACGAGCTCGCCGCCCAGGTGCGGGTGACGGTGCTCCACGAGGTCGGCCACTACTTCGGGATGGACGATGTGCGCCTGCACGAGCTCGGGTGGGCGTAGCCTTTCGCGATGGCCTACCCCGACAACCTGATCCAGGAAGGTGAGACGGTCGCCCTCGATCTCCGCCCGCACTGGTGGTACTTCTCGCGCAACATCCTCACGGGGATACCGCTCGCGATCATCCTGATCCTGGTGCTGAGCGCCGACGCCGACTGGATCTCGAAGTACGGCGGCCTCGTCGTCGGGCTGGTGGCGCTGGCGTGGGCGGTGTGGCTCGGGCTGAAGTACCTCGGGTGGCGCATGACCTACTTCGTGGTCACCAGTCGGCGCGTCATCTACCGCAGCGGCGTGGTCTCGAAGCGTGGCGTCGAGATCCCACTGGAGCGCATCAACAACATCAACTTCCACCAGCGCCTCATCGACCGCATCATCGGTGCCGGTGACCTCGACATCGAGTCGGCGGGGAAGGACGGCCAGTCGCACTTCGACTTCATCCGCCACCCCGACGGCGTGCAGCACGAGATCTACCGGCAGATGGAAGCCCGCAACATGCCCGTGGCCATGGTGCAGCAGGCACCCGCGGTGGTGTCGCCACCCCAGCCCGGCCAGGCCGTGCCCGAGCAGATCGAGCAGCTCGCCCGCCTGCGTGACCAGGGCCACATCACCGAGGCCGAGTTCGAGGCCAAGAAGTCGGAGCTCCTCGGGCGGATGTAGGCGGGGGATGTCGGGCGACGAGTCGGCGTCAGTCGATGCGACGCGCACCGTCGACGGCGCGCGCGACGAAGCCCGTGGGTTCGATCCCGGTGGCGGCGCGGTAGCGGATCGTCGTCTTCGCCAACACGTCGTCGGCGTGGTTGCGCTGCGCGAGCGCGACGACACAACCGCCGAACCCCGCGCCGGTGAGTCGGGCACCGGCCGCGCCGCTCGCCACCAGCACGTCGACGAGTGTGTCGAGCTCGCGGGTCGACACGCCGAAGTCGTCGCGCAGACTGGCGTGGCTCGCGAGCAGGAGAGGGCCCAGCACCGAAAGGTCGCCGCGCGGGAGCGCGTCCGCGGTCGCGAGCACGCGCGCGTTCTCGGCGACGACGTGACGCGCGGCGAGGCGAGTCGCGCACCTGGTCGGCGGTTGCGTCGCGCAGTGCCGCGACCCCGAGCGCGGCGGCGACGGTCTCGCACTCGGCGCGTCGGGTCGCGTACTCGGACCCGACGAGCGTGCGGGGCACGCCGCAGTGCACCACGAGCACTGCGACCGACGGTGGGATCGCGATGGGCGTCACCGTCGCGTCGCGGCAGTCGATCAACAGCGCGTGGCCGGCCTGTCCGAACAGCGACGCGAGCTGGTCCATGAGCCCGCCCGGCACCCCGGTGGCGAACGTCTCGGCGGCGGAGGCCGCCCGGGCGACCTCGGCCCGGTCGAGCGGCTCGCCGCCGAGGGCGAGGGCGAGTGCGACCGCGAGGGCGGAGCTCGACGAGAGCCCGGACCCGACCGGCACGGTCGAGCGGACGTCGACGTCGACCGGTGCCACCGTCAGCCCGCGGTCGCGGAGGGCGCGGACGGCGCCGGCCACGAACCGTCCCCACGGGGGTTCGACCGTCGAGGGATCGGTCGTGCCGTCCGCGGCGACCGCAACCAGCCCGGCGAGCTGGGCCGATGCCGCCCGCACCGCGTGCGCATCGGTCGGCGGACCGACCCGGACCGTACAGGCGCGGTCGATCGCCAGCGGCAGGACGAAGCCGTCGTTGTAGTCGGTGTGGTCGCCCATGAGGTTGACCCGTCCCGGAGCGAGAAAGGCGGTCATCGGCGCCATTGTGACTTCAACCTGCGGTGCGCAGCGCCGATACTGGTGTCATGAGTCGATTCCAGATGTCGTGGGAGATCGCCAAGCGCTCGTGGGCGGTGCTCCGGGCCGACAAGACCCTCGCCTGGTTCCCCGTGCTGTCGGCGCTGGGTTCGGTCGTCGTCATCGCGGCACTCGGAGGGCTGTTCCTCGTGGCCGGCATCGACGACACGTCGAGCGGCACGTCGTTGCAACCGATCGGCTACGTCCTGATCGTCGTCGCCTACCTCGCCCTGGCGATGGTGCAGACGTACTTCCTCGCCGGGCTCGTCGCCGGCGCCGACCAGCGGCTGCGCGGTCAGGACAGTTCGCTGCGCAGGCGCGCTCGACATCGCGAACTCCCGTCTCCACCGGCTGCTGCCGTGGGCGGTCGTGACCGCGACGGTCACCATGATCCTCCAGGCGATCGAGGAGCGCTTCGGGCTCATCGGCACGATCGTCGCCCGGCTCGTCGGCCTGGCGTGGAACCTGGTCACGTTCCTCGTGGTGCCGATCCTCGTGCTCGAAGACCTCGGCGTGGGCGACGCGCTGAAGCGCTCGAAGGACCTGTTCAAGAAGACCTGGGGCGAGAACGTGATCGGGCAGTTCGGCCTCGGCATCGTGGGCTTCCTGCTGTCGGTGCCCGGCGTCCTGCTCATCGGCATCGGCGTCGCCATCGGCACCGTCGGTCTCTGGGTGCTCGGCGCCGTCGGCGTCGTCTGGCTGCTCGTGGCCGCGGTCATCGTGTCGGCGCTGAGTGGCATCTACCGCACCGCGCTGTACCACTACGCCGCCAACGGCACCGTGCCGGGCGAGTTCTCGGGCATCGACTTCGAGGCCGCGTTCCGCCGCCGCGGGAATCGCGGCAACCGTGGCGGCTTGTTCGGGAATCCTTCGAGCAACTAGCGGTCGGGGCGCCGCAAGCCGGGTGTGGCCGGGGTCTCAGCGCTCTAGCCGTGCCTCACGGGCGTGCGCCGCGCGCTCGAACCGCCGAACGAGGAGACGGTGGGCGACGCCCCTAAGGTTGTGTGATGATCGAGATCGACACGCTGCCGCAGCTGCGCGACCCGGTGTTGGTCGTCGCGCTCACCGGCTGGGTCGACGCCGGTCTTGCCGGTAGCGGCTGCGTCGCGTTCCTCCAGGAGCAGCTCGAGTCGGCCCGCACGTTCGGTCGCATCGACCTCGGCGACCTCATGGACCTGCAGCAGACGCGCCCGACCGTGCACCTGGTCGACGGCGTGTCGCGCGAGATCGACTGGCCCGAGATCACGCTGAGCGCCGGCCGGCTCGGGCGCGACGTCGTGCTGTGCTCCGGGCCCGAGCCGTCACTGCGCTGGCGTGCGGTGCTCGGGGAGCTCGTCGACGTCTCCCGCCAGTTCGGCGTCAGCGAGGCGTTCACCGTCGGCGGCATCCCGGCGATGGCGTCGCACCGCCGCCCGGTGAGCGTGCTCGCCACCGGCACCGACGAAGCGCTGGTCGAGCGGGCGGGCGCGTGGCGCCAGGACTACTCCGGCCCCACCGGCGCGCAGAGCGTGCTGCAGGTGATGCTGGGCGACGCCGGCATCCCCACGCTCGCGCTGTGGGCCCAGGTGCCGCACTACCTCGCCGGGGGCGCGTCGCCGCCGGCGATCCGCGCGGTGCTCGAGCGGCTGCGCGACCTCGCCGCGTGTCGGTCGACCTCGAGGGGCTCGACGACCAGGCCGCCGCCTACGTGCACCGGGTCGAGGAAGGCCTCTCCGATCGCCCCGACGTGCTGGAGGTCATCGACGCGATCGAGGCCGGTGAGGACGAGGTCGACGAGACCGAGCTGCCGAGCGGCGACGAGCTCGCGTCCGAGATCGAGCGCTTCCTCCGCGACCAGAGCTGAACCACGGACCTACAGGAGCGGGCAATGAGTGTCGTCAAGATCAACGCGATCACGGTGCCGAAGGAACGGGCCGAGGAGCTGGTGGCGCGCTTCGCCGCGCGCGCCGGTGAGGTGTCGAAGTCGCCCGGCTTCGAGGCGTTCGAGCTGCTGCAGCCCACCGACGACCGCGACACGTTCCTCGTGTACACGCGCTGGGCGTCGGAGGACGACTTCCAGAACTGGATGAAGAGCCCGGCGTTCCAGCACGGCCACCAGGCGCACAACACGCAGGGCCCGGTCAGCACGCACAGCGAGCTCTGGCAGTTCGACGTGGTGCAGCACGAGGAAGCGCCCGCCTCCTAGCACGTGTCCACCCTTCTCGACTTCCACGAGGTCTGGGGCTACGTCGCGATCGGGCTCAACGCGCTCGCGGGCGTCATCGCGCTCGTCGCGTGGCGGTGGAAGCCGGCCCGCGGCAAGTACGTGTGGATCGTCACGATCATCGCCGAGGCCGCGCTGATGCTGCAGGTCCTCGTGGGCACGATCCTGGTGGCGAGCAAGGACTACGTGGCGCCCCGCTTCCACATGTTCTACGGATTCGTCGCGTTCCTCACCGTGGGCATCGCGTACCAGTACCGTCGCCAGATGCGCGGCCGTCGCGAGATGTTCTACGGGCTCGTCGGTCTGTTCCTGATGGGGCTCGGCATCCGGGCCGTGCTGCAGGCGGGCTGAGGTGGCGACCGCGAAGCGGCGTGTCCTGCTCCTCTTCGGTGGCCGCTCGGCCGAGCACGACGTGTCGCGCGTGACCGCGGTCGCGGTGGCGCGCGCGTTCGATCGTGACCGCTACGACGTGGTGCCGGTGGCGATCACGACCGACGGCCGCTGGCTGCTCGCCGACTCCGCGCTGCGTGCCATCGAGGCGGGGCCCGCGGCGCTGCCGAGCGCGTTCGAGATCGACGGCCAGGTCGCGCCGGCGGTGGGGGCGCTCGACGTCGACGTCGTGTTCCCGCTGCTGCACGGTCCCTACGGCGAGGACGGCACCGTGCAGGGCCTGCTCGAGCTGGCCGACCTGCCGTACGTGGGGTCGGGCGTCGTCGGCTCCGCGGTGGCGATGGACAAGGTGATGATGAAGCGCGCGTTCGCCGCTGCCGGACTGCCCTACGCGCGCACGATCGACTTCCGCGACGGCCACGACCGCGCCGAGCTGGCGGCGCAGGTCGAGGCCGAGCTCGGCTACCCGTGCTTCGTGAAGCCGGCCAACCTCGGGTCGTCGGTGGGGGTGTCGAAGGCGCGTGACCGCGCCGAGTTCGACACTGCCTGCGACGTCGCGCTCTCGTACGACGAGTGGATCGTGGTGGAGGAGGCGATCACGGGTCGCGAGATCGAGCTCGGGGTGCTCGGTGACGACCCGCCGACGGTGTCGGTGGCGGGCGAGATCGTCCCCGGCGACGACTTCTACTCCTACGCCGACAAGTACGAGGCCGACGACGCCGAGCTTCTGGTCCCAGCGCCGCTCACCGACGAGCAGCTCGCGGCGGCGCAGCACCTCGCGTGCCGCGCCTTCGAGGCCTGCCGGTGCGAGGCCATGGCCCGGGTCGACCTGTTCCTCCGCCACGACGGCACGTTCCTCGTGAACGAGGTCAACACGATCCCGGGCTTCACGCCGATCTCGATGTACCCGCGCCTCTGGGAGGCGACCGGCGTGCCCTACCCCGAGCTGCTCGACCGCCTCATCGACCTCGCCCTGGCCCGCCACGCCCGCCGCGCCGAGCGCGCCGGCCGCCAACGCTAGGCATCGACCGCGACCGATTTGGCGTCACCAGTGCTCCGTAGTGGCGCACGACTGACGCCAAATGGGTGGATCAGAGGTTGACGATGGGGCAAGTGAAGGTGCGGGTGATGCCGTCGACCTTCTGGATCTCCGACACGACCAGCTTGCCCAGGTCGTCGAGCGTGCCCGACTGGGCCTTGACGATCACGTCGTAGGGACCGGCCACGTTGTCGGCGTCGACCACGCCGGCGATGTCACGCGCCGCCTTGGCGACCTTCTCGGCCCGTCCGACCTCGGTCTGGATCAGCACGTACGCGGTGACGCTCATCGCTTACCCCCGGAGTCGCGGCCAGGAGATCGAGCGTACCGTTACGACAGGCGCGCTTCCAGGGCGTCGAGCTGCTCGAGCAGCTCGCGCGGCATGCGCTCGCCGAAGCCCTCGAAGTACTCGCGGATCCCGGGGAGCTCGGCGCTGCCACGCGGCGGCGTCGACCACGAGCGCAGCGGCGATGTCGTCGGCCGGGACGTCGAGCCCTTCGAGGTCGAGGTCGTCGGGCGTGGGGACGACGCCGATGGCGGTGTCGGCGCCGGACGCGTCGCCGTCGAGGCGACGGCAGATCCACTCGAGCACGCGGGAGTTCTCACCGAAGCCGGGCCACAGGAACTTGCCGTCGTCGCCCTTGCGGAACCAGTTCACGCCGTAGATCGCGGGCAGCGACGCCTCGTCGGTGCGCTGCGCCATGCTCAGCCAGTGCGCGAAGTAGTCGGCCATGTTGTAGCCGCAGAACGGCAGCATCGCGAACGGGTCACGGCGCAGCTCGCCGAGCCCGCCGAACGCGGCGGCGGTCTTCTCCGAGCCCATGGTCGCGGCGACGAGCACGCCGTGCTGCCACGAGTGCGACTCGAACACCAGCGGCACCGTGGTGGCGCGCCGGCCGCCGAAGAGGAACGCCGAGATCGGCACGCCCTTCGGGTCCTCCCACTCGGGCGCGATCGACGGGACCTGCGACGCGGGCGAGCAGAAGCGCGAGTTCGGGTGCGCCGCCGGCGTGCCGGACGCGGGCGTCCACGACTGGCCCTTCCAGTCGGTGAGGTGCGCCGGGGGCTCGTCGGTGAGGTCCTCCCACCACACGTCGCCGTCGTCGGTGAGGGCGGTGTTGGTGAACACCGTGTTCGTCGTCCATCGTGTGGAGCGCGTTGGGGTTGGAGTTCTCGTTGGTGCCGGGTGCCACGCCGAAGATCCCGAACTCGGGGTTGATGGCGTGCAGGCGGCCCTCGTCGCCGAACTTCATCCACGCGATGTCGTCGCCGATGGTCTCGACCGTCCAGCCGGGCACGGTGGGGATCAGCATCGCGAGGTTGGTCTTGCCGCACGCCGACGGGAACGCGGCGGCGATGTACTTCACACGGCCCTCGGGGCTCGTGATCTTGAGGATGAGCATGTGCTCGGCCAGCCATCCCTCGTCGCGCGCGATCACCGAAGCGATGCGCAGCGCGAAGCACTTCTTGCCGAGGAGCGCGTTGCCGCCGTACCCCGACCCGTACGACCAGATCTCACGGGTCTCGGGGAAGTGCACGATCCACTTCTCGTCGGCGTTGCACGGCCACGCGACGTCGGCCTCGCCCGCCGCCAGCGGCGCACCCACCGAGTGCACGCAGGGCACGAACTCGCCGTCGGAGCCCGAGCACGTCGAGCGCAGCCTGACCGGCGCGGGTCATCGTGCGCATGCTCACCGCGACGTAGGGGGAGTCGGTGATCTCGACGCCGATGTAGGAGAGGGGCGAGCCGAGCGGACCCATGCTGAAGGGCACCACGTACATGGTGCGGCCCTGCATCGAGCCGCGGAACAGCTCGTCGAGCTTGCCCCGCATCTCGACGGGGTCCTTCCAGTTGTTGGTGGGGCCGGCGTCGGCCTCGTGCGTGGAGCAGATGAAGGTGCGGTCCTCCACCCGGGCGACGTCGCTCGGGTCGGAGTGGGCCCAGTAGGAGCCGGGCCGCTTGGCCGGGTCGAGCTCGGTGAAGGTGCCGGCGTCGACCAGCTGCTTGCAGAGGAGCGTCGTGCTCCTCGTCGGACCCGTCGAACCAGTG
Organism: uncultured Actinomycetes bacterium; assembly: GCA_963756895.1. Classification (GTDB taxonomy): domain Bacteria; phylum Actinomycetota; class Acidimicrobiia; order IMCC26256; family DASPTH01; genus DASUAS01. The sequence continues at coordinate 455,891 of CAVWPI010000008.1, read as the reverse complement.
GACGTCGTCCGGCTGGCAGAGCTCGACCATCTCGTCGACCCACGCCAGCAGTCGGGCGTTTCGGGTGGGAGCCTGCACGAGCGCCACGTTGCGCCTCCAGGAGCGAGCCGTTGCCCTGAGGGCGGGACGGCGAGCGGTATCGACCGATCAGGTGAAAAATGGGTGCCGACCACTGTATCGGCGGCCCCTGCGCCATCCCGAACCCGCCCCGAACCCGCCCGGACCCGGTGGCAGCCAGTTGGACCCGGGTGCCCGGTGGATCGGGTCAGACCTGGGCGGTGGGGAGCCCCATGTCGATCTCGGAGCCGAGGCGCACCTTGGTGGCGCGCCCGTCGGCGTCGAGGTCGAAGTTGATGCGCTGACCCTGGCGGAGTGTCTGGAAGAGGGAGCCCTCGAGCGCGTCGGCGGCGAAGGCGAGCTCGCCGCGGTCGGCCTCGTTCACGACGACGCCCTCACCCGAGAGCGGGTCGTACATGCGGACGACGCCCTGCACGACAGTCCTGACCCGTCGCCTACGGCTTCTGCACCTTGCCCGCCTTGAGGCAGGAGGTGCACACGTGGAGCCGCTTCGGGGAGCCGTTGACGATCGGCCCGGACCTTCTGCACGTTGGGGTTCCAACGGCGCTTGGTCCGACGGTGCGAGTGGCTGATGCGCATGCCGAACTGCGGCTTCTTGCCGCACACCTCGCAGACCGACGCCATGACCGAAACCCTTGCTCGTGAACCGGACGAACGGTCGAGGATAGCAGCGGGCCAGGTACGATCCCAGCCGTGACGGTCCTGCAGCAGCTGGCGCCGGGCGACCTGCGACGGATCGTGTCCACCTACCGCGACGCGTTGCGCTCCCACCAGGACGAGCTCAACGCGCTGAACGTCTACCCGGTGCCCGACGGCGACACCGGCACCAACATGGCCCTCACCCTGGAGTCGGTCGTCGGCGAGCTCGACGCCAGCCTCGATGCCGGCGGGACGCCGGCATGGAGCCCGCAATGGACGAGGTCTGCCAGGCCGTTCGCCACGGGTCGCTCATGGGGGCACGCGGCAACTCGGGCGTCATCCTGTCCCAGATCCTGCGCGGGCTCGCCGACACGTTCTCGCCGCTCGACGCGGTCTCGGGTGCCGACGTCGCCGCCGGGCTGCGCCGGGCCTCCGACGCCGCGTACGAGGCCGTGCTCCGCCCGGTCGAGGGCACCATCCTGACCGTGGTGCGCGTCAGCCGCCGAGTCGGTCGAGCGTGCAGTGGGCGAGGGCGAGAGCTCTCTGGTCGGGGTGCTCGAACGAGCAGCGAGCGCGGCGCGCGACGCGGTGGCGAGCACGCCCGACCTGCTGCCGGTGTTGCGCGAGGCCGGGGTCGTCGACGCCGGTGGTCGCGGGTTCGAGCTGCTGCTGGCCTCGTGCCTCCACGTGGTCGCGGGCCGCCCGCTGCCGGCCGCGGAGGAGGTGCACAGCAACATCGACGTGCACCGCGAGGTGGCCGGGACGACCGGTGGAGGTGACGTCGGCGATCTCCGCTACGAGGTGATGTTCTTCCTCGACGCGCCCGACGAGCGGGTCGACACCTTCAAGTCGGCGTGGGGCGACCTCGGCGACTCGATCGTGGTCGTCGGCGGCGACGGCCTGTGGAACTGCCACGTGCACACCGACGACATCGGCGCCGCCATCGAGGCCGGCATCGCGGTCGGTCGGCCGCACGACATCCACGTCACCGACCTCTTCGAGCAGGTTGCGGAACGGGATGCGGCCACCCACTCGGAGCCTGTCTGGGTGCGCGACGCGGAGGTGACGCCGGCGGTCACGCCCGTGGTGACTGCGGTGGTGGCGATCGCGGTCGGTGACGGTCTGCGCGAGCTCCTGCGGGGCCTCGGCGTGCAACAGGTGGTGGCGGGTGGGCAGTCGATGAACCCGTCCACCGCGCAGATCCTCGAAGCGGTCGACGCGTGCGTGGCCGAGGGCGTGGTGGTGCTGCCGAACAACAAGAACATCGTCCCGGTGGCGCAGCAGGTGCCCGACCTCACCGAGCTCCCGGTGGCGGTGGTGCCCACCGCGGCCGTGGTCGAGGCGCTCGGCGCGCTCGTGGTCTACGACCCCGACGCGTCCCTCGACGCCAACCAGTCGGCCATGACCGAGGCCGCGGCGCGCGTCCGCGCGGGCGAGGTCACGCAGGCAGTGCGCGACAGCGTCGCCGAGTCCGGTCCGATCGCCAACGGCGACTGGATCGCGATCACCCGTGACGGCATCCACGTGGCGGTGAAGTCGGCGGTCGACGCCGCGGTTGCGCTCGTCGACGTGCTCGTCGACGGCGACGCCGAGCTCGTCACCGTCATCGTGGGGCAGGACGCCGACCCCGACGACACCGCGCGCCTCGGCGACCACCTGGCCGACGCGCACCCGCACGTCGAGGTCGAGGTGCACGACGGTGGCCAGCCGCTCTACCCCTACCTCATCGGCGTCGAGTAGCGAGTTGGGCGCCCGCCCGGACCAGGCCGGCCTCACGCTGCGCGAGCTCGCGTCGCATCGGGTCACCGAGCTGCGCGCGGTCGGCGACAAGCTGCGCGCCGGACTCGCGGAGATGGGCATCGAGACGGTGCTCGATCTGCTCGAGCACTACCCGCGCCGCTACCTCGACCGCACCGAGCGGGCCGAGATCCACGAGCTCGCCATCGGCGACGAGGCGACCGTCGACGGTCAGGTGCAGAGCAGCCACGGTCACCGCACCCGCGACCGCAAGCGCACCATCGTCAACGCGAAGATCTACGACGGCACCGGGCTCCTCGAGATCGTCTTCTTCAACCAGGCCTGGCGCGAGCGACAGCTGAAGGTCGGGACCCAGGTCTCGGTGTTCGGCAAGGTCGAGAGCTACCGGGGCAAGCGGCAGATGACGAACCCGGTCGTCGACGTGCTCGCCGACCCGGAGGCCAACTCCGACGTGACCGGAACCATCGTGCCCGTGTACCCCCAGTCGGGGAAGGCCGAGGTGCACACGTGGCAGTTGCGGCGGGCGGTGGCGTCCTGCCTGCAACGCACCGAGGCCCGCGGGTTCGCCGATCCGCTCGGCGTCGCGCTACGGGCCGACCACGACCTGGTCGACCGCAGTCGCGCCTACAACGACATCCACCGGCCGGCCGACATCCGGGACAAGAACACCGCCGCGCAGCGGCTCAAGTTCGACGAGTTCCTGCGCATGCAGCTCGCGCTCGTCGCCCGCAAGCGCGCGCTGGCGGCGGAGGCGACCGGCATCGTGCACGCGGTCGACGGCGAGCTCGTGCCCGCGTTCCACGCCGCGCTGCCGTTCCCGCTCACCGACGACCAGTCCGCCGCGATCGCGCAGATCGCCGACGACATGGCGAAGCCCGCCCCGATGCACCGGCTGCTGCAGGGCGAGGTGGGTTCGGGCAAGACCGTCGTCGCGCTCACCGCGCTGCTCACGGCGGTGCAGGGCGGGTATCAGGGCGCGTTCATGGCGCCGACCGAGGTCCTGGCCGAGCAGCACGAGCTCACGATGCGAGCCCTGCTCGGCGAGCTGTCGGTGGTGGAGGAGGGCTCGCTGCTCGGCGAACGGCCGGTGAGCGTCGCGCTGCTCACCAACCGCACGCCCGCGGCCGAACGCCGCCGCATCGCCGACGGCCTGCGCGGCGGCACCGTCGACATCCTCGTCGGCACGCACGCCCTCATCTACGGCGGCGTCGAGTTCGCCAACCTCGGCGTCGCGGTGATCGACGAGCAACACCGATTCGGTGTCGAGCAGCGCGACCTGCTGCGCGGGAAGGGTGACTCGCCCGACGTCCTGGTGATGACGGCGACGCCCATCCCGCGCACCGCGGCGATGCTGATCTACGGCGACCTCGACAAGACCGAGCTGCGCCACCTCCCGGCCGGGCGTTCGCCGATCGACACGACCGTCGTGGGTGGGGGACCGCTCGAGCGGGTCGCGGTGTACGAGCGTGTGCGCGACCAGGTGGCGGAGGGCCGCCAGGCCTACGTGGTCTGCCCGCTGGTCGAGGGCTCCGACAAGCTCGAGGCCCGTGCCGCCACCGAGGAGTTCGAACGGCTCCACCACGAGGAGCTCGCGGGCCTCCGCCTCGGCCTGCTGCACGGGCAGATGCCGGCCGCGGAGAAGGAAGCTGCGATGCGCGCGTTCCGCGAACACGAGACCGACGTGCTCGTCGCCACGACCGTCATCGAGGTCGGCGTCGACGTGCCCAACGCGACAGTGATGGTCGTCGAGGACGCCGACCGCTTCGGCCTGCTCCAGCTCCACCAGTTGCGCGGCCGCATCGGCCGCGGGAAGCACCGGTCGTACTGCTACCTCCTCGCCGAGCCGACGACGCCGCAGGGCGCGGCGCGCATGGAGGCGATGACCCAGTCGGGGGACGGATTCGACCTGGCCGAGCGCGATCTCGCGATCCGCGGCGCCGGCGAGGTGTTCGGGGAGCGTCAAGCCGGCATGAACGACCTCAAGCTGGGTCGGCTGCCCCAGGACGAGGCCATCGTGTTCGAGGCCCGGGCGGTGGCCGAGGGGATTCTCGACGACGACCCGGATCTCGAGCACCACTGGCAGCTCCGGGAAGAGGTGCAGGACCTCCTCGGCGACACCGTCGCCTTCCTCTTCAAGTCGTAGGCCTCTTCACGAGCGAGGAAGGCTCGGCTCGGTCAGTCGGGCTCGACGTGCATCGACTCGACGACGGGAACGCCGGAGAGCGCGGCGCCGAGACCTTCGGTCAGCTGCTCGAGCGCGACACGCTCGGCGTCGGCCTCGTCGACCGCCTCGACGGTCAGCGTGATCTGTCGCTGCACGCCGCCGCGGTTCGACTCCATCACCGCGCTGAACCCGAGCGCGTTGTCCTCGAGCGTCGCTTGGCCGCCGAGCAGGTTCGGCACGTCGACGACTGCGATGACGGTCCACTTCACGACGAGAACGCTAGCCATCGTGAGCCCGTAGGTTGGGCTGCCCGTAGGTTGGTGGTGTGGCACTCCGGGTGATCGCGGGATCGGCGGGCGGTCGGAAGCTGGTGGCACCCAAGGGGGATGCCCGGCCCACGACCGATCGCGTCAAGGAGGCGTTGTTCTCGTCGTTGGGAGCCGCGCTCGTCCACGACGCGACGGTGCTCGACCTCTACGCCGGCAGCGGCGCGCTGGCGATCGAGGCGTTGTCGCGCGGGGCCGCGCACGCGGTGCTGGTCGACCGCGACCTCGCAGCCGCGGCCGCCATCCGGGCCAACCTCGCGGCGACCGGCTTCGTAGCCGCCGCCCGGGTCCAGCGGGTCGAGGTCGCGAGGTTCGTGACCGCTCCCATCCCCGACGCCCCGTTCGACCTGGTGTTCCTCGACCCCCCGTACGACGTCCCGAATGAGGAGGTGGCCGCGGTGCTGGCCGCCCTCGCCGCCACCGGGGCGATCACGTCGGGAGGGACGGTCGTGGTGGAGCGGCCCAAGTCGGGCGAACCGCTCACGCTGCCGGATGGCTGGAGTATCGAGAAGGAGCGCGTCTACGGCGATACGCTCCTGGTCGTCGCGCACGCAGGTTGAGCCGCGCCCCCTCGACCCACAGGAGCAACCGAGTGGCCACCGCCCTCTGTCCGGGCTCGTTCGATCCCGTGACCAACGGACACCTCGACATCATCGAGCGGACGGCGCGGCACTTCGACGACGTCATCGTGGCGGTGATCCGCAACCCGCAGAAGACGGCGTCGCTCTTCACGCTCGAGGAGCGCCAGGAGATGCTGGCGGAGGAGATCTCCCACCTCGACAACGTGCGCATCCTGTTCTTCAAGGGCCTGCTCGTGGAGTTCGCCAAGCAACACGGCGCCGAGTCGATCGTGAAGGGCCTCCGCGCCGTTTCCGACTTCGACTACGAGCTGCAGATGGCGCAGATGAACCAGCAGCTCTCGGGCATCGACACCTTCTTCATCTCCACCAGCCCGCAGTACTCGTTCCTGTCGTCGAGCCTGGTGCGCGAGGTCGCACGCTTCGGGGGCGACGTGTCGGGCATGGTCCCGCCCAAGGTGGCCAAGCGCCTCACCGAGCGCTGGGCCGAGCGCGCGGCGGCCGACGCCGAGGGCAGTGGTTCGTGAGCGATCAGCAGGCGTACGACCTCGAGACGATCCTCCGCGAGCTGCGCGACATCATCGACACCGCGCGCACGATGCCGATGTCGGCGTCGGTGCTCGTCAACCGCGAGGAGACGCTCGAGCTCGTCGACGAGGCACTGGCGTCGATGCCCGAGGAGCTGCGCCACGCGCGCTGGCTCATCAAGGAGCGCGACGAGTACCTCGTGCAGGCCCGTCGCGACGCCGAGGACATCGTCGAAGCCGGACGGGTCCAGGCCGAGCGGATGGTCGAACGCACCGAGGTCGCCCGCGAGGCGCGCCGGGTGGCGCAACAGGTGATCTCCCAGGCCGAGGCCGACAGCCGGCGGCTGCGCCACGAGGCCGAGGACTACATCGACCAGAAGCTGGCGGCGTTCGAGGTCGTGCTCGAGCGCACCATGGCTACGGTCATCAAGGGTCGCGAGCAGCTGCAGGCAGTGGTGGAGCCGCTGCCCTCCGAACTGCCCGACGAGCACACCGGCCTCGAGGACATGTACGACACCGACGACCGCGCGGTCTACGATCAGGACGACGGTTAGTAGCGATTCGTGGTGTTCGTGGCGTCCGTCCGATTGGCGGCGTCCGTCCGGAGCAATTGGTCGACTGCTATTCTCGCTCACCGGCCGTACGCGGCCGACGACCCGCTCCATCTCCTTTCTCACCTGGGGTTTTCTCCGACATGGGAACGCCCCCGGTGCTCGTGCTCGCAGGCCGGACCATGAGTGCACTCCGCATCGATGTCGCTGATCTCCTGACGCATCCGGGCGCGCGCCGTCCTGTGCACCTCGAGGCCGCGCTCGCCGATCTCGGCACGCCCGTGGCGCGCATCGTCGAGCCGGTGCGTCTCGACCTCGTGCTCGAGCGCGTCCCCGACGGGATCGTGGCACGGGGCGAGCTCCATGCCCGCTGGGAGGGGGAGTGCAGCACCTGCCTCCGCGAGCTCGCCGCCGATCTCACCGTCGGCGTCGCCGAGCTCTACGAGTCCCACCCGGTCGACGGCGACACCTACCCCATCGACGGTCACGAGCTCGACCTCGAGCAGCTGGTCCGCGACGCCCTGGTGCTCGAGCTGCCGCTCGCGCCGGCGTGTGACCGGTCCGACTGCACCCCGGCCGAGGCGCCGGGCCTGCTCGTCGGTGCCGACGACCGTCCCTCCGAGGAGCACGCCGGCGATCCGCGCTGGGCCGCCCTCTCCGCACTCGATCTCTCAGACAGCAAGTAGGAGCAACCGATGGCAGTCCCGAAGCGCAAGACTCCCCGGGCGAAGACGCGTCAACGACGAGCCTCCAACTGGAAGTTGGCCGCGCCCGCCCGTTCCACCTGCCCCAACTGTGGCGCGGTGAAGCAGCCGCACATCGTCTGCGGCAACTGCGGTTGGTACGCCGGCCGCCAGGTCATCGACGTCGAGTAGCGCGCCGGTGCCCATCACCGTTGCCGTCGACGCGATGGGAGGCGACCTCGCCCCCGGGGAAATCGTCGCGGGCGCGGCGCTGGCCGTCGAGGAGCTCGGCGTCCGTGTGCTGCTCGTCGGGCTCGAGGACGCGATCGAACCGCTGCTGCCGTCCGGCGCCAGCGGCATCGAGCTGGTGCGGGCCACCGAGGTGGTCGGGATGAACGACCCGCCGGCCGCGGTGCGTACGCGCAAGGACTCGTCGATCGTGGTGAGCGCCGAGCTCGTGCGCGACGGCAAGGCCGACGCGATGACGAGTGCGGGCAACACCGGTGCCGCGATGGCTGCCGCGCTCCTGCGCTTGGGTCGCATCAAGGGCGCCGCGCGTCCCGCGATCGCGGTGCCGATCCCGGTGCCGGGCCGTGCGCCGCAGATCCTCGTCGACGGCGGCGCCACCGTTGACTGCACCGCCGAGTGGCTCCGCCAGTTCGCGGTGATGGGGCGCGAGTACGCCCGCATCTATCTCGGCATCGACGAGCCGCGCATCGGGCTCCTGTCCAACGGCGAAGAGTCCGGCAAGGGCGACGATCTCCGCAAGGCCGTGTTCCCGATGCTCACGGGGCTGCCCGGGTTCATCGGCAACGTCGAGGGCCGCGACTTCATGCACGACACCGTCGACGTCATCGTCACCGACGGGTTCAGCGGCAACATCGCGCTCAAGACCGTCGAGGGCGCGATCCGCGGCACCGCCCGGCTCGTCTTCGACACGCTCGTGTCCACGCCCGAGCTCCAGCAGGCGTCGGAGCTGGTGATGCCGGCGCTGCTCGCCGCGGCCGACCAGCTCAACCCCGATTCCGAGGGGGGTTGCGTGCTGCTGGGTGTCGACGGCATCTGTGTGATCGCCCACGGATCGTCGAACGCACGTGCCATCCGCAACTCCGTGCGCCGCGCGAAGGAATGTGTGGAGTCCGAAGTCGTCCCGAGGATCAAGGGAGCCATCGCCGATGCCGGCTGAGACCCACGTGGAACGGAGCCCGATCGGTCCCGACGACGTGTTCCGGATCATCCGGGAGCGCTTGGCGGAGATCCTCGAGATCGACGAGGACCGCATCACGATGGACTCCGACTTCGCCGCCGACCTCGACGCCGACTCGCTCGCGCTCATCGAGCTGGTCGAGGCGCTCGAGGAGGAGCTCGGCGAGCGCACCGTCGGGTTCAGCATCGACGACGAAGACCTCGGCGACCTCAAGACCGTGCGCGACGCGGTCGACTACGTCATCCATCGCTTGAGCACCGGACCTCAGCACTAGATGGCCGCTCGGGGGGGCGGTGCCGTCGACCCGGCACTCGATCCGCGGCTGCAGCTCGCGCTGGGGTGGAACTTCGTCGACCACGCCCACCTCGAACGCGCGCTCACGCACCGCTCGTACTGCGCGGAGCAGGGCGTCGAGGAGTCGAACGAACGGCTCGAGTTCCTCGGCGACTCGGTGCTCGGCCTCATCGTCACCAACTTCACCTACGAGGAGTACCCGCGGCTGCCGGAGGGCGAGCTGGCGAAGCTGCGCGCCTCGGTGGTGAGCGCGGAGACGCTCTCCGAGGTCGCGCAGGAGCTCGATCTCGGCGCGTCATTGCGCCTCGGCAAGGGCGAGGACGCGTCCGGCGGCCGGGCGAAGCCGTCGATTCTGGCCGACGCCATGGAGGCGGTCATCGCCGCGGTGTACCTCGACGGTGGCCTCGAGCCCGCCACCCGACTCGTGCTCGCGCTGCTGGAGCCCCGGATCCGCGAACAGGCCACCGGTCCCGGCGGCCAGGACTACAAGACGCGGCTGCAGGAGCTCGCAGCCCGACGGTGCGACCAACTGCCCCGGTACCAGGTGCGCCACGAGGGTCCCGACCACTCCAAGCGATTCTTCGCCGCGGTGTACCTCCGCAACGAGGAGTACGGCGCGGGAGAGGGGCGCTCGAAGAAGGCGGCCGAACAGGCGGCGGCGAGGATCGCGTGGGAACGGTTGCAGGACGAGGCGATCAGCGCCTCGCCCGACCGGGGTGACCGTATCGGGGTGGGAGATGCCTGAGTTGCCGGAGGTCGAGGTCGTCCGACGCGATCTGGACCGTGAGGTCGTCGGGAAGAAGGTGAAGGCGGTCGACGTCGACGGGATGCGTTCCGTGCGCCGTCACCACAACCGCAAGCAGTTCACGACGCGCCTGGTCGATCACAAGATCACCGGGGTCGAGCGGCGGGGCAAGTACCTGTTGCTGCGCCTCGACGGCGACGACGTGCTCGTGATCCACCTCGGGATGTCGGGCCAGCTGCTCCGAGCCAAGAGCTCGCGCGACGCGATGGCGAAGCACACCCACGTCGTCATCACGTTCACGCAGGGCGGCCAGTTGCGCTTCGTCGACCCGCGCACGTTCGGTGAGATGTTCGTGACCGAATTCGACAACGTGGAGAAGGAGGTCACCGAGCTCGCACACCTCGGCATCGACCCGCTCGAGACCGCGATGTCGTGGGACTACTTCGGGCAGATGCTGGCGGCGCGCCACGCGAAGCTGAAACCGTTGCTGATGGACCAGAAGTTCATCGCGGGGATCGGCAACATCTACAGCGACGAGATCCTGTGGGGCGCCGGCCTGCGCTGGGACCGCATGAGCGACGCGCTCACGTCGGAGGAGGTCCGCCGTCTCTACCGCTCGATGATGGAGACGCTGCAGGACGCGGTGAAGCACCGCGGCTCGTCCCTCGCCGACGAGCAGTACGTCGACCTCTTCGGGCGCCCCGGCGAGTACCAGCAGTTCCACAACGTGTACGCGCGTGAGGGCCTGTCGTGCCCGCGCTGCCGCCACGTCGTGGTGCGTGAGCGCGTCTCGGGACGTTCCACCTTCTTCTGCTCCGCGTGTCAGGTCTGACCGTCGAGGAGGCCGCGCCTGCGGCAACCGAGGCTCGCACTCGACACGCGTGGCTCCCGCTCGCGGTGGGTCTCGTCATCGCGGCGGTGACCGCGATCGTGCTCGCGCTCGTCGTCACCCGCGACAGCCCGGGGTTCTTCCCCGACTCCGACGTGTACCTGGGCACCGCCCGCAACCTGCTCGACGGACGGGGTCTGACCACCCCGTTCAACCTGCAGTTCAATCCGTATCCACCCGCACAGGCGGTGGGGTTCCACGGCGAGTTCCCGCTGACGGTGTACCCGCCGCTGTACCCGGTCGTGCTGGCGGTGCTCGGTTGGCTGGGCGCCGGTCTGGTCGACGGCGCGCGCGTGCTCAACGCCCTGCTGTTCGGCGTCAACGTCGCCCTCGCGGGTGTGCTCGTCCGGCGGATCACGCGTTCGACCGCGGTCGCCATCGCCAGCGCGCTCGGGCTCGCCGTGACGGTGAACGTGGTGGTGAACCACGCGCTGGTGATGGCCGAACCGTTGATGATCGCGCTCGTGCTCGGCGGTGCCCTGTTGATGCCGCGTCTCCTGCGGCGGCCGAGTGTCGGGGTCGTCGCCGCGGTCGGTGCGTGCGCGGCCGCGGCCACGCTCACGCGCATCGCCGGCATCGCTTTCACCGCCACCGTCGTGATCGCGGTGTTGGCGTGGCTCGAGCGGCCGATTCGCTTCCGGTTGCGGATCACGGCGCTGCTCGCCGCGATGGGGCTCGGTCCGCTCCTGCTCTGGGTGCTCGTGACCCGCCTGACGTCCGACGCAGTCGACGTGCGGCCGTTCCGGGTGCACTTCCCGAAGGCGGACATCTACAACACGTTCGTCGACACCGTGTCGGGATGGCTCGTGGGTCCCGATGGCGACCGCACTGCGTACGTGGTCGTGCTCGTCGTGCTGGTGGTTGTCGTCGCCGCGCTGGGCTGGTTCGTGCTCACCGAACGGTCGCCTCGCGGTGCCGACGAGGTCGATCGTGCGCAGCGCGCCGATTCCGATCGCCTGTTGGGCGTGCTCGCGCTGTTCGTCGTGTCGTACGTCGTCGTGCTGTATCTCACCGCGACGCTGTTCGACGCTGGCATCGTGGTCGAGGGGCGGCTGCTGGTGCCGGTGCAGTTCGCGGGCGCGGTCCTCGTCGTCGGGCTCGTGTACCGCACCGCGGCCCGGATCGGTGGCACGGCGGTCGCAGTGGGCGCCGCGATCGTGGTCGTCGTGTTGTGCGCGTGGCCGTGGCGTCAGATCGCGCAGGGGTTCGGCACCACGTCGACGCTCGACCTCCTCGACCGTGGGTTCTCGGCCCCGGCGCGGTCGGCCATGGGGGACGCGGTCGCGAAGCTCCCGCCGAACGTGCCGGTGGCGTCGACGTTCCCGTCGGGGTTGTACGCCGACAGCGGCCACGACGTGGTGTTCGTGCCGCCGCGCTACGACCGCATGTCGGGTCAGCGCAACGACCGGTACCGGGAGCAGCTGATCGAGCTCGGGCGGGTTCTCGGCGAGCGGCAGGGCTACCTCGTGCTGTTTCCCGACCCCCCGGTCGAGTTCGCCACCTACGACGAGCTGGCGCGGATCATGAAGCTGGTCGAGGTGGGTCGCTACGCCGAGGGCACGCTGTACCGGGTCGACGGTCTCCAACCCGGCGTGCGCTGACTCGAGCGCTCAGACCTCTGCCGGTAGGACCAGCTCGAGCGCGCGGGCGACGGAAGCGACGCCGGGCTCGCGAACCAGATCGAGGTGGGCGCCGGTGACCGCGACGTCGATGCGACGTCCTCCCGCGGACTCGGGTGGCAGCACCTCGTCGAGCGAGTCGCGAACGGGCTCGAGATGGCGCGGGGACGCCAGGAGGACGGTGCGACCGTCGTAGCGACGCGGTTGGTAGGTGCGCATGAGCCAACTGTGCAGGCGCATGAACACCTCGTGCTGCGCGAGTCCACGCCGCACGACGACGCCCGCGGTGGCAGTCCGCGCTTGGCGACCGAGGTATCGCTTCGCGGCGCCACCCATCATGCGCACCGGGGCGAGCCGCGCGTGCGCGTCACGACCGGGCGTCGTCGACAGCGCGCGGTTCGCGCAGCCGTTCGAAGTCGCCCTGCTCCTTCGGTTGCCAGGCGTCGGACGACCAGAGCGTGGGCTCGAGCAGCGCGAGGAGCTCGACGTCGGCTCCGGACGCGGTGAGCAGTTGCGCCATGACCAGCGCCACCGCACCGCCGAAGGAGTACCCGAAGAGGCGGTAGGGGCCGACCGGGTCGACCCGGTGCAGGGCGGCGACGTTGCGGCGGGCGATCGCGGTGACGGTCCGATCGGGCCGCGCGCGGTGCTCGATGCCGCGGTAGGTGAACGCGTACACCGCGACATCGGCGAGGCGACGCCCGAGGGGACGGAACTGGAGCGGCGTGCTGGCGGCGCCGGATCGACGTGGTCGACGACGTGCCGGTCCCCGACGGCGAGAGCGGCGAGATCTGGAAGCTGAGCGGAGCCACCAACGCGATGCGGTCGCCGGGACGCGGGTCGAGGATCTGGATCGAGCCGTCCGGCGTGCGGTGCCCGAGCACCGTGCCCTTGGGCGTGCCGGTCGAGCCGGACGTGAAGAAGACGAACGCGGGCGCCTCGGGATCCACGACGACCCCGGGATCGGCTGCCGGGCCGCGCAGGAGATCGGCGGCGACGACCGTGTCGGCACGGCTGTGTCCGGGCAGGGTCGCGCGGACGTCGTCGTCGGGGACCACGAGGACCCCGCCGATGCTGCGGGTCACCTCGAGCCACTGCTCCGTCGGCCAGCGCGGGTCGAGCGGCACGACCATCCGACCGGCCTTCAGCGCGCCGTACAGGAGGAGCACCGAGTCGATGGTCAGCGGCGCGACCAAAAGGACGGGGCCGTCGTGCCCGAGCGCCAGGATCTCCCGGGCGGCGCCGTTGGTGGCCAGGTCGGCCTCGGCGTAGGTGAGGGACCGGTCCGCATCGCGCACGGCGAGGAGCTCCGGGTGCTCGCGCGGCAACCGCCCGGAATCGGTCGGCGAGCGGACGGAACCGCGCCGGGTCGGTGCCGTCGTTCGCTGCCCTGTCGTCCCTGGATTCGAGCGGGCTCGCCGCGTGCGACACCCTGCCCTCCGGGTTGTTCGTGATCGTGCGTACGTTACCGCTACCGGGAATTCCCGCGCTGCGCCCGTGATGCCGCGGCTCCACGGGAGGGGCTCGCTACGATCCCGCGAGACCACCACCGACCCTGCCGTCGCCACACCCCGTCGGAGCCGCCCACGTGTTCCTCAAGTCGCTGACGCTCCGAGGCTTCAAGTCGTTCGCCGACAAGACGGTCCTGGAGTTCGAACCGGGCGTGACGGTGGTGGTCGGGCCCAACGGTTCGGGCAAGTCGAACCTCGTCGACGCCGTCGCCTGGGTGCTCGGAGCCCAGGGCCCGCGCACGTTGCGCGGCGGCAAGATGGACGACGTCATCTTCGCGGGCACGCCCGACCGCCCCGCGCTCGGGCGCGCCGAGGTGTCGTTGTGCATCGACAACAGCGCCGGGCTGCTGCCGATCGAGTTCAGCGAGGTGACGATCACCCGCACGCTGTTCCGCGCCGGCGACTCCGAGTACCAGATCAACGGCGCGCCCTGCCGGCTGCTCGACATCCAGGAGCTGCTGTCGGACTCCGGCATCGGCCGTCAGCAACACGTGATCGTGGGACAGGGTCAGCTCGACGCGGTGCTCAATTCCCGCCCCGAGGACCGGCGCGCGGTCGTGGAGGAGGCCGCCGGCATCCTCAAGTTCCGCAAGCGGCGCGAGCGCGCCGAACGTCGGCTCGAGGCGACCGAGGGCAACCTCCTGCGGCTCAACGATCTGCTGCGCGAGGTGCGCCGTCAACTCACGCCGCTGCAGCGCCAGGCCGACGCGGCGCGGCGCCACGGCGGCCTGGTCGAGGAGCTCCACGCGATCCGCGTCCACCTCGCCGGTCACGAGATCGCGGGGCTGCAGGCCAAGGGCGAGCGGCTGCGCGACCAGGGCGCCGAGCTCCACCGGCGCGAGAGCGGGGTCAAGTCGCGCCTGCGCGACCTCGACGTCTCCGTGCTCGACGCCGAGCAGGCGCTCACCGCCGCCGGTCACGGCGACCTCGCCGACGCCCTCACGCGCATCGAGTCGTTGCGCGCCCGCGTCTCCGGCTTCGAGGCGCTCCTGGATGAGAAGACGCGTGGGCTCCACCGCGAGCTGGCGTCGGTCGCCGACGAAGGCGTGTTCGAGACGCTGGTGGCCGATGCCGCCGAGGTGCGCCGCCAGCTCGACGAACTCACTGCACTCGGCACTGGGCTCCACGAGGAGCGCACGGTCATCGATCGTGCCGACTACGACCTCGCCGCCGCGCAACGCGCGTTTGCCGAGAGTGCGGTGCCCGCCCGCAACGCCGACGACCTGCGCATGGCGCGGCGCGATCTCGAGACCCGCCGTGAAGCGCTCGCCCGCATCGACGCCGAGCTCACGCGCGCGGCCACCCGCCTCGAACAGGGCGGTGCTCGCGTCTCCGCGCTGGGCGTCGAGCACGACGAGCTCTCCGCCGCGCACACGCGGCATCAGCCAGTCGCTGCCCGCGCTCCGCACCGCGGTCGAGGCCGCGCGCGCCTCGGTCGCGCGCGCCGCCGACGCACGCCGCGCCGCCGACGACGCCCTGCGGCTTGCCGACGCCGACGCCGCGCGATGGCACGCACGCGCGGAGACGCTCACCGCCGCGCTCGACGCCAGTCGTGACGAGGCCGCCATCGCCGCGCTCGACGACGTGCCCGGCGTCATCGGCCCGCTGGTCGACCACCTCGACATCGACACCGGGGTCGAGGCCGCGGTGCACGCGGTGCTCGGCGACGCGGTGCGCGCCGTGGTCGTCGACGGTCCGGTCGCGGCGCGCCAGGCGCTCGAGCGGCTCGCCGACGGCGACGCCGGCGCGTTGTTGATCGTGGCCGACGCCGCCGGTGCGCGCCCGCCGGCGCCCAGCGTGCCGGGCGCCCGCCTCCTCGCCGATTGCGTGCGCAGCCCGGTGCCGGGTCTCGCAGCCGCGGTCGAGCGGTTGCTCGACGGCGCGGTCCTGGCCGACGGCGACTGGTCGCGGGCCCTCGATCTCGTGCTGCGCGAGCCGTCGCTCACGGTCGTCACCGATCGCGGTGACCGCTTCGGCGGCCGCGGCTCGTGGCGCCTGGGTGGCGACGCCCTCGCCGCCACGCGCGCCGCGCTCGACGACGCCGTCACCCGGGCCGAGGAGTCCGACGAAGCGCGCGTCGTCGTGCGCGAGAGCCTCGACGCCGCGAGCGCCGACCTCGACGCCCGTCGCGACGACGAAGCTGCGGCCGCAGAAGCCGAGCGGCGCGCGGTCCACGAGCTCGACGGGATCGAACGGTCCCGTTCCCGCGTCCACACCGAGCGCACGCAGCGGGAGGTCGAGCTCGCCGCGATCGCCGCCGAGCAGGACGCGCTGGAGTCGCAGCGAGCCGCCGACGTCGAGGGCGTCGCCGCGCTCGAAGTGCGCGTTCCGGCGCTCGAGGCCGAGGCCGCCGAAGCGCAGTCGCTCTTCGAGTCGCGCGCCCTGGTGCAACTCGAGCTCGACGAGCGCGCCACCACCGTGGCCGGTCAGCGACGCGACCTCGAGCTCCGCGCCGCGCAGCTCGCCGAACGGCGCCAGGTGCTCGAGCAGCGGCTGACCGAGGTCGACGACCGACTCGCGCGCGACCCCGAGCGTCGGGCGGAAGCGGAGCAGCACCGGGTCGCGCTCGAAGAGCGCGGGTTCGGCTACACCGCGGTCGGGGAACGTCTGGGCGAGCTCACCGAGCGGATCGACGAGCTGCTCGGTCGTTGGCGCACTGCCCGCCGGGCCGAGGCCGAGCGCGCCGCCGCCGCCAGCGATCAGCTCCAGGAGCTGCGCACCACGCGTGCCGGGCGCGGAGCAGGAGCTGCTGGAGGTGCGCGAGCTCCTGCAACGGCGCGACATCGACGAAGCCGAGACCCGTCTCCGGTTGGAGACCGCGGTCGAGAAGCTTCGCGCCGAGTACGACGTCGAACCGGCGGTCGCGCTCGACGCCCCCGCCCCCGAAGTGCCGGCCGGCACCACCCTCGCCGGCCGCGCCCGCGACCTCGACCGCGAGCTGCGGCTCATGGGTCCGATCAACCCGCTGGCGCTGGAGGAGCACGACGCGCTGCTCGAACGGCACGAGTTCCTCCAGGCGCAGCTCGAGGACGTGAAGGCGAGCCGGCGGGAGCTCAATCGGGTCATCAAGGCGGTCGACCAGGAGATCGTCTCGGTGTTCGCGGAGGCGTTCGCCGACGTGCAGCAGAACTTCACCGATCTCTTCACCACGCTGTTCCCAGGTGGCTCGGGGAAGATCGTGCTCACCGACCCCGACGACCTCCTCAACACCGGCATCGAGATGGAGGCGCGCCCGTCGGGCAAGAACGTCCGCCGCCTCTCGCTGCTGTCGGGCGGCGAGCGCTCGCTCACCGCGCTGGCGTTCCTGTTCGCGGTCTTCCGCGCCCGGCCGTCGCCCTTCTACCTGATGGACGAGGTCGAGGCCGCGCTCGACGACGTGAACCTGCACCGCTTCCTCGACCTGGTGCACGAGTTCCGCGACGAGGCGCAGCTGCTCGTCGTCTCGCACCAGAAGCGCACGATGGAGGCGGCCGACTGCCTGTACGGCGTGTCCATGCCGCCCGGGGGATCGAGCAGGGTCGTGAGCCAGCGCGTGAGCGACGACGTCCCGGTGGCCTGACCGGCCCGATGATGCGGCCATGATCGTGGCGATGTCCCCGGCGCTCGTGCTCGCGGCCGCGTCCGACCCCGGCCTCGTCGACGCGTGCGGTCCGAAGGGCGAGCAGTCCTGGCTCTGCTCCAGCGTCTACCGCATCACCGGAGATTCGAACGCGGCCGACGTCGCCGACGCGCTGTCGAAGCCCATCCGCATCGTGGTGGTGCTGCTCGGGGCGTGGATCCTGGTGCGCATCACGCGGGTGCTCAGCCGTCGCCTGGTGAAGCACCTCAGCGGCGGGGTGGAGAAGCTGGCGTCCATGAAGGCGGTGTCGTTCGTCGACACGGGCCCGATGCCGCAGGCCCGGCGTTCGCAACGGGCGGAGACCATCGGCGCGGTCGTGCGCAGCATCGTGACCATCGCGATCTGGTCGATCGCGTTGTTGACCGTGCTCGAGATCCTCGGGGTCAACCTCGGCCCGCTCATCGCCGGCGCGGGGATCGCCGGCGTCGCGCTCGGCTTCGGCGCCCAGTCGTTGGTGAAGGACTTCCTCACCGGCATGTTCATGCTCATGGAGGACCAGTTCGGCGTCGGTGACGTGATCGACACCGGCGTCGCCGGCGGCGCGAGCGTCGTGACCGGCACCGTCGAGGGCGTGAGCCTGCGGACGACGCGACTGCGCGACATCGACGGCGTGGTGTGGCACATCCCGAACGGAACCATCCTGCGCGTCGGCAACAAGTCGCAACAGTGGTCGCGTGCGGTGGTCGACGTGCCCGTGACCTTCCAGACCGATGCCGGGGCGGCCAGCGAGGTGATCCGCACCGTGGCCGATCAGGTCTGGCACGACCCCGATTTCGCCTCGGTGATCCTGGCCGAGCCGACCGTGCTCGGCGTCGAGTCGTTGGCGCCCGGACGGGTGGTGATCCGTGTCGTCGCGCGCACCCGACCGCAGGAGCAGTGGCGCATCGAGCGCGAGCTGCGAGTGCGGATCAAGGCCGCGCTCGACGAGGCCGGGATCGCCTTGCCGTCGGTGTAGGTCCGTCCGCGTAGGCTCCGCGCGACCGAGATGCAGCGGAGGCGTGGCCGGACGGCCGGGACGCCGGAACGGAATCGACCCTTCTGATGGACGCCACCATCGTCGTCATCCTCATCTTCCTGCTCGCGGGTGTGCTGATCGGGCTCGGGCTCGGTCTGTCGCGCCGCTCGAAGCGTCAGGACGCGGTGCCCGGCGAGGTCCGCACGCGCCCGACGCCGTCTGCACCACCGAAGGCGGCACCGCCCAGGGCCGCGCCGCCGGTCGTGGCTCCGGTCGAACCCGAGGTCGTGACGCCGCCGGAGGCCGAGGTCGAGGCTCCGCCGGAGCTCAAGGAGCGCCTCGGCAAGACCCGCGGCGTGTTCGCGCGCCTGCGCGGCCGGAACCGCATCGACGACGAGACGTGGGACGACCTCGAGGACACCCTGCTGATGGCCGACGTCGGCATGCCCGTCACCGAGCGGATCCTCGGCGACGTGAAGGACCGGGCCCGGGCCGAGCGGACCGACGGTTCCGACGCGCTGATGGCCCTGCTCCACACCGAGTTGGTGGCGCTGCTCGACGACGGCGAGAAGCCGCCGCGCGCTCAGCCACACCGACGGCGAACCCAACGTGTGGATGTTCGTGGGCGTCAACGGCGTGGGCAAGACCACGACCATCGCCAAGGTCGCGCAGCGGGCCGCCGACGACGGTCGCACCGTCGTCCTCGCCGCCGCCGACACGTTCCGCGCCGCCGCCGCCGAGCAGCTGACGCACTGGGCCGAGGTCACCGGCGCCGGCATCGTGCGCGGGCAGGAGGGCGCCGATCCCGGCTCGGTCGTCTACGACGCCATGAGCTCCGCAGCCAGTCGCGACGCCGACCTCGTGCTCGTCGACACCGCCGGGCGGCTCCACACCAAGACCAACCTCATGGCCGAGCTGGAGAAGCTGAAGCGCATCGTCGACCGCACACCGGGCGCGCTCAAGGAGGTGCTCCTGGTGCTCGACGCCACCACCGGCCAGAACGGTCTCACCCAGGCCCGCCAGTTCGCGGACGCGGTCGACGTCACCGGCGTCGTGCTCACCAAGCTCGACGGCTCCGCCAAGGGCGGCATCGTGCTCGCGATCGAGGCCGAGCTGGGCATCCCGGTGAAGCTCATCGGGGTGGGCGAGCGCGCCGCCGACCTCGTCGAGTTCGAACCCGAGGCC
The DNA here is from genome assembly GCA_963756895.1 of uncultured Actinomycetes bacterium. Lineage (GTDB taxonomy): Bacteria > Actinomycetota > Acidimicrobiia > IMCC26256 > DASPTH01 > DASUAS01. The sequence goes on along the minus strand of CAVWPI010000008.1, from coordinate 436,563 downwards.
TTCGTCGCCGCCCTGCTCGACGCCTGACCACCCGCGTTGTGGCGCCGCTGGCAGGCGCATGTCGCCGTCGAGCGGCGCCAAATGGCGGAGGGCGCGGTCGCTAGCCTGAGGCGACCATGTTCGACACGCTCGCCGACCGCTTCGACGGCATCTTCACCAAGCTCCGCAGCCGCGGGAAGCTCACCGACAAGGAGATCGACGAGGTCTGTCGCGAGCTGCGGGTGGCGCTGCTCGAGGCCGACGTCAACGTCGTCGTCGCCCGCAACTTCATCCGGCGCGTGAAGGAGCGCGCGCAGGGCGCGGAGGTGGCCAAGAGCCTCTCGCCCGCGCAGCAGGTCATCAAGATCGTCAACGAGGAGCTGGTCGAGACCCTCGGCGGCACCACCGGCAAGCTCACGACCTCGTCGAAGCCGCCCAGCGTCGTGATGATGGCGGGCCTCCAGGGCTCCGGGAAGACGACCGCGTCGGCCAAGCTCGCCCGCCTGCTCAAGAGCCAGAACCGCCGGCCGCTGCTCGTGGGCGCCGACCTCCAACGCCCCGCCGCGGTCGAGCAGCTGCGCGTGCTCGGCGAGCGCATCGGCGTACCCGTGTACTCGGAGGCGACCGACCCGGTCGCGGTCGCGCGCGGCGCACGGGAAGAAGCCGCGCGCCTCGGTCGCGACGTGATCATCGTCGACACCGCCGGTCGTCTGCAGATCGACGCCGAGCTCATGGACGAGCTGGTCCAGGTGCGCGACATCGTGCAGCCCAACGACACGCTGCTGGTCGTCGACGCGATGACCGGACAGGAGGCGGTGAACGTCGCCACCGAGTTCGACCAGGCCGTCGGCCTCACCGGCGTCGTGCTCACCAAGATCGACGGCGACGCGCGCGGCGGCGCCGCGCTGTCGGTGAAGGAGGTCGTCGGCAAGCCGATCCTCTTCGCCGGTACGGGGGAGAAGCTCGACGAGTTCGAGCCGTTCCACCCCGACCGCATGGCCAGCCGCATCCTCGGCATGGGCGACGTGCTCACCCTGATCGAGAAGGCCGAGGAGACCTTCGACCAGGAGGAGATGGAGAAGGCCGAGCAGAAGCTGCGCAAGGGGCAGCTCACGCTCCAGGACTTCCTCGACCAGATGCGTCAGGTGCGGCGCATGGGTCCGCTGCAGAACGTCCTCGGCATGCTCCCGGGCGTGCCCAAGGAGATCAAGAACGCGGAGATCGACGACGGCGAGATCAACCGCATCGAAGCGATCATCTGCTCGATGACGCCGGCCGAGCGCGAGAACCCGTCGGTCATCAACGGCTCCCGTCGGGTCCGCATCGCCGAGGGCAGCGGCGTCACCCCGGCCGACGTCAACGCGCTGCTCAAGCAGTTCAAGACCGTGCAGCAGATGATGAAGGGCATGGGCAAGGGCCGCATGAAGCTCCCGCCGGGCATGGACCTCAGCGAGCTCGAAGGTCTCCAGCAGTAGGTCTCCAGCAGTGGTCAGTCGGCGTCGTCGCGCGCCGCCTGCTGACGGGGTCGGAGCCCACGCTCGGCCATCTCCATGCGCAGCTCGTGCGCGTCGCGCGTCTTGGCGGTGACGGCCATCACGTCGGTCGACATCTGCAGGTGCACGCGCATGCCCATGAGCTCCCACGCGCGCTTGACGAGCTGCTTGGTCGCCATGAGCGTCGACAGTGGTGCACGCGCCACGTGCGCGGCGAGCTCGTCGACGGTCGCGTCGAGGTCGTCGCGCGCCACGACCCGGTTGACGAGACCCATCTCGAGTGCCTCGACCGCAGTCAGGGTCTGCGCGGTGTAGAGGTACTCGTAGGTGCGCTTCCAGTTCATGAACACCCAGGGCTCGATCATGGTCTCGCCGCCGGGGAACCCGAGGCCCTGCACCAGCGGCATCTGGAAGTACGCGTCGTCCGAGGCCACGGTGATGTCGGGCAGCAGGGCCCAGTAGGTGCCACCACCGAGCGCGTAGCCGTGCACCTGGGCGATGGTCGGCTTGCGGAACTCCCAGAGCCGCAGGGTCGGCCACAGGAAGAGGTCGGACTGCGCCTTCCAGACGGAGTCCCAGTGCTCCATGTTCTCGGCGAACTCGGGGTACGTGTACCCGCCGCCGGCGGCGTGCCCGGCGCAGAACCCCTTGCCGTTCGCCTTGATCACCACCACCTTCACCGCGTAGTCGCGGTCGGCGAGGGTGAGGGCGTCGTCGAACGCGTGGACCATCTCCGACGTCTGGCTGTTGGCCCGTCCGGGATCGTTCAGCACGATGCGGGCCACGGCTCCGTCGACGTCGTAGGTGAGGGTCCCGAGGTCCTGGTGCGGCATCGGCTCAGTCTCCCTGCTGCGGCGGCTCGCCCGCCCGGCGGCGGGTCGGGTAGTCTGACCCTTCGCAGTTTGCCGGGCTGCGCCGTCGCGCCCCGACGCCGAGACGAGTCTCCGAAACAGAAGGAAGCCCTCCGTGGCCGTGAAGATCCGCCTGATGCGGGTAGGCAAGAAGAAGCAGCCGACGTACCGCGTGGTGGTGGCCGACGGCCGCAAGCCCCGTGACGGGCGCTTCATCGAGATCATCGGGCAGTACGCCCCCCGCCAGGACCCGTCGTTCTGCCAGATCGACGCCGACTCCGCACTGGCGTGGCTCCGCAAGGGCGCCCAGCCCACCGAGCAGGTGCAGAAGCTGCTCACCGAGCAGGGCGTGTGGGCCCAGTACGAGTCCGAGCGCAGCAAGCCCGCGGTGACCAAGCTCTCCCGTCGCGGCTACGTCACCGGCAAGGTGGCGCGCGGCGAGAAGCAGGCGAAGCCGGCACCCGAGGCGCCTGCGGCCCCCGCACCCGAGGCCAAGGCCGAGGCGCCCGCCGCCGAGGCACCGGCAGACGAAGTGCCGGCCGACGAAGCCCCCGCCGCCGAGGCACCGGCCGACGACGCTCCCGCCCAAGAAGCAACCGCAGACGAGGCTTCCGAATGAGCGACGACACCTACGACGACGACTTCGTCGACGAGGTCGGTGCCGAGGGCAACCGCATCGACGAAGACCCCGCCGGCAGCGCGCGTGCGCTCGCGGTGACCGAGTACGTCACCCGCAACCTCGCCGACGACCCCGACGCGATCGAGGTCGACGTGGAGGAGCGCGGCGGTGAAGTCGCGCTGATGGTGCACGCCAACCCCTCCGACATGGGCCGGCTCATCGGCAAGCGCGGGCGCGTGATCCAGGCCCTGCGCCAGCTGGTGCGGGCCGCGGGTACCGCCGACGGCGTGAAGGCCAACGTCGACATCGTCGAGTAGGGCAGCCCCGGACATGGAGGCGCCCGCCCCGGGCGACCGCCTCGTCGTCGGGAGAGTGGGACGGGCGCACGGGCTGCGCGGCGAGATCGCCGTGCGCTTCACCAGCAACCGGCCCGAGCGGGCCGAGCCCGGCTCGGTGCTCTACGCCGCCGACCGCGAACTGGTCATCGCGACCTCGCGGCCGCACCAGGACCGGTTGCTGGTGCACTTCGAGGGCGTCGACGACCGCACCGCCGCCGAGGCGTTGCAAGGGCTCGAGCTCAGCGCCGCGCGGCTCGAAGGCGATGATGCCGAGCTCCCCGAAGGCGAGCTCTGGGTGCACGAGGTCGTCGGGGCCGAGGTGCAGGACCGGTCGGGCGCGACCGTGGGTCGCGTCGTGGCGGTGGAGGCCAACCCGGCGCACGACCTGCTGGTGCTCGACGGCGGTGCGCTGGTGCCGATGGTCTTCGTCGTCGAGCAGCGCGACGGCGTCGTGGTCGTCGACCCGCCCGAGGGCCTGTTCGATCTCTGATGCGCATCGACGTCTTCACCATCTTCCCGGAGTGGTTCGCGGGGCCGTTCGACGCATCGCTCCTGGGCAAGGCGCGGGCCGCGGGCCGGCTCGACCTGCGGGTCCACGACCTGCGCGAGCACACGACCGACCGCCACCGTTCGGTCGACGACACGCCCTTCGGCGGCGGCGCGGGCATGGTCATGGCCCCGGAACCCATCTTCGCCGCCGTCGAGTCCGCCGAACCGCCCCGCCCCCTGTTGCTGCTGTCGGCTGCCGGCCGGCGGTTCGACCACTCGGTCGCCACCGAGCTCGCGGCCGGCGACGGCTTCTCGCTGCTGTGCGGTCGGTACGAGGGCGTCGACCAGCGGGTGGCCGACCACCTCTGCGACGGCGAGCTGTCGGTCGGTGACTTCGTGCTCGCCGGGCGGGGAGGCGGCGGCGGCTGTCGTCGTCGACGCGGTCGCCCGCCTCGTACCGGGGGTCATGGGCAACGAGGCCTCGGGCGCCGACGAGTCCTTCGCCACCGGGCTGCTCGAGTACCCGCAGTACACCCGGCCGGCCGAGTTCCGTGGCCACACGGTGCCCGAGGTGCTCGCCAGCGGGGACCACGCGCGGGTGGAGCGCTGGCGACGGGCGGCCGCGCTGCGCCGCACGCAGGCCCGCCGGCCCGACCTCCTGCCCGACGGCCTCTCCGCCGCCGACGACGCCCTGCTGCGCGAATTCCCGGACGCCGGGAACGCCAGGTAACATCGCTGGTTCCTCGATCCCGGAGTCTTCCGATGAACGCCACCGACCTCGTCGACCGCACCCAGCTGCGCGACGACATCCCCGACTTCGCACCCGGCGACACCCTGAAGGTGCACGTGCGCGTGGTCGAAGGGAACCGCGAGCGGGTCCAGGTGTTCCAGGGCATCGTGATCCGGCGCAAGGGCGACGGCAGTCGCGAGACCTTCACCGTCCGCAAGGTGAGCTTCGGCGTCGGCGTCGAGCGCACCTTCCCGGTGCACTCGCCCATCCTGGCCAAGATCGAGCGCATCACCCGGGGCGACGTCCGCCGGGCGAAGCTCTACTACCTCCGAGACCGGGTCGGGAAGGCCGCGAAGGTCAAGGAGAAGCGCGACTGAGTGACGCGCACCGCGCCGGGCCGTCGTTACAGTACGGACACGGTTGAGAGGGGTCTGCGTGAGCGAGCGGAGTCGGCGTGAGCGCTGAGGACCTCGAGCGGTACGAGACGGAGATCGAGCTCCAGCTCTACAAGGAGTATCGGGACGTCCTCCCGATGTTCTCGTACGTCGTCGAGACCGAACGGCGCTTCTACCTCACCAACCAGGTGAAGCTCGACGTGCGTACCGACGAGGGCCAGACCTTCTTCGAGCTCGAGCTGCAGGACGCGTGGGTCTGGGACATGTACCGGCCCGCGCGCTTCGTCGCCAACGTCCGCGTCGTGACGTTCAAGGACGTCAACATCGAGGAACTCAGCCGGGACAGCTGAGCGTGGCGGGCACGCGATCCGCGGCCAGATCCGAGGCGTGTGCTCGGCGACGCCGGCGAGGACCTGGTGGCTCGCTGGTACGCCGACGCCGGCTACCGCGTGCTCGACCGCAACTGGCGCTGCCGCGACGGCGAGCTCGACGTCGTCGTCGCGCGCGGGCGCACGCTCGTGTTCTGTGAGGTCAAGACGCGCCGGAGCACCGCGTTCGGACTGCCCGCCGAGGCGGTCACGTTCGCCAAGCAGCGCCGCCTCCGCACGTTGGCGATGCGCTGGCTCGACGCGCATCCCGAGGCCCGGACGCGCACGCTGCGCTTCGACGTCGCCTCCGTGCTCGCGGCCCGTGACGCGATCCCGGTGATCGACGTGATCGAAGGCGCGTTCTGACGACCCGGTCCCGGGCGTCGTCCGCCCGTCGCGGACGCCCTGCTCGAGCGCGGCGCTCAGTCGTGCGCGCGACCGGATTCGACGCGACGCCAGCAGGAGGTGTGCCAGTGACGCCGTTCCTCGGGCGCGTCGCGCGGCACCACGACCTCGTGACCGAGCCCGGGCGGGATCTCGTGGTCGCACCCGGGGCAGCGGTACGTCTTCACCGCCTGGTAGGGGTGCATGTGGCGGACCTCGACCGGCCCGTCAGGTACGTCGGCGCGGTGCACGCGGCGTCGTCGCCTCAGCCGAACACGGCCCAGAGCACCAGCGCCGCTACCACGATCAGCGCGACGGCGACGATCACGATGTCGCTGCTGCGCTTGGCCTGGGAACGGAACGGGTTGAGGCCCACACCGCTACGGTAGCGGCGCATGTCCGACCTCCTCGTGGAGCGACGCGACGGCGTGGTGACGCTCACGCTCAACCGCCCCGACAAGCTCAACTCGATCACCCGCGCCATGTGGGGCGACCTCCGCGACGTGTTCGAGGAGGTCGCCGCCAACCGTGACGACCGCGTGCTCGTGGTCACCGGCGCCGGCAAGGGGTTCTGCGCTGGCGCCGACCTCGTGGCGCAGGAGATGCCGCGCGGCACCGGTGGCCGACTCGAGCACATGCGCGGCGTGGGCCGCAGCGCGGCGGCCCTCCGCGATCTGGGCAAGCCGACCATCGCCAAGGTGAACGGCGTCGCCGCCGGCGCCGGGCTGAACCTCGCCCTCGGGTGCGACCTCGTGATCGCGTCCGACGCGGCGCGCTTCAGCGCCATCTTCGTGCAGCGGGGCCTGAGCATCGACTACGGCGGCTCGTGGCTCCTCCCGCGCCTCATCGGCATGCACAAGGCGAAGGAGCTGGCCTTCCTCGCCGAGGTGATCGACGCGGGCGAGGCCGAGCGCATCGGCATCGTGAACCGCGTGGTCCCCGCCGCGGCGCTCGACGACGCCGTCGACACCGTGGTCGCCCGTCTCCTGCAGATGGCGCCGGTCGCGCTCTCGCAGACCAAGCACCTGCTCGACCAGGCGTTCACCGTCACCTTCGCCGAAGCGGTCGAGGCCGAGGCCGCGGCGCAGGTGGTGAACCTCGGGAGCGACGACGCCCGGGAAGCGGTGCGCGCGTTCATGGAGAAGCGCGACCCGCAGTTCACCGGCGAGTAGCAGGTCATCTTCTCAAAGACAGCAAAACTTGACATGAAAGCGCGGCCGAATCGATACTGCCCCCCGATCAGGCACAGCTGATCCAGGCAGAGCTCGACACCTCCGGGGGGAGACCGTGAACGGCAGGACGCACCTCGTCAGGAATCGCGTCACCGACCCGACGGCGAGCACGTCGACGGTTCGGCACGCAACTCGGCGTCCGCTGGTTGCGGGCGTGGCCATGCTCCTCGCGGTCGCCGCGCTCCCGTTCGCGGGCGGTATCGCGTCCGCGCAGTCCGGCGGTGGCTCCGGTGAAGCCGTCAAGGTCGGCATGATCACCGCCCTCACCGGGCCCGCTGGCGTCGAACCCCGAGGTGAAGGATGCGCTGCTCGCGTCGGTCGCGGCGTTCAACAAGCGCGGCGGCGTGGGCGCGAACGGCGCCAAGCTCGCAAGCCGACGTCTGCGACTCGAGGAGCGACGCCAACGGCGAGGTGGCCTGCGCGCGGCAGATGGTCGACGACGGCGTCGTCGCGACGCTCAACGACCTCACGTTCAACAACCCGGCCGGGGTCGTCGACGTGCTCGAGCCGGCGGGTATCCCCCGCATCGGCATCGGTGGGACCGACATCTCCGAGTTCGGGTCGAGCGTCTCGTATCCCATCTCGGCCGGGGTCATCGCCGCCTACCTCGGCACCGCGGTCGGGTTCAAGGAGGACAAGGACACAAGATCTGCCTCATCCGCACCGACGCGCCCACCGGGGCGACCTTCAAGGGCTTCATCGCGCCCATGTTCACCGCCATCGGCGTCGACATCGCCTGCGACGTCGCGGTCGCGACGGGCGCGACCGACTACGCGCCCTACATCGCCGAGGTCCAGCGTGAGAACCCCGAGGCGATCCTCATCTCGCACAGCGACGCGGTCCCACCCAGCTCATCGCCGCGATGGCGCAGCTCAACGCGAAGATCCCGCTGGGTGGCAACCCCGGGACCTTCGCCATCGACACGCTGCGGAAGTACCGCGACATCACGAAGGGCACGGTGCTCTCGGACTCGTTCCCGTACCCGGCGCAGATAACGTCAAGAACTTCCCCGGTCTCAAGCAGTTCTTCGCCGACATGAAGGCGTCGGGGAAGAAGGACCTCAGCATGGCGAACTGAAGCCGCACGGACTTCGCGCCGTGGATCTCCACGCTCGCGTTCGTGAACGTCACCAAGGACGCTCGACTCGTTCACGCCCGAGCCGTCGTGCAGGCCCTCCAGTCCGCGCAGGACGTCGATCTCCTGGGGCTGACGCCGCCGTGGACGCCGTCCACGCCCGGGTTCAGCGTGTTCAAGTCGAGCTCGAACCACTACGTGTACGTCTCTCGGTTCAACGGCAAGAACGTCGTCACCGACGAAGGAGCCGATCGACGTCACGCAGTACATCAAGTGACGGCCGGTCGACGCCGGACGTGTGGTCACCGGCGGTCACCGTGACGGGTGCCGCTCGCCGACGAACGCCTGAGGGCAGCCGTGGCGCAGGCCGTCCAATTCGCGATCCTCGGACTCGGTGCGGGCGCGGCGTACACGCTGCTCGCGCAGGGCATCGTGCTCATCTACCGCGGCTCGGGCATCGTCAACTTCGCGCACGGCGCGATCGCGATGTTCGCTGCGTTCTTCTGCTTCCTGACGCTGGTCGAGGACCACGGTTGGCCGGTCGGGGCGGCGATCCCGGTCGCGGTGCTGTTTGCCGCGCTCCTCGGCGTCGCGATCCAGAACGGCATCCTCCGCTTCATGCGCGCGGCGGCGCCGCTCGTGCGGCTGGTGGCGACGCTCGGCGTGCTGATCGTGCTCCAGGGACTCGCCGGCCAGAAGCTCTGGGACAACGACTTCCACCAGGTCGACCAGTTCCTGCCGACGCGCAACTACACCCTGCACGAATGGTTCGGATTCGACGGCGAGCTGGGACGCGTCGTCGTGCAGCAGGACCGGCTGATCCTGCTCGGGATCGCCATCGTGCTCACGTTCGCGCTGTGGGCGTTCACCCGGTACACGAAGATCGGGCTCGCGATCTCGGCGAGCGCCGAGAACGAGCGAGCGGTGTCGGCGCTCGGCTGGTCGCCGAACCTGCTCGCCACCGTCACGTGGGCGATCGGCGGTGCGACCGCCGGGCTTCGCCGGCATCTTGCTGGCGCCGAACGCCGGGCTGAGCCTCACCGTGTTCACGATCGTGGTGACGGTGTCGGCGCTCGCGGTCGCGCTGATCGGTGGCTTCAGCTCGTTCCCGCTGACGTTGCTCGGCGGCATCGCGCTCGGCATCGCCGAGAGCGAGGTCCTGACGTACTCGAGCGACATCTCGACGTTCCTCCACGACACCTTCGGGATCGAGAACGGCGCGACCGGGCTCCAGCGGGCGCTGCCGTTCCTCGTGATCGTCGTCGTGCTGGTGGTCCGCGGCAAGGCGCTGCCGCTGCGCAGCCACGTGCTCGAGCGGCTCCCCGACCTCGGCACCGGCGTCGTGACCCGCTGGTTCCTCGTCGTCGCCGTCGGCGCGCTGCTGCTCCTGAACGTCTTCGCGTTCGACGCGACCTGGTCGACCGCGGTGTACACGTCCCTGATCGTCGGCGTGTTCATCCTCTCGATCGTCGTGCTCACCGGGTACGCCGGCCAGCTCTCGCTCGCGCAGTACGCGATCGGCGGTCTCGGCGCCCTCGTCGCGTCCCGGCTCGTGGGACAGGAGCACTGGCCGGCGGAGCTCGCGTTCCTCGCCGGTGTCGTCTTCGCGATCCTGGTCGGGGCGGTCTTCGCCATCCCGGCGCTCCGCACGCGGGGCGTGAACCTCGCCGTCGTCACGCTCGGGCTCGGGTTCGCGATCCAGCAGGTGGTGTTCAGCAACCAGTACTTCACCGGCGACTTCGGGTCCGTCACGACGATCGGCCGGATCAAGGTGTTCGGGTGGGACGTCAGCGCGGCCGACCACCCGGACCGCTATCTCGTGGTGTGCCTCGGCGTGTTCGTGCTCGCCGCGCTCATGGTCGCCAACCTCCGCCGCTCCGGATCGGGTCGACGCCTCATCGCGGTGCGCAACAACGAGCGCGCCGCCGCGTCGCTCGGGATCAGCGTCTTCGGCGCGAAGCTCTACGCGTTCAGCGTCGCCGCCGCGATCGCGTCGTTCGGCGGCATCCTGCTCGCGTTCAAGGACACGACCGTCGTCTACAGCCGCTTCGACCCGTTCCAATCGATCAACACGGTCGGCAACGCGGTCGCCGGCGGTGTCGGCTGGGTGCTCGGCGCGGTCTTCGGCGGCAACCTCGCGCCCGGCGGCGTCGGCTCGATCCCGCTCGACTGGATCGACCTCGGCTCGTGGCTCGTCACCATCGGCGGGGTCACGCTGATCGTGATCCTGATCCTGAACCCGAACGGGATCGCGAGCGTGGTGCTCAACGACGTGCGGGGCATCGGCAAGCTCCGGCTGCGGCTTCGCCGCACGCCGCCCCGCGAGCAGCTCGTCGACGCGCCACCCAGCGAGGTGACGCCGGCGACGCTCGACGTCGAGGACCTGACCGTCCGCTTCGGCGCGGTCGTCGCCGTCGACGACGTCAGCTTCCGGGTCGCGCCCGGCGAGGTCGTCGGGCTGATCGGCCCGAACGGCGCCGGGAAGACGACGATCATCGACGCGCTCACCGGCTTCACGAAGCCGACGCAGGCGGGTGCGTGCTCGACGGCACCCCGATGGTCGGGCGGTCGTGGGGCCCGGCCCGGCGGGCTCGCGCCGGGCTCCGGCGTTCGTTCCAGTCGCTCGAGCTGTTCGAGGAGATCTCGGTCGCCGAGAACCTCCACGCCGGGTGCCGGGGGCGGACGCGGTTCTCCGGGCTCCGCGACCTGTTCTGGCCGGCCCGACCGGTCCTGCCGCCGACCGCCGTGAGCAGCGCCCGCGAGTTCGGGCTCGAGGACGACCTCGACCGCCTCCCGGCGAGCTGCCCTACGGTCGGCGGCGTCTCGTCGGGATCGCCCGCGCCATCGCGTCGGCGCCGTCGGTCCTGCTGCTCGACGAGCCCGCCGCCGGCCTCGACGACAGCGAGACGAGCGAGCTCGGCGATCTCGTGCGCCGGTTCGCCGACCAGCGCGGCATGGCCGTCCTGCTCATCGAGCACGACGTCGACCTCGTGCTCCGCGTGTGCGACCGCATCGTGGTGCTCGACTTCGGGCGCAAGATCGCCGAGGGAACGCCCGCGGAGATCCGCAACGACCCGCGGTCATCGCCGCGTACCTCGGCGAGGACGGCGCCCGACGCGCGACGGATCGCGGTGCCGCACGGTCGGCGCAGCTGGCGACGGCGCCGAGGAGCGTCGTCATGAGCCACGCCGGGCGGCCCGCTCCTCGAGTGCCGTGGCCTCGCCGCCGGCTACGGCGCGATCGCGGTCGTCCGCGACCTCGACCTGCGCGTCGACCCCGGCGAGGTCGTGGCCCTGATCGGACCGAACGGCGCCGGCAAGACGACCACGCTGCTCACGCTCGCGGGCGAGCTCCCCGCGATCTCGGGTGAGGTCATCTTCCGGGGCGCGGTCGACGAAGGCGCCGCTGCTCCGCCGCGCCCGTCGCGGGATGGGGTTCGTCACCGAGGAGCGTTCGGTGTTCATGGCGCTCACCGCCGAGGAGAACCTCCGCGTCGCGGGTGTCTCCCGCGCCGACGCCATCGACCTCTTCCCCGAGCTCGAACCGCTCATGGGACGCACCGCCGGCCTGCTCTCGGGCGGCGAGCAGCAGATGCTCACGCTGGCGCGCGCCGTCGCCGCAGCCCGAAGCTGCTGCTGGTCGACGAGCTGTCGCTCGGTCTGGCGCCGCTCATCGTGCGGCGCCTGCTCCAGACCGTGCGCCGGGTCGCGACCGAGCGGTCGACCGGCGTCCTCCTGGTCGAGCAGCACGTCCGCCAGGCGCTCCACATCGCCGACCGCGTCTACGTGATGCAGCGCGGCCGGATCGCCATCAGTGGCACCGGCGAAGAGGTCCACGGGCGCATCGACGAGATCGAGGCGACCTACCTCTCGCGAACCGGCGGCGAGGGCGAGTGATGTGATGACGACGCGACGGTCGACGCACTCAGCGCGCGTCGTGGTTGCGGCCGTCGCCCGTGGCCCGGTGGTTGGCGTCGGTGTTCGTGATGTAGATGCGCTGCGACTGCCGGTGGTCGAGCACCTGGGGTTGCGTCATCGCCAGGTGCGCGGCGGCGCGTTGGTGCGCGAGCGCGGGATCGCCCTCGTCGATCGCGTCGGTGATGGCCTCGTGCGCCTCGAGTACGCTCTGGCGGAGCGGATGGTCGGGGCGGTCGCCCGTCGCGTGGGAGTAGTCGGCCCACGCTCGTTCGTGCAGCGACCAGAGACGTTCGAGCGCGCCGATCACGATGACGAGCGTGGCGTTGCCGCAACCGGTGATGATCGCGTCGTGGAACTCCGCGGCGACGCGCGCGGCACCGACGGGATCGCCGATGTCGATACCCCGCGCCTCGGTGTTCAAGGCGCGCAGCTGCGGGATGAGCGCCGCGTGTCGATCGGCACGGAGCGCGCAGTGGGCTGCGCACGCCGGCTCGATCACCGCCAGGGCGTCGGCGAGATCGTCGAGGTCGACCTGACGGGCCTGCAGCACGAGGCCGAGGGTGCGCGCCGCGTTCTCCGACGTCGGCGCGTGCACCTGCGCGCCGCCGACGTTCCCGCGACGCACCGAGATGAGCCCTTCGTTCTCGAGGATGCGCAGCGCCTCGCGGAACGAAGGTCGCGACACCTGGAACTCTTCGATGAGGTCGTCCTGCTTCGGCAGCATCGAACCGTCGGGCAACACGCCGTCGACGATGCGCGAGCGCAGGATCTCGGCGACCATCTCCGCGACCCGGGGCTGCGTGAACTGACGCCGGGCGGGCGGCCGGGCCGGGCTCGACGCACTGCTCAACGGTTCGGCCTTCCTCGTGTCGGTGTCGCCAAAGACTACGTCCACGAGGACTCGACGACTGCGAGGTGTCGATGACCGCGTAGCCGTGCCACGTCCCGATTCGACAGGGAGGTCGTCTACCGCAAGTACGAGGAGGAACGGCGACAAGCGCTCGCTCGAGGGTCGCGCCGTGACGCGGGACCTGGCGAACGATGAGCGCTTCGCGTCGTATCGCACGATCCCTTCAGACCCTCGTCGAGCGTGAACCGCTCGACGACGAGATCGACGTAGCGATGATCGGCGCCGGTCTCGCCGGCGTCGTGGTCGGCGCCAACTTGCGCGACGCCGGTGTTGAGCGGATCCGCCTGATCGACCGGGCCGGCGGTATCGGTGGCACCTGGTACTGGAATCGCTACCCGGGTGTGATGTGCGACGTCGAGTCGTACATATACATGCCGATGCTGGAGGAGATGGGCTACATCCCGACGATGCGCTACGCGTCGGGTGACGAGATTCGCGGCACCTCGAGGCGATCGCGCACGGTACGACCTGATCGACGACGCGCTCTTCCACACTGGGGTCGAGGCGAGCCGAGTGGGACGAGAAACACCTCCGCGGTGGGTCCTCCACACCGATCGGGGTGACGTGATCCGGGCCCGGTACCTCGTCATGGCGCCCGGGATCCTCAACCTCATGAAGCTTCCCGCGATCCCGGGGATGGAGCAGTTCCGGGGCCGCTCGTTCCACACCGCCCGCTGGGACTACGACTACACGGGCGGCAGGCCCGACGATCCGCACCTCACCAACTCGGCCGACAAGGTGGTCGGGATCATCGGGACCGGGGCCAGCGCGATCCAGGCGTCCCGCCGCTGGCGGCGTCGGCGCAGCACCTCTACGTGTTCCAGCGCACGCCGTCGGCGATCGGTGTGCGTGGCAACCGACCCGACGACCGCCGAGTTCGCCGAGCTCTCAGCCCGGGTGGCAACGGGACCGCATGGAGAACTTCCAGGCCGTGATGATCGGGCGTGCCCGTCGAACGGACCTCATCGACGACGGCTGGACCCACCACTATGCGCGTGGTCTCGAATCCGCAGTCGACGCCGGACATGTCGCCCGAAGACCATCGCCGCGATGCGTCGAGGAGTTCGACTACGGGGTGATGGAGGAGCACCGGGCTCGGGTCGAGGAGATCGTGACCGATCCCGACGTGTCGCCGAGATCCTGAAGCCGTACTACCGGTACCTGTGCAAGCGGCCGTGCTTCCACGACGAGTACCTCGACGCGTTCAACCGCCCCGATGTGACGCTCGTCGACTGCCCGGCGGGCATCGAGCGGGTCACCGAACGGGGTGTCGTCGTGGACGGGCAAGAGTATCGAGCGTCGACTGCATCGTCTATGCGACCGGTTTCGAGGCCGAGCTCACGCCTTTCCCCGACGTGCCGGTCACCACGATCGTCGGTCGCGACGGTGTGACCATCGCCGAGAAGTGGACGGACGGTCCGAGCACGCTCTTCGGCATGATGACTGCCGGCTTCCCGAACATGTTCCTCATGCCGGCGCCCGGCAGCAGGCGGTCATCACCGTCAACTACACGCACCTGGTCGTCGCGCGGCGCCGAGCACATCGCCGCCACCATCGTGGCTGCTCGACGAGCGGGGCGTGCGAGGTGTTCGACGTGAAGCGCCGAGGCCGAAGAAGGCTGGACCGACATTGATCGTCAGCACCTCCGGGACGCGAGCGCGTTCATGGCGGCCTGCACACCGTCCCGGCATCAACTTCGAGGGCGACCCGTGCCTGCATGAACCCGCGCAGCGGCACCTACGGCGGCGGGCTTCGGCGACTTCTTCGGGTACCAGCGAGCTGCTCGCACGACTGGCGCGAACGCGGCGACTTCGCCGGTCTCCGAGTCGAGCGCTCGAGCTCGACGCACCCGAGCGCCGCGAGCGCACGCGAGGGGCGATCATGCCCGCAGCGAACGACGGCACGCGTGTCGTCGGTCGTCACCGGCGGTGGCGCGCGGCATCGGCGCCGCGATCGCCGAGGCGCTGGGCCGCACGGGCGCCTTCGTCGTGACCGTCGACCCCGGGTGTCACCGTCGACGGGCCCGAGCAGCGGCGCCGGCCGACGGAGACCACCGCGGAGCGCATCGTTGATGCCGGCGGCGCGGCCCGGGCGTCGAACATCTCGGTGACCGACGCCGACGCGGTCCTGCGCCTCTTCGCCGGACCTCGTCGACGAGTTCGGCCGCGCTCGACGCGGTGTCAACGTCGCCGGCATCACGCCGGCCCACGGGCTTCGCGGCCGGGCGCCGAGGACGACTGGGCCGCGTGCTCGACGGTTCACCTCGACGGCTACCTCAACGTGCTCCGCGCCGCGCTGCCGATCATGGCCGCGGCCGGGCACGGGCGGATCCTCGGTGTCACCTCGGGCTCGGGTGGCGCCCCGCCGACGCCGGGGCATACAGCTGCGCGAAGCGCGCCGTCGCCGCCTCACCTGGCAGCTCGGGCAGGCGGCCCCGACTGGGGTCACGGTCAACGCGCTGTCGCCGATCGCCGCCACCCGGATGGTGACTCGGGGCGGTCTCGCGCCAGGCGGGCGCCGGCAGCCGGACCGGGCGCGACTCGGCCGACCGGCGGCCTGTCGCTTTCGCTCGACGACGTGCCGCCGCCCGAGCACCTCGGGCCGATCGGCGCCTACCTCGCGAGCGACGACTTCGCGTGGGTGCAGCGGCCAGGTGATCTTCTCGAACGGCTCGGAGGTCGGCGTGTGATGGTCGCCGCCCCAGCTTCTCGAGGTGGCGCGCACCACCGACATCGGAGTCGCTGCCCGCGGCTGCTCGAGGTGCTCGGCCCCACCGTGCTCGGCCCGCCGAGGCGGCGCAGGCGAGCAACGGCGGCGGGCAACCCCCGTCTCGCGCACCGTGTTCGACGAGCCCGCCCGACGCGGCGACCGCCGCGCGACGGTGCGCGCACGTGCCGTCGTCGTGACCGACGACCGGCGTCGGGCGCCGCGATCGCGACGCGCTCACGGCGCCGTGGCGTCGAGTGCGTCGACCGTCGACGCGACGCCGCGACGGATTTCGCGGCGGCCGCCGAGCAGCTCGCGGCCGTGGCCGCGAGTCGGGGCCGGTCGACGCGGTGGTCGTGGCGCTCGGCGGCGACGCACCCGCCGGCGCGTGCACCGGCGACGCCGCGGCGTGGCAGCGCGTGCTCGACGAGCACGCCGGGATCACCGACCGGATCGCCACCGACGCGGCCTGGGTGCGGGCCGTCGCCGATCTGCGCCGGCGACGCGAGCGGCCGGTCCGGTCGTCACCGTCGCCGACGCGACGACGGCCGGGGGTCGCAGTCGGGCCCAAGCCGCCGCGCAGCTCTCCCGTGCCGCGCACCCGCGACGGCCGACCGGGTGGACGCGTTCGCGATCAGCGTGGAGTCCGCCCATGCTTCGGCGCTCGGCCGGCCGCGGAGCTCGCCGCCTACCTGGTGAGCGACGCCGGCACCGGCGCGCTGTCGGGGGCCGAGCTCGTCGTCGGCGACGGACTGGCTCGGCCTGCGCAGCCATCCCGCGCCCCGCGGGCACGCATCTCCTTCGGCGGTCCCGACGTCCCCGGCTGGGTCGACGGCACGCTGCGCCGAGATGGCCGGCGGCTCGGACCGGTAGCGACACGAGGAGCAGCCAATGGCGGCACCGATCGAACGCATCGTCGACGCGCACGTCCACCTCTGGGATCCGGCACGCGCCGACTGGTACCCGTACCTGGCGGGCCAGCAGGAGCTCGACATGGGTGACGTCTCGGGCATGATCCGCCGCTTCGACCAGCCACCTACTTCTCGGAGTCGGCGAACTACAACGTCGTGAAGTTCGTGCACGTCGCCGCCGCGACCGCCGGCCACTCGGGCGACGAGACCGCGGAGCTGGAGGAGCTGGCCGAGGCGACCGGCCATCCCGACGCCATCATCGGCGGCATCGTGCCCGACGACCCGATCGCCGACACCGAGCGGTTGCTCGACGAGCAGATGGCGTCGTCCCGGTTCCGCGGCATCCGGCCGATGGGCGGCGGGTTCGGCACTCCCGCCTGACGACGTCCTGCGCGCGCTCGCCGAGCGCGACCTGGTGTTCGAGCTCATGGCGCATCCCGACCTGCTCGAAAGCTCGGCCGCGGCGCTCGCCGACTGGGGTGAGCTCACCGTCGTCGTGGAGCACGCCGGCTGGCCGCGGTCGACGACTCGCCCGAGGAGTTCGCGCTGTGGAAGCGCGGGATCTCGGCGCTGGCGGCGTTGGGCGGCAACGTGCACTGCAAGCTGTCGGGTCTGGCCATGCCGCTCCACTCGATGGAAGCGAGCGCGTTCGCACCGTGGATCGAGCACTGCCTCGACTCCTTCGGCGTCGACCGGTGCATGTTCGCGAGCAACTTCCCGGTCGACGCGATGCACGGCACCTTCGACCAGCTCTACGGGGCCTTCGACCGCGTCACCGCCGATCTGGGTGCCGACGCGCGCGACAAGCTCTTCGCCGCGAACGCCGAGCGGGTGTAGGCCAGCACAGTCCGCGCGACCGCTCCATCCAGCCGTCGCGCTCCAGCGCCCGCACCGCCGCGACGACGCGTGACGGTGTGAGCCGGGCGCGACTGGCGAGTTGGTCGAGCGTGGCCGGTTCACCGTGGCACGCCTCGAGCACCGCGGCCTGATCACCGAGCGGCAGCGTGCGCTGATCGGCGCGTGGACCTGGTCCGCTGAACCCCGAACGCGAGCAGCACGTCGTTGGGATCGAGCACGACCGTGGCACCGTCGTAGATGAGCTGGTTGGTGCCGGCCGACGCGGGGTTGCGCCGAGATCCCGGGTACGCCATCACCGTGCGGCCGTAGTCGTTGGCGTGATCTGCGGTGAGGCGGGCGCCGCCCTTCAGCGTGGCTTCGACGACCACGGTCAACTGCGCCAACCCGGCGATGATCCGGTTGCGCACGGGGAACGCGTACTGCCGAGGCTGGGTGCCGTACGCGAGCTCGCTCACGATCAGACCCGACGCGCGCACCCGCTCGAACAACGTCCGATGTCGGCGCGGGTACACGACGTCGAGCCCCGTGGCCACCACTCCGACCACCGTGCCGCCGGCGTCGAGTGCGCCTTCGTGCACCGCTCCGTCGATGCCGATCGCCAGACCGCTCACCACCGTCACCCCGGCACGCGCCAGCGTGGCACCGAGCTCGCGTGCGTCGTCGAGCCCGTTGGGTGTTGCCGCCCGGGTTCCGACCACGGCGACCCGCGGTCGGTCGAGCGCTTCTGGGGCGTCACCCTCCGCCAACAGCACCTCGGGACGATCGGGGAGCTCCTCGTCGAGTGGATACCCCGGCCGTCCTGCGATGTAGACCCGAGTTCGTCGTGCCACGAGCGTGCCGGCGGTGCGGTCTCCCCGCGCTGCCACCTGCCACGTGCGTGCCAACGACTGGCGCGCGGCGAGCTCGTCGGCGGGTGCGCGGTCGCACAGCACCGCGGCAGCCAATCCGCGCTCCAGACCGGCCAGCGCGCCGATCGGGCCACCGCCACGCTCGATCAGGGCGCGCAACCGGCGATGGGTCATGTCGGGCAACGACGCCAACGTCGCCGCCGCCACCTCGATCGGGTCGAGGGGGGTGGCCTCGGGCCCGCTCACGGTACGTCTCCCCGCATGCCCGCAGCCGACTCGAGGTGCGCGGCGGTGATGCCCGCGCTGTCGTCGAGATCGGCGAGCGTTCGCGCCACTCGACGGATGCGGGTGGCGCCGCGCCCGGTGAGGTGCCGATCAGCGATGAGCTCGCGCCACACGTCGTCGGCCTCGGCCCCGAGTGGCAACAGCCGCGGGACCGCGCCGGCCGCCACGTGCGCGTTCTGCGACCACGGCCAGTCGGCGTAGCGAGCCCGTTGCCGTTCGTGCGCGACCGCGACGCGGACGGCGACCTCGGCCGACGACTCGCCGGCGACGTCGTCGGACTCGGGGGCGTCGACGCGCATACGGAGGTCGAAGCGATCGAGGAGGGGCGCGCTGAGTCGGCGGCGGTACCGCTCTCGTTGCGCATCGCTGCAGCGGCACTCGTTGCCCGCCGAACCGCACGGGCACGGGTTGGAGCAGGCCACCAACTGGAACACGGCGGGGAACGTCAGCGACACGCCCTGGCGCGAGATCGCGCACCGCACGCTCTTCGAGCGGTTGCCGCAATGCATCGAGCGCGGTCGGTGCGAACTCGCCGAGCTCGTCCAAGAACAAGATGCCCCGGTGCGCGAGCGTGATCTCTCCTGGTCGGGCGCGACCGCTGCCACCACCGACGAGCGCCGCCGTCGATGCGGTGTGGTGCGGCGCGCGGAACGGGCGGCGGCGCACGAGCCGACCGCCGACGGGCATCCCCGCGGCGGAGTGGATGCGGGTGACCTCGAGCGCCTCGGATGTGACAGCGGCGGGAGGATGGTGCCCAGCCGGCGCGCCAACATCGTCTTGCCCGTGCCCGGCGGGCCACAGAACAACAGGTGATGTCCGCCCGCGGCTGCGACCTCCAAGGCCCGCGCGGGCGAACGGCAACCCGCGGACGTCGGCGAGGTCGACCACCTCGTCGTCGAGCATCCCGTCGGCGGCCCCGTCGTCGGGCGGCGCCACCGGTGGATCCCAGTCGGGCCACGGCTCCTCACCCTTGAGGCAGGCCCGAAGTTCACCCAACGTCGCGCCGCTCGCACCCGCACGTCGCCGACGAGGTCGGCCTCGGACGCGTTCGCCAACGGCACGATGACGGCGTTCGCACCGCTGCGGCGCGAGCGCGTCGACGAGCGCGAGCGCGCCCGGCACCGGGCGCACCGCACCGTCGAGACCCAGCTCGCCCAGCACCGCGACGCCGTCGAGCACGCCGGCGGGCAGCGCGTCGTTGGCGCCGAGCACCCCGAGCGCGACCGCGAGATCCAATCCCGAGCCCGTCTTGCGGACGTCGCCGGGCGCGAGGTTGACGGTGATGCGCGTTCTGCGGCCACGCGCAGGCCCGACGACAGGACCGCGGCGCGCACGCGCTCGCGCGACTCGCGCACCGCGGCGTCGGGCAGACCGACGACCTGATACGCGGGCAGACCGGACGAGACGTGGACCTCGACGGTGACGGGCTGCCCGTCGACGCCGATGAGCGTGGCACTGCGGACCGCGGCGAGCACGGCGACCTCCCTGACGTACGGTGGGGGAGGGCCGGACCGCGGCGACCTCGACGGTGCCGTGAACTCTCGCACCGGGGTGTGACAGTTACCACGGAGGTGGGGGCCTTCGTCGCCGGGCTCCTCGTGCTCGGCGCCGACGGCCGCGAACCGGACGGTAGTGCGTGGCGCGAGGAGTAGCGCCGAGGGCCTCTGGAATATACCCCCAGGGGTATAGGTTGTTATCGTCGTCGAGGAGGCCAGACATGTTCTTTCATCAGTATCAGCTCGGTTGTCTGTCGCTCTTCAGCTATCTGATCGGTGACGAGACCACCGGTCGTGCGGTGGTCGTCGATCCGCAACGTGACGTCTCTCAGTACCTGCGCCGACGCGCATGCCCACGATCTCCGGATCGAGCGGGTGATAGAGACCCACTTCCATGCCGATTTCCTCTCCGGTCATCTCGAGCTTGCAGCAGCCACCGGGGCGGCCATCTCCTTCGGGGAAGGCGTGAAAGCGGACTTCCCGCATCCAGCCGCTCCTCGACGGCACTCGTCTCGCGCTCGGCGAGGTTGTCCTGGAGATCCGGGCCACGCCCGGCCACACGCCTGAATCGATCTCGGTCGTGGTCTTCGAGCACCCCGATGACGAGCCCTGGGGAGTCTTGACCGGTGACGCGCTGTTCATCGGAGACGTCGGCCGTCCGGATCTGTTGGCATCGGTCGGGTTGGACACCGGACCAGCTGGCTCGGCGTCTCTACCGCTCCCTGCGTGACAAGTTGTTGACCTTGCCCGATGTGATACGGTCTATCCCGTGCACGGCGCGGGGTCTGCCGTGCGGGAAGTCGATGACGGATGCGGTCGTGTCGACGATCGGCGAGCAGAAGGCTCACGAACTACGCACTGGCGCCGATGAGTGAAGACGTGTTCGTCGAAGCGTTGATCCAGGGGCAGTCGGTGGCGCCGTTGTACTTCGCATTCGCCGCCGACGCGAACCGTCGAGGACATACGTTGCTCGACGACCAGGAACCCGTGACCTCGCTCGAGCTGCCCGTCGTCGAAGCTGCACAACGGAACGGCGCGGTGCTGCTCCACGGGCGCATCCCCGAGGTGTTCGCGTCGGGTCACGTCCGTGGTTCGATCAACGTGAGCCTCGACGGACGCTTTGCCGAGTACGCCGGAGATGTCGCGTGAACCAGATCAACCGATCGTCGTCATCACCGACGCCGGCCGTGAAAGCGAGGCCAAGGTCCGGCTTGGCCAGGATCGGGTTCGACAACGTCCACGGTGCACTCGTCGACGTCGAAGCCAAGCTCGCTGCACATCCCAAGATCGCCGAAATCGCGCGTCGTTTCCCCGTGTGCGACCTCGCGTCGTGGCGCGACGACGAGCCGGACGTGCAGATCGTCGATGTGCGCAATCCCGCCGAGCAGGCGGACGGTGTCGTCCCCGGCGCGCGGTCGGTGCCGTTGCCCTCCCTGCTCGACCGTCTCGGCGAGCTCGACCCGCATCGCCCGATCGTCGTGTACTGCGCGGGCGGATACCGGTCGTCGGTTGCGGCATCGCTCCTGCGTGTCGCACGGCTTCGAACGTGTGGCCGACGTCCTCGGTGGCTTCGATTCGTGGTGTGCCGCCGGCCTGCCGATCGAGCCCCGTGAGCCCGGAGCCGGCCGTTGACTGACTCCGACCGGATCGTGAGCGTTCCGAGATGCGCGCACTCCTCGTCTCCCCGCTCGGGTTCCTCATCGGTGTCTCGCTCGGCGCGCTCGGTGGTGGCGGCTCGATCCTCGCGGTGCCCGGTCCTCGTCTACGCCGCCGGTCAGGGTGCGAAGGCAGCAACCGCGACGAGCCTCCTGCTCGTCGGTGCAGCCGCGTCTGGTCGGCATGGGCGTGCACCACCGCGCCGGTCGTGTCCGGGTACGGACCGGCATCATGTTCGGACTTACCGGGCATCGGGGGTTCGATCGCCGGCACCGCGCTCAATCGTCGGCTCGACCCCAACGCGCTTGCTCCTCGGCTTCAGCGTCCTCATCCTCGTCGCCGCATGGCGCATGGTCGTGGGCTGCCCTACCTGCACGCAGCTCGGCGAGGAACGCGGTGGCTCGCCGTGGCGCCCGACGGTCGAGGCGGGCGGAACCTGTGCGCGTCCACACCGACACCCGAATAGCGACCGTCGTCAAGGTGCTGCTCGCCGGTACCGCCGTCGGCTTCCTCACCGGCCTGTTCGGTGTCGGTGGAGGGTTCGTGATCGTGCCCGCGCTCACGCTTGGTGCTCGGTCTCTCGATGCCCGAGGCGATCGGCACCTCGTTGTTGGTCATCGCCATCAACTCGGCGGTCGCGTCGTCACCCGTCTGGGGAGCAGCACCATCGACTGGAGGGTGGCCATCCCCTTCACGGTGGCGGCGGTCCTCGGGGTGCTCGTCGGGAAGCGGATCGCCGACCGACTCGATGCCCAGCGCAGCCTCAACTGGTTCGCCGCGTCGCTCGTCGGTGTCGCCGTCTACACGGCCATCCAGGCCGGCTCGAAGCTCCCCGGCCGACGCACGCGGACGACCCGTCAGCTCGTCTCCCCATCCATCACCGCTCACCCAGGAGCCATCTGATGAAGGTCTCGTCACCCGAACTGCCGTCGTCGCCCGAGCACGAGCCGTCGGAGCCGCCCGACGAGCGGGCGCTGTTCTCCCGGCTCGCGGCGTCGATGGCGCGCCACCGCCGGGCCGTGATCATCACGTGGCTGGTGGTCGCGTTCGCCGCGGCGCCGCTCGCGCTCACGCTGTCGAGCGCGCTGTCCGGCGCGGGCTGGGAGGCGCAGGGCTCGATCGCACAGCTGGTGCGCGACGAGCTGCGCCAGAACTTCGCGGTCGCTGGGCGCGGAGAACCCGATCGTCGTGTACCACCAGTCCACGCCGATCACCGCCGACCCGAGCGGCCTCGAGGCGCTCGTGGCGAAGTTCGCGCAGCGCGCCGCGCGCCGACGGGCGTCGTCGACCCGCTCTCGGTGCCGCCGAGACCGGCCTGATCTCGCGCGACGGGCGCACGGCGCTCATCCCGGTCGCGCAGCGGGTCACCTCGGACGCGCAGCGCCCGATCGCCGCCGGCGAGCTCGGCACCTACGTCGGCGGGCTGCCCGCTCGCGTCCGGCGCCCAGGCGGAGGTCACCGGCGAGTGGCCCGTGTGGAGCGACTTCAACAAGCGAACGCCGAGGCGCTGCACAAGGCGGAGCTGCTCAGCGGCCTGCCGACGCTCATCCTGCTGTTCCTCGCGTTCGGGGCGATGATCGCCGCCGGCATTCCGCTGCTGCTCGCGCTCGCCGGCATCGCCGTCGGGTTCGCGGTGCTGCACATGCTTCTCGTGGATCACGCCGATGTCGGTGTGGTCGATGAACTTCTCCATGATGATCGGCCTCGCCGTCGGCATCGACTACAGCCTCTTCATCGTCAGCCGCTACCGGGAGGAACGCGCCGAGGGCAAGGACGCGATCCCCGCGATCGAGAACACGATGTCGACCGCGGGCAAGGCCGTGTTCCTCTCCGCGCTGACCGTCGTGCTGTCGCTCGCGGCGGTGTTCCTCGTCCCGGTGATGGTGTTCCGGTCGATGGCCCTCGGCATGATCCTGTCGGTCGTCGCGGTCGCCTCGCCGCGCTCACGCTGCTGCCCGCGGTGCTCGTCGCCCTCGGCGACAAGGTGCTCGTCACCCGGGGCAAGAAGGATCCCGACATCGTCGCCGAGAGCCGCTGGGCCCGCTGGACGGGCGTCGCCCTCCGCCGCCCCGGCGCGGTGCTCGCGATCGGCCTGGTGCTCCTCGGCGTGCTCGTGCTTCCCGGCGCTCGGCATGCGCCTCGGCATGCCCGGCGCCCGGGTCGTCGATCCCGGCCGCACCAGCCGCGACGGCTACGAGCTGGTCGTCAAGGCGTTCGGGCCGGGTGCCGCAGCACCGGCCTTCGTCACCGTCCCCGCCGCCGACGCGAACACGGTGGTCGAGATCGCGGCGGCGGACCGCAATGTCGTCGACGCCAGCGTCGTGACCGAACCCGCCGCGACGGGCGGGTCGTGGTGCGGGTCACCCCGAAGACGCGCGGTCGACGACTCCGCGACCGGCGCGACGATCGACCGGCTCCGCACCGAGCTCGACGCCGCCGTGCCCGCAGCGAAGGTGGGAGGCCCCGCCGCGCAGAACCGTGACCTCACCGGCGTGTTGACCGGCGCACGCCGCTACGCGATCGGCGTGATCCTGATCGTCGCGTTCGTGCTCCTGCTGGTCGTCTTCCGCAGCCTCGTCGTCGCGCTGTTCTCGATCGCCATGAACCTCCTGACCGTCGGTGCCGCGTTCGGATTCGCCACCGTCGTGTTCCAGCACGGAGTGGGCGCGGGGCTCCTCGGCATCCAACACCAGGGATTCGTCGACGCGTGGGCACCGCTGTTCTTCTTCGCCCTGCTGTTCGGGCTGTCGATGGACTACCAGCTGTTCCTGCTCGCCGCGATCCGCGAGCGCTACCAGGCAACCGGTGACACCAACCGCGCGATCAAGGAAGGCATCGCCCGGACCGGTCGGCCGATCACCAACGCGGCGCTGATCATGATCGTGGTGTTCGTCGCCTTCGGGATCACCGGACCGATCCCGCCCACCGAACTGGGGGTGACCCTCGCCATGGCGGTGCTCCTCGACGCGACGGTGGTTCGGGTGATGCTGGTCCCTGCGACGATGGCCTTGCTCGGGGAACGCAACTGGTACGTGCCCAAGTGGCTGGCGCGGATCCTCCCCGACGTGCACTTCAGCCACTGAGAGGCGGCCACCGGAATAATACCCCCAGGGGTATGTTGGAAGCACCGAGGAGGAAGCCATGGAGATCGATCAAGAGGCTGGTGGCAGAGCTGCAGCGCCGGCTCCGCCGCATCGAAGGCCAGGTTCGAGGTATCCAGAACATGCTCGACGAGGAACGCGAATGCCGCGACGTCGTCACGCAGATCGCAGCGGCGGCGAAGGCGCTCGAGCAGGTCGGGTTCCGTCTGTTGGCGTCCGGCCTCACCTCGTGCCTCCAAGCACCCGAGCAGTCCGAAGCGGAGGGCTATTCCGTCGCCGAGGTCGAGCGGCTCTTCCTCAAGCTCGCCTGAACAGCCGAACGAGACCAAACCCGACAGAGGTATGCCATGAGCACAGTTGCGCACGCAGACGACACCACCTTCGACTCACGAGGTGCTGGCATCCGACGTCCCGGTCGTGGTCGACTTCTGGGCGGCGTGGTGCGGACCGTGCCGCGTCGTCGCGCCCCGGAGCTCGAGGCGCTCGCCACCGAGCATGGCGACGCGCTCAAGGTGGTGAAGGTCGACGTCGACGCGGCGCCCGGCATCGCCGGCCGCTACGGCATCCGAGGAATCCCGACCATCGCGCTGTTCCGCGACGGAGCGCAGGTCGACGTCGACGGTCGGCGCCAAGCCGAGGCGTGCGATCGAAGCCGATCTCGGCCTCGCCGCGCCGACGAGGAGCTGACGATGCAGAGCTTCGACACGACCATCGACGCCCCGCTCGAGGAGGTCGAGCCCAAGGTGCGCGCCGCGCTCCAGGAACAGGGTTTCGGCGTGCTCACCGAGATCGACGTGGCCGCGACCTTGCGAGCCAAGCTCGGCGTCGAGCGTCCCGCATTGAAGATCCTGGGTGCCTGCAACCCCGAGTTCGCGCACGTGCGCTCGGCATCGATCCGTCGGTGAGCCTGGTGCTGCCGTGCAACGTGGTCCTCGAGACCACCGATGGCGGCACCCACGTCGGCATCGTCGACCCGAGGGAACTCATGCCCGATCCCGCCTTCCGTGACTCTGGCCGGCGAGGCGGCAGAGCGCCTCAGAGTCGTCGTGGAGTCCGTGGCCGCGAAGTGACCGGTCCGCACCGATGGTGAGCGAGTCCTGTGCGGCGAGCGCCGATGGCCGGGTCGCCCACTGGCGGCCTTGGCTCCGAGGCTTCCTCGGGGCCGCGCTGGGCGTGGGTGCGATCTGGCTGGTCTTCCGAGCGGCCGGCGGCCTCGGCGACGTCGGCGCCGCCCTCCGCCGGACCAACCCCTGGTGGCTGGTGCCGGCGATCGCGTTCGAGGGCTTGTCCTACGTGCTCTCGGGCATCCGGCTCCGGCGGCTCGCCGGCGAAGGGGCCGACCTCACGGTTGCATCGGCGACCGGCATCGAGCTCGTGGTCAACGGACTCGGGCTCCTGACGCCGGCCTCGCCGGCAGAGGGCCTCGCGTTCGCGACCGCCGAGTTGTCGCGTCGAGGTCTCCCTCGCCGGCGCATCGGACTCTCGCTCGGCTTCGCCAGCTGGTTCAGCTTCCGGAGCTTCTACCTCGCCGGTGCCGTCAACCTGCTGTTCATGGTGGTGACCCGAGACCTCCCGGTCGACGCCACCTGGCCGCTCGTCGTCGCGCCGCTCGTCCTCGTCCTGCTCGCGGTCACCGCAGTGCTCGCGAACTCGCCCAGCACCGCCGCACACACGGCCGTCGTGCTCGGCGCACTCCGGTTCTGGAAGCCGCGGCCGTCGCGCGCCGACCGTCGAGCAGCTGGGACGAGGTTCCATGCGGATGCCATGGCGGTGGTCGGCCCCCCACGCCGGAGAGTGCGGCTGGCGCTGCTGTCACTGGGCTCGCTGATGAGTGACGTCGCGTGCCTCTGGTTCATCCTGATCGGCGTCGGAGCTGGCGTCGACCCCGACGTCGCGTTGCTCGCCGTGGGCGCAGGTGCCGTCGCAGCATCGGTCCCGTTGCTGCCCGCGGGGATCGGAGTGGTCGAAGCGGTGATGCCTGCGGTCATCCACTGGTACGGGCCGGCCCTCAGCGCGGCGTTGGCCGGTGTCCTGCTGTACCGGGCGATCGGGACGTTCCTCCCGGCCGGAGCAGGCGGGGTCTCGCTCGTCTCGCTCCTGCTCGCCGTGTCCCGTACGTCACCAACGATCGGAAACGATGATGCGGCACGCCGGCCGACCCGTCGCGAGTTCCTCGGAGTGGTCGGCGGCGCCCTCGCAGTCGGCACGGTGGCGTCGCTCGGGGAGCGGCTCGCCGGTGCGGTTCCCGCACTGACCGTGCCGCCGGGTGGCGCGCCGTTCACCCAACCCAGGGAGCTCGTGAGCGAGAACGGTCGGCTCGACGTGGAGCTCGTCGCGGCCGCGCAGCACGTGCCGTTCGGCGACGGCACGCGGTTCGCGTACACCTACAACGGCACGACGCCGGGACCGACGCTCCGGGTGCGACCCGGCGACACGGTCACGATCACGCTCGAGAATCGCCTCGGTGAGGCCACCAACCTGCACACCCACGGCTTGCACGTCTCCCCATCGGGCAAGGCCGACAACGTCTTCGTCTCGGTGCCGGACGGCGGCCGCCGTACCTACACCTACGACATACCGAGCGATCACCGAAGCGGAACCTTCTGGTACCACCCCCACATGCACGAGATGGTGGCGCCGCAGCTGTCGGGCGGTCTCGCCGGCGCGATCGTGGTCGGCGACGCCCTCGACGACCTCCCCGAGCTCGCGGCCGCCAGCGAGCGGGTTCTCGTGCTGAGCGATCCGGTCGTCGGGACGTCGTCGACCGTGGTCGACGTGTCGATGATGGAGAAGATGCGCGGGCGCGAGGGGACGTCGTTCTCGTCAACGGCGTCGTCGCGCCCGTCGATCGACGCGCGCGCGGGCACACTCGAGCACTGGCGGATCGTGAATGCGAGTTCGTCGCGCTACTACCGCCTCTCGCTCGAGGACCACGACCTCGCGCTGGTGGGGACCGACGGAGGACGCCTCGCGCAGCCCCACCGGGTGTCCGAGCTCCTGCTCACGCCGGGCGAACGCGTCGAGGTGCTCGTCGCTCCGACCACAACGGGCCGCTACCGGCTCGCAGGCGCTGCCCTACGACCGGGGCAGCGTGGGAATGGGGATGGGTGGAAGCGCAGGATCCACGGCGCGTGTCTCGGTGGCCACGATGGCCGTGGCCGGGGACGCACCGGCTGCGGCGCTGCCGACGGCGCTCGCGTCGGAGGCGTCCCTCGTGCTCCCGGCTGCGACGCGGCGACGGGAGCTGACGCTCGCCATGGGGATGGGCGGCGGCGGGATGGGCGGCGGGATGGGTGGCGGTGGTGGTGGTGGGGGAGACGCAGCTTCACCATCGACGGGAAGACGTTCGATCCCGCTCGCACAGACATCACCACGGGCCTGGGGCAGGTCGAGGAGTGGACGATCACGAACTCGTCGTCCATGGACCACCCCTTGCATCTCCACGTCTGGCCGTTCCAGGTCATCGCCTCCGACGGCGGAGCGAGCGCGCCGGGATGGAAGGACACCGTGAACGTCCCGGCCGGGGAGTCGGTGACGGTGCGGATCCCGCTGACCGACATCGGCGGTCGCACCGTGTACCACTGCCACATCCTCGACCACGAGGACCTGGGAATGATGGGCGTGATCCGAGTCACCGGATGACCGACGAGCGCAGCGCCATCACCGGGTATCGAACTCCCCCTTCGACCCGAGGGTGGCGAGATGTTGGTGATCCCGCAGAAGCCAGGCGCGCCGTGCGTGTGGTGATCGTCGGTGGTGTCGCGGGAGGGATGTCGGCGGCGACGCGTCTTCGCCGCCTTGACGCCGACGCGAGCATCACGGTGCTCGAACGGTCTGGTCACGTCTCGTTCGCCAACTGCGGTTTGCCGTATTTCGTCGGCGGGCTGATCGAAGCGGAAGAGGACCTGACGCTCCAGACCCCGCAGCAGCTCTTTGCTCGCTTCTGTCTGGACGCGAGGGTCGAGAACGAGCACGCTGCCGGAGCCATCCCCGGATCGATCAACCTGCCGATCGACTCACTCCACGACCAACTCGACTCCGCTCCCAGCCGCACGCTTCGTCGTCAACTGCGAGGTCGGCCAACGCGGCCACACCGCGACAGCCCTGATGCAAGAACTCGGGATCCAGGCACGCAACCTCGACGGCGGATACCAGACCTGGAGAGCAACGTTGCGGGCCGAGGCGAAGCAACCGCCGAAGCGCGCACCACGAAGCTGACAGAGGCGTTCGTACGCGACCCGCTCCCGGAGGAACGACTCGATGAGTCCGAGGCCGCGGCGAGGTTCGAGGTCGTGCACCAGGCAAGAGGGTCGTGGAGGCGACGTCGACTGGAGCGGCGTGGAGTTCGCCGATGCCCCTGCGGAAGCGAAGCCCGAGCGACCCCGGTCAGAGGCCGCCCTCGCCGATCATGCGGCGGGCCGGGACCTTGGTCTCTGTACAGCCACCCAAGTCGTTGTCATGCTCCGAGCGTGGACGCTGCAACACCAGTCGAACTCGACGTTTCGGGACCGTTGCTCTCACAGCATCTTGCTGTGCTGCGCGACGCCGGCATCTTCAACGCCATGTGCCGGGGCCGGTCGGTCGACTCCACGCTCGATCACGATGCGTCGACTGCGCTCGTCGAACTGATCGCCGCCCAGGGCGCAGGAGTCGGCCGGTGACCGCGACGACCGAGCAATCGGTCGCGACGCGGCTCTCGACTCTCGACCGGTTCCTCCCGGTGTGGATCGGGCTCGCGATGGCCGGCGGCCTTCTGCTCGGTCGTGCGATCCCGAGTCTGGATGACTGGCTCAACACGGTGAAGATCGGCACGGTGTCGCTGCCGATCGCGATCGGGCTGTTGGTGATGATGTATCCGGTGCTCGCCAAGGTGAAGTACAACCGACTTGGCCAAGCGTTCACGGACCGGCGTGCTCTGGGCCTCGCGATGCTCTTCAACTGGATCGTCGGGCCGATCGTGATGTTCGTACTGGCGTGGCTGATGCTGCCGGACCTGCCCGAGTACCGCACCGGACTGATCATCGTCGGTCTCGCTCCGTGCATCGCGATGGTGCTGATCTGGAACGACCTCGCCGGCGGCGAACGGGAACTCGCCGCCGTGCTCGTCACGATCGACGCCGTGATCCAGGTGCTCGCATACGCGTTGCTCGCCTGGTTCTACCTCGAAATCCTCCCGGGCTGGCTCGGCCTCGAAACCGCACACCTCGACGTGACCGTCCCGGAGATCGCCAAGGTCGTCGTGGTCTTCCTCGGCATCCCACTCGCGGCGGGCTTTCTCACCCGCACGATCGGCGAGCGCACGAAAGGGAGCCAGTGGTACGAGGAGCAGTTCCTGCCCGGCATCAGCCCCATCGCCTTGTACGGGTTGCTGTTCACCATCGTGGTCCTCTTCGCGCTCCAAGGCCACACCATCACCGGGCGTCCCTGGGATGTGCTTCGTATCGCCCTTCCACTGCTGGCCTTCTTCGCGATCATGTGGTTCAGCGCATTCTTCGTCAGCCGACGAGCCGGGTTTGAGCTACCCGCGGACGACAACGGTGGCCTTCACTGCCGCGAGCAACAACTTCGAGCTCGCGATCGCGGTGTCGATCGGAGTCTTCGGCGTGACCTCCGGTGAAGCCCTTGCCGGGGTGGTCGGCCCCTTGATCGAAGTACCGGTCCTCGTCGGATTGGTCTACGTGGCGCTTTGGGCACGCCACCGCTTCTTCCCCGCGACCGATGACTGCCTCGTCATCGAGGAGAAATCATGAACTGCTTCGACTGCCAAGCAGGCGGCGTTTCCCGTCCCGCGGTCGCAGCGTGCGTTCACTGCGGCGCCGGCATCTGTGGTTCCCACGCCACCGTTGCTGCCGACCAGCTCATCCGCATCGAGCTGATCAACCGCGAAGCACCAGTCGATCCCGCCGCCCGCCACATCTACTGCGACACATGTGCCGCTGCCATCGACGCGCAGCAACACCCACACGAGCACGCGATCCACTTCCCCCACCGCCACAACTGACTCACCGGTTTGCACTGCGGACCGCGGCAAGCACGGCGACCTCCCTGACCCAGACCAGTGGGGGAGGGCCGTACCGCGGCGACCTCGACGGTGACGCCGAGGCTCGCGGGGGGTGTGACAGTTATGCCGGGAGCGACGAAGGGTCGGGCGCCACCGGCATCGTCGGCCACGGTGCCGCCATCTCGAGCGCCGACGCGAGTCGGAGCAACGTGGCCTCGTGGCCGAGCCGGGCGACGAACTGCACGCCCATCGGAAGGCTGTTGCCGTCGACGCCGGCCGGGACGCTCATCGCCGGGTGTCCGGTGGTGTTGAACACGCCGGTGAACGCGCTGAACGCGGCGGCGTTGACCATCGTCTCCGGGCGGCGGGTGTCGACCCAGCCCAGCTCCGGGACCCGGATCGAGAGGGTCGGCGTGAGCAGGAGGTCGTACTGCTCGAAGTACGGCGCCACCTCGCGGCTGGTCCGCTCGAGTTGTTGCAGCGCGCCGATCACGGTCGTGCCCGACATGGACCGGCCGCCGTCGTACAGCACGCGCGTGAACGGCTCCAGGTCGTCGTCCTGCAGTTCGCGCTCGAGCGCAGCGAGACGCGCGTCGACGGCGAAGGCGACGTTCACCGACATCACCGCGGCCAGCGCCCCGTTCGCCGCCTCGGCGTCGTAGGCGAACGCGGCCTCGGTGGTCTCGTGGCCGAGTGACTCGCAGAGTGCGGCGGTGCGGGCGACCGCGTCGACCAGGTCGTCGTCGGCGTTCGTGCCCCGCGCGGTGATCGTGGTGAACCCGATGCGCAGCCGCCCCGGGTCGGCGCCCACCTCTTCGAGGAACGGGCGTGCCGGCGGCGCGACCGCGACCGCGTCGCCGGGCGCGGGTCCCGCGACCACGTCGAGCAGTGCGGCGCTGTCGC
Source organism: uncultured Actinomycetes bacterium (assembly GCA_963756895.1). Lineage (GTDB taxonomy): Bacteria > Actinomycetota > Acidimicrobiia > IMCC26256 > DASPTH01 > DASUAS01. The sequence goes on along the minus strand of CAVWPI010000008.1, from coordinate 405,019 downwards.
GCACCGTGCGGGTGAGGGAGTGCGTGCAGCCGACCGGGTACGAGAACGCTTCGAGGAACGGGGTGTTGGGCACCCGTCCGCGCGACGGCTTGAGCCCGAAGAGGCCACATGCGGCCGACGGGATGCGGATCGAGCCGCCACCGTCGTTGCCGTGCGCGATCGGCACCATGCCCGACGCCACCGCGGCCGCCGAGCCACCGCTCGAGCCGCCGGCGGATCGAGCGAGATCGTGCGGGTTGCGCGTCGGCCCGTGGAACAGCGGTTCGGTCGAGCCGTTCTTGCCCAGCTCGGGCGTGTTGGTCATGCCCACCACGATCACGCCCGCGTCGCGCGCCCTCGCCACCGCGAGGCTGTCGGCGCTCGCGACGTCGTCCGACCACAGCCGGGACCCACGCGACGTCGGGAGCCCGGTCACCTGCGCGCCGAGCGCCTTCACCAGGTACGGGACTCCCGCGAACGGGCCGTCGCCCGGCGGGCCGGCCGCCTCCTTGCGCGCGGCGTCGAAGCGTTCGGCCACCAGTGCGTGCACCAACGGATCGACGGCCTCGATGCGGGCGATGGCGGCATCGACCGCCTCGACCGCGGTCACGTCGCCCGCCCGGATCGCAGCCGCGAGGGCGGTGCCGTCGAGCTCGTCATACCAGCCGTCAGCCACGCCGCACCCTACCGAGTGGCCGGGTGCGCGCGCAGGGCGAGGTAGCGTTGGGCGGGCATCGTGCCGAGCGGGGGCGACCGAGCAGGAAAGGGCGACCGGCGATGTCGGCGACCACTTCGACGAGCACGGCGGCGCGGGCGCTCTGGCGTCGTGAGGCGTTCGCGGAGTCGCTCGTCGGGCGGAGCCCGCACACCCGGGCCGCCTACGAGCGCGACGTCGACGAGTTCCTGGCGTGGGCCGATCGCGGTGGCTGCCCGGGCGGGCCCACCGCTCTCGACCACCGGACGCTCCGGCGATTCCTCGCCTACCTCGACACCCGGGGCTTTGCCCGCACCACCATCGCCCGCAAGGCCGCCGCCCTCCGCGCCTATCTGCGGTTCCTCCGGCGCCAGGGCGTGCTCGAGCGCGACCTCGGCGCGTTGCTCCGCGCTCCGAAGGGCGCGAGCCGACTGCCGCGCGTGATCCGCAACGACGAGGCGAACGACCTCCTCGACGAGGTCGCCGATGCGGTCGACCTGGTCGCCGCGGAAGCGGGTGACGATCCCACCGCGATCGCCGTCGTCCTCCGCGACCTCGCGGTGCTCGAGGTGCTCTACGGCGCCGGGCTGCGCGTGTCCGAGTGCTGCGGGCTGCGCGTCGCCGACTGCGACCTCGACCGTGGTCTCGTGACCGTGTTGGGCAAGGGCTCGAAGGTGCGCCGGGTGCCGATCGGCGCCCCCGCGGTCGATGCACTCGCCGCGTGGCTCGAGCGGGGCCGTCCGACGCTCGAGACCCCCGACTCGCCGTCCGACCTCGTGTTCCTCAACCAGCGCGGCCGTGCACTGACGACCCGCGACGCCCGCCGTGTGCTCGAGCGGCACCCGCTGCCCGACGGACGGGCTGTCCACCCGCACGCGTTGCGCCACGCCTACGCTACGCACCTGCTCGAAGGCGGAGCCGACCTCCGGGCAGTCCAGGAGCTCCTCGGCCACGCAGATCTGGCGACCACCCAGATCTACACCCACGTCACCCGCGATCGGCTCCGAGCCGTCTACGAAGCGACACACCCACGTGCCTGACGACCCCACCGAAGCGCTCGACGAGCTCTGGACCGACTACAAGTCGAACGGCACGTCGACCGCGCGCGAGCGCCTGATCCTCCACTACTCGCCGTTGGTGAAGTTCGTCGCCGGACGCGTCGCCGCCGGTCTCCCGCAGAACATCGAGCAGGCCGACCTCGTGAGCTACGGGATCTTCGGACTCATCGACGCCATCGACAAGTTCGATCCCGGCCGCGGCTTCAAGTTCGAGACGTACGCCATCTCCCGCATCAAGGGCGCCATCATCGACGAGCTGCGCTCGATCGACTGGGTGCCGCGCTCCGTCCGGGCGAAGGCCCGGGCGATCGAGCGGGCCATCTCCAAGCTCGAGAACGAGCTGCGCCGCAGTCCTGAGGACGCCGAGGTCGCGGCCGAGCTCGACTGGAGCGAGGGCGAGCTCACCCACACCCTCTCGCAGATCTCGTTCACCGGTCTCGTCGCGCTCGACGACCTGCTGGCGGCCGGATCGTCCGACCGCCAGGGCTCGGCCACCGTCAGCGACACCATCACCGACGGCAAGCACGACCCGGTCGAGGCGTACGAGGTCGACGAGATGAAGCACCTGCTCGCCGACGCCATCAACCGCATGCCCGACCGCGAGCGCCTCGTGCTCACGCTCTACTACTACGAGGGTCTCACGCTGGCCGAGATCGGCAAGCTGCTCGGCGTCACCGAGAGCCGCGTGTGCCAGATCCACACCAAGTCGATCCTGCAGCTGCGCGGTCGGCTCTCGGAACCCGAGCGCGAGCGCACCCTGATCTCCACCTGACACCCTTCGCGCGACACGTCGCTGCGATTGCCTCTTGGCGTGTGCGTGCGCCACCGGTATCGTCGACCGGACCTCCTCGTCCTTCCCCGGATGTCGTGTCGTTCCGACCTCGGGAAGGGCCATGTGCACGATTCCGTCGCGTCGACCGCGCGCTCGTCGTCGTCCTGTTCACCAGCCTGTTCACGGCCGTCGCGGTCGTCGGCACCGCCCGGCCCGCGCACGCGGCCGATCCGCAGCTGATCCCACTGGCGCCGACGACGGCGCCGTCGGTTGGCTGCGCCCCGTCGCGGGCGCGGTCGTGCACCCGTTCGAGGAGCCGGCATCGGTCTACGCCGCAGGACACCGCGGCGCCGACCTCGCCGCGGCTGCGGGCACGCCGGTGCGCGCCGCCAACGACGGCGTCGTCAGCTTCGCCGGCGCGGTCGCCGGCACCCTCCACGTCACCGTGACCCACACCGGCGGGTTGCGCACCTCGTACTCGTTCCTGGCCGACGTGTCGGTGCGCGCCGGTCAGGCGGTGGCGCGCGGCGACGTCCTCGGCACCACCGGCGGGCCCGGCCCCGACCACGACCACGACGGGACTGTCCTGCACCTCGGCCTGCGCGTGGGCGACCGCTACGTCGACCCGATGCAGCTCTTCCGGCCCGCCGACCTCACCCGGCTGGTGCACCTCGTCCCGGCCGACGAGCCCGACGAGTCCCCGTGGTCACCGGCGCAGGAGCGCCGCGACCTCGCGTCGTCGTTGCGCCTTCCCGCGCCCGGTGGGGAGCGGGCGCGAGTCCGTACACCGACGACGACGGCTGCGACACCGACCTCCCGCTCATCGGCGCCGCCGTCGACGCGGCGTGCGACGTGGGCAGCTGGCTCGGCGAACACGCGGGATCGGCGGTCGACGCCGGCATCGAATTCCTCGACTCCACCACCGATCTCGCCGCCGACGCACTCGACGAGCTGCGCGCCGCGGCGCACGAGTCGGTGTCCGCGATGCAGTCGCTGGCCGACGCCACCGCCGGCGTGCTCGCGCGGACACCCGCCGGACAGTTCGCGCTCGACCTGGTCAGCATCGGGCGACGCTTCGCACACACGGTCGACGCCGAGTGCAGCGATGCCCCCGAGGCCGATGGCACCGGTGGCTCCGCACATCGGGTGATGGTCGTCGCCGGCATCAACAGCTCCGGTGCGGCCTGGGACCGGGGCCCCACCGTCGCGCTCGACGTCGACGCGCTCGGGTACCACGCCGACGAAGGCGAGGTCCGCTACTTCTCCTACGCCCCCGACGGCGGCCGGTACACCACCGACGACACCCACCGCCCGATCGTCGAGTCGGCCGCGCTGCTCGCGACGCAGCTGCGCCGGATGCAACGCGAGCAACCCGGGCGCGAGGTCGACCTCATCGCGCACTCGCAGGGCGGCGTGGTGGTCGACGTGTTCCTCGCCCGCTACTACCGAGCCGGTGATCGCACGATCCCACCGCTCGGCAACGTGGTCACCCTCTCGTCCCCGCACGAGGGGGCGCCGTTGGCGACGGTGGCCCAGCAGGTGCGGTCCACCCGCAAGGGCAGGGCCGTGCTCGACACCGTCGAAGGCATCCTCCCGCTGCCGCCCACGAGCAGCGCCGCGGTGCGCGACCTGGTCGAAGGATCGTCCGTCGTCCGCGAGGTCCAGGCGCGGGGCGTACCCGAGCACTTCGACTACACCACGATCGGCGCCACCGAGGACTTCGTGGTGCCGGCCACCAACATCTCGCTTCCCGGAGCCACCGAGACGGTCGCCGCGGTCGACGACCTCAACGAGCACAGCGCGATCGTGCGTGCGCCCGACGCGCTCAAGGCGGTGCGCGCCGCGCTCGAAGGGCGACCTCCACCGTGCGTCGGGTTGCTCACCGCGCTGCGCACCGCTGTGAATCCGGTGCTCATCAGCCGGTTCGAGCACACGGCCGGCGACGACGCAGACTTCGTGTTGCGCGGCGGACTGCGACTCGCGCCGTGACCGTCCGACCGGTTCGGCTCCTCGTCGCGGTGGTCGCGGTCGCGGCGACGTGGTTCGTCGCCCGCCCTGCGTTCGGCAGCGTCGACGCGGTCGAATGGCGCGCCACGGTGTCCGACGGTCCCTTCGACCTCGCCGCCGACGCGCACGGTGTGGTGGTCACCACGAGCGCGCACACGGTGTACGCGCTCGACGCCGGCGGGCACCTGCGCTGGCGCGTCGCGGTGGAGGATCTCGGGCTCGGTCAACCTGCGCTCGGACCCCACCTCGTGCTGGTCGGCGGCACGGGCTCGGTCACCGCGCTGGATCGCGCCGACGGCTCGCAGCGGTGGCACCGCGGCTGGACCTCGCCGACGAACTCACTGGCGGTGTCCGGCGACACCGCGCTGGTCGGCGACGACTCCGGCACGCTGGCCGCGCTCGACGTCGCGACCGGGGCTCCGCGCTGGTCGGCCCACCAGCCTGGCGCGCTGTGGGCGGGCGCGCGCGTCGATCCCGCCGCGCCGGGCGGTCGTCGCCTCGTGGCACCAGTCCGCCTCGCCCGCGGTGCGGGTGCTCGACCTCGACACCGGCGCGCTCCGCTGGGAGGCACCCACCGACCGGTTCACCGCCGCGCCCGCGGTCCATGCCGGTCGGGTCGTGCTCGCCATCGGTGACGGCGACCGCCATGCGCGCGTCGAAGCTCGCGATCTCGCCACCGGCGAGGTGCAGTGGCAGACACCGGTGCCGGCGTCGTTCGAGGAGGCGATCGAGCCCGCGGTCGACGACCACGCGGTGGCAGTGGTCGACCACTTCGGCGTCGTCACCGTGCTCGACCCCGCAACCGGACGGCTCCGCTGGCAGCGCGACCTCGCCGACGTGCTCGTCGCCACCCGGGTCGTCCTCACCCCGCACCGGGTCGCCCTCACCTCGTACGCGGGCGTCCTCCACGTGCTCGACCGTCGCGACGGCCGCGTGGTGCAGCGGCTGGGTCCCGCCCGGCTCGGCGGGCTCCCCGTGGCGACCGCGCCCTTTCCTCACGGCCGGGGGAGCGGCGTGCTGGTGGCCCTGCGCCTCCACGAATGGGGCGTCCAGCTGCGAACGTTGGAGTCACTGGAGGAGCCTGAGTGACCGCCGGGAGTGAGCCGCCGGGAGTGAGCCGCCGGGAGGGTGTCGGTCCTTTCCCCGGAAGGGCCGAAGGGGTGGCCCGCTACACTCGATGCCGACCCGAGTCGCCTGGCCGCCCCAGTGGAGTTGCCAGAGATCCGGGATCACGCACGCCCGCATTCCGAGGTCGTCCGGGGCAACCCGGCCGCCAGCGGGCGGAGGAACAACCGAGGAGCAGCTCGCACCGGGCCCGGCGACCGCACGCGGTCGGCGCCGCCACGGACGACTGCACGAACGAAAGGACGTCCCGTGGCAGAAGCAACGGCCGTCGTCACCATGAAGCAGCTGCTGGAAGCCGGAGTTCACTTCGGTCACCAGACCCGGCGCTGGAACCCCAAGATGAAGCGGTTCATCTTCGGGGAGCGCAACGGGATCTACATCATCGACCTGCAGCAGACCCTGGAGCGCATCGACACGGCCTACCGGTTCGTGCGCCACACCGTCGAGAACGGCGGCACGGTGCTCTTCGTCGGCACGAAGAAGCAGGCCCAGGAGCCGATCCAGACGCAGGCGAACCGCGCGAACTCGCCCTACGTCAACTACCGGTGGCTGGGCGGGATGCTCACCAACTTCCAGACCGTCCACGGGCGCGTCTCGAAGATGCACGAGCTCGAGCGGCTCGTCGCCACCGGCGAGACCGAGCAGATGATCAAGAAGGAAGGCCTCAAGGTCAAGCGTGAGGTCGCCAAGCTCGAGCGCAACCTGGGCGGCATCCGCACGCTCGAGAAGGCGCCCGACGCGGTCTTCGTGATCGACACCAAGAAGGAGCACATCGCGGTCACCGAGGCCAACCGCCTCGGCATCCCCGTGATCGCCGTCGTCGACACCAACTGCGATCCCGACGTCATCGACTTCGTGATCCCCGGCAACGACGACGCCATCCGCTCCGCCAACCTCATGTCCCGCATCGTGGCCGACGCCGTGATCGAGGGGCAGTGGCTGCGATCGCGGCAAGCAGGCCAAGGCGGGCGCGAAGGCCGATGCTCCGGCCAAGGCTGCGCCCCCGGCGCCGAAGCCCCTCACCCCCGAGGAGCAGGCGGCGAAGGCAGCCGAGCAGCAGAAGGCACGTGACGCCGCCGCGGCCGCCCAGCGCGAGCGCGAGGCGAAGCTCGCCGAGTCCAGGGCTGCCGCCCCGGCCGAGACCGAGACCACCCCAGAGCCCACCGACCACCCAGAGCCCACCGGCCCAAGAGCCCACCCCGGAGCCCGTCGTCGCGGCTGCGGCCGCCACCGACCCGGGCCTCACCGAGATCCAGGAGAGCGACACGAATGGCTGAGTACTCGGCCAAGGACATCGCCGCGTTGCGCAAGGCGACCGGCGCGGGAATGCTGGACTGCAAGCAGGCCCTCGAAGAGTCGGACGGCAAGTTGGACGACGCCATGGACTGGCTGCGCGCCAAGGGCATCGCCAAGGCGGGCAAGCTCAGTGACCGCGAGGCCACCGAGGGCGCGGTCGACGTCATCGTCGACGGCAACGTCGGTGCCATCGTCGAGCTCAACTGCAACACCGACTTCGTGGCCAAGGGCAGCGAGTTCACCTCGCTGCTCGCCGACCTCACCAAGCTGGTGGCCGCGAACGGCGACGGCGACGTCGCCGCGCTGCCGTTCGAGGGCTCGACCGTCGGCGACACGCTGCAGCAGCTCGCCGGCAAGCTGGGCGAGAACGTCAGGCTCGGACGCGTCGTCCGCCTCGAGTCCGACGGCCTGCTCGACGACTACCGCCACAACCAGAGCGACCGCGGCACCATCGCGGTGCTGGTCGAGATCAGCGGCGTCGAACCGTCGAACGAGGCCGCGCGCGAGGTCGCGCACGAGATCGCGCTGCACATCTCCTTCGCCGCCCCGGCCTACCTCACCCGTGAGGACGTGCCCGCCGACGTGCTCGCCCGCGAGCAGGCGGTCATCGAGGAGAAGAGCCGCAACGAGGGCGTGCCCGAGGCCAAGCTCGAGGGTGCGGTCAAGGGTCGGCTCAACGCGTTCTACAAGGACATCGTGCTGCTCGAGCAGCCGTCGGTGAAGGACCCGAAGATCAGCATCGCCAAGCTGGTCGAGGGCCTCGGTGGCGACGCCAAGCTCACGCGGTTCGCCCGCGTGAAGGTGGGCGAGGACTAGCGTCCGAACCCATGAGCGATTCGACGGTCGGGAGCCAGTACCGCCGCGTCGTCCTCAAGCTGTCGGGTGAGGCGTTCGCCGACGGCACCATCAACTTCGGCATCGACGCCGCCGTCGTGCAGCGCATCGCCGAGGAGCTGGCCGAGGCGCGCGTCGAGCTCGGGGTCGAGATCGCCGTCGTCGTCGGCGGCGGCAACATCTGGCGCGGCATGTCGGGCGCGACGCGTGGCATGGACCGGGCGCGGGCCGACTACATGGGCATGCTCGCCACCGTGATCAACGCGTTGGCGCTCCAGGACTCGCTCGAGGCGGTCGGCCAGGCGACGCGTGTCCAGACCGCGATCACGATGTCGCAGGTGGCCGAGCCGTTCATCCCGCGGCGCGCCATCCGTCACCTCGAGAAGGGCCGGGTGGTCGTGTTCGCGGCCGGTACCGGCAACCCGTACTTCACCACCGACACCACGGCTGCGCTGCGCGCCGCGGAGATCGGTGCGCAGGCGATCCTGAAGGGCACGCACTCGGGCGTCGATGGCGTCTACAGCGCCGACCCGCGCCTCGACCCCGCGGCGGTGAAGCTCACCGACATCAGCCACTTCGAGATCATCAACAAGGGCCTCAAGGTGATGGACTCCACCGCGGTCACGTTCTGCATGGACAACGAACTGCCGATCGTCGTGTTCGACGTCACCGCGCCCGGCAACATCCGTCGCGCGCTCCTCGGCGAGCGGATCGGCACCCTCGTGAGTACGGGGGCGACGCCATGAGCTCCGACGGCGACGAGATGAAGGCGCTCGTCCTCGACGACTGCGCCGACAAGATGCAGAAGGCCGTCGCGCACCTCCAGTCGGAGTTCGCCGCGTTGCGCACCGGGCGCGCGTCGTCGGCACTCGTGGAGAAGCTGCGGGTCGACGCCTACGGGAGCGACGTCCCGCTCCAGCAGATCGCCGGCTTCGGCGTCCCCGAACCGCGCGTGCTCACGATCTCTCCCTACGACAAGGGCACGATCAAGGCCATCGAGAAGGCGATCCAGCAGAGCGACCTGGGCGTCAATCCGTCGAACGACGGTGCGGTGATCCGCCTGACGTTCCCGGAGCTCACCGAGGACCGCCGCAAGGACCTGGTCAAGGTGGCGCGCACCCGGGCCGAGGAGGGCCGGGTGGCGGTGCGCAACGCCCGCCGTCACGCCCGCCAGGAGCTCGAGCAGCTCGAGAAGGACGGCGAGCTCGGCAAGGACGATCTCGACCGGGCGGAGAAGGACCTCGAGAAGCGCACCCACGAGGTCGTCGCCGAGATCGACGAGCTGTTGAAGCACAAAGAGGGTGAACTGCTCACCGTCTGAGCAGTCCGTCCGAGTCGCCGGGAGCCTGAGGGGCTCTCAGCAGGGCCGCCACCGGCGAGGACCGCGGGTCTAGCCTGGAGAGGCGCAGACGTTTCCGGAGGATCGAGTGTCCGATTTCGATGACGATCTGCCCGAGGCGCCGCCCGCGGAAGGCGTGCGGATCCTGGGGGCGGAAGAGGCACAGGCGGCCGTCGAGGGCGGTCCCGATCGCGTTCGCCCGGAGGAGCCGCCGCGTCGGCGTCGCCGCGCCGGCGCCGCCCGACGACGTGCAGCCCGCAGCCCGCTTCCCGCTCCCGGCCGACCGCCTCCCGGGTGACGATCCCGGACCTCCCGTCCGCGCCACACCGCCACCCCCCGTCGGTGACCCCTCAGGACCCATGCCGTTGCAGCACTGGACCGAACCGCCCACTGGAGAGGTGCCGATGATCGCCGACGAACCCGGTGACGAAGAGGTCTGGGCGGCTGCGAACCAACCCCGCTACCGCTCCGACGCCGGCGACTGGAGCGACTCGCCCGACTTCGCGCCGAGCGACGAAGGCCTCCACGACGAGACCACGGCCATGGGCGCGCTCGTCGACGTGCCCGACATCGACGACGACGAAGAGTTCGCGGCGCAGGTCGCGGCTCGCCGTCAGGCGCCGGCGCGTCGCAACCGGACCAAGCCGTCGCGTGCGCGCACGCGCGGTGCCGCGGCAGCCGCCGCGGCGTCGCAGTTCCCGACCATCGAGGACGAGACCGACGCGCCGCACGTGACCGCCACCCCGCGCGTCACGCCGTCGGGCGACGACCTCACCACGCGCATCATCACCGGCGCGGTGCTCGCCGCGGTCGCGATCCTCGCGTTCTTCATCGGTCGTGCCGGCACCGCGGTGCTCGTCACCGTCATCGTCGCCGCCGCCGCGTTCGAGCTCTTCGAGGGCTTCCGCCGGGCCGGCTTCCAGCCCGCCACCCTGCTCGCGCTGTTGGGCTCCCTGTCCATGGTGGGCATCGCCTACAACCACGGGGAACGGGCGTTCCCGCTGGTCACGGCGGTGGTCGTCGCCTTCACGCTGTTCTGGTACCTGGCCAAGGTGGTGCACGCCCGGCCCATGGTCAACGCGGCGGTCACCATCTTCGGCTTCTCCTACGTGGGCCTCCTCGGCGGCTTCGCGGGCCTGCTGCTCGTGTTCCCCGACGGCGTCGGCATGGTCGTCGGCCTCGCGCTGTGCGCGGTGAGCTACGACGTCGCCGGCTACTTCGTCGGCACGCGCATGGGGCACCGGCCGCTGATGCCCGACGTGTCGCCCAACAAGACGCTCGAGGGCCTCGCCGGTGGCATGGCCGCGTCGGTCGTGATGGGCATCATCATCGCCATCGTCGGGCTCCACCCGTGGAACGATCTCGGGCACGGCCTGCTGCTCGGCATCGTGGTCGCGGTGTTCGCACCGCTCGGCGACCTGGTCGAGTCGATGCTCAAGCGCGACCTCGGGCTCAAGGACTTCGGCACCATCCTGCCGGGACACGGCGGGGTGCTCGACCGGTTCGACGCCATGCTGTTCTGCCTGCCGGCGGTGTACTACCTGGTGGTCGCGCTGGGCCTCACTTGATGCGGCGAAGCTGATGCGTCGCATCGCGATCCTCGGATCGACCGGCTCGATCGGCACCCAGGCGCTCGACGTCGTCCGCAACCACCGCGACGAGTACGAAGTCGTCGCGCTCGCGGCGGCGCGCAACGGCGAGCTGCTGCAGGCGCAGGCGGCGGAGTTCGGTGTGCCGCTCGACTCGGCGCGCCTCTGTGCCGATACCCCTCAGGTGCTCACCGAGCTGGCCTCCCACCCCGAGGTCGACGTCGTCCTCAACGCGGTGGTCGGCTTCGCCGGCCTGCCCGCCACGCTCGCCGCGCTCGAGCACGGCAAGCGCCTCGCGCTCGCCAACAAGGAGAGCCTCATCGCCGGGGGCCCGGTGGTGGCGGCGGTGCGCGACCGCGGTGCCGGGGAGATCGTCCCCGTCGACAGCGAGCACTCCGCGCTCTACCAGTGCCTGCGGGCCGGGGACGCGAGCGAGGTGCGCAAGCTCGTCCTCACCGCCAGCGGGGGCCCGTTCCGCGGCTACTCCCGCGAGCAGCTCGCCGCAGTCACGGTGAGCGACGCGCTCAAGCACCCCACCTGGGACATGGGCGCCAAGATCACGATCGACTCGTCGACGCTCATGAACAAGGGCCTCGAGGTGATCGAGGCCCACGAGCTGTTCGGCACACCGTTCGATCGCATCGAGGTCGTGGTGCACCCGCAGTCGGTGATCCACAGCATGGTCGAGTTCGTCGACGGCGCGACCATCGCCCAGCTCTCCATGCCCGACATGCGTCTGCCGATCGGGCTGGCCCTCGGTGCTCCGGCCCGGCTCCCCGAGGCGTTCGGCGCGATCGACTGGACCGAGATCTCGCAGCTCACCTTCGAGGCCCCCGACCTCGACGCCTTCCCCTGCCTGCGCCTGGCGTTCGACGCCGGCCGGACCGGAGGGAGCGCGCCGGCGGTGCTGAGCGGGGCCAACGAGGTCGCGGTGGCGGCGTTCCTCGACGGTCGCATCCCGTGGACGGCCATCGCCGCGGTCAACGCCGAGGCGCTCGACGCCGGCACCGGGAACGTTCACGACGTCGCCGACGTTCTCGAAGCTGACCGGGTGGCACGCGAGCGCGCCACCGTCGCCGTCGAGCGTCTGGACAAAGCCGCATGAGAGACGTCCTCGAGGAGGCAGGCGTCGGCGCCAACGTCAACAGTCGCGCCGCCACCGGCATCCTGGTCGCGTTCCTCGCCGCGATGGCGGCGCTGTTCGTCTTCGTGCCCGGCAGCCGCACCCCGCTGCTGCTCGTGCTCGGCATCGTCATCATGGTGATGCTCCACGAGTTCGGCCACTACGTGGTGGCCAAGCGCTCGGGCATGAAGGTCACCGAGTTCTTCGTCGGCTTCGGGCCGCGCCTCTGGTCGTTCACCCGAGGCGAGACCGAATACGGCGTGAAGGCCATCCCCGCGGGCGGCTACGTGCGCATCATCGGGATGACCAACATGGAAGAGGTCGACCCGGCCGACGAGTCGCGCACCTTCCGTCAGGCGCCGCCCGGGAAGCGCCTCGCCACCATCCTCGCCGGCATCACCGTCAACCTGATCATCGCCTTCGTGCTGTTCTTCGTCGTGATCGCCGGCCAGGGCCGCGTCTACGACGGCCCCAGCACCACGATCGAGCGCATCGTCGCCGGCAGCGCCGCGCACGAGGCCGGCCTCGAGACCGGCGACAAGATCGTCGGCATCGACGGCACGCGCGGTCGACAACTGGGACGACCTGAAGACGACCATCGAGCGCAACGGTGGCGAGCAGGTCAACCTCGTGGTCGTCCGCAGGGGGCACGAGGTCTCGCTGGCCGTCACTCCGAAGGTGCGCGAGGGCCAGGGCTTCCTCGGCGTCGGCCCCGGGTCGATCGTGCGCGACGTGACCGTGCCCGAGGCGGTGCCCGAGTCGTTCAAGACCATGGGCAGCGTGCTCGGCAGCTTCACCAACATCCTGAGCGACCGCCTGTCGCCGTCGGGTGTGAGCACCTCGGCCCAGGAGAGCTTCACCACGGCAACGCCCGAGGCCGGTTCCACCGAGGACCTCAACCGGCCCCGGTCGCTCATCGGCATCGTCGACACCGGCAGCGACCTCATCGGCGACAACATGTGGCTGCTCCTGCTGCTGCTGGCGCAGATCAGCTTCGTCCTCGCGGTGTTCAACCTGCTGCCGATCCTCCCCTTCGACGGCGGCCACGCGGCGATCGTCGTCTACGAGTGGATCGCGTCGAAGGTGAAGCACCGCCGGGTCTACGCCGACTACCGCAAGGTGATCCCGGTGAGCGTCGTGCTGCTGATCCCGATCCTCTTCCTCGGGCTGTCGTCGATGGTGCTCGACATCCGCCAGCTCGGTCAGTAGTCGGGTGCTCACGACCTCCTCGCCGCGTCGCGTGACGCGCTCCCTCTTCGTGGGCAGCGTGCAGGTCGGGGGAGGCGCGCCGGTCACGGTGCAGTCGATGACGACCACCAAGACCGCCGACGTCGACGGCACGCTCGCGCAGATCTACTCGCTCGCCGCGGCGGGTGCCGACATCGTGCGCTGCACGTGCAACGAGGAGCCGGCGGCGGAAGGACTGGCGCAGATCGTGCCCCGGTCGCCGGTGCCGCTCATCGCCGACATCCACTTCCAGTACAAGCTCGCGCTGGCGGCGATGGAGGCGGGCGTCGCCGGACTCCGACTCAACCCGGGCAACATCCGCAAGCCCGACCAGATCAAGGTCGTGGCGAGCGAGGCCAAGGACCGCGGCCTGCCCATCCGCATCGGCGTCAACGCCGGCTCGCTCGACCCCGACATCGCCGAGCAGTACGGCGGCGCCACGCCCGAGGCGCTGGTCGCGTCGGCGCAGCGCGAGCTCGACTACTTCGCCGAGGTGGGCTTCGACGACGTCAAGATCTCGGTGAAGTCGTCCAACGTCCCCATCATGATCGACGCCTACCGCCTGCTGTCGGAGACCGTCGACTTCCCGCTGCACCTCGGGGTCACCGAAGCCGGGCCGTTGCCCGGTGGTCTGGTGAAGTCGACCGCCGGCATCGCCACGCTGCTCGCCGAGGGCATCGGCGACACCATCCGCTTCTCGCTCACCGCCGATCCGGTCGAGGAGGCGAAGGCCGGCCGCCAGCTGCTCGAGGCGATGGGCCTGCGCGAGCGCAAGGGACTCGACCTCATCGCGTGCCCGTCGTGCGGTCGCGCCGAGGTCGACGTCATCAAGGTCGCGCGCGACGCGCAGGACGCGTTCGAGGCACGCAACATCCCGCTGCAGGTCGCGGTGATGGGCTGCGTCGTGAACGGCCCGGGTGAGGCGCGCGACGCCGATCTCGGCATCGCCGCCGGTCGGGGCAAGGGTCACCTCTTCGTGCGCGGGCAAGATCGTGCGGGTCGTACCGGAAGCCGAGATGGTCGACGCGCTCGTCGCCGAGGCCGAGGCGATCGTCGCCGAGGGCATCGAAGCCCGGCTCGCGGCCGCCGACGAGAACGCGGAGGCGATCGCCGCCGCCACGCGCGAAGAGCTGCTGCAGATCCAGGGCCTCGACGCCAACCACAGCGACGAGAAGATCGACCGGATCCGCGACCTCACCGACTGACGCCGGTCGGGATCTCTCGAGGGCTGGGTTCAGAGGCGCGACGGCTTCGTCACCAACAGCGCGACGCCACCCGCGACGCACAACGCGCCGATCACCGCCCAGAGTGCTTCGCCGGTCATGAACGACCCCTCGATCACGCCGATCCCCTGGAAGAACCACACGACGCCGACGACGATCAGCACGATCGCGATCGCCACGCCGGATCCACGAACCCCGGGTCACGACACGACGTCGGCGCGCGAAGCCATGATCGCAGCGAGGCGCGTCTCCACTTCCTTGGTGCTGTGGTGGTCGGTGAACACGTAGGGACGACCGCGCCGGATCGCGTCGAGCACGTTCGCGGCCACCTGCTCGGCCGGGATGCTGCCGACCGGGTTCATGCCGGTCTTGATCATCCCCGGCATCACCACGCTCACGCCCACGGGCGCGTCGATGGCGGCGAGCTCGCCGCGCAGGCCGTCGGAGATGCCGAGCACCGCGTGCTTCGACGCGGTGTACGGCCCGATACCGGGGATGGCGGTGACCGCGGCCATCGAGGCGGTGTTCACGACCCAGCCCGGTTCGCCGGACGCGAGGATGCGGGGCACGAACGCGTGGATGCCGTGGATGACGCCCCAGAGGTCGACATCGATCACGCGGTGCCACTCGGAGAGCGGCAGCTCCCACGAGTTGCCGCCGGCGACGATGCCGGCGTTGTTGTGACACACGTTCAGCGTGCCGAAGTGCTCGACCGCGGTGTCGGCGGCGCGCTCCATGTCATCGGGATCGGTCACGTCGACCACGAGGGAGTGCACGTCGGCCCCCGCGTCGCGCAGTCGTGCCGTGTGCTCGGACAGGCTCGCCTCGTCGCGGTCGGTCATCAGCACGCGCATGCCCGCGGCGACGAACGCCTCGGTGGTGGCGAGTCCGATTCCGCTCGCGGCGCCGGTCACCACCGCGGCCCGACCCTCCAGCTGCTCCAGTCCGGCCATCAGCAGTTCCCCCTCGTCCCTCGCTCGCTCCACGTCCTGACCGCCAAAAGGTAGCGATCCGTTCCAGATCTGAAACGCGTCGCCGCCTTTTGCCGGCGTGGCGGGGGGTCAGCCGGACTGACCGGCGCGGCGTTCCGCCTCGC
Organism: uncultured Actinomycetes bacterium; assembly: GCA_963756895.1. GTDB lineage: Bacteria > Actinomycetota > Acidimicrobiia > IMCC26256 > DASPTH01 > DASUAS01. The sequence continues at coordinate 389,657 of CAVWPI010000008.1, read as the reverse complement.
GGGCCGCGTGGTGCGCGAAGCCACGCACGATCCGCCCGAGCACCGCGGCGAACAGCTCGCCGGTGCCCGGCACCTTGGGTTCGAACGCACCCGCCCACCGGATCGTGCTGCCCGTCGTCGTCGCGAACACGTCGACATCGGCGTGGTAGCCGCGCACGGGGAGGCCGGAGAGGATGACGTAGGCGAGGTGATGCGGCGGCGCGTACTCGGTGATCTGCTCGCGGGTGAACGCCGGCCAGCGGCCGAGCTTGCGCACCGCACCGACGCCACCGGGCGCCGGATCACCCTCGCGGTCCCACTCCGAGACCGCGATGGCGGGGCCGGCCCACTCGTGCCACCGGGGCGCGTCCGCGATGACATCGAACACCGCGGCGGGCGACGCGAGGCTCGGAACCGTGAACTCGTACGTCGACAGCGCCATGCTCACGTCCGCTCGGTCCAGTACGCGTCCACCCGGTAGGGGAGTGCGACCTCGTCGCGACCCGCGGTCGCGGGGTCGTCACGCAGCAGCGTACGCACCTCGTCGAGCACCTCGCCCTGCTGTTCGGGTAGGAGCACCGCGACGTGGCTCACGCTCCGCACGCGCTCGACGACATCGGCGGGGGAGAGGACCTGCTCGTGGTGGAACGTTGCCTCGTGCAAGGGACCGAACCAGGGCGTCTCGCACGAACGCCGACTCGCGCCACTCGTCGTGGGCCCGCCACGGCGCCCGCTTCTCGACCCGGTCCATGATCGACCACACCTCGTCGACCCACGGCACCGACCGGTCGCGCGCGTTCCAGACCAACGCGAGTCGTCCGCCCGGTCGCAGCACGCGGTGGAACTCGGCGAGCGCGGCGGCGGCGTCGAACCAGTGGAACGCCTGGGCGACGGTGATCGCGTCGAGCGAACCGTCGGCGAAGGGCAGTGCTTCCGCAGCCGCGGCCGCAGTGGGCATGCGGGGGAGTCGCGCCCGCATCCCCTCGACCGGTTCGACGGCCACGATCCACGCGCCCGTTGGCGCGAGCAGACGGGTGAACTTGCCGGTGCCGGCGGCGACATCGGCCACGACGCGACCGAGCGGTGAGCCCCAGTGCGTCGACGATCCAGGCGACCGCGTCCGGTGGATACGAGGGGCGGGCGCGTTCGTAGGCGTCGGCTTCGGCACCGAAGCCGGAGCTCGCGACCTCGTGGACGCTCAAGTGGCAGCCGACGGCGTCCAGCCGTGGAGCCCGCACTCGAGCTTGCCGCTGTTGGTCCAACGACCGGCGCGCGGGTCGTCGCCTTCTTTGACCGGGTTGGTGCACGGCCAGCAGCCGATCGACGGGTACCCCTTGTCGCGCAGCGGGTGCACGGGGAGTCCACGGTCGGCGATGTAGCCGTCGATGTCGTCGTGGGTCCAGTTCGCGATCGGGTTGACCTTCACGATGCCGCGCCCGACGTCGAAGCCGACGATCGGCGCGTTGGCGCGCGTCGGTGCTTCGTCGCGCCGCAGCCCGGTGAGCCACGCCTGCTTGCCCTCGAGCGCGCGCGCCAGCGGTTCCACCTTGCGCATCGCGCAGCACTCGTCGGGGTCGAGCTGCCAGAGGTTGTCCGGCGCGATCTGCGGGGTGATCACCCGCAGATTGAGGTCGTAGCGCTCGCGCACCTGCTCGACGTACCAGAGCGTCTCCGCGAAGTGGTACTGCGTGTCGAGGAACACGACCTCGATCTCGGGGACGACCTGCGTGGCGACGTCGATGAGCACGCAGTCCTGGAACGAGGCCGCGAGCACCGCGTCGTTGCCGAAGCTCTCCCACGCCCACTTGATCGCCGACGACGCCGGCTCCTGCTCGAGCTCGGCGGAGACGCGGGCCAGATCTGCGAGATCCGGTACCTCCGCCTCTGCCTCCGTCTGCGTGGCCGTCACGTCGCGCACTCCGAGTCGCCGGTCTCCGCCACGTAGGGCCCGGTCTCGTCGAAGTCGACGTAGTAGTCGGGTGCTGCTTCGGGCGTGGGGAACTCGTCGAGGTCGACGAGCGTCTTGCCCACCGCGCCGGCACCGCCGGAGCGTTCGAGCCACGACTGGAACGTCTCGCCCGCGTCACGCTCGCCGGCGAACTGCTCGACCACCCGCACGACGGCCTCCGAGGCGCGCTTGGCGGGCAGCTTGGTGGCCTTCTTGCCGAACGCGATCGTCATGTTGCTGACGTGACCGCCGAGTTCCATCTGGTAGCCGGGGGCGGCGCGTCCATGAGCGCGTCGTTCGAGTCCGAGGAAGCCGATGTCGGCGATGTGATGCTGGCCGCACGAGTTGGTGCAGCCGGAGATGTTGATGCGCACCCCGCCCACCTCGGCGAGGCCGGCCTTCTCCAGCGCGTCACCGATGTCGGCGGCGAGGCCGCGGGACTGCGTGACCGCGAGGTTGCAGGTGTCGGCACCCGGGCACGACACGACGTCGCGGGCGAGCTCGGCACCGGCTTCGGCCATGCCGAGCTCCGCGAGCCGAACGTGCATCTCGGGGAGCTGGTCCTCGGTGAGGCCGCGCAGCACGAAGTTCTGGCGGTTCGTCACGCGCACCTCGACGCCGAACTCGCGCTGGATGGCGGCGAGGCCACGGAACTGGTCGGGGGTGATGTCGCCGAGACGGCACCACGCGTAGGCGCTCACCGTGCCGTTGGCCCGGCCGCGCACGACGTTGGCGGTGTCCCACTGCTGCAACGGGGTGAGCCCCGCGAACTGCACCGGGGTCGCGCCGGAGCCGATGAGCCCTCCGTCGGCGGGGATCTCGGTGCCCATGCCGGCAGGGGCGTCGCCATGCTCGTCGACGATCGCGGGGACGCCACCCGGGTAGGTGGCCGACGCAAAGAGGAACTTGCGCTCCTTGAGGATGCGCTCGCGGAGCTCGTCTTCGCCCATGGTGTCGACGAGCCACTTCAGGCGGGCGCGGAGCTTGTTGTCGCGGTTGCCGTGGTGGTCCTGCACCCGCAGGATCGACTCGATCGTGGCCAGAAGGTCGTCACGCGTGGTGAACTCCTCGAGCGCGACGGCGGGGTGCGGGTTGGCACCGAGCCCGCCGGCCATGAAGACCCGGAACCCGGCCTCGACGGTGCCGTCGGGGAGCGGGCGGTTCACCGCGACCACGCCGACGTCGTTGAACATCGCCTGGCCGCAGTCGGTGGCGCAGCCCGAGAAGTTGATCTTGAACTTGCGGGGCATCCGCTGCGCGATGGGGTTCCGCAGGAAGAGGTTCTTGGTGGCCTCCGCCCACGGACTGATGTCGAGCACCTCGTAGGGGCACGCGCCGGCGAGATGGCAGCCCATCACGTTGCGCACGGTGTCGCCGCAGGCCTCACGGCTGGTGAGCCCGACCGACGCGAGGTCGCGCAGCGCGGCGGGGGTGTCCTCGAGCTGCACGAAGTGGAACTGGGCGTTCTGCCGGGTGGTGAGGTGACCCCAGCCGCGCGAGTAGGTCTCGGCGACGTAGGCGAGCATCTCGAGCTGGTCCGGCTCGACCTTGCCGTAGGGGATCTTCACCCGCAGCATCTGGTTGTGGCCGCCCTGGCGCTGGCCGTAGATGCCCTGGTTCAGGCGGAACACCCGGAACGCGTCGTCGTCGATCTCACCGGCGAGGAAGCGCTGCACGCCGTCCTCGAACCGGACGAGCTCGGCCTCCACCTCGGGGTCGAGCGGCTTGCCGCGGAGCTCTTGCACGTCGATCGCCATAGCTGACGAATCTATCGGCTTTTGCCTTGAAATACCAGCGACGAGGTCGGAAATATTTTCGATCAGATCAGTGGCATTTAGCAACGGGCCACGGGCACGCCCTGAGTACCCTGCCGGAGATGGCGAAATCGGGGAAACCTCCCGTCCTCACGCCCCGCGGCGACGACTTCCCGCGCTGGTACCAGGACGTGGTGCAGAAGGCCGAGCTCTCCGAGAACGGGCCGGTCGGGGGCACGATCGTGATCCGGCCCTACGGCTACTCGCTGTGGGAGCGCATGCAGTCCGAGGTCGACGCCCGCATCAAGGCCTGCGGCGCCGAGAACGCCTACTTCCCGCTGTTCATCCCCGAGTCGTACCTGCGCCGCGAAGCGGAGCACGTCGAGGGCTTCAGCCCCGAGCTCGCGGTGGTCACCGTGGCCGGGGGCAAGGAGCTCGACGAGCCGATCGTGGTGCGACCCACGAGCGAGACGGTGATCGGCGAGTTCATGGCCAAGTGGGTGCAGAGCTACCGCGACCTGCCGCTGCTGCTCAACCAGTGGGCCAACGTCGTGCGGTGGGAGCTGCGGCCACGCGTGTTCCTCCGCACGAGGGAGTTCCTCTGGCAGGAGGGCCACACTGCGCATGCGACGCGCGACGACGCCCACGTGTACGCGGTGCGCATCCTGCACGAGGTCTACGAGGACTTCATGGTGAACGTGCTCGCGATGCCCGTCATCGTCGGGCTGAAGACGGCCGGTGAGCGCTTCGCGGGGGCCGACAACACGTTCACGTGCGAGGCGATGATGGGCGACGGCAAGGCCCTGCAGATGGGCACGAGTCACGACCTCGGCCAGAACTTCGCACGCGCCTTCGACATCCAGTACCTCGCCGACACCGGCGTGCAGGAGACCGCGTGGACCACGTCGTGGGGCGTGTCGACGCGCATGATCGGCGGGCTGATCATGGCCCACGGCGACGACGACGGCCTGCGCGTCCCGCCACGCCTCGCGCCCATCCAGGTGGTCGTGCTCGCCGTACGCGACGAGGGCGACGTCGTCCCGCGTTGCCGAGCGCTCGCCGACGAGCTGCGCGCCGCAGGAGTGCGCGTGCATCTCGACACCAAGGCCGACGTGTCGATGGGTCGACGCGCCACCGACTGGGAGCTGAAGGGCGTGCCGGTGCGGCTCGAGGTCGGCCCGCGCGACCTGGCCGAAGGCGTCGCCACGTTGGTGCGGCGCGTCACGGCAGGGGAGGAGCGCAAGTCCCCGGTCGCGCTCGATGCCGTCGCCACCGACGTCGCCAAGGAGCTCGAACGCCAACAGACCGCGCTGCTCGACGAGGCCACTGCGCGGCGCGATTCGCGCACGGCCGACGTCACCACGATCGACGAAGCGCGTGACGCGGCCACCACCGGGTGGGCGCGCATCCCGTGGTCGGTGATCGGCGACGAGGGGGAGGCGGAGCTGGCCCAGGGCGGCGTCACCGTCCGGTGCCTGTTGCGCGCCGACGGCTCGCTGCCGACGGTCGACACCGAGGACGGCCTGATCGCGATCGTCGCCCGGTCGTACTGAGTCGTGTCCTTTCCCATCCCGCCGCCGGTCTCGCCGATGCTCGCCAAGCTGGCGCGCGAGCTCCCGTCGAGCGGCGGCAAGCTCGGCGACCTGCTGTACGAGCCCAAGTGGGACGGCTTCCGCGCCATCGTCTTCCGCGACGGCGACGACATCGAGATCGGCAGCCGCAACGAGAAGCCGCTCACGCGCTACTTCCCCGATCTCGTCGAGCCACTGCGCGCCAACCTGCCCGACCGTTGCGTCGTCGACGGCGAGGTGGTCATCGCGACCGAGGAGGGCCTCGACTTCGACCGGCTCTCGTTGCGCATCCATCCGGCGGAGTCGCGCGTCGCGATGCTCGCGGAGGAGACACCGGCCGGGTTCGTCGCCTTCGACCTGCTCGCCGAGGACGACCGCGACCTGCGCGAGACGCCGTTCCGCGAGCGGCGGGCGCGGCTCGAGAAGGCACTGAAGCGGGCGAAGGCGCCCGTGTTCCTCACTCCGGCCACGACCGACCGCGACACCGCGGGCGAGTGGTTCGACCGCTTCGAGGGCGCGGGGCTCGACGGCGTGATCGCCAAGCCCCTCGACGGTCTCTACGAGGAGGGGAAGCGCACCATGCTCAAGGTGAAGCACCTCCGCACCGCCGACTGCGTCGTCGCCGGTTTCCGCTTCCACAAAGACGGCGCCGGCGTCGGATCGTTGCTGCTCGGGCTCTACGACGACGCCGGCACGCTCCACCACGTCGGCGTGGCGAGCAGCTTCTCCGCCGCGGCGCGCACCGAGTTGCTCGCCGACCTCGAACCGCACCGCGACGGCGCGCTCGAGGATCACCCGTGGCGCACCTGGGCGGAGGCCGACGCCGCCTCTGATTCGGAGCGAGAAGCGTCCGGACAGCGCCGACCCGGCGCGCAGAGCCGTTGGAACGCGGGCAAGGACCTGAGCTGGGAGCCGTTGCGCCTCGACCTCGTGGCCGAGGTCGCCTACGAGCACCTGCAGGGCGACCGCTTCCGCCACACCGCGCGGTTCCAGCGTTGGCGTCCCGACCGCCAGCCGTCCTCGTGCACCTACGAGCAACTCGAGTCGCCGGTGCCGATGGAGCTGCACGAGATCTTCGGGGTCTGACGGTTCCGGGTTCGGGCGGACGGGTACGAGCCGGACATGACGGAACCCGAGCAAGCGCACCATCACACCGCGGGGTCCTGGGCCGATGTCGAGGAGGACTCTGGCCGGTTCCGCTCGCTGCTGAAGAAGTACGACGGCGACTACCAGCAGGCGACCGACGCCTACCTCCGCGGCGAGGAGGGTGATCCGAAGGACCGTGGCGGCAACGCCAACCCCATGTGAGACTCTCCCCGTGAACGAAGCCGTGAACGAACCTTCCGACGACGGCCCGTCCGTCTCCCGCCTGGCCGGGCAGCTCGAGTACCTGTTCGAGGAGCACCCGGAGATGCGTGGCGCACCGGTCGCGCAGCTGGTGGCCCGCCTCAACGAGGAGGACCGGTGGGCGCGGGCGATCACCCGCTACCCGAATCGCAGTGACGCGGAGGTGCACGGCCACCTCGCCGAGTTCCACGACCGGATCGGCGCGGTCGCGGTCGAGCAGGCCCGTCAGCAGGTCCTCGCCCGGACCGACGAGCCGGAATAGCGTGCGGCGGGCCGCGGTCGCGGCCTTGAGCGGCAACGAGGCCCTCGCACCCCGGATCGCCGAGGGGAAGCTGCGGGTCGTGGGCCGCGAGTACCTCCTCGCAACCGGGCGTGCGGCACCGGTCGTCTGACCCGCGGGGGGACTCCCCTGAGCCGTCCGCTTCGCGCAGTTCGCCCACGGGAAAGTCGCGCCCGGTTCGGATATACTCGCTGGGTTCGGTAGGTAGCCAGACCCACCGGTCCCCATCGGTCCAACGGAGACGTGGGCGCAAGCCCACGTTTTTTCTTGCCACGACCCCGAGACAATTGAAAGGCGGGTGCAGCCACATGGTCGACGTCGACACGATCGCGCAGGCGTTGGCCCCCGCCGTCGCCGACCTCGGTCTGGAGCTCTACGACGTCGACGTGAGTGGCAGCGGGCGCGCGCGCATCCTGCGGGTCATGGTCGACTGCGAAGGTGGCGTCGACCTCGAGGCGATCGCCGACGCCACGCAGGCCGTCTCGCCGCTGCTCGACCAGCCGCCGCTCGACGCGGTGATCACAGGGCCGTACGCGCTGGAGGTGAGCAGCCCGGGGCTGGAGCGTCCACTGCGCACACCCGCGCACTTCACGCGGGCGGTGGGGGAGACCATCTCGGTGAAGACCCGCGCCGGCGACGAGCACGGCGCGCGCGCGTGCGCGTGGCGTCGTCACCGCCGCCGACGACTCGGGCTTCGAGCTGCTGCTCGACGACGGCGGATCCGAGCACATCTCCTACGGCGACGTCACGCAGGCGCGCACGGTGTTCGAGTGGGGCAACGAACCGAAGCGCACCAAGCCCAAGAACGCGAGATCCCAGAAGCCCCGCGCTTCGAAAACCAGCTCCCAGAGAGAAAGCTCCCAGAGAGAACCGGTGCGGCGATGAACTCAGAGATGATGGAGGCGCTCGAGAACATCGAGCGCGAGAAGGGCATCTCCATCGAGATCATGCTCGAGGCGCTGGCCAACGCACTCCTCACCGCCTACAAGCGGATGCCCGACGCGGCGGAGGAGGCGCTGGTCGAGATCGACATGGAGACCGGTGCGATCAAGGTCATCGCGCAGGAGCTCGACGAGGACGGCAACGTCACGCGCGAGTGGGACGACACCCCCACCGACTTCGGCCGCATCGCCGCGCAGACGGCCAAGCAGGTCATCTTCCAGCGCATCCGCGAGGCGGAGCGCGAGATGAAGTACGAGGAGTACGCGGGCCGGGAGGGCGACATCGTCACCGGCATCATCCAGCAGACCGACGCCCGCTACACGCTGCTCGACCTCGGCAAGGTCGAGGCCCTGCTCCCGCAGGCCGAGCAGGTGCAGAACGAGCACTACGACCACGGCAGCCGCTTGAAGGCCTACATCGTCGAGGTGCGCAAGACCGCCAAGGGTCCGCAGATCGTCGTGTCGCGCACGCACCCCGGACTGGTGAAGCGGCTCTTCGAGCTCGAGGTCCCCGAGATCGTCGACGGCGTGGTGGAGCTCAAGGCCATCGCCGGCGAGCCGGGCCACCGCACGAAGCTCGCGGTGTCGTCCAACGACAACAACGTCGACCCGGTCGGCGCGTGCGTCGGCGCGCGTGGGTCGCGTGTGCGCATGGTCGTCAACGAGCTGCGCGGCGAGAAGGTCGACATCGTCCCGTACAACGACGACCCGTCGGAGTTCGTGATGAAGGCGCTGGCGCCGGCACGCGTGCGTGAGGTGCGCATCCACCCCGACACCGGCACCGCCGAGGTGATCGTCCCCGACTTCCAGCTGTCGCTGGCGATCGGCAAGGAGGGCCAGAACGCCCGCCTCGCCGCGCGCCTCACCGGATGGCGCGTCGACATCAAGAGCGAGGCGCAGCTCGCGGAGGAAGAGTCTGGCGGCGGGGTCGAGTACGCCGAGGGCGAGTGGGTCACGAACGACACCGGCGAGCTGGTCTGGCAGCCGGCGGAGGGTGGCGAGGCGATCTCGGCCGCCGAGGCCGGGTACGCGGCGCCGAAGCCCGACACCGCCGCAGCCGCCGAGAACGCGGCGGAGGGCGACACCGCCGCGGCCGCCGAAGCGCCCGCGGCAGGCGCAGCTGAGAGTGCGCCGGCCGAGGCCGGAGCCGACGCCACCGAGAAGCCGGCCGAGAGCTCGGACGAAAGTGCGCCGGAAAGTGCGCCGGAAAGTGCGCCCGAGAGCACCGTTGCGGTGCCCGCGGGTAGCGCACCCGCCGTGACGGAGGAGGCCGACGGCTAGCGCGCACGCGGCCGGTCCCGTCCGCACCTGCATCGGGTGTCGACGGGTCGCGGGCGTCGAGGAGTTGGTGCGCTTCCGGCGTCCACCGCATCCGGGCTGGAGCTCGGAGCGGGTCCGGGGCGGGGTGCCTGGCTCTGCCGGTCCCACCCGGCTGCGTGCCTCGAGGAGGCGCAGCGCCGGCGGGCGGTCGAGCGGGCACTGCGCACCCGGTTCGAAATGACGACATCGAGCGGCTACGCGCGAGACTGAACGCCGATCAACGAGCAGCGAACGGCACCGTCCCTTCAAAAGAACCGGGCGCAGCGTGTAAGTAACAGGTCAAGGAAGAAGAGGCAGCAAGCTTGGCAACGAAGAAGATCCGCGTCTACGAGCTGGCGAGAGAGCTCGGCGTCGAGAACCAGGTGGTGCTCGATCTCGCCGAGCGACTCAAGATCGGCGTCAAGAGCCACTCGTCGAGCATCGACGACCCCTCGGCCGACCGCGTCCGCCGCCTGGCCGACGCCGAGGGCTCCGCCGCGAGCCCATCGTCGACGAGCCCGAGCCCGAAGCCGAAGCCCAAGCGAGGGGCCGGCGCGCGGAAGGCGCGAGCCGGCCGAGGAGTCGGCCGCGCCCGCGTCCACTCCCGACGGGCCCGCGCCCACCGCCCCCACGTCCGACCGCCCGGCCCCCGCGCCGGTGGCCGAGGACGCCGCCGCCGAGCCGGCCTGCGCCGGCGCCGCACCGCGTCGTGCGTTCCACCGGCGTCATCCCCGACGTCGGCGCGCCGCCGCCTCCCCGACCCGCGCCGGCGCCCGTCGCCACCCCCAGCCCTGCGCCCGCACCGGTCGAGCGGCCGGCCGCGGCCGCGCCGGCACCTCCGGCACCGCCGGCGCCCGCGCCCGCACCCGCACCTGCGTCCGCCCCTGCGGCGGCCGAGGCGCCTGCCGCGCCTGCCGCGGCTCCGGCCGAAGCAGCGCCGACGGGCCCACCCGCCGCGCCCGCGCCGGCAACCCCGCCGCGCAGCGCCACCGGTCGTCCGATCCCGCCGCCCGCCCGGCGGTGGTCGTCGCATCCCGCCCCCGCCCGGCCCCCGCGTCGCGCCCGGGTCCGGTGGTGCCGGCGGCAATCGTCCCAGCGGTGGTGGCGGCGGCTTCCAGCGTCCCGGTGGCGGTGGTGGCGGCGGCGGCGGATTCCAGCGTCCCGGCGGCGGTGGCCCCGGTCGGTGGCTTCCAGCGTCCCGGTGGCGGTCCGGGTGGTCCCGGCGGCGGCCGCGGTGGCCCCGGTGGTGGCCCCGGTGGCGGTCCTCCCGGTCGTGGTCGTCCCGGCCCGCAGGGTCAACGGCCCCGGCGCAAGAAGCGTCGTCGTCGCGACTTCGAGGATCTCGGTCCCGCGTCGATGCCGCAGCTCACGCCGGCCGACGCGCCGATTCCCGAGGGCGAGATCGTCGTCGAGCGCGGCAGCACCATCCAGGAGCTCGCGCCCAAGCTGAACCGCACCACCGCCGACCTCGTGCGGCTGCTGTTCGACGCGGGCGAGATGGTCACCGGCACGCAGTCGCTGGCCGACGAGATGGTCGACCTCATCGCCGAGGCGCTCGGCGCCGAGGTGCTGCTCGTCGAGCCCGGCCAGGAGGCCGAGCTCGAGCTGCAGGCGCTGCTCGGCGACGACGACGACGAGGACGACGCCAACCTCGAGCCGCGTGCCCCGATCGTCACCGTGCTCGGCCACGTCGACCACGGCAAGACCACGTTGCTCGACACCATCCGCAACGCCAACGTCGTCGCGGGTGAGGCCGGTGGCATCACCCAGCACATCGGCGCGTACAAGACCGAGCGCAACGGGCACCCGATCACGTTCATCGACACCCCGGGTCACGAGGCGTTCACCGCCATGCGGAAGCGGGGTGCCAACGCCACCGACATCGCCATCCTCGTGGTGGCGGCCGACGACGGCGTGATGCCCCAGACCATCGAGGCGATCAACCACGCACGTGCGGCCGAGGTGCCGATCATCGTCGCGGTCACCAAGGTCGACCGCGAAGACGCCGACCCCACGCGTGTGCGCCAGCAGCTCGTCGAGCGCGAGCTGGTGCCCGAGGCGTGGGGTGGCGACACGATCGTCATCGACGTCGCGCCGCCCGCGGGCATCGGCGTCGACGAGCTGCTCGAGTCGATCCTGCTCGTGGCCGAGGTCGAGGAGCTCGCCGCCAACCCGAAGACGCCGGCGCGGGCGCTCGTGCTCGAGTCGAACCTCGACCAGGGCCGTGGCCCGGTGGTCACCGCGCTGGTGGAGCGCGGCACGCTGCGCGTCGGCGACCCGATCGTCGCCGGAGGTGCGTGGGGCAAGGTGCGCGCCATGTTCGACGAGAACGGCCAGCAGGTGCAGGAGGCCGGCCCGTCCACCCCGGTGGAGGTGCTCGGGCTCGACGACGTCCCGCTCGCGGGCGACGAGCTGCGGGCCGCGCCCGACGAGAAGACCGCCCGCACGGTGGCCGAGGCCCGTTCCTTCCGGCGGCGCGCCGCGAGCCAGAAGCACCCGATGAGCCTCGCCGGCGGTGCTCGCCTCGAGGACATCTTCGCCATGGTGCAGCGCGGCGAGGTCGCCACGCTCAACCTCGTGGTGAAGGCCGACGTCCAGGGCTCGCTCGAGGCGCTCACCGACTCGCTGCGCAAGCTCGACCAGGAGCACGAAGAGGTGCGCCTGTCGTTCGTGCACCGCGCCGTCGGCGGGATCAACGAGTCCGACATCAACCTGGCGTCGGTGTCGAACGCGACCGTCATCGGCTTCAACGTGCGTCCCGACCGCAAGGCGCGCGAGCTCGCGCGACGTCGAGGGCGTGGAGATGCGCCTCTACGAGGTCATCTACCAGGTGCTCGAAGACGTGCAGTCCGCGCTGCTCGGCATGCTCAAGCCCGAGTTCGAGGAAGTGGTCACGGGCGACGCCGAGGTGCGCGAGGTGTTCTCGGTGCCGCGGGTCGGCAAGGTCGCCGGGTTGCTACGTGCTCAACGGCACGATCACCCGCGGCTCGAAGGTGCGCTTCCTGCGCGAGGGCGTGGTCATCTGGAACGGCGCCATCGCGTCGCTGCGGCGCTTCAAGGACGACGTCCGCGAGGTGCAGTCGGGCTTCGAGTGCGGCATCGGCCTCGAGAACTACCAGGACCTCAAGCCGGGCGACGTCATCGAGACCTACGACCTCAAGGAGATCGCCCGCGACCTGAGCGCGGCTCGAGCCGTCGCTGAGCGGCGGCTGAGGCGCCCGCGGGCCGCCGGCGGAGGGTCGCCGGTAGCCTGCGCAGCCCCCCGCCGATCCACCGAAAGCAGCCGTCGTGCGACCTCGTGCAGCCGCCCTCTTCCTCGTCGTGTCCAGTCTCGTCCGTCGGGCGCGCTCGGCACCGTCGCGCGCCGCGCCGGCGGGCGCCGCCACCGGCCCGCTCGCCGCGGTCACGGTGAGCACCGACACGCCGGCCAAGCCGACGGTGAAGTTCGAGCAAGCCGTTCGCGGTGAAGAAGACGGCCAACTCGGTCGTCGCGGCGGGCACCGGCGACGCGCTCGCCGCAGGGTCAGACCATCACGTTCGACTACGTGCTCGTCGAACGGCCGCACCGGCAAGGAGATCCAGACCTCGTACGGCAGCACGCCCGGCGTCGCTGGTGCTCGACACCAAGCAGACCGCGAAGCAGCTCGTCACCGGGCTCACCGGGGAGAAGGTCGGGAGCCGCGTGCTGGTCGCGATCGCACCCAAGGACGGCCTGGCCAAGCGGCTCAACTCGCCAGCAGGTGAAGAAGACCGACACGCTCCTCTTCGTGATCGACGTGAAGAGCGTGCGCACGCCCGCTCGCCAAGGCGACGGGTGAAGCGGTGGCGCCGGTCGCCGGGCTGCCCACCGTCGCGCTCGCCGACAACGGCAAGCCGACCATCACCATCCCGAGCGGGGTCGCCGCGCCCACCATCGCTCGTCGTGCAGCCGCTGATCAAGGGCACCGGCCCGGTCGTGGCAGGCGGGGCAGACGATCAGCGTCCACTACACCGGCGTGATCTGGGACGGCGGCAAGCAGTTCGACTCGTCGTGGGACCGCGGCGCACCGCCGACTTCGTGATCGGCAACGGCCAGGTCATCGCCGGCTGGGACGAAGGCCTCGTCGGCCAGACCGTCGGGTCGCAGGTGCTGCTGGTCGTGCCGCCCGACAAGGGCTACGGCACCGCGGGCAACACCGACGCCGGCATCAAGGGCACCGACACCCTCGTGTTCGTCGTCGACATCCTCGACGCCTACTGATCATCGCCCCACCATCTCCGCCCCACCATCTCCGTTCCTGCGTCGCAGCGGCGCAATAATCACGCCATCACGACGCCGGAACGATCGAGGGAGTTGGTCTGGCCGGCGTTGGTGGTCGCGGTGCTGCTCGCAGGGCTCACGGGCTTCGTCGACGCGTCGCGTTCGACCGCTTCCTCGGCGTGTTCCTCGCGAACCAGAGCGGCAACGCGGTGTTCCTCGGCACGGCGATCGGCGGCGGCGCGAACGTCGACCGGGTGGCAGTCCGGCACGTCGATGGTCGCGTTCGGGCTCGGGATCTTCGTCGGCGAGCTCGTGCGGCAGCCGCCTGCCACGGCCGACGACTGGGCGCCTGGCTGCTCGTGTTCGAGCTCGGGTTGCTGGTGGTCGTGCTCGCGATCACCGGCCCGATCGACCGCGTGCACCTGATCGGCGGGGGCGAGGGGCTCCTGCTGGTCGTGCTCACGAGCATGGCGATGGGCGTGCAGACCGACCGTGATCCGCCACGTCGCCGGCACCGTCGGTGGCCACCACGTACCAGACCGGCGCGATCGCCCGGATGGGCGAGGCGGTCAGCCGCGTGCTGTCAGCCGCGCCGGCGGTTGCGGGAGGAGCGCGAGCTGCCGTCCTCCTGGCTCGTGCTCGCGGCCTACGTCGGCGGCGCGGCCGTGGGCGCGGCCCCGCCCGGGACGTGGCGGTGGGCCATGGTGCTCGCCGGGAGCCGCGGTCGCCGTCGTGTGGCTCGTCGCGCCGCGAGTGCTCGGCCCCGACGCGCCTGACCGAGTCGGGTCCTCGGCGACGTCGAAGCACGTCACAATGGGTCATGTGCACGCGGCGGCCATGAGCTTCGATCTCCACGTTCCCGAGAGCCGCTCGCTCAAGGCGAAGCGGGCGGCGATCCGCCCGATCGTCGACGGGCTGCGCCACCGGTTCCGCATCTCGGTGGCCGAGACCGGCCACCACGACCAGTGGCAGCGGGCCGAGATCGCGGTGGCGATCGTCGCCGAGAGCGACGGCCGGGTGCAGACGCTGCTCGACGGGGTCGAGCGCTTCGTGGCCGCGGCGCCCGCGATCGAGCTGCTGGCCACCGAGACCGCGTGGTTGGAGAGCGTGCGACCACGCGTGAGCCAGCCGCAAGCCGCCGCGCCGCGTACCCGCGGATGGCGCGGGTGAACGAGGTCGTGCGCGAGGCGATCGGCGACGAGCTCGAGCGCCTCAACGACCCGCGCCTCGGCCTGGTCACGGTCACCGGCGTCGACGTGAACGCCGATCTCCGACAGGCAACCGTCTACTATTCCGCGCTCGGGCGGGCGAAGAAGCGGGGTACGGGGGTCGTGCCGGAACTCGATCCGGAGCAGCAGGCGTCGACGCAGGCCGCGCTCGAAGCTGCGGCCCCGCATCTGCGCGCCACGCTGGGCCGCCAGGTTCGCTTGAAGTACACGCCCCAGCTCACCTTCCGCGAGGACCCGTCGATCACCACGGGCAACCGCATCGAGGCGATCATCCGCGACCTCCATCGCGACGACGATCCCGACGGCGGGGGGCGAGGCATGAACGAGGTCGACGCTCGCTGGCGCGAGGCGGTCGAAGCGGTCGCCGGCGCCGATTCCATCGCGCTGGCGTGCCACGTCAACCCCGACGGCGACGCCCTCGGATCGATGCTCGGCCTCTTCCACGTGTTGCGCGCCGCCGGGCGCGACGTCGTGGCCTCCTTCTCCGAAGCCCTTCGTCGTCGCACCGCACTACCGCGAGCTCCCCGGCCTCGACCTGCTCACCCACCCGGCCGACTTCCCGTCGGAACCCGACGTGATGGTCACCTTCGACTGCGGGTCGCTCGGACGCCTCGGCGACCTCGAGCCCGCGGCGAAGGCCGCGCGCGAGCTGATCGTGCTCGACCACCACGTGTCGAACACCCGCTACGGCACCATCAACGTGATCGACCCGGCGGCGGCGGCGAGCGGCGTGGTGGTGCGTCGACTGGTCCACGAGCTCGGGCTCCCGCTCACCACCGAGGCGGCGGTCGCGCTCTACGCCGCGTTGGTGTGCGACACCGGTCGGTTCCAGTACGAGACCACCACGCCCGCGGTGTTCGAGCTCGCGCGCGAGCTCGTCTGCTTCGACGTCCCGGTCACCCGTCTCTCGCGCCAGCTGTTCGAGGAGCACCGCTTCGCGTACCTGAAGCTGCTCGGCGAGGCGCTCGCCAACGCCGAGCTCGACGTCGACCGCCGCTTCGTCTGGACCGCGGTCACCCAGGACATGCTCACCCGCCACGACGTCACCCTCGAGGAGGTCGAGGGGCTGATCGACATCGTGCGGCGCGCCACCGAGGCCGAGGTCACCTGCGTGCTCAAGGAAGAGGCCGACGGCTCGGTGCGGGTCAGCCTGCGCTCGTTGGGTGATGTCGACGTGCGCCTCATCGCCGCCGACAACGGCGGCGGCGGCCATCGCTTCGCGGCCGGGTTCGAGTCGACCCTCGACATCCCGAGCGTCGTCGCGAACATCCGCGGCGCCCTCTGATCTCCTCCCCTCATAGGGTTCACCTGTGACGAGGAGATGCAGCCGAGGCATGGCCGGAACGCAGCCGAAGTGATGCACGACGGACTGGTCGTGGTCGACAAGCCGGCCGGCTTCACGTCGCACGACGTCGTGGCCAAGCTGCGCAAGGCCTACGGGCAGCGCCGGGTCGGCCACGCCGGCACCCTCGATCCCGACGCCACCGGCGTGCTGCTCGTCGGCCTCGGCCGCGCCACCCGGCTGCTGCGCTACCTGTCCGAGTCGGGCAAGGCGTACGAGGGGCGCATCGTGTTCGGCATCGCCACCAGCACGCTCGACGCCGCCGGTGAGGTGCTCGACCAACGGCCGATGGCCATCACCCGCGACGACGTCGAGCACGCGCTGCCGCGGTTCCTCGGCGACATCGAGCAGCTCCCGCCGATGGTGTCGGCGGTGAAGGTCGGCGGCCGTCGTCTCCACGAGCTCGCCCGCGCGGGACAGGAGGTCGAGCGCGCGCCGCGCCCCGTGCACGTCGACCGCTTCGACGTCGTGGCGTTCGAACCCGGCCCGTATCCGACGGCCGACGTCGAGGTGGAGTGCGGCAGCGGCACGTACGTGCGCTCGCTCGCCGCCGATCTCGGCGCCGCGCTCGGCGGCAACGCGCACCTCGGCTCCCTCCGGCGCACGCGGGTCGGGTCGTTCACCCTCGCCGAGGCGCGCCCGCTCGTCGACATCGAGGCCGACCCACCGGCCGCGGTGCTGCCGCTCACGACCGCGATGCGCGACCTCGAACGCGTCGACGTCGACGACGAGCAGGCGCGTGCGGTGTCGCACGGCGTGTCGTTCGCCGCCAATGCGCTCGAGGTGCACGGCGACGGCCCGTACGCGCTCGTCGGTCCCGACGGCGCGCTGCTGGCGGTCTACGACGACGCGCGGCGCCGCGCTGCGTCCCGCCGTCGTCGTGGTGGGCGCGTCGAGCGTGGAAGCATGACGACGATGCGCATCGTCGACGACCTCGCCGAGCTCTCCGCCGCGCTCGACGGCGGCCCGGGTGCTGTCGTCACCATCGGGGTGTACGACGGCGTGCACCTCGGTCACCACGCGGTGCTGCGGCTGGTGCGCGAGCTGGCCGACGCCCGCGAGCTGGCCGCGGTGTGCGTCACCTTCGACCGCCACCCGGCCGAGGTGGTGCGTCCCGAGTCGGCACCCCGGTTGCTCACCACGCCCGAGCAGAAGCTCGAGCTGCTCGACGCCACCGGCTACCTCGACCTCGCGTTCGTGCTGCACTTCGACGAGGCCCGCAGCCAGGAGCCGGCCGAGGACTTCGTGCGCGAGGTCCTCGCCGGTGCCGCCCACGCACGTCTCGTCGTCGTCGGCGCCGACTTCCACTTCGGCAAGGGCCGCGGCGGCGACGTCGCGCTGCTGCAGCGCATGGGCGCCGAGCTCGGCTTCGAGGTGCTCGGTGTCGGACTCGAGGCCGCGCCCGGCGGGACCGAGCAGGGTGGCGTCATCTACTCCTCGACCGCGATCCGCGAGCTCCTGGCCGAGGGTGACGTCGCGGCTGCGGCCGAGTTGCTCGGCCGGCCCCACGAGGTGCGCGGCGTCGTGGTCGAGGGCGATCGGCGCGGGCCGCGAGCTCGGGTACCCCACCGCCAACGTCGCGGTCCCGAGCCGGTGCTGCCTCCCGGCCGACGGCATCTACGCGGGCACGTTCGTGGGCGCCGACGGGGTGGAGCGCATGGCCGCGATCTCGCTCGGCCGCCGTCCGACGTTCTACGACTCGGCCGAATCGTCCCTGCTCGAGGCCTACGTCCTCGACTTCGACGGCGACCTCTACGGGCAGACCGTGCGCGTGCGCTTCGTCGACCATCTGCGCGGCGAGCAGAAGTTCGACTCTGTCGACGACCTGGTCGCGCAGATCGCGCGTGACGTCGAGGCGGCCCGGATCGTGCTCCGGCGGGTGGTCCCGTAGCGGCCCCTCCACGTGCGATCCTGGACGTGATGGAGGGCATGGACGACTCGACGCCAGAACGTGCCGCGGCGCGACTTCCTGCGCACGGCCGGTGCCATCGCGGGCGGCGTCGCGCTCGGTGGTCGCGAGCGCGCTCGGCGCGCTCGCGCCGCGTGGCCGCAAGCCGAAGCCCGGCCCGCAGGGTCGTCTGCTCGACACGCAGCCGTCCGACTGTCCCGATCGACACGGTCGTCGTGCTGATGATGGAGAACCGCTCGTTCGACCACTACCTCGGATGGATGGGGAGCGACGAGAAGTACCTCGAGGCCGGCAAGTCGCGCTGGGGGAGCAAGTTCACGATCGACGGCAAGATCGACCTGACCTATGTCGACGGCGACGGCAAGCGCCACAAGACGCACCACCTCGACGCGTGGCGGCACCGAACCCCATCCGTTCCGCGGCTGCGGCCACCCCATCCCCGGGCACGGCTGGTACGCGGGCCGGGTCGAGCTCGCCGACGGGTTCCTCGCCGCCGGTACCGGCAACGACCCCTACGCGATCGGCTACTACCTCGAGGAGGACCTGCCGATCCACGCGCACCTCGCGCGCCGGTTCACGGTGCACGACCGTTCGTTCGCGTCGCTGCTCGCCGGCACGTTCCCGAACCGGCAGTACGCGTACACCGCGCAGTCGGGCGGAGAACGGCAAGACCCGATCCCGCTGATCCCGGGCATGTTCAAGACGCCGACGATCTTCGACAAGCTGCTCGAGAAGCAGGTGCCGTTCGCGGCGTACCACACCGACCTGCCGCTCCTGTCGCTGTGGGGCGACCAGTTCGACCAGTAGATCCAGCCCCTCGACGACTACTTCGACGCGTGCGACAAGGGCACGCTCGCCGAACGTCGTCGCCATCTCACCGGCGTTCGCCGGCGACCTCCGCACCGACGACCACTCCCAGGGCGACGTCCGCCTCGGGCAGCGCTTCATCCGCGAGGTGTTCGACGCGTTCGCGCAGTCGAAGCAGTGGGAGCGCGGGCTGTTCATCCTCACCTACGACGAGTGGGGCGGGTTCTTCGACCACGTGAAGCCGCCGACGCTGCCCGACGAGCGCGCCAGCTGCCGACCTCGAGAACGACTTCGGCCTCGCCGGCTTCCGGGTGCCCACGATCCTGGCGTCGCCGTACGCCCGGCAGAACTACGTCGACCACCGCGTCTACGACCACACGTCGACCCTGCGCTTCGTCGAGTGGCGCTTCCTCGGCGCGCCGCCCGAGGGCCCGGGGGGTGACAGCACCTGGAACCTCACCCTCCGCGACCGCCACGCCAACAACGTCGCCGCCGCCCTCGGCTCGACCCATCCCGATCCCGAGCTCGGGTTCGACCTGAACGAGGTCGAGATCGGGCCCTACAGCCTGGCCTGCCCGCCCGACACGGTCACCGCCACCCCGGCGCTCCCCGAGGGCGAGCACCCCGACCCGTTCGTGGTCTCGACGGAGTTCCAGGAGGTGCTCGACAACAAGTACCGGAAGGTCGAGCACACGCCCTGGTTCGACGTCGACCTGAAGGGCGCGTGACCCCCGCGCACGCCGTCTCCCGGCTCCGGCCCGCCCTCTGGTAGCATTTCCTGCTGGCCCGCAAGCAAGAAAGTCTGTTTCAGCGCATGCCCGATACCACCGCCACGATCGCCGAGCACCGCCTCCACGAGTCCGACACGGGCTCCACGGAGGTGCAGGTGGCCCTGCTCACCGCACGGATCAACCACCTCACCGAGCACCTGAAGGTCCACAAGAAGGACCATCACTCTCGCCGCGGCCTGCTCATGCTCGTGGGTCGGCGGCGTCGGCTGCTCGACTACCTGCGGCGCAACGACGTCGAGCGGTACCGCGCGCTGATCGCCAAGCTCGGCCTGCGCCGGTAACGGACCACCCGTACCACCACCACAACAACAACCCGCGAGCGCGACGACGGTTGTCAGTCGCCACCGCCCGGACGTCCCTTCCGTGAAGGCAGCCCTTCCGAAGAGCAGGCGCATCCGGACGGCGACAACTGGGAATCGGGCACGCTCTCGCCAATCGCCCCGGAAGGGCGAGAGAGGAAGCGTTCCCATGCCCAATACTGAGGGTGTAGGCGCAATCCGTGTCACTGGCCCCATCAATGCGGCCGGACTCGAAATGACCCTGGAGACGGGCAAGCTCGCTCCCCAAGCCGACGGCGCCGTGCTCGTGCGCGTGGGTGACACCGTCATCCTGAGCACCGTCGTCACGTCGAAGCCCCGCGAGGGCATCGACTTCTTCCCCTTGACGGTCGACGTCGAAGAGCGCATGTACGCCGCCGGGAAGATCCCTGGCGGCGTCTTCCGTCGTGAGGGTCGTCCGGGCGAGCCGGCCATCCTCACCTGCCGTCTCACCGACCGCCCGCTGCGCCCGAGCTTCCCCGAGGGCTTCCGCAACGAGGTGCAGGTCGTCGCCACGATCATGGGCGCCGACCTGGTCAACCCCCACGACGTGCTGTCGATCAACGGCGCGTCGGCCGCGCTCACCGTGTCGGGCATCCCGTTCGACGGCCCGATCGGCGCGGTGCGCCTGTCGCGTCAGGGGGGCGAGTGGATCGCCCACCCCACGTTCGAGGAGAGCACCGAGTCCACCTTCGAGCTGGTCGTCGCCGGTCGCATGATCGAGAGCGGCGACATCGCCATCATGATGGTGGAGGCCGGTGGCACCGAGGCCACCTGGCGCCTCTACGAAGAGGGCGCGCCGAAGGTCACCGAAGAGGTCATCGCCGACGGTCTCGACGAGGCCAAGCAGTGGATCAAGGCGTCGATCGAGCTCCAGAAGAAGCTGCGCACCGAGGTCATCTCGGCCCGCGGTCCGATCGCCGACATCCCCTACGAGATCCACACCGACTACGACGACGACCTGTTCGACGCCGTCGCCGAGCAGGCCACCGCGAGCACGTCGGAGGCGATGGCCATCGCCGACAAGTCGACCCGCAACGGTCGTCTCGACGAGATCCTCGAGGGCCTGCTGCTCGCGCTCGTGCGGCACGCCCGAGGAGCCCCAGCAGTACCGTCGCCGCGCTCGAAGCAGATCAAGCCCGCGTTCCGCTCGCTGCAGAAGAAGGTCGTCCGCAGCCGCATCGTCAACGAGGGCCTGCGCATCGACGGTCGTGGCACCACCGACATCCGGCCGCTCTCGGCCGAGGTCGACCTGCTGCCCACCGCGCACGGCACCGGCCTCTTCCAGCGGGGTGAGACCCAGGTGCTCAGCGTGCTGACCCTCGGCATGCCCCGCATGGAGCAGTTCATCGGCCTCGACGAGCTGCGTGGCACCAGGAAGCGCTACATCCACCACTACAACTTCCCGCCCTACTCCACCGGTGAGACCGGTCGGGTCGGGTCGCCGAAGCGCCGCGAGATCGGTCACGGCGCGCTGGCCGAGCGGGCGCTCGTGCCCGTCGTCCCGTCGATGGAGGAGTGGCCCTACGTCCTGCGCATCGTCTCCGACGTGCTCAGCTCGAACGGGTCCACCTCGATGGCGTCGGTCTGCGGTTCCACGCTCTCGATGCTCGACGGCGGCGTGCCGCTGCGGGCGTCGGTGGCCGGCATCGCCATGGGCCTCGTGTACGCCGAAGGCAAGTACACGACCCTCACCGACATCCTCGGCACCGAGGACGCGTTCGGCGACATGGACTTCAAGGTCGCCGGCACGCGCGACTTCGTGACCGCGCTGCAGCTCGACACCAAGATCGACGGCCTTCCGGCCGACGTCCTGCGTGAGGCGCTGTTGCAGGCCCGCGACGCCCGGCTCAAGATCCTCGACGTCATGGACGCCGAGATCTCGACGCACCGCGGCGACGTGAAGCCGAGCGCACCGAAGATCGTCAGCTTCGAGATCCCGATGGACAAGATCGGCGAGGTGATCGGGCCCAAGGGCAAGGTCATCAACACCATCACGCAGGAGACGGGCGCCGACGTGTCGGTGAGCGACGACGGCGTCGTCGGCACCGTGAGCATCGGCTCCACCGACGGCACCGCGGTCGAAGAAGCCCGCCGCCGCATCGAGCTGATCCTCGACCCGCCGACCGCCGAGCTCGGTGCCGAGTACACCGGCAGGGTGGTGAACGTCACCAAGTTCGGGGCGTTCGTCAACATCCTTCCGGGGCGCGATGGCCTGCTCCACATCTCCAAGCTCGGGCGCGGCAAGCGCATCGACCGGGTGGAGGACGTCCTCAACCTGGGCGACGAGGTCACCGTCCGCGTCGACGACATCGACAACTCGGGCAAGCTCTCCCTCTCCATGGCCGGCGACGACGCCGAGCCGGGCGACGGGTCCGACACCGCGCCGTCCTCCAACGGCGGCAGCGAGCGCAGCGCGAGCCGTGCTCCCCGCTCCGAGTCGCCTCGCGACAACGGGGGCGACACCGCGAGCAGCAGCGACGGCGGCGACGTCGACGTCGCGTCGTTCGACGCTTCGTGGGACTCGCAGGCCCGCGAGGAGTTCGGCGACCTCGGCCCGGCCGAGGCCGGCCGCTCGGGTGGTGATCGCGGCGAGCGTCGCGGCGGCAGCGGGGGTGGCGGTCGTCGGCGTCGGCGCTGACCGGTGTCAAGACCAGCCGCTGACGCGTCGATGACCGGAGCCTCCATGGGTAGCACCGGTATCCCCAACACCAGCATCCAAGACGAACTGGTCGACGACAACGAGGGCTTCCGCCGCACCCGGCTCGACACCGGGTTGCGCGTCGTCACCGAGCGCCTCCCGGGCCTCCGCTCTGCTGCGGTCGGCTTCTGGGTGGGCACGGGGTCGCGCGACGAATCCGAATCGGTCGCCGGCGCGAGCCACTTCCTCGAGCACCTGCTCTTCAAGGGCAGCGAGACGCGGCACGCGGCGGAGATCGCCGAGGCGGTCGAGTCGTGCGGCGGTGACATGAACGCCTTCACCGGCCAGGAGATCACCGCGTACTACGTGCGGGTGCCCGACCGGCACCTCGACCTCGCGCTCGACATCCTCTCCGACATCGTGTGGTCACCGGCGCTACGTGCCGACGAGGTCGAGTCGGAGCGCCAGGTGATCCTCGAGGAGATCCGGATGCGTGACGACACGCCCGACGACCTCGTCCACGACGTGTTCGCCGGCGCGCTGTTCCCCGAGCACCCACTCGGTCGCGAGATCTCGGGGTCACAGGAGACCATCACCGCGGTCACCCGTGACCAGATCGCGGAGTACCACGCCGCGCACTACCGCCCGTCCAACGTGGTGGTGGCCGTGGCCGGCAACATCGACCACGACCACGTCGTCGACCGCCTGCGCACCGCGCTGCCGGCGATCGACGGCGAGCGTCCGCCGCGCGTCAACGGCGCCGACGG
This sequence comes from uncultured Actinomycetes bacterium, assembly GCA_963756895.1. Classification (GTDB taxonomy): domain Bacteria; phylum Actinomycetota; class Acidimicrobiia; order IMCC26256; family DASPTH01; genus DASUAS01. The sequence continues at coordinate 366,495 of CAVWPI010000008.1, read as the reverse complement.
TGGATCTCCCGAGGCGTTCGCGCGCGTCGACCGTCCGCTGGAGCAGTCGCACGTGGTGTTGGGTGCGCGCGCGTTGCGTCGCGACGACCCCGATCGGTTCGCACTCGCGGTCGTCGACCAGGTGCTCGGCGGCGGCATGAGCTCGCGGCTCTTCCAGGAGGTGCGCGAGAAGCGCGGCCTCGCCTATTCCGTCTTCTCGTACCGCAGCGCGTTCGAGGAGACCGGTTCGTTGGCGGTGTACTGCGCCACCAACCCCGAACGGGTCGAGGAGACGCTCGAGGTCGTGCGCTCCGAGCTCGACCGGCTCGTCGCCGACGGCGGCGTGTCCGACCGTGAGCTCACCGGAGCCAAGGGCCACCTCACCGGCTCCATGGCGCTGTCGTTGGAGAGCTCGTCGAGTCGCATGAACCGCATGGGCCGGTCGGAGCTCACCATGGGTGAGATCCCGAGCCTCGACTGGGTGGTCGAGCAGGTCGACGCGGTCACGCCCGACGACGTGGCCCGGGTCATCGACCGGGTGCTCGGCGACGGGAATCGCACGCTCGCGCTGGTGGGTCCTGCCGATACGCTCCCCTGAATGGGAGAGGCAGCATGATCAGAGGGACAGCCCCGTGATCAGAGTCGGTGTGTTCGGCGCCGCCGGCCGCATGGGGACGACCGTGTGCCGGGCAGTGCTCGACGATCCCGAGCTCGAGCTGGTCGCCGCGGTCGACCCGATGCACGCCGGTCTCGACCTGCGCCAGTGTGGGGTCGACGCGAGCCTGCAGATGGCCCGTCACGCGGGCGCGCTCGCCGACGCGGGCGCCGAGGTCGCGGTCGACTTCACCGTCGTCGACGCCGCGCGCGAGAACGTCGCGTGGTGCGCCGACAACGGTGTCCACGCGGTCGTCGGCACCACCGGGTTCTCGACCGTCGACATCGACGACTTCCGCACCCGGTTCGAGGCATCGTCGGCCAATGCGGTGATCGCGGCCAACTTCGCCATCGGCGCGGTGCTCATGGTGCGCTTCGCCGAGCTCGCGGCGCCGTGGTTCGAGACCGCCGAGGTGATCGAGCTCCACCACGACCAGAAGATCGACGCACCGTCGGGCACCGCGCTGCACACCGTCGAGCGCATGGCCGCGGCGTCGTCCGACTGGGCGCCCGACCCCACCACCAAGACCGTCGTGGAGGGCGCGCGCGGGGGAGTGGGCGCGGCGGGGATCCACGTGCACTCGGTACGGCTGCGCGGACTCGTCGCCCACGAAGAGGTGCTGCTCGGCACCGTCGGCCAGTCGCTGTCGATCCGTCACGACTCCTACGACCGCACCTCGTTCATGCCCGGTGTGGTGCTGGCGGTCAAGGCGGTGCGCGATCGGCCGGGCGTCACCGTCGGGCTCGATTCGCTGCTGGATCTCTGATCCGATGGCCGGGTGATGGCGGCCCGGGACGACACCCGGCAGCGTGTGCTGCGCGGCGCCTTCGAGTGCATCGAGCGACACGGCATGGCCAAGACCACCGTCGACGACGTCGCCACCGCGTCGGGCGTGTCGCGCGCCACGATCTACCGGATCTTCCCCGGCGGCAAGGACGAGGTGTTGCGCGACACCGTCGGCTGGGAGATGGACCGGTTCTTCCTGCGCCTCGGCGAGGAGCTCGGTGACGCGGCCGACTTCCCCGAGTTCCTCGAACGCGCGCTGCCCGCTCGCGCGCCGTGAGCTGCTGGAGCACGCGGTGCTGCAGAAGGTCCTCGAGACCGAGCCCGACCGGCTGAACGCGCTGATCACCGTGCAGCAGGACCGGGTGATCGGTGCCATCGCCGCCTACTTCCTCCCGCTGCTCGAGCGCGATCGCGCCGCCGGCCTGGTCGCCGCCGACGCCGACCTCGCCCCGGTGGCGGAGTACGTGGCGCGGCTGTCGCTGTCGCTCATCGCCTCGCCCGGCCGCCACGACCTGACCGATCCCGCCGAGGTGCGCCACCTGGTGCGGGGCGAGCTGCTGGGCGGGGTGCTCACCGGGGCCTGACCCGAACTTCTTGACCCGATGAGACAGATTTCGGTGTATCGTCTCAGTTGATGACCCTGACCGTCGCCCCGCCCACCGATCTGCGGATCCGCGACGCCGCCCTGGTGTGCGTCGGGCGCTTCGGGCTGGCGAAGACCACCGTCGACGACATCGCCCGCGAGGCCGGTTGCTCGCGCGCCACCCTCTACCGGTACTTCGACGGCAAGCCCGCGATCCTCCGCGCCGCGGTGGTGGCCGAGCTCGACCGCGTCGCGACCGCACTGGTCGCCGCCGGTCGCGCCGAGTCGACCTTCGCCGACGCCGTGGTCGCGGTCGTCGTCCTCGGCGCGCGCGAGCTGCGCGGCCACGACGCGTTGCAGTTCCTGCTCGCGCACGAACCCGAAGCGGTGCTCGGCCACCTCGCGTTCGTGCCCGGCGACCGCGTGCTCATCGCGGTGGGCGACGCGATCGCGCCCGCGTTCGACCAGTGGCTGTCGCCGGCTGCCGCCGTCCGCGCCGGCGACTGGCTCGCCCGCCTCGTGCGTTCGTACGTGCTCATGCCCCAGCCACCCGTCGACTTCACCGACCATGCCGCTGCTCGCTCGTTCCTCGAACGACTCGTAGTTCCCGGCCTCGCCGACAACAGGGAGCCCTCATGACCAGTCCGTCCTCCTCCAACTCGGCCTTCTCCAGCCACGGTGACATCATCGGTCGCGACGACATCGACGACTACGACGCGATCCTCGCCGTCACCAACACCGACGTCGACGAGGTGCAGCACGCGGTCCACGCCGACGCCGACGCGATCTTCACGTGGAACTACGAACGCAGCCGTCCCGCGCTGGTGAAGCTCTACGAGAAGGCGAAGACGTCGCAATGGAACGCCAACGACCTCCCCTGGGACATCGAGGTCGACCAGGAAGAGGTGGCGCGCAACAACCAGAACCAGAACGGCATCGGCCAGAAGATGGACCTCGCCGGCACGCCGTTCGAGAAGTGGGGCGACAAGGAGTGGACCCAGTTCGGGGTCGAGTCGCAGAACTGGACCCTCTCGCAGTTCATGCACGGTGAGCAGGGTGCGCTGATCTGCACCGCGCAGATCGTCGAGACCGTCCCGTGGATCGACGCCAAGTACTACGCCGCCACCCAGGTGATGGACGAGGCCCGCCACGTCGAGGTGTTCGGGCGCTACCTCAACACCAAGCTCTCGGGTCACTACCCGATCAACGCGCACCTGAAGTTGCTGCTCGACGACATCGTCGCCGACAGCCGCTGGGACATGACCTACCTCGGGATGCAGATCATGGTCGAGGGGCTCGCGCTCGCGGCGTTCGGCTTCCTGCACCAGATGACCACCGAACCGTTGCTCAAGCAGCTGCTGCGCTACGTGATGAGCGACGAGGCCCGCCACGTCGCGTTCGGCGTGCTCTCGCTGCAGGAGTACTACGCGGGGCTCGACGGGGCGGAGATCCGCGAGCGCCAGGAGTTCGCGTTCGAGGCCGCGGTGCGCATGCGCGACCGGTTCCTGCAGCAGGAGACGTGGGAGCGCATGGGCGTCGACGTGAAGGAAGCGGTGAAGGCGATGCAGAACGCGCCCGACCGCCCGATCTTCCAGGGGCTCTTGTTCTCCAAGATCGTGCCGAACTGCAAGAAGCTCGGTCTGCTCGACGCCGGCGACGGCTGGCTGCGCGACCGCTTCACCGAGCTCGGCGTGATCCAGTTCGAGGACTGGGTCGACACCGGCGAGGAGTACGGCGAGCTCGACCAGGTGGCCAAGGACCGCGAGGCCGCCGCCGCCCGCTGACACCACCCGTCAGGAGCAGGTCGATCAGGGCTGCGCGACGATCCGGGGCAATCTGTGGTGGTGACCTTCGCCTTGCCGACCACGGTGGTGCCCACCTCTGACGAACGCGAGCTCCTGCTGCGCTTCCTCCAGCGTCAACGCGAAGAGGTCGTCGCCACCGCCGCCGGTCTCTCCGACGAGCAGGCGCAGTGGACGCCCGACGGTCGGTTGCTGCCGATCGTCGGGATCGTCAACCACCTGACCCACGTCGAGTGGCGCTGGACCGAAGGGCGCTACCTCGCCCGCGAGTTCCCGCCGCGAGAGGAGGAGTTTCGCGTCGGGCTCCTCACCATCGGCGACGCGTGCGCTCGCTACTGGGCGCAGGCGCAGCGCACGGACGAGATCGTGCGCGCCGCGCCGAGGCTCGACGCGCCGTGTCTCGGACGCGAAGGCGAGTGGCCCGCGGCGCACGAGTTGCTCGGTCTCGACGCACCGATCGATCTGCGGTGGGCCGTGCTCCACCTGATCGAGGAGACCGCGCACCACGCCGGCCACGCCGACGCGACCCGAGAGATGCTCGACGGAACGCTCATGCGGGCCTGACGGGCGCGGGCGCTTCGAGGTTGGCCGCGACCTCGCGGTACTTGCTCACCGGGATCAGGTGCACGCCGTCGAACGCGCCCGACGCTTCGATGCCGGCCACGAGGTCGCACGCCAGCTCGACACCGGCGTCGGGGTCGTGCTCGATCGCGTGGAGCCACTCGTCCGGGACGGTCAGCTGTGCGATCTCTGCGCCGAGCTTGTGTCCCATGGTCGCGCTCGGGATCACCATGACCCCGGCGTAGACCGGGCCGTCGAAGTCGATCGTGTCGCGCCACGCGAGCAGGTCGTCGAGTGAGAAGCGGACCTGGGCGAACAGGAAATCGGCGTCGCGCTTCCACGACGGGAGCGGTCCCGGTCCCGCGGTCACGCCGACCCGGAACGGTGTCGCATCTCGGGTCGAGGAGAACGCGCGGAGCTCCTCCATCATCGAACGCACGGTGAGCTGACCGGTGCGACGTCCGGACGTCGGGCGGTCGCCGTAGACGAACAGGAACTGGTCGACGCCGTACGCGGCCGCGGTGAGGAGGTCGCGCCGGAGTCCGAGGAGGTTGCGGTCGCGGGCATTCAGGCACGCGATCGAGCGGCCACCCATGCGTTCGACCTCGTGGGCGACCGCGATGCTCGAGACGGTGGCGCGCCCGATGTGGTTGTCGGGGATCAGGAACGCCGACGCGCACTTGCTCAACACGCCGATCTGATGCCGGACGTGCATCAGGTCGGGACGCGTCGGCGGCTCGATCTCGCACACGACTTCGAACTCGGCCGTTCTCGCCACGAGCCCAGGCTACGCACCCCGGTCCGCTCGAACCGCGGCCTGACGGTAAGGTCCGTTCTCATGTGGATCGGACTGGGTGTGTTCGCCGTGCTCGCCGTCGTCGTGGTGATCGTCGGCGCCGTCGCGATGAAGCGGCAGCGTGACTACGGCAACAGCGACGGCGAGGGCGAGATGGGCGAAGCCGAGTTCCGCAAGTACGAGGGCTTCGACGAGTAGGGCGTTCCCGGATCTTCCGCGGCAGCGATGAGTTCTGTCGGCGCGCGCCGTCTCATTGGGAACGAGCACGCACCGCACCGGAGGCAACGCCATGAGGAAGATCGTCGCTGGGATGTTCATCTCGCTGGACGGGGTCGTCGAGGCCCCTGACCAGTGGCACTTCCCCTACTTCAACGAGGAGATGGGCGCTGCCGTCGGCGGCATGCTCGAGCAGGCCGACACGATGTTGATCGGCCGCGTCACCTACGACAGCTTCGCCGGCGCGTGGCCCGACCGTGAGACGGCCGGCGAAGAGGACGCCGGGTTCGCCAAGCAGCTCGGCGACGCCCGCAAGATCGTCGTGTCGCACCAGCCGCTCGAGTTCACCTGGCGGAACTCCGAGCAGCTCCAGGGCGACTTCGTCGAGGCTGTCACCGCGCTGAAGAACGAGCCCGGTGGCGACATCGGAATGAGCGGCTCGCCGTCGATCGTGCGCCAGCTGCTCGAAGCGAACCTCCTCGACGAGCTGCACCTGCTCGTCCACCCGATCGCGGTGCGCAAGGGCAAGCAGCTGTTCGAGACGGGCGGCCCCATCCCGCTCGAGCTGCTGTCGTCGGAGACGTTCTCGACCGGCGTGCTCCACCTGGTCTACGGCCCCGATGCCACCCCGCCCGAGGGCGGGTACGAAGAAGCCAAGGCCACCCTGCCCCAGGCTGGGGGCTGAGTCGGGCGAGCGCGTCGACGCACACCGGGTGCGATGAATTCCTCACGGGGACGCGGTCTGACCTCCAGTGGAACTCGCACCGAGGAGGCGAACCCATGACGCCGGAACTCGACGAACGGTTCAGCGATCCTGATGCCACCGCCATGCCGTGGGCCGACGCGCAGCGGGTGCTGGAAGGCGCACAGCTCGCGTGGATCACGACGGTGCGGACCGACGGCCGACCCCACGTCACACCGCTCGTCACCGTCTGGCTCGACGGTGCGCTGCACTTCTGCACCGGTCCCGGCGAGCAGAAGGGCCACAACCTCGCCGACCACCCGCACGTTGCGATCACGACCGGCTGCAACACCTGGGACGACGGGCTCGATGTCGTCGTCGAGGGTGATGCCGTGCGCGTCGTCGACCAACCGACGCTCGAGCGTCTTGCTCAGGCATGGGCGGCGAAGTGGGACGGGCGATGGACCTTCGGCGTGATCGAGGGAGGCTTCTCCCACGGCGAGACTCGCGACGACCACCCCGACGCGCTGGTGTACGTCTTCGCGGTGCGGCCGGCGAAGGCGATCGCGTTCGGCAAGGGCACGTTCAGCCAGACGTCCTACCGGGCGACCTGAGTCACCATGTGATCCGCGCGAGGAGTGCGTAGGCTCCCGCCATGGCGCTCCTCGGCAGGCTGTACCACGTCGGCATCGTCGTCCCCGACATCGAGGTCGCGCAGTCGCACCTCGCGGACCTCCTCGGCATCACGTGGGGACCGGTGCTCCACGTCGACGCGTACGACGTCCGTGCCTTCGACGAGACGGGGGATGACGGCAACGACCTCGTGTTCCCCAACACGCTCTGCTACTCGACCGAGCCGCCGCACCTGGAGCTGGTGCAGGAGGTGCCGGGATCGGTGTGGGAGTGCAACGAGCACTCCAACCTCCATCACATCGGCGTGTGGACCGACGCGCTGCCCGACGACTCCGCGGCCTACTCCGACCTGCGTTGCCCATTGCAGCTCTGCGGGCGCGACGCCGATGGAGCGCTGCAGCAGTTCGCGTACCACCGCGACCCGTTGGGTGTGCGCATCGAACTGGTCGACGCGGCCCTGAAACCGATGATGGAGGAGTTCATGTTCCACCGCGCCGGCGGAGTGACCTTCAGAACAGTGGACCGGCGTCGTCGTTCCACCACTGGATGAACTCGTCCGTGCTCATCTCGCGGTCGTTCGCGTACGCGACGGCGACGATGCGGTCCTGGTCGACCGTCCAGGTCAGGTAGGTCGCGCCCTCGCCGTCTTCGTCGCCGGGGCCGAATGCGCACGCGTACGACCCGACGGTCTTCTTGCGGATGCTCCACGTTCCCGCGTCGCACGAGTCCGGGGCTTCGTAGTCGTGAACCGAGAGGAAGCGGTCCTCGTCGTACGCCGCGTCGAAGCCCTCGTCGTCGCGGTACGACGTGTACTTCACGAACGCGACCCCCGGCGACGGGTTCACGCACTGGAATTCGAACGCGACCCACGGGCTGGTGAACGAGTCACCGTTGGGTTCGCAGTGCTTGCGGATCGCCTTCGGGATGTGTTGCTCCAGTGCTTTGGCGGCCCTACGACCGAACTTCTGCGACTGGAGGCTCGGGATCGTGCCCGGGTCCTCGATCGGTCCGGCGTCGTTGTCGAAGAATTCGCCCATCGCCTCGACGTCGCCGGGGGGGCTCACGTCGGTGATGACGCCGACGACCGGGAACGGCTCGTACGTGTAGACGATCGACGTCGCCGAGCCGAGCCCCATGCAGGTGTAGCGACCGCCGTCCTGGTCGTCGATCGTGTACTCGCCCTCGTAGGCGCCACAACCGTCGGACTGGAGGGAGGACTCCTCTTGGGAGACCACCGCGTCGTACGCGGCATCGGCGTCCGCCATCGTCTCGTACCACTGGTAGCTCAATCTGTCGGCAGGTGCGTCGCCGGGGAGGTCGCAGTCGACCGCGGCGATGAGCGTCGGATCCGCGTCCTCCCCGCGGACGTCGGTGAAGCGGCACCCCGCCCGGATCTCGTCCGGGACCTGCTTGAGCAGGTTCCGACCCGCCTCCACATCGGTCGCGCTCCACTTCGCGCCCGCCGCCGGTGCCGCGGCCACCAGCGCGACCAGCACCAGCGCGACGCACGCGCCCAACGAACCGATCCGCCCTCGCATCGCTGCCCCTCCGCGTTCCGCCCAAACGTTCTGCGGGACGTTACCGGGGCTGGAACCAGCACTGCAGATCGCGCCGGTAGCCTGAGCGCGATGAGGCCAACCACCACATGAGTCCGCCCGTCCGCATCGTCTTCCTCGGCGGTCTCGGCGAGATCGGGCGCAACTGCTTCTGTCTCGAGGTCGACGACCGCATCCTCATCGTCGACTGCGGGATCATGTTCCCCGAGAGCGACATGCCGGGGATCGACCTGGTGTTGCCCGACTTCACCTACCTGCGCGAGAACGCCGACCGCGTCGAAGCCGCGTTCCTCACCCACGCCCACGAGGACCACGCCGGTGGTCTCGCGTTCCTGCTGCGCGACGTGTCGTTCCCGGTCTACGGCTCGCCGCTCTCGCTCGGGCTCGCCCGCAACCGCATCGAGGAAGCGGGCATGCTCGGCCGCACCGAGCTGATCCCGGTGCACGATGGGGAACGCCGGATGATCGGACCGTTCGACTGCGAGTTCATCCCCGTCACCCACTCGGTGCCCCACGCCTTCGCCACCGCGTACCACACGCCTGCGGGCACGATCATGCACAGCGGCGACTTCAAGCTCGACCCCACACCGGTCGACGGCCGCAAGACCGACCTCTCGTTGATGGGCGCGATCGCCAAGCGCTCGGGCGGCGTGAAGCTGTTGCTCTCCGACTCCACCAACGCCTGCCGCCCCGGGTTCACGCCGTCGGAGTCGACGGTGGGGGACACGTTGCGATCGGTGTTCCGCGACTACCCGAACCAACGCATGATCGTCGCGAGCTTCGCGTCGCACCTCCACCGCGTCCGTCAGGTGGCCGAGGCCGCGGTCACCGCGGGACGCAAGGTCGTCTTCCTCGGTCGTTCCATGGTCAACAACGTGGCGCTCGGTCGCGAGATGGGGATGCTCGACATCCCCGTCAGCAGCGTGATCGACATCGACGAGGTGCCGCGCTACTCACCCGGAGAGGTCTGCATCATCTGCACCGGCTCGCAAGGTGAGCCGATGAGCGCGCTCTCGCTGATGGCCGCGCACGAGCACAAGCACGTGAAGATCAGCAGCGACGACGTCGTCGTGATCTCTGCGCACGCGATCCCGGGCAACGAGACCAACGTGACCCGCATCATCGACTCGCTCCACCGCGCCGGCGCCGAGGTGCTGCACGGCGGCAGCTCACCGGTGCACGTGTCGGGGCACGCGTCGCAGGAGGAGCTCAAGATGCTCCTCAACGTCGTGCAACCGGAGTGGTTCGTGCCGGTGCACGGGGAGTACACGCACATGGTCCACCATGCCCGTCTCGCCGAACAGGTGGGAGTGGCCAAGGACCACGTCGTCATCGCCGAGGACGGCGACATGCTCGTCATGGAGCGCACCGACGGCGGCCGGATGGCGCTGGAGATCGAACGGCGCGCGGTGCCTGCGGGCTTCCTCTACGTCGACGGGATCGTCGGCGACGTCGGTCAGGGCGTGCTGCGCGACCGTCGCAACCTGGCCGAGGAGGGCCTGGTGGTGGTGATCGTCACCGTCGACTCCACCACCGGCGAAGTGGTCACCGGGCCGGAGATCGTCACCCGCGGCTGGGTCTACGCCCCCGAGGCCGAGGAGCTGCTCGACGACGCCAAGGCCGCGGTGCTGGCATCGCTGAAGGAGGCCGCCGACGAGGGGGCGACCGACTTCGACACGCTGCGTCGCCACGCCCGCCGTTCCCTCGGCAAGTTCATCAACGAGCGCACCAAGCGTCGCCCGGCGGTCATCCCCGTCGTGATGGAGGTCTGAGTTCCCTGTCCTGACCGCCTCGGTCTGTGGGTCGTGCCACTCTCCGTGGTTGGGGATGCTCGTGTGGCGCGTGGTGGTGGTGTTACTTTCGGGGGATGCCCGCGACCACGACGCGGCGTCGTTCGACGTCCCGGTCCAAGAAGAAGCCGGCACGCAAGCCGGCAGCCCGCAAGACCACCACGTCGCGGGCGAAGGCGGCGCCGGCCGAGCCGGGGATGGTGGCGCGGTCCCGGGAGGCAGCCGGACGGCAGCTGGCCGGCCATCGGGCCGACCTGCTCGCAGTGTGCCTGTTCGTGCTCGGGGCGATCTTCGCCCTGGGCCTGTGGACCGAGCTCGCCGGTCCGGTGGGTTCGGCGCTCGCCGACGGCACCGGCGCGGTGCTCGGCCGGGCCCGGGTGGCGGTGCCGGTGGCGTGCTTCGCGTTCGGGGTGGTCCTGCTCTGGCCCCGGCGGGCGGGCGTGCTCCAGTCCGACGACGAGACCACCATCGACCTGACCGACGACGGCACGCCGGCCGAAGCGCCCACGGTGCGCATCGCCATCGGGGCGCTCCTCCTCTTCGTCGCCGACGTCGGCATCCTCCACCTCGCGTACGGGCGCCCGGCGCTGAGCGGCGACCTCGACGAGCTCCGCAACGCCGGCGGCGCGCTGGGTGCCATGGTCGGCGGACCGCTCGTCGCCGCCATCGGCGTCGTCGGCGCATCGCTGGTCCTCGGCGCGGTCGCGCTGGTCGGGGTGCTGCTCGTGCTCGGTCTGTCGATCGGCGTGGTCGTCGGCGCCACCGCTCGTGCGTCGCGCGCCGCCGCCGCCAAGGCGCGCACGCGCGGTGCAGCTCACCCCCATCGGTGAGGGTGTCAGCCTCGACGCGCCGCCGGTGCACACCGGTCCGGCGCCGTTCGATTACGCGCAGTACGAGGACGCGCCGGACGACGAGGCCGTTGCCGAGGTCGTCCCGGAACCGGAGCCCGCACCGGTCCCGCGCGCCACCGACGCCGCGATCGAGATCCCCGTGGTCGAGGACCCCAGCGGGCAACTCGTCATCGCGCTCGACGACGAGGGCGCGCCGCACCAGGGACCGTGGAAGCTCCCGCCCGCCAACGTGCTGAAGCGGGGGAGCGGCAAGGAAGCCGACCGCCGCATGATCGACGAGGGCGGCCGCGTGCTCGAGGCCACCCTCGCGCACCACGGCGTGGAGGCCCGCCTCGTCGGCACCACCGTCGGCCCCACCGTCACCCGCTACGAGCTCGAGCTCGGGTCGGGGGTGAAGGTCAACCGCGTGACCGGCCTGAGCAACGACATCCAGTACGCGATGGCGTCGCTCGACGTGCGCATCCTGGCGCCGATCCCGGGTCGCAGCGCGGTGGGTGTCGAGGTGCCCAACAAGGAACGCATCATCGTCACGCTCGGCGACGTGCTCGCTGCGCCGGAAGCGGCGAAGAGCAAGACCGCGCTCGGCGTCGGGCTCGGCCGCGACATCGCCGGCAAGTCGGTGATGCTCGACGTCACCACGCTGCCGCACGTGCTCATCGCCGGCGCCACCGGCGCGGGCAAGAGCAGCTGCATCAACTCGATCGTCACGTCGTTGCTGATGCGCTACACGCCCGACCAGGTGCGCCTGATCCTGGTCGACCCCAAGCGGGTCGAGCTCGGCGCCTACAACAACCTGCCGCACCTTCTCACCGAGGTCGTCACCAACCCGAAGAAGGCCGCCAACGCGCTCGACTGGGCCGTGCGCGAGATGGACATGCGCTACCAGCTGCTCGCCGAGGTCGGCGTGCGCGACATCACCGGATACAACGGGATGTACGACCGCGAGGAGCTGCCCACCAAGGACGACCCCGACCCCACCACGGGCAAGGGCTACGAGCGGCTGCCGTTCATCGTGATCGTCGTCGACGAGCTCAACGACCTCATGATGGTCGCCGCCCGCGACGTGGAGGCGAGCATCTGTCGCATCGCGCAGATGGCACGCGCCGTCGGCATCCACCTCATCATCGCCACGCAACGACCGTCGGTCGACGTGATCACCGGCGTCATCAAGGCCAACGTGCCGAGCCGCATGGCGTTCTCGGTCAGCAGCCTCGCCGACTCGCGCGTCATCCTCGACCAGGCCGGCGCCGAGAAGCTGATCGGCCAGGGCGACATGCTCCTGGTCGCGGCGGGCTCGGGCCGGGCCCAGCGCGTCCAGGGTTCGTGGGTCGACGAGGAGTGCGTGGGCAAGGTGGTCGCCCACTGGCGGCGTCAGTCGAGCGCGCCCAGCTACGTGGAGGGCATCGCCGAGGACGACGCCGCCGGCGGTGGCGGCGCCGGGGGCAGTGCGGCCGACGACGGCGGCGACGAGCTGCTCGGCGAGGCCATCGAGCTCGTGGTGCGCAGCGGTCTCGGGTCCACGTCCATGTTGCAGCGCAAGCTCCGCGTCGGGTTCGCCCGGGCCGGACGGCTCATGGACCTCATGGAGCGTCGCGGCGTGGTGGGCCCGTCCGAGGGGTCGAAGGCCCGGTCCGTCCTCATGACGGTCGAGGAGCTCGAAGCCTCGGCTGACGGGGCCTGAACGACCGCACCAGTCTTTCCCCAACCCTTCCCGAAGCGTTCCTCAAGGCGGGCCCCCGGCACGCCGTTACGCCACTTGAGGCGTGGAGCGAATCGCTGCGAGCCGGCGACCGCATTCCCGCCCGCGGAGCGGCAGTGGAGGACGCGTGAAGCTCGATCTGGGACGCTTGCAAGGAGGGCAGTCGCTCACGTCGCGCCTGAGCTTCCGGGCCAAGTTGCTGCTCGTCCTGTTCGTGCCGTTCCTCGCGCTGGTCGTGGTCGCCGCCGCCGGTCTGAGCGACCGGTTCACCGCACTGCACGCGCAGGAGCAGTACGGCGACCTGTCGGGGCCGCTGCACTCGCTCGACGACGCCAGCCGTGCACTCCAGAACGAGAGCGTCGTGTCGTCGTGGTTCGTCGCCAGCGGTGGCGCGCCGAAGGCCGAGCTCGACAAGGCACGCGAACGCACCGACGCCACGGTCAAGGACTTCCGCCTCAACGAGCAGGCGTTCGCGACCGCGGGACTGAGCCCCGCCGCGCTCACCGCCCTCGACGCGACCAACCGCGGCTTCGAGAACATCGACGCCGAGCGGGCCAAGGTCGACGTGCAGACCGCCACTGCCGCATCGACCCGGGAGTTCTTCCTCGGGGTCGACGGTCATCTCCTCGATTTCGGTGAGCGCGTCGCCCGCGACCTCGCCAGCGCCGACGTCGCCGCCAGCCTGACCCGGGTGTTCTCGCTCGAGCGGGCACAGCACGAACACGCCCGCGAGGCGAGCGTGTACATCGCGGTGCTCGCCAGCGGCCAGGCGCAGGACTTCAGCGAGTGGATCGGCGCGCAAGCCGCGCAGGAGCAGCACCTCGCCACGTTCGACAACACCGCGACCGCGGAGGAGCTCGCCGCCTTCACCGAGGTGATGGGCGCCGAGGACGCGGCCGTCGCGCTCCCGAGCGCGTTCCCGGCGAGCACGCAGACGCCCGGCGAGTACTACGTCGACTACCAGCGTGAGACCACCAAGCTCGACCGTGGGATCGATGCGGTCGAAGACGTGGTCAACGAGACCGCGAGCGCGAGCGCCAGCGCGGCGCTGCGTGAGGTGCGCATCTACGGCGGCGCGGCCGTGTTCGCGATGTTCCTCACGCTGCTCCTGATCTGGTTCGTGTCGCGTGCCGTGGTCGGCCCGGTCCGTCGTCTCACCGCGGCGGCGCGCGAGATGTCGCAACGCCAGCTCCCCGCGTTGGTCGAGCAGCTCCGCACCGGCGGCGACGTGAGCGCGATCCAGCCCGTGCACATCGAGGTGCAGTCGGAGGACGAGATCGGAGAGCTCGCGCAGGCGTTCAACGACGTCGAAGCGGTGACCCTCCAGGTCGCGCAGGAGCAGTCGGTCCTGCTGCGCAAGGGCATGGGCGACCTCTTCGTGAACCTCGCCCGCCGCAACCAGAGCCTCGTGCAGCGTCAGCTCGAGCTGCTCGACGACCTCGAGCGCAACGAGCACGACCCCGCCGCGCTCGACGCGTTGTTCAAGCTCGACCACATGGCCACGCGCATGCGGCGCAACGCGGAGAGCCTGCTGGTGCTCTCGGGTGCGGAGCAGCCACGTCAGTGGCAGCAACCGATCGCCCTGATCGACGTCGTGCGCGCCGCGGCCGCCGAGATCGCCGACTTCCCCCGGGTGGAGCTCGTCGGCATCGACGACGACCTCGCGGTGTCCGGACGTGCGGTGTCGGACGTCGCCCACCTCCTCGCCGAGCTGCTCGAGAACGCGACGTCGTTCTCGCCCCCCGACACCGCGGTCGTGGTGTCGGGCGCGGTGTCTGCCGCCGGCTGGGTCCTCGCGATCTCCGACCAGGGCATCGGGATGCCCCCCGACCGCATCGTCGAGGCGAACACGCTGCTCGCCGAGCCGCCCGTCGTCGGGCTCGCGCTCTCACGGGCCCTCGGCCTCCACGTGGTCGGGTCGCTCGCCGCCCGCCACGCCATCAGCGTGGAGCTGCGTCCGGGCGCGCCGACCGGCGTGGTCGCGCTCATCGCCCTCCCCACCGCCATCCTCGAGCCGCGGCCCGTGTCCGCGCCCGCCGCGCCGGTCCCGCCGTCGGCGGCCAACCCCGTCTACTCGCCCGACCTCGACGAACGCGGCGAAGCCGAACCCCTCGGGGCGCGTCGGATGGTCTCGCGCCCGCCCGACGAACCGCCGGTGGAGGAGTGGCGCTGGGAGGGGATGACCGACGGCGCTGCCGCGCCGACCGTGCCCGTCGAGCCCGTGGCCCCGGTCGAGGACCTGACCGCAACCGCGTTCGACACGCCCACGTACGACGCGCCCGCCGCGCCGGCGTACGACGAGACCACCATCGACGCCCCGTCATTCGACCCCCCGTCGTTCGAGCCCGCCGACGTTCGAAGCGACGACGTTCGAAGCCCCGACGTTCGAAGCCACGACGTTCGAGACGCCGACGTTCGAGACGCCGACGAACGGTGCGTCGTACGACGCCCCACCGGTCGTCGACGACGCGCCGGCGTCGTCCCCGCCCGGTGCCGACGAGGGCGGCTTCTACGAGCCTGCGCCGCTGCCCACCCGTGTGCCCGGTCAGCACCTCAGCCACCACCCACTGCTCGCCGACGACGCACCCGAGGCCACCGACGACCCCATGCGCGCGTACCGGGTGCACGAGTTGCTCACCCGCCATGCGCAGGGCAAGCGGCGCGGCCAGGCCGGCGAGGAGCCCCCGACCGGCGCCTCGTCGGCGCCGGGCGCTCCCGGTGGACAGGAGGACGGGACATGATCCAGCAACTGAGCGCGGAAGCGCGCAACCTGAACTGGTTGGTCTCCAACTTCGTCGAGCGCGTGCCGGGTGTGCGCGAAGCGACGGTGGTGTCGTCCGACGGTCTGCTCATCGCGCTGTCCGACGGCCTCGACCGCAGCTCGGGCGACCGCCTCGCCGCGGTGTCGGCCGGTCTGCTCAGCATCGCCAAGGGCGGATCGGCCCCCATCGGCGGCGGTCGCGTGCACGAGGTCATCGTCGAGATGGACAACGCCATGCTCTTCGTGATGCGCGTGTCCGACACGTCGGTGCTCGCAGCGACCACGGCACGGCCCTGCGACGTCGGCCTGGTCGGCTACGAGATGGCCGTGCTCGTCGACAAGTGCGCGAGTGCGCTCACCCCCGGTCTCATCTCCGAGTTGCAGACCGCGCTCCCGAGGTCGGCGATCCGATGACGTACTTCGGCCCCGATCCCGGGCTCGGTGCCAACGGAGGCATCAGTGCCACCGGCGCCGACGGCGTCGACCCGGTGCCGCACGCACCGCACGTGCTCGTTCGTCCCTACATGCTCACCCGCGGTCGCACGAGCTCGTCGCTCGGCGCGTTCGAACTGCACGCACCCGCGCTCGCGCTGGTCACGCCGGAGCAGCTCGGTCGCGGTGCCACCCCCGAGGACCGCCGCATCGTCGAGCTCTGCCAGACGCCGATGTCGGTGGCCGAGCTGGCCGCGCGCCTCGGCACCCCCATCGGTGTCGCCCGCGTGCTGGTGGGCGACCTCGTCGTTGCCCGCATGGTGCAGGTGCGCCAATCCGAGGACCAGGCCGAGCACCGCGACGTGCGGCTGCTCGAACGGCTGCTGGAGGGGATCCGTGCGATCTGACTTCGTCCCGCCTGCCCCGCTGACGGTGCCCGGGCCGTTCGGCGCCACCTCGGCCGCCACCGGCCTCCCGGTGTCGATGAAGATCGTCGTCGCCGGTGGCTACGCGGTCGGCAAGACCACGTTCGTGGGCACCATCTCCGAGATCGAACCGCTCATGACCGAGGCCGACATCACCGTCGAGAGCCTCGGCATCGACTTCGCCGGTGACGGCAGCCAGAAGACCGGCACCACGGTGGCGATGGACTTCGGCCGGCTCACCCTCGGCCCCGACATGGTGCTCTACATGTTCGGCACGCCCGGCCAGGACCGGTTCCTCTTCCTCTGGGACGAGCTGGTGCGTGGGGCGGTCGGCGGCATCGTGCTCGTCGACACCCGTCGCATCGAGGACTGCTTCCCGGCGGTCGACTACTTCGAGCACCTCGGCATCCCGTTCGTCGTGGCGGTCAACCTCTTCAACGGCGTCTACCGCCACCACCCGCGAGGTGCGCGAAGCGCTGTCGGTGCCGGCCAACGTCCCGGTCGTGCTGTGCGACGCGCTGGAACCGTCTCCACGTGAAGGAGACCCTGGTGCTCCTGGTGGAGGGTGCGCTCCGCCGGGCCCAGATGGCGAACGCGGTCTGAGCGCGCGACGGTCGTTGGCGCAGTCGTCGTCGACGTGGTCGCGGTCTTGCCCAGCAACGCCTCGGCGCGGTGCGTCGCGCCGAGCAGGTCCTGCCACAGCCACGCGTCGAGCTGGCCGCCGAGGAGCGCCGGTACCACGTGCATGCCGTCGACGCGCAGCGTGGTGTCCTCGTCGGGGGTGAGTGCGTTGATGTGCTCGGCCCAGTCCATGCGGGTGACCGTGGGCTGCGTGGCGACGAGCTGCGCGACGAGCTCGTTGTAGCGGTCGATACGACCGCGGTCGTTGGCGACGAAGCCATCGTCCGCGCCTTGCGTCGAACCGGTCGGAGTACGGCAGGTCGAACCACACCGTCGGCACGCCGTGTTGGCGGAACTCCGCGGTGAGGTTGGTCATGCCGTCACCGAAGTACTGGTCGACGGCTGGGTCGCCGAGCGCCCGCCACGTGTCGTCACCCGGCAGGCGCACGTCGGTGACGTTCGACGGGCCCGAGATCACCCACGCGACGTCGGGCTTGAACTCGTCGAGCTCGGTCGGGATCTGCGCGCGCTCGGCCTTGCAGTCGACCTGGTCGGCGTCGCCGTTGACGTTGAAGCGCACCGCGTCGACGTCGGTGAACGCGCAGGTGTGGCGCACGTTGGCCTTGATCTCGACCGTGCCCGGATGGGCCTGGCTCCAGGCGTAGAGCCCGAGCGCGAACTGGTCCCCGGTCGAGTCGCCGTAGATGTACACGCGTAGCGGACGCGGCGCGGTGGGCGCGGCGTCGCCCGACGTCGTCGCGACCGGCAGGTTCCGCGCCAGGTCGCGACCCACCGTGCTCTTGGCCTCGGAGCTGGTCGGGACGAACGCCACCACCACCACGACGACGACGGCGACGCTGGTGGCCGAGCGCGGCCCCGTAGCTCCACGACCGGAACATGCGGCGTTCACGGATCGGCATCTCGAGGAACACGAGCGACGCGGTCGCGAGCGCGAACGTGATCGCGCACCGCACGAGGAAGAGCGGCACGGGCGCGAGGCCGGTGCGATCCGCGTCGAGCCACAGGAAGATCGGCCAGTGGTACAGGTAGAGCCCGTAGCTGATCTTCCCCACGTAGCGCAGCGGTCGCACTGACATCACCGTGCGCACGGGCCCCGGCACCATCGCGCCGAGCACCACGGCCACGTTCACCAGCGCGACGAGCGCGAACCCGCCGCGGTAGAGCCAGTCCTGGGTCTGGCCGACGGTCGACCACATGGCGAGCGTCGCGACCAGCGCGACCAGACCGAGTCCGGCGGCGACGCGTGAACCCTCGGGCCGGCGGGTGCGGAGGAACGGGAACGCGAGCAGGCAGCCGGCGAGGATCTCGAACGCGCGGGTGTCGGTGCCGTAGTAGATGCGGTCGTGGTTCGTGAGCACGAACGGCAGCACCAGCGCGATCCCGGCGAGCACGACCAGCTCGCGACGCAGGACCCGGCGCGAGCCGTGCGCGAGCTTGAGCGTGACCGCCACGATCACCGGGAACACCAGGTAGAACTGCTCCTCGACCGCGATCGACCAGCAGTGCTGCAGCGGCGACGGTGCGCTGAACAGGTCGGCGTACGAGTGCCCCGAGAACAGGAACCGCCAGTTGGCGACGTAGGCGAGCGAGCTCTCGACGTCGCCGGCGAGCGCAGCCCGTTGGCTGGCATCCCACACGAACAGTCCGAGGACGATCACCAGACCGAGCATCACGAGCAGCGCGGGCGCGAGCCGGCGGAGCCGCCCACCCCAGAACTTCAGGAAGTCGACCCGTCCGGCGTGGGCGTAGCCGTCGAGCAACAGCCGGGTGATGAGGAAGCCCGACAGCGTGAAGAACAGCGAGACGCCGAGGTATCCGCCCCGGGCCCACTCGAACCCACCGTGGAAGAACAGGACCCCGAGCGCCGCGAGGCCGCGAACCCCGTCGAGGCCGGGATAGTGAGGCAGCTTCCGACGCGCCGGGGCCGACACCTCGCCGCCGGTGGCGTCCGGAGCCAGCACCATCAGACGCGGCAGTGTACGAGATCACCCGGTTCGGCCGGTGGCGCGAGGGCCCCCGGAGAGGTGCGTCGGCGAGGCCCGATCTAGGCGCCGACGCCACGTTCGTCGAGCCACTCGAGCCCGCCGACGATGTCGCCGAGGTTGAGCGGGTCGTTCCACCAGGCGGGTGCGATGGCCGCCGTCGCGATCGCAACACCGCTGGCGGCGTGGAGCTCTTGCATCGTCGTGTCGACGGTCGGTGGCGGTTCGACGAAGCTCGAGATCACGTTGCCGGTGGGAGTGATGGCGATGACTTCGTCGTGCTCGAGGAAGCGCACGGTCCAGCCGCCCTCGTGCACGAGCCGATGGTGGTACCAGCAGAGCTCCAGCACGTTGTTGGGGATCGAGGGTCCACCTTTCGACCAGTGCCGGACGTGGTGGTCATCGATGAACACCTTCACCCCGCACCCGGGGAAGCGACATCCCTTGTCGCGTGCGTGCACCGCTCGTCGGACCCAGCGTGGAATCGTCCTCGAGCGTCGGGTCACGGTGAGCGGTGCACCGTCCTCACCGCGGATGATCGCCACGGCCGAGGAGTCGCAGCAGAGACGCCGTACCGTCTCGGGTGCGAGCGCGACCTCGCCTTCGACGTCACAGGTGCCGTGAGGGTCGTCGTCGACGAGCACATCGGCGTCGATGTTCACGCCCACGAGCCAGCGATCGCCGCCGTCGCGGGTCTTCGGCTCGTTCGCCATGAACGTCTCCGCGATCATCGCCAGCGCGTCGACGTCGAGTGCTGCCCGGGGACGCGGCGGTTCCGCGGAACCGCCGCTGCGCTCTACCGGCATCTGATTGCGGGCGTGCTCGAGTGCCTTCAGGAGTGCGGCTCCGACCTCCGGAGGCATGCGTCCGCTCACGACGCACGAGCCGTCGAGGTCGTAGTCGACCTGTAGGTACTGCTCGGCGTACCGCGCGTTGGCGGCCTCGGTCTCGTCGTCGCCCGAGCGCACGCCGCGGTACGTGCGGACGATGCGCTCCACCTGCGCTGCCGTCGTGTGCTGTGCGTACATCACGAGCTGCTCCTCGGTGGCTGCGCTGGCGACGCGCGTGATCGCCCGCACCTTCGAGTAGCTCAACCGACCGGCGCCGAACTCCGCGGTCACGAGCGGAAGGTCTTCGAGCGCATGGGCAACCCGGACCTTCTCGCGCGCCGAACGCAGGTCGAGGCCGCAGTGCCAGCTCAACCAGTGCGCGATCGAAGGGCAGCCCCAGGTCTCGTGGCCCGCCCGCCGGTCGTACTCGGCGACGAGCATGAGCCAACGGCACTCGCCGGCGGCGAGGTGGCCTGCCAGCTCGGTGATCTCGGCTTCGAGCCGTTCCAGCGGCATCGGCTCGGTCGGCGGCGTTTCGCGCATCGACGCTTGCCTGGTCGACGCTTCGCTGGTCGACGCTTCCCTCGTGGTCATCGCAGCCTCCCGGGCTGGATCATGGGGAAGTGATCGAACTGGTGTTCGTAGCGTATGGGCCGCACCTCTCTCCCTGCAAGGCGCTTTTCGGGGTTCCGCGGAACCGCCTGTGCGCCTTGTCGTATGGTGCACAACGCAATGAGCGGCCGAACCTCACCTGCCGAGTCGGGCGACGACGCTCTGCATGCGCTCGAACTCGCAGTCGCCGCGGTCGGGTGGTCGACCTCGTCGCCTCGCCCCGACGCGATGCGGGCCGATCTCGTGGTCACCACACCCGACGGTCGCTCGTTCGAGATCAAGGTCACCGCGACCTCCGTCGCCACCGCGGAGCAGGTCGATCGAATCAGGCACTGGCGCGGTGAAGGTGTCGTCCCGATCCTGGTCGCCGACGAGGTGCCGGCCGCGGTGCGGCGCGACCTCGACGACGGCAACGTGAGCTGGCTCGATCGACGTGGTCACCTACGCCTCACCGCGCCGGGCCTGTCCGTCGACGCCGCGGTGCCGGCCACCCCATGACGACCTGCTGCGAGCGACGCTCGTCCTAGCCGTCGCGGTCGAAGCGGGTGACCACCTCGGTGTGGTGGGTGTGCGGGAACAGGTCGACGACCACCGCCTCCACCGGCCGGTACCCGAGATCCCGGAGCAGACCCAGGTCGCGACCGGCAGCGGCGGGATCGCAGCTCACGAGCACGATCCGCTCCGCACGCGTCGAGGCCAGCACCTTCGCCGCGGCGCGCCCGAGGCCGGCGCGTGACGGGTCGGCGACGACCAGGTCGGCGCGCGGGGCGCGCAGGCGCTCGACCGTCGTCGCGATGATGCGCGCATCGAGGTCGGCGAGGTTCACGCGCGCGTCGGCCACCGAGGAGCGGTCGTTCTCGGCGGTGACCGCACGCCACCCGGCGCGTCCGTCGAGCAACGCGCCGGCGAAGAGCCCGACTCCGCTGTACGCGTCGACGAGCGTGCCGCGGGCGCGGTCGAGCACGTCGGCGGCCATCGCGCGCACGACGTCGACCAGCGCGGCGGCGCCGTCGGCGCGGGTCTGGAAGAACGAGCCGGCCGAGATGCGCCACCGACGACCGGCGACGTCGTCGTGGATCCACGCGCCGGTGGCCGCGGCATCCTCGTCGGCTCCCACCACGCGGACGTCGGCGGGCAGGGACACGCCGTCACGTCGTGCCACCACGAGCGCGAGGCGCTCGCCGGTCGCAGCACCGACCCGGAGCGTCACCTCGCTCGCGGCCGCGAAGCGGCCCTCGACGATCAGTTCGTCGAGCCGCGGGTGCGCGACCAGGCAGTGGGCCAGCTCCACGATCTCGTTGCTGGCGGACCGTCGGAGTCCGGCGCGCCCGTGGATCACCGCGAGCCGCAGCGTGGTGCGGAAGCCCCACGGATCGACCGCCGGTCCCGCGTGCACCACCGGCTCGCGCCAGTGCCCGAGCCGCCGCAGCGAGTCGGCCACCAGCTCGACCTTGGCGTCCACCTGGGCCGCGTGGCCCAGGGCGGCGAGGTCACACCCGCCGCAGCCATCGGCGACGTGCGGGCAGCGGGGCGCGATCCGGTCGGGCGACGGCTCGACGATCCGCAGGACCGTGCCCCGGTCGGCGCCGTGGCGCCGCTCGATCGTGACCTCGACGAGCTCGCGGGGCAGGGCGTCGTCGACGAGCACGATCTGCCCGTCGCCCCGTCGTGACAGCGCCGCCCCGCCCGCGACCAGCCGCTCGGCCCGCACGACCTCCGGCTCGCCGTTCGTGCTCACCCGCCGGAGGCTAGAGGAGCCCTCCGCCACAGCGGCCCGACGGCAACCGTCGCGGCGGCGGCAGGAACGGCAACAGGGAGACGGGGCTAACCGCCGGTAGCCTGTCCGACGGTGAGTGCGCAGACGTTCTGGGTCGAGACGTTGGGGTGTCCGAAGAACGCGGTCGACTCCGACAAGGTCGTCGCGAGCCTCCTCACCGACGGTCTCCTCCCCGCCGACGACCCCGCCGCGGCCGACCTGGTCGTCGTGAACACGTGTGCCTTCATCGAGGCAGCTCGCCAGGAGTCCATCGACACCACGCTCGCGCTCGGTGACCAACGCAAGGACGGAGCGCGCCTCGTGGTCACCGGCTGCATGGCCGAGCGCTACGGCGACGAGCTGGCCGAGGCGCTCCCCGAGGTCGACGCCGTCGTCGGATTCGCAGGCGAGGGTTCGCTGGCCGCGTCGGTCGGGATGTCGTCGGTGCCGCTGGGCATGCCGATGGTCAAGCCGACCGGCGTGCGTGACCTGCTCGAGCTGCCGCGCCCGGCGCCGAACGTGCCCTGGGCCTACCTGAAGGTGGCCGAAGGCTGCGATCGCGCCTGCGCGTTCTGCGCCATCCCGTCGTTCCGGGGCAAGCAGCGCTCGCGCACCCCGGATTCGATCGAGGCCGAGGCCCGCAGCCTGGTCGAGGCCGGCGTCGCCGAGCTGGTGCTGGTCGCGCAGGACCTCGCCTGGTACGGGCGCGACGCCGGCGAGCCCGGGTCGCTGGCGCCGTTGCTGCGCCGGCTCGACCCGCTCGCGGCCGACGGCCTCGCCCGCGTGCGCCTCCTCTACCTGTACCCGAGCGAGGTCCGAGACCCGCTCGTGTCCACCATGCTCGAGCTGCCGACGGTCGTGCCCTACTTCGACCTCTCCCTGCAGCACGCCGACGCGCAGCTGCTGCGGCGCATGAAGCGATGGGGGAGCGGCGACCGCTTCCTCACCATGATCGACGCCATCCGCGCGCAGGAGCCCGACGCCGCGTTCCGCTCGTCGTTCATCGTCGGGTTCCCGGGTGAGCGCGAGCGCGAGCACGACGAGCTGCTCGCGTTCCTCGACGCCGCGTCGCTCGACTGGGCCGGGTTCTTCCCGTTCTCGCCGGAGGACGGCACGCCGGCGGCGTCGCTGCCCGACGCGGTCGACCAGCAGCTCGCGCTCGAGCGACTGCGCGAGTGCGAGGCGGTGCAGGAGCCGATCACGCGCGCCGCGCGCGACGCGCTCGTCGGCCGGGAGGTCGAGGTCCTCGTCGACGGGGCCGACGCCTCCTCCGATGGGGGAGGCTCTGATGGAGGTGGCGTGCTGGTCGGTCGCACGCACCGTGAGGCTCCGGAGATCGACGGCATCGTGCGCCTCCATGCCGACTTCGCGCGTCCCGGCGCGATCGTGCGCGCGCACGTCACCGAGGCGATCGGACCCGACCTCGTTGCGAAGGCGCGCTCGTGAGCACGCCGCCGGCCACGCGGGTGCGTCGTCACGGCGACGATGCCATCGCCACCCCCGCCAACATCGTCACCATCGCCCGTCTCGTCCTTGCGGTCCCCACGCTGCTGCTGATCATCGACCAGGGGTCGAGTTGGCTCACGGTGTCGCTGTGGTTCGTGCTCACCACCACCGATGGCCTCGACGGCTGGCTGGCCCGGCGCGACGGCACCACCCGTTCGGGTGCGTTCCTCGACCCGCTGGCCGACAAGTTCCTCGTGCTCGGAGGGTTCTTGGCCCTGGGCATCAACGGCGACTTCTCGTGGGCGGCGGTGCTCATCGTCACCGTGCGCGAGGTCGGTGTCTCCATGTACCGGTCGTACGCGGCCCGGCGGGGCATCTCGCTGCCGGCGCGGCGCCTCGGCAAGTGGAAGGCCTTCTTCCAGTTCCTCGCCGTCGGTGTCGTGCTGCTGCCGCCCACCTACGAGTGGGCGACGTTCCACGACGTCCTCCTGTGGTGGGCGGTCGGGCTGTCGGTCGTCTCCGGGCTCGACATCGTGATCAGCGGCCAGCGCCAGGCGCATGCGGCCAAGACCAGCCTGCGGAAGGGCGTGTCGGATGCGGTGTGACGTCCTCGCGATCGGCACCGAGCTCCTGCTCGGCCAGATCGTCGACACCAACAGCTCGTGGATCGGCGAGCAGCTCGCCGCTGCGGGCATCGACACCTGCGAGCACCGCAAGGTGGGCGACAACCTCGAGCGCATGACGCAGTGCCTGCGCGAGCTCCTCGACCGGGCCGACGCGGTCATCGTGTGCGGCGGGCTCGGACCCACGCCCGACGACGTCACGCGCGAAGCCATCGCCGAGGTCATGGGCGTCGGGCTCGAACGACGCGAGGAGCTGATCGAGCACATCCGCGCCATCTTCGGTGGTCGCGGACGGCCGTTCCCCGAGAACAACCTGCGCCAGGCCGACGTCCCCGTCGGCGGTGGCGTCATCCCGAACCCGCTCGGCACCGCGCCCGGCCTCCAGTGCGAGGTGAACGGCAAGGTGGTCTACGCGGTGCCCGGCGTGCCCTACGAGATGACCGAGATGGTCAACAAGCACGTGCTGCCCGATCTGCTCGAGCGGTCAGGCGAACGTGCGGTGATCGTGTCGCGCTCGTTGAAGACGTGGGGCACGTCGGAGTCGGGCCTCGCCGAGATGATCGCCGAGCGCGTCGATCAGCAGACCAACCCCACCATTGCGTTCCTCGCCCGAGGCATCGAGGGCATCTACGTGCGCATGACCGCCAAGGCGCCGACCGAAGAGGAAGCCGTCACGCTCCTCGACGCCGAGGACGTCGAGCTGCGCAAGGTGCTCGGCGACCTCGTGTTCGCGGTCGACGACGACACGATGGAGTCGGAGGTGCTGCGCCTCTGTGAGGAGCGCGGGTGGTCGCTCGGCGTCGCCGAGTCGCTCACCGGCGGGTTCATCGGCGCGCGCCTCACCAACGTGCCGGGCGCCAGCCGCACGTACCGCGGCTCGATCGCGTCGTACGCCACCGACGTCAAGCGCTCGGTGCTCGGGGTCACCGCCGACCTGGTGGTGAGCGAAGAAGCGGTGCAGCAGATGGCCGAAGGCGCGCAGCGCGTGCTCGGCGCCCACGTCGGGATCGCGATCACCGGCGTGGCCGGGCCCGACGAGCAGGACGGCCAACCGGTCGGCACCGTCTGGTACGCCGTCGCCATCCCCGGTCACGAGCCCGAGGCGATCACCGCCCGGCTCCCGTTCGACCGCGAGCGCATCCGCCAGTTCTCCACCATCACGCTGCTCAACACGCTGCGGATGCGGTTGCTCAGCCTGGGATGAGCGCGCCGCCAACCGGGATGCGGCGGGCGTTCCTCGCCGTCGTCCCTCCTCCCGCGGTGCTCCGCTGGACCGATGCCTCCGTCGATTCGGCGCGCCCCCTCGGCGACGGCCTGCGCTGGACCCGCACCGGGCAACGCCACCTGACCGTCCAGTTCTTCGGGCCGGTCGGCGAACCCGCCCGGCTCGTCGAGTCGGTCACCGGATCGGTCGGACCGCGTTCCGCCCTTCGCCCTGAGGCTCGGAGGCGGCGGTGCGTTCCCGAACGCCCGACGCGCGTCGGTGGTGTGGACCGGTGTGCGGGAGGGGAGCGACGCGCTGCGCGAGCTCGCAGGGATGATCCCGAGCGAGCCCGACCACGTTCCCTACCGCGCCCACCTCACGCTCGCTCGCGTCTCGCGGGTACGGGACTCCCGGGGAGGTGACGCTCGGGCACGGGACGTGCGTGAACTGGTCACCGCGCTCGACGCGCTGGCACCGAGTCCGACGTGGACCGTCGACGACCTCGTGTTGTTCGAGAGCACGACGCACGCCGACGGTGCGGTGCACACCGAACGGGCGCGCTTCAAGCTCGCGGGCGAGGCACACGCGCCCCCGTGAGGACGCAAGCCCGGCGCGTCAGCTGATGTCCGCCGACCACGGGCCGTCGGCTCTGATCTCGAGCACGAATCTCGCCTCTCGCGGCAGCACCACGGTGGCGCGGTACGGGGACGCCTCGTCGACGATGGGTGCCTTGAAGATCCCGTAGCCGTCGACGACGAACCGCCCGTCGGTCGCGGTGGCGTCGAACGTCGCGTGGCTCGGGTCGCCGACGACGAACACGATCTGATCGCCGACGCCGTCGTAGTGACCGGGCGTGCGCAGACGGGGCGCCTCGTCGAGGTCCACGACATCGATGGTCCACGCGCCGTCGGTGGTGACCCGCAGGTGGGTTGCGGTCGGCCCGGTTGCGAAGTTGAGCGGTCGCGTCCCCGTGTAGGTGCGCGTCGTGTCGACGACGGTCTCCAATGGCTGATCGTCGACGCCGAGCGACTCGACGGTGAAGTGCTGAGAGCCGCGGACCGCGATGCGAGCCAGGGCGGCACCGATGTCGGCCGGGAGCGTCACCCTCGCGTCGCCGTCGCCCTCGTAGTGCTGCGGATCCACGAAGGGCGCCGTCGTCGGCGGCGGCCTCGTGGTGATGGGCGTGGCGCGATCGCACCAGGCCCGCGCGGCACGGAGGGCGGTCGCCTGGGCGCTCGTGTCCCTCGCGAGCGACGCCTCGAGCTGGTCGACGATCTGCCGGGCGCCCAGCGCGCGCGAACGCGCCAGCTCGTCGGCGGCCTCCTGGAGTTTCACGCTGTCCACGCCCGAGAGCGTCCGCGCTTTCGCGAGTTGGGCGCAGGCCGAGCGCGTGGTCGTGTCGGTGGCGACCGCCGCCGCCGGGGCCCACCCGACGGCGAGCACCGTGCAGAGGACGGCCGCGGCCGTGAGCAGCCTGGCCATCGAGGTCATCGTCCCGTCGCGGTGAAGACGCTCGCGCACGGCACTACGGTTGGGTGTTCGTGTTTCATCGCATGAGGATCTCGGCGTTCGTGTGTGCAGTCGTCGCCGCGACGTCCGTCAGCCGCGATCGGGGCCGGCACCTCGCACGGCGCGGCTGGAGCGGAGACCCCCGTCACGGTGATGACCATGGGCGACCTCGCCGGTTCCACCGAGTGGCCGGACGCGGTCAAGTCCCGGTTCGACACGATCAACGAACGCGGAGGCATCCGCGACGCGTCGGGCGCCCGACACGAGGTCGAGGTGGTCGTGTGCGACACGCAGTTCGACGTGACCGCCACCGATGCGTGCGCGGCGCGCGCAGTGGACGAGCCGGTGGCCGCCGTCGTGGGGATGTCGGTCGCCAACGGGCAGGCCGCATGGCCGCGCCTGGAGGCAGCCGGGATTCCGGTCATCGGCACCCGGATCAACACGCAGAGCGACGTCACGAGCCCGGTCTCGTACCCGGTCGGTTCCGGCGTCGTCGGTGTGTTCAGCGCGATGCCGCAGCTCCTCGCGCGGTCGTGGCGCGCACGAGATCGGCGTGGTCGTCTCCGACTTCGGTGACGCCACCACGAGTGCCCTCGCGTTGGTCCGCTCGGGAGTGGAGCGCGCGGGAGCGACACCAGGGCCGGAGATCACGATCCCGCTCGGCGTGACCGACGTCGAGCCCTACCTCGCCGATCTGGTGCAAGCGGGC
The DNA here is from genome assembly GCA_963756895.1 of uncultured Actinomycetes bacterium. GTDB lineage: Bacteria > Actinomycetota > Acidimicrobiia > IMCC26256 > DASPTH01 > DASUAS01. The sequence continues at coordinate 338,975 of CAVWPI010000008.1, read as the reverse complement.
GTCGACGGCGTCGTCGTGTTCGTCGCCGCCCCGCTCCAGGTGGGGCTGATCGAGCAACTCCGCGCCGCCGGCTATCGCGGCGACATCGTCGTGCCGAGCTCGGTCGCCGATCGCGTGGCGCTCGGGCTTGCCGACACCGACGGGACCCTCGTCGTCGGCGAGTTCTACGCCCCCTTCACCAAGGCTCCGAATCCGGGCGTTCGGAGGTACCGGTCCGATGGCCAGGCGCACCTCGAGCGCCTCGCGACCAACGAAGGCGCGCTCAACTTCTGGCTCGCGGCGTGGATCTTCGAACACGTCGCGACCGGGCTGGCGCACATCGACGCCACGTCCGTCCACGACGCGCTGAGCACCACGACCGACCTGGACACCGGAGGCCTCACCCCGCCGTTCTCGGGATCCGGCGGCAGTGCCGAGTTCCCTCGCCTGCTCAACCCGACCGTGAGCTACTCCCGGATCGAAGGTGGGGTCGTGACGCCCTTGTCGAAGCACCTGTTCGATCCTCTCACCGGGTCGAAGCGCTGAAGCTCTCGTTCGTGCACGCGCGCACGCGGCGAAGGCGAACGAGGAGCGCGCCGACGACCACCAGGAGCAGACCGAGCGCGGCCAGGCCCAGCACCGCGGCGCCGGTGTGAGCGAAGGCGCCCAGCACACTCACCGAGGTTGATTCACCGCCGCGTGCCCGGACGACGCCCGGGCGCGTCGCCACCGGGTCGCACTGTGGGATGTTTGCGCTCCCGTTGACGGTGGCGACGAAGCACTGCGCCCGGCGTTGGGCCTCCGTGTCACCGCTGCTGCCGCGGGTGCTGCCGGCTGCGCCCCCGGGCAGGTCGGCGGCGGTCGGCGACGCGCCCGGGCTCGCCCCGTCCGCCGCGCTCGCGGCGGCGGCGATCCTGCTGGCGGCCGACTTCGCGGCGGACGACGTGGGCACCGTGGCGGTCGGGACCAGGCCACCGATCGCAGCAGTCGGGTCCCCGCCTGACGAGGGCACGGACGGGAGCGCGGACAGGGGCGCAGACAGGGGTGCGAGGAGCGCGGCCAGGTTCTGGGAGAGCGGGGCGCTCGGACCGCTGGACGGCGGGGCGGGCGTCGTCACGCCGGGGAGTGGAGGGGTCGGGAGCGGAAGGCTGGGAACCGCAACGGGCGGCAGCGGAAGGGTGGGGACCGGAACGGGCGGCAGCGGAAGGGTCGCGAGCGCAGTGACGGTCTGCTCGACCGTCGGCAGCGGAACGGTGGGGACGGGAAGAGGCGGGAGCGGAAGGGTGGGGACCGGAACGGGCGGCAGCGGAACGGTCGCGAGCGCGGTCACGGTCGGCTCGACCGTCGGCAGCGGAAGGGTCGGGAGCGGAACGGTCGGCACCGGGAGCGGCGGGAGCGAGATCGGGCCGGACGTGGGCGGGGGCGGGAGGGGAAGTGAGGCTGCACCCGATGCCGCCGGCGTCAACGAGATCATCGCGATTCCCGACGCGCCGGTCATGATCACGAGGGTCAGGAACGCCCTCACGAGACGGCTACCGCCCTGCTGGTGCTGCATCTTCGACTCCCGCCCTGCTCCTCGGCCGTGGAGCTCACGTACCGAGACCTGCGGAACCTACCCAGCACGCTCCGTGGTCACACCCAGAATCCGGTCCTGGTGCCGGGCGTCACACGGGGCCCCGCCTCAGGCGGGCTGGCCGACCCGGGCGCGCTTGCGCCGTGGGCGCGGGAGCCCGAGCACGTCGCGTACCACGGCGCTCAGTTCCTGCCGGAGCATCGCGGGATCCGCGTCCTTGAGGAGGGTGGGAGCCCAGTCGTCGAAGCCCGTGACCGCGCCGAGCGCGGCGATCATCCGCACCTCTTCGGGGACCGACGCCGCTGCCGCATGCGCCGCGTCCTCGACCCGTCGGTGCATCTCCGCGTGTTCGTGCGAGAGGTGCTGCAGCAGGATCTCGACGATGAAGCGGTTGCGGTCGACGAGTCGGAAGAAGTCGAGGTAGTCGAAGATCTTCGTGGTCACCCAGATCAGGGCCTCGCCCCAAGCCTCGCGATCGTGCGCGGCCTCGAGCCGCGAGCAGCTCCTCGAGGAGCGTGTCGAACGGCTCGAGCAGGGTGCTCAGGATCTCCTCTTTGCTCTTGAAGTGGTAGTAGAGCGCCGCCTTGGTGATGTCGAGACGATCGGCGATCTCCCGCAGCGACGTGCTCTCGTACCCCTGCTGGATGAAGAGCTCGGAGGCCACCACGAGGATCCGTTCGCGCGTGTCACCAGTCATACGGAGAATATTACTTGACGACCGGTAAGCTGATCACTTACCGTACGGTAAGTCAGGACGGCGACCCCGAGCCGTCAGTGAAACCGGCAGGAAGGACGACCCGTGAGCGATCCCCCCGTGATCCGGGCCGAAGGACTCAGGAAGATCTACGGCGAGCAGGTGGCCGTGGCCGACGTGTCGCTGTCGGTGGAACCCGGCCGCATCCTCGGCGTGCTGGGCCCCAACGGAGCCGGCAAGTCCACGACCGTGCGCATGCTCACCACCATGACCCACCCCGACGCCGGCGCCGCCTGGGTGGCGGGCCACGACGTCGTCGCCGATCCGCAGTCGGTGCGGCGGGTCATCGGCGTCACCGGCCAGGACGCGACCCTCGACGAGCTGCTCAGCGGCACCCAGAACCTCGAGCTCGTCGGCACGCTCTCCGACCTGCCGCGCCGGGACTCCCGCGCGCGAGCGGCCGAGCTGCTGGAGCAGTTCGAGCTGACGTTCGCTGCTGAGCGCATGGTGAAGACCTACTCGGGCGGCATGCGCCGTCGTCTCGACCTCGCCGCCAGCCTGATGGCCCGCCCGCCGGTGCTGTTCCTCGACGAGCCCACCACCGGCCTCGACCCCACCAGCCGGCTGCGGATGTGGGAGGTGATCCGCACGCTGGTCGCCGACGGCACCACCGTGCTGCTCACCACGCAGTACCTCGACGAGGCCGACACGCTGGCCGACACCATCTCCGTCATCGACCACGGTCTGGTCATCGCCGAGGGCACCGCACGCGAGCTCAAGGCGAGCATCGGCGGCGAGCACCTCGAGGTCACTCTCGAACGCGCCGACGAGCGCGCCGCCGCCGCACTGGCGCCGCTGGCGTCGGGCGCGGTGCAGGTGATGGACGGCGGGACGCGTCTGCGGGCGCCGATCGTGCCGCAGCACGGCCTCGTGACCGCCGTCGTCCGCGCGCTCGATGCCGCGGGCGTCTCGGTCGACGACGTCGAGGTCCACCACCCGTCGCTCGACGACGTGTTCTTCGTTCTCACCGGGCACGCCGCGGAGGAGCCTGCGGCCGAGCCCACGTACGAGACCGCCGACAACGAGCTGCTGGAGGTCTGACGTGGCTGCGACCATCCAACCCCATTCGCCGACACGGGCGAACACGCACACGCCGGGAACGTTCGCGTCGTGGTGGCGGCACGTCGCTGCGCTCACCCGGCGCAACCTCGTGCACGTGCGCCGCGAACCCGCACAGCTGTCCGACGCGACCGTGCAGCCGGTGCTGTTCACCGTGCTGTTCGTCTACATCTTCGGCGCCGCGATGGTGATCCCCGGCGGGTCCTACAAGCAGTTCGCGATCGCCGGGCTCGTGGTGTTCAACATCACCACCTCGACCATGGGCACCGCGGTGGGGGTGAGCAGCGACCTGAAGAGCGGGGTGATCGACCGCTTCCGCACCTTGCCGATGACGCGGAGCGCGATCCTCGCCGGGCGTACGTTCTCCGACCTGCTCGCGAGCATCCTCTGCGCCACGATCGTGGTGATCACCGGTTTCGTGATCGGATGGCGGCCCGGGAACGGCGTGCCCGGCGTGATCGCCGGCCTCGCGGTCGCGGTGCTGTTCGCCTACGCGATGAGCTGGCTGATGGCGTGCGTGGGCCTCGCGGTCAGCGACCCGGAGTCGGCGCAGGGCATCGGACTGCTGGTCCTGTTCCCGATCGCGTTCGTCTCCAGCGCCATGGTGCCGACGCAGGGTCTGCCCAGCTGGATGCAGCCGATCGCCGAGTGGAACCCGGTGTCGGCAGTGGCCGGCGCGCTCCGGGAGCTGTTCGGCAACCCGAACCCGGCGGCACTGCGCGACAACTTCCCGTCGCAGAACCCGGTGCTGATGGCGATCATCTGGAGCCTCGCGATCATGGCGGTGTGCATCCCGATCGCACGCGCACGGTTGCGGGCCCGGACCGTCGACTGAGTCCACCTCTCGTTCGCCGATGGGCAACACGTCGGCGAAGAAGATCCGCCTTCGACGCGTGCTACGGGCTGTGAACCCGGTGGTCGACCCCGAGGGCACCTTCGACTGAGGTTCCGTCAGTCGGCGCTCGCGATGATCGCGTCGAGCTCCGCGATCGCGAACTCCAGTGCCTCGTCGACGGTGAGCTCGCGCCCCTGATCCTGTAGCGCCTCGAAGCGCTCGGCTCCGAGCGCAGCTGCGAGTTCCCGCTGTGTCTCCACGAGGGCCAGCGCGCGAGCGACTGGATTGTTCTCGTGGAGTGCCATCGCTCCGAGCAGTGTCGCGGCACCCGCAGCGCGGTTTGCGCGAAGGAGCACCGATGCGACGAGCTCCAGCTGATCTCGGGCGACCTCGCGTTGGGGGAGCGTCCGGAAGAGCTCCATTGCGGCGCGGAGGTGCGGCGCCGCGGCAACAGAATCCGTGCTCGTCGAATTGAGAAAACCGAGCGCGGTCGTAGCGACGAACGGGTTCCCGAGCACGGTCGCGAGCGCCGCCGCTCGTTCGAGCAGCGACTCCGCCCGTTCGGGCGCGTCGCCCATGATGCTCCGCGCCACGCCTACCGAGAAGCTCGTCTGCATCTCCAACAGGGGACTGTCCACCTGTCCCGCACGGGCGAGCGCTTCCGCGGCTGCCTGCACCGCCTCGTCGGTCCGACCCACGGTCGCGAGCGCGACGGCGCGCAGACCGTGACCCTCGGCCAGTGTGTACGCGTCGCTCGTCCGTCGTCCGTGCTGCAGGAACTCGTCGGCCGCACGGAGCGCGGTCTCGAAGTCCTGTCCGAAGTAGGCCGCCATGAACACCACGCTGCACGGGTTGGTCGGAATGCGCGGCGGGTGGCGTTCGGCGATGAGGGATCCGCGCTGGGCGGTCGCGGCACCGCCCGAGTAGTCGGCACGAAGGGACTGCTCGTAGCCCGTGAGTCCGAGCAGCGCGGCCGCGGCGGCATGGTCCACTTCGCCGACCGCGGCGAGGGCGCCGGTCGCGGTCGCGGTTGCGGCCGCCGCGCTGCCTGCGCTCGTGCCGAACATGGCCACGCCGGGGATCGAGCCGAAGAGGTCGGCGATCGCGTCCAGATCGCACACATCGACGGCGTGTGCGGTCGCCGAGCGCCAGTTGTCGAGCTCGTGATCGAGGCGGGCCAACCACGCCTGGACGTCGGGACCCCGGAGTCCGATCGAGGCCTCGGCCATGAACTCCCGGCACCACACGAGGTGAGTGGCACGCGTCGGCTCTGCATCGCCGGCCGCTTCGAGTCGATCGGCGCCGAACTGCCGGATCGTCTCGAGCAGGCGGTAGCGCGTGGCGCCGTCGCACTCGTCGGCCATCAGCATCGAACGCCGGACAAGGGAGCCGAGCATGTCGAGCACTTCGAACGGATCGATGTCGCCGGTGCCGACGACGCGCTCCGCGGCCGAGAGAGTGAAGCCGCCCGCGAACACCGAGCAGCGTGCAAGAGCCGTGCGCTCGTGCTCGTCGAGGAGCTGGTAGCTCCAATCGACGGTGGTCTGGAGGGTGTGGTGCCGACCGAGCGCGACCCGACTCCCGCGAGTCAGCAGTCGGAACCGCTGGTCGAGGCGCTCGTTGACCTCCGCTGCGCTCATCGACTGCATGCGCGCAGCCGCGAGCTCGATGGCGAGCGGGATGCCGTCGAGCCTTCGACAGATCTCGCCGATCGCCACGACGGTGCGGTCGTCGAGCGGGAGGTCGGCGCGCACTGCGCGGGCGCGGTCGAGGAACAGGCGCACCGACTCGGCCTCGACCGTCGTTTCCGCGGGCGAGTCGTCGGCGGGGAGGCGCAACGAGCGTACGGCCAGGATCTGCTCTCCGGGTGCGCCGAGGCCCTCACGACTGGTCGCGAGCACCGAGAGCTCAGCACACCCGCGCACGAGCTCCTCGATGATCCGCGCCGACTCGTCGAGCACGTGCTCGCAGTTGTCGACCACCAGGAGCGCCTGGTGGTGGCGGAGCCAGGTGACCAATGCCTGGTCGGGAGCAACGGTGCCGGCGTCGATGCCGAGCGCATCGGCGATGGCGCCGACAACGCCGTCGGGTGTCGCCACGGGCGTCAGATCACAGAACCACGTGCCGTGGCGGAACCGGTCGGCGAACTCGGCTGCGACCTGCAGCGCCAGGCGGGTCTTGCCCACGCCGCCGACGCCGGTGAGCGTCACGATCCGGTGCGCGTCGAGCGCGTCAGCGACGTGCGCGACGTCATCGCTGCGGCCGACGAACTCGGTGAGCTGCACCGGGAGGTTCCCGGGGATGTTGTCGAGCGACCGCAGCGCTGCGAATCGCTCGCCGTCGAGGTCCACCTGCCACACCCGTTCCGCCCGTGAGAGGTCGCGCAGCCGATGCTCACCGAGGTCGACCAGCGCGAAGCGGCCGTCGCACAACCCCGCGGTGACGGCTGACACGACGATCTGCCCGCCGTGCGCCACGCTCATCAGTCGGGCGGCGCGGTTCACGCCGCTCCCGTAGTAGTCGCCGTCGCGCAACTCTGCTTCGCAGGTGTGCGCCCCCATCCGCACGCGCAGCGGACCGGTCTCGTCGACCGACGTCGATGTCAGATCGAGTTGCATCGCGACGGCAGCAGCAACGGCGTCGTTGGCCGTCGGGAACGCGGCGTGGATGCCGTCACCGGTGGTCTTCACCATCGCGCCGCCGTTCGCGTCGACCGCATTGCGGAGCAGCTCGTCGTGGCGCGCCAGCACGTTGCGCATCGCGTCGGGGTGCTCTTCCCAAAGGCGGGTGGAGCCCTCGATGTCGGTGAACAGGAAGGTGACCGTCCCTGCCGGTAGTTCCCCCATCGGCGGTGAGTCTTCCAGACCCGCCCAAAGCGGCGGTCAGGGGAGGAAGGGGAAGCGCTCCTTCGCCTGCCGGTGCGCGGCGAGCACCTCGTCGTAGCGGCGCTGCACGCCGACCTCCTGGCCCGGGCCCATCACGATGTAGTCCCAGCCCTCCTTCACGCCGACGATGGTGACGTCGGCGACGACGTCGGGTTCGATCATGGCGAGCGACGTCGGGTCGAGTGCGTTGGTGAGCACGGTGACGTCCTCGACGATCGCAGCCTCGTCGGTGGCCGACCTGCGCACCATCGAGTCGCCGATGTTCGTGTTCACGCCGGCGGGGACGAGCACGCTCACGCCGATCCCGGTGCCGTCGAGCTCATAGCGCAGCGCTTCCGACAGGCCGACGATCGCGTGCTTGGTCGAGCAGTAGGGACCGAGCCGGGGCGTCGACACGAAGCTCGCGCCCGACCCGGTGTTCACGACGTGACCCTCACCCTGGTCGATCATGCGCGGGACGAAGCTGCGGATCCCGTTCATGACGCCGAAGAGGTTCACGCCGACGAGCCACCGGTAGTCCTCGTCCGAGAAGTCCCAGACCCGGCCGGCGGGGGAGACGCCCGCGTTGTTGCACAGGAGGTGCACCGCGCCGAAGGTGTCGAACGCGAAGTCGGCGAGCTCCTGCACCTGCTCGGCGTCGGACACGTCGACGGGCTTGGATGCCGCGGTGTCGTGGGGGAGCTCGGATGCGATCGCGTCGGCGCGATCACCGTCGACGTCGGCGACCACGACCCGCATGCCCTCGGCTGCGCACGCGCGCGCGAGGGATGCACCGATTCCGCTCCCGCCTCCGGTGATCACGGCCACCTTGCCGTCGAGCTCCTGCAGCATCGCGTTCTCCCCCGTCGTTGGTCGCTGCAGTCTGCCCGATGGTCAGGCGCCGCGGGCCCGACCCCGGATGAGCGTGCGCAGGTCGATCTCGGCTGCACCGTCGCGCACCTGCACGTCGTATCCGTCGAGGTCGCGCGGACACGGTCCGCCGGTGCATCGGCCGCCGAGCGAGTACACCGATCCGCCGCACGGATCCTCGAAGTACTGGCGACGTGTGGTGGTGGTGAACTCCGCATCGGCGGGAAGCAGCAGCCGGCAACCGAGGTGTGTGCTCTTCGCCAGGTACGCACGCACGTCGCGGGCGGCGGTGCGGGCGAGGAAGACGCGCGCAGAGGTGTGGTGGTCGCCGGGAAGCTCGACCGTGATCTCCTTGGCGTGCCCGACGGCGAGGTTCGTGACGTTCTCGGTGATCACGCCGTCACGTGCGGGACCGCCACCCCAGAGGGCGAGGATGGCGCCGACGGCGACGAACGCCACCAGGACCACCGCGAGCACCAGCACCAGCCGGACGCGCATGTACGAATTGTGCCGCAGGTTCCGGACCGGACACGCACCGGGCAGCGCCAATGACGGAAATCGGCTGGCGGCGGCGAGCGCGCCACGGTCAGACTCTCGGCATGACGACGGTGACGGTGATCCGTGCCCGGGCAACGGGAGCGGTGGGGGTGGCACCAGCTCGATAGGCGCTGGGCGGCGCGCCTGGTCGCGCTGGCCGAGGTGTCGCCTGGCGATCTCGTGCTCGACGTGGGCGCGGGTGGCGGTGCGATCACCACGGAGTTGCTGCGCGCGGGCGCGCAGGTCGTCGCGGTCGAGCTCCACGAGCAGCGGGCCGAGTTCCTGCGCCAGCAGTTCGGCGCGCGACGCGTGACCGTGGTGCGCGCCGACGCCACCGACCTGCGCCTGCCGCGCCGGCCGTTCAAGGTCGTCGCCAATCCGCCGTTCGGCGGGACGACTGCATTGCTCCGACGCCTCACTGCTCCGTCGAGTCGACTCGAAGGCGCGAGCCTCGTCGTGCCGGCATGGGCGGCGACGCGCTGGGCCGCCGGACGGGGCGCGGGGAAGCCGCGGTCGCGCACGACGTTCGCGTGCTCCCTCGGTCCGCGTGTGCCGGCGAATGCGTTCCGCCCGCCACCCCCGCACGAGCCGCGCGTCCTGCTGATCGGCCGCCGACCGACGTGGCGCTGAATCCGGGCGATCGGGACGCGCTGTGGGAAGCTCGTCGGAGTCCGCTGCTGCGATCGGAGGTCGAGCAGATGACCCAGACCGACATCCTTCCCGAGCTGGTCGAGAGCGATGTCGTCGGCGGCGACGGCGCCGCGGCGCGGACGCTGCTGCGATCGCGGTGGCTGCTGCCGATCCTGATCCCACTCCTCTCGATCGCGGTCGTCGCGGTGCTGGTGCTCGACATCTCGCGGGTGTTCCTCGCCGGCGACGAGGACACCGCGCTGGTGATGGGCATCGCGCTGACCGTCGCGATCATGCTGGGCGCGACGCTCATCGCCGCCGCACCGCGCCTGCGTTCCTCGACCGTGGCGATGATCCTGGGCGGTGTGTTCCTGGTGATCTCCGGCGCGGGGCTCGTCTCGCTCGGCCCGAGCATCGACGAAGGAATCGCGGCGACGAGGCCGTTGGGCCCGGCGAAGGCCACCGTCGATGTCGTCGCCGAGGCGAACATCGCGTTCGACGCGGAGGAGTTCACCGCGCCCGCGGGCGTCGTCCGTTTCGACTACACCGGCGCGCCCGGCCACACGCTGGCGATCCGGGACCCGCGCTTCAGCGGCTTCGTCTTGCGCACGAGCGGAGGCCCGAGCTCGGGCAAGATCGAACTCCCACCGGGCGAGTACACGCTCTACTGCACGATCGGCACGCACGCGGCCCAGGGCATGACCGCCACCCTCACCGTCACGAAGTGAGCGAGCACGATCTTGTCGATCATGATCGACAAGATCGGCGGTCACCACGCGCGAAGTGGGTCTTGGTCGCCGCCGCACTCGCGGTCGTCGCGATCGTTGCCACGGCGACGCTCGTGTCGATCAGCGATCGAGACGGCGGTGGAGGAGGCGGTGGAGGAGTGGCGCGAGCGACCGGCGAGCTCGGTCTCGGTGAGCACGCGCTCGGTGAGCCTGCACCGTCGTTCACGGCCCCGAGCGTGACCAGCGCCGGCGAGGTTCGCCTCGACGATCACCGAGGGAGGGTCGTCGTCCTGAACTTCTGGCGTTCGGACTGCACGCCGTGTCGCGATGAGTTCCCCGTGCTCGCCCGCACCGCAGCACAGGGCGATGTCGACGTCATCGGACTCAGCACCGACGCCATCCCCGCCGACGCCCGACAGTTCGCTCGCGAAGAGCACGCCGACTGGCCGCTCGGGCTCGACGAGGATCACACCATCGCGAAGGCGTTCGGCGTCGACCCGCTTCCGCAGACCTTCTTCATCCGGGCCGATGGCACCGTCGCCTACCGCATCTTCGGCCGCCTCGACGAGAAGCTCGTCCGCGAGGGACTGCAGGCGAGTCGGTAGCGCCTGCATGATCGCTCGATCGCGGAGATCTCGATCGCGGAGATCTCGATCGCGGAGATGGCGAGAAGAGCTCGCCCGCAGGCAACCGAACCAGCGCGTGGGATGGTCTGCCCGGTTGAGTCCGCGAAACGCGGGCCGGTTCTGGGCCCGAACGGCGTCGACGCCGACGCCGTCGTGCGTGCCGTCGGCGCTCGGTGAGGCAGCGAACTTCTGGCATTCCGTACTCGCTGGGAGTACTCACGGCCAGGAGAACGGGACGCCTGCTGTTCTCGTCGGGCTGGCCCGACGAAGCGCGCGGGGTGCTTGAAATCGAACAGGCGTTCGGCTAAGTTCCACCCGTGTGGTTCGCGGGCAGACGCCCGGAGCCACGGGTCCCGATAACTGTCACACCCCAGTCGTACGGTCACCACGACGACTTCCCCCCACCCGATCGCAGCGTCAACGCAACCCACAGGAGGGTTCCACCGTGGAACGAGACCAGGCCCTCGAGATGGCACTCGGCCAGATCGAGAAGCAGTACGGCAAGGGCGCCATCATGCGCCTCGGCGAGCACGGCAACGTCGGCGTGGCTGCCATCCCCACCGGCGCCCTGGCGCTCGACATCGCCCTCGGCATCGGCGGCCTGCCCCGGGTCGCGTGGTCGAGGTCTTCGGTCCGGAGTCGTCCGGGAAGTCCACGCTCGCCATGCACGTGGTGGCCGAGGCCCAGCGCAACGGCGGCACCTGCGCCTACATCGACGCCGAGCACGCCATGGACCCGGTCTACGCGTCGGCCATCGGCGTCAACGTCGACGAGCTGCTGATCTCCCAGCCCGACACCGGGGAGCAGGCGCTCGAGATCACCGACATGCTGATCCGCTCGGGCGCGCTCGACGTCGTCGTGATCGACTCCGTGGCCGCACTCGTGCCCCGGGCCGAGATCGAGGGCGAGATGGGCGACACCCACGTCGGCCTCCAGGCCCGGCTCATGAGCCAGGCGCTGCGCAAGCTCACCGCCAACCTCAACCGGTCCAACACCATCTGCCTCTTCATCAACCAGTTGCGAGAGAAGATCGGGGTGATGTTCGGCTCGCCCGAGACCACGCCGGGCGGCCGGGCGCTGAAGTTCTACTCGTCCGTGCGCCTCGACATCCGCCGCATCGAGTCGATCAAGGACGGTGCCGAGATCACCGGCAACCGCACCCGGGTCAAGGTGGTCAAGAACAAGGTGGCTCCGCCGTTCAAGCAGGCGGAGTTCGACATCATGTACGGCAAGGGCATCAGCCGCGAGGGCTCGCTGCTCGACGTCGGCGTGGAGCTCGGCATCGTCAAGAAGTCGGGCGCCTGGTTCACCTACGAGGGTGAGCAGCTCGGCCAGGGGCGTGAGAACGCCAAGACCTTCCTGTCCGAGAACATCGACATGATGCTGGAGATCAGCGAGAAGATCCGCCAGGAAGTCGGCATCGACGAGGTCGACATCGACGCAGACATCACTCTTGGCGAAGACGAGCCCGTCGACATCGAGAGCTGACCACTGCGATCGCGGCTCACCGGGCGGGGCCCCTTGCCAGGTCCCGCCCGGTGATGCCCGCTCGCGTCAACCCGCGACGACTGCGGCGCCCGACTCGGTCGGGAGGCCCGCGGCGGTCCAGTCCTCCTTGCCGGCTTCGTACGTGCGCACGTCCGTGTAGCCCAGCTGCGCCAGCCGGCGGCTCAGCATGCCGGAGTTCGGGCACGCGAGGTTCGAGCAGTACACGACGACAGCCGCGGCACGGACGGGCAGCACCTCGGCGATCGTTGCGTCGTCGCTGTCGTGGGGGAGGTTCAGCGCGCCGGGGAGATGCGCGTCCTCGTAGTGCGACGCGGGGAGCGCCTCGACGACGACGGCGCTACCGGTGTCGATGACCTCCGCGACGCCTTCGCGGTCGATGACGGTGGGGTTCTTCACGGTGGGGTTCTTCATGTGGTGCCTCCTGGATGGGCTTCGGTCAGAAGATGTGTGCGCACGCACAGACTGTACAGATGCGTGCGCACGCACGCAAGTGGCGATACGATGGTCGGATGGTCGAGGAACCTGAGGGACTGGGCGCCTTCGCCGCGCTGCTGCAGGTCCACGCGGCGGTGGTGCGGAAGCTGGAGGAGCGGCTCGAGGCGCATCGGCTGGTGCCCATCGGTCAGTACGACGTCCTGCTCGAGCTCAACGCCGCGCCCGGCCGGCGGCTGCGGATGCAGCAGCTCTCCGACCGGGTGGTGCTGAGTCGGAGCCGGGTCAGTCGGGTGGTCGACGAGATGGAACGTGCCGGCCTGGTGAGGCGGGAGCCCGATCCCAACGACCGGAGGGCAGCGTTCGCGCTGATCACCGACGACGGACGTGCAGCACTGCGCAAGGCGGCGCCCGTGTACCTGCAGGGCATCGAGGAGGAGTTCCTCTCACATCTCGGGCCAGGGGAGCGGAAGTCGCTCGAGCGGTCCCTGCGCAGGGTGCTCGACGCTCATCCGGGCGACCGGAACGTCCCGACCGCTCCGTAGACTGAGCGGCCGTGTCCCCGCCCGACGAGCAGCCCCCGGCGTCCGCACGACGTTTCTACGTGCGCACCTACGGCTGCCAGATGAACGAGCACGACTCGGAGCGCATCGCCGGGCTGCTCGCGTCCGAGGGCATGGAGGCCACCGACGACCTCGAGTCGGCCGACGTCGTGGTCCTCAACACGTGCTGCATCCGCGAGAACGCCGACAACAAGCTCTACGGCCACCTCGGGCGGCTCAAGGCGCTCAAGCAGGAGCGCCCCGACCTGCAGATCGCGGTGGGCGGGTGCCTGGCCCAGAAGGACCGGGAGCTCATCGTCGAGCGGGCCGGCCACGTCGACGTGGTGTTCGGCACCCACAACCTGTCCCACGCGGCCGCACTCCTGGAGCGGGCGCGCTTCGAGGGCCCGGTGGTCGAGATCCTCGAGGAGCACGACGCCTACCCGTCGGCGTTGCCGGCGCGTCGAGACACACGCCACTCGGCGTGGGTGACCATCCAGGTCGGCTGCGACAACTCGTGCACGTTCTGCATCGTGCCGATCGTGCGCGGTCCCGAGATCAGCCGGCGCATGGGCGACATCGTGCGTGAGGCCGAGGAGCTCGCGGCCGACGGCGTCCGTGAGATCACCGTGCTCGGCCAGAACGTCAACTCCTACGGACGCGACCTCGGCGCCGGGCAGTACCGCCCGCAGTTCGCCGACCTCCTGCGCGCCCTCGACGCGGTCGACGGGATCGACCGCATCCGCTTCACGTCACCCCACCCGAAGGACCTGCGTCCCGAGACCATCGCGGCGATGGCCGAGTGCCCGTCGGTCTGCGAGCACCTCCACCTGCCGCTGCAGTCGGGAAGCGACCGCACGCTGGCGCGCATGCACCGCGGCTACACCGCCGAGCGCTACCTGCGCCGTCTCGCCGACGCCCGCGCCGCCATCCCCGATCTCGCGGTCACCACCGACCTCATCGTCGGCTTCCCCGGTGAGACCGACGACGACTTCGAGCGCACCCTCGAGGTGGTCGACGAAGCGGCCTACGACGCCGCCTACACGTTCGTGTTCTCACCCCGTCCCGGCACCCCCGCCGCCGACATGGTCGACGACTTCGTCGCCGTCGAGGTGGCGCAGGAGCGCATGCGCCGGCTCACCGAGGTCGTGGAGCGTCACGCGCTGGTCAAGCACGAGGCGCGTGTCGGCCGCACCGAGTCGCTGTTGCTCGAAGGCCCGTCGAAGAACGACGAGTCGATGTGGTCGGGCCGCACCCGCCAGAACAAGTTGGTGCACTTCGCCCCGGGCACGACCGACGTCGCGGTCGGGGGCACCGCCGACGTGATCGTCACGTACGCCGCGCCCCACTGGCTGCGCGGCGACCTGGTCGGTGCCGCGCCGGCACCGCGCTCCGCGCGCATCCGCATCCCCGTCGTCGCTGCGCCTGCGTGACGCACTCCTCGTGACCCGCTCGCACCTCGCGATCGTCGGCCCCACCGCCTCCGGGAAGTCGGCGCTCGCGCTCGAGGTCGCGCGCGCCTTCGGTGACGTGGAGCTGGTCTCGGTCGACTCCATGCAGGTGTACCGGGGACTCGACATCGGGACGGCCAAGCCGAGCCCCGCGGAGCGGTCTGCGGTGCCGCACCACCTGATCGACGTCGCCGAGCCCACCGAGGAGTGGTCGGTCGTCCGGTTCCAGGAGGAGGCGCGCGCCGCCGTGGCCGACATCGAGGCGCGCGGCAAGCGCGCGTTGCTCGTCGGCGGCACCGGCCTCTACGTGCAGGCGGTGATCGACCCGTTGACCTTCCCGCCCGAGGACCACGCCGTGCGCGACGCGATCCTGGCCCGCACCGCCACGCGGGAAGGACGGGCCGATCTCTACGAGGAGCTCGTCCGCCGCGATCCCGATGCCGCGGCGAACATCGAGCCCGACAACACCCGGCGCGTCGCGTCGCGCGTTGGAGGTGATCGAGCTCACCGGTCGACCGTTCTCGTCGTTCGGCGACGGGATCCAGACCTACGGCGACACCGTCTTCCCGGTGCGTGTCGCGGGCGTGTGGCTCCCGCGCGCCGTCCTCAACCCCCGCATCGTGGCCCGGGTCGCTGCCATGCGCGACGCGGGACTGGTCGACGAGGTCCGCACGCTGCGCGATCGCGGCGCGCTCTCACGCACCGCGGCGCAGGCCATCGGCTACCGCGAGGTGCTCGACCATCTCGACGGGAAGATCGAGCTCGACCCGGCGTTGGACTCGATCGTGGTGCGCACCCGCCAGTTCGCGCGCCGCCAGCGCATGTGGTTCCGCCGCGACCCCCGCATCACCTGGTTCGGGGCGTCGGCGAATCCGTGCGCGGTGTTGCCCGCCCTCCTGGCAAGCTGGAGCGCATGACTGCCGTCCGGCTGTCCAAGCTGCACGCGACGGGCAACGACTTCCTCGTGATGTCGTGGCTCCACGACGACGGGGGAGTGCGGGGCATCCTCGCCCCGCAGGCGCGCGCGCTCTGCGACCGCCACAGCGGTGTGGGTGCCGACGGCCTGATCGTGGTGTCCCCGGGAGCCGACGGCGCCGATGCCGAGATGCTGCTCTTCAATGCCGACGGCGGCATCGCCGAGATGAGCGGCAACGGCATGCGCACCCTGGCCTGGGTCGCAGCCCGCGACGGTCTCGGGGCCGACGGCACGCTCGTGGTCGACACCGGCGGCGGCCGGCGCCAGGTCGAGCTCAGGCGTGATCCGTCCAGCGGTGCGGTCACCGCCGCCACCGTCGACATGGGCCCGGTCACCTTCGATCCCGCGCAGATCCCGGTCGCGGTCGACTCGCCGTTCGGCATCACCGCCGACTTCCACGGCACCCACTACGAGGGCGATGCCGCGGGGATGGGTAACCCCCACCTCGTGTTGTTCGTCGACGATCCCGCCACCGCGCGGGTGACCCAGCACGGTCGCCACCTCGAGGTCGACGACCGCTTCCCGAAGCGCACCAACGTCGAGTTCGTGCGCGTCACCCCGGGTGCCAGCGACGAGGTCGACATGCGGGTGTGGGAACGCGGGGTGGGCGAGACGCTCAGCTGCGGCACCGGCGCGTGCGCGGCCGCCGCGGTCGCGCACCGGCGCGGACTCGTCGGCGAGCGTGTCACCGTGCACGTGCCCGGCGGCGATCTCACCGTCGAGCTGCCTCGCGAGGGCCGCGCCACCATCCGCTTGGGTGGTCCGGTCGTGCACGTCTTCGACGTCGACGTGGACATCGCATGAGTCGCCGGCGCCTCACCGCGACCGAAGTCGACTTCGACGTCCTGCGCCAGCGCGCGCTGCTCGTCGGCACCGGCATCGGGACGCGCGACGCAGAAGCCGCGCAGGCGTCGCTCGACGAGCTCGCGCTCCTCGTCGACACCGCGGGCGCGGATCCGGTCGAGCTCGTGCTGCAACGCCGCGACGCGCCCGATCCCGCCACCTACATCGGGTCGGGCAAGGCGAAGGAGCTGCAGGAGCTCGCCGACACGCTCGACGTCGACCTCGTCGTGTTCGACGACGAGCTCACGCCCGCGCAGCAACGCAACCTCGAGAAGCTGTTCAAGGTCGATGTCGTCGACCGCGTCGCGCTGATCCTCGACATCTTCGCCCAGCACGCGCGCAGTCAGGAAGGCATGGTGCAGGTGGAGCTCGCGCAGCTCCGCTACCGACTGCCGCGACTGCGCGGTCGCGGACTGCAACTCAGTCAGCAGGGTGCGGGTGGTGGCGCGCGCGGCGGCCTGGTCGGCAACCGTGGTCCGGGTGAGACACAGCTCGAGGTCGACCGCCGGCGCATCCAGACCCGCATCTCGCGCCTCGAGCGCGAGCTCGACACGCTGGCGAAGAACCGCAACACCCAACGCAAGGGCCGGCGGCGCAGCGCCCGCTCCACCGTCGCGCTCGTCGGGTACACCAACGCGGGCAAGTCCACGCTGCTCAACCGCCTCACCGACGCCGACGTCCTGGTGGAGGACCGCCTCTTCTCCACCCTCGACCCCACCACCCGCCAGCTGCGCCTGCCCGGCGGCGAGACCGTGCTCGCATCCGACACCGTCGGGTTCGTGCAGCGCCTCCCGCACCAGCTGGTCGAGTCGTTCCAGTCGACGCTCGAGGAGGTGGTCGACGCCGACCTCCTCGTGCACGTCGTCGATGCCGGCGCATCCGAGGCCGAGCAGCAGATCGAAGCGGTCGGCACGGTGCTGCGCGAGATCGGCGCCGGCCACGTGCCCGAGCTGCTCGTCCTCAACAAGGCCGACCTCGCCGCCGCCGACGACGTGAAGGGACTGCTCGCCGCGCATCCGCAGGCGGTCGTCGTGTCGGCGGTCACAGGCGAAGGCACCAGTGTGCTCTTGGACACGCTCGCGGCCCGTTTGCGCACCCTCGCTCCTATCGTGGAGTTGTTGGTGCCATACGAGCGGGGCGACGTGGTTGCCGCGCTCCACCGGGAGGGCGAGGTGCTGGTGGAAGTGCACGCGGAAGGCGGAAGTCGGTTGCGAGCGCGGTTGCCCGCTCCGGCGGTCACTCGCTTCGGCGAGTTCGTCGTCAACCAGAAGGCGTGACCGAGGAGCCCACCGCGCTCCCGACCGACCGACTGCTCGATGCGCTCGAGGTCGCGATCGTGGTGTTCGACGTCGAGGGGAAGATCCTCTTCGCCAACCAACGCGCGCAGAACGACGTTCGGTGTCGTGGGCGAACTGGTCGCGGGGACGCGTGGACTGTTCACCCACGGCCTCGACCTGATCGACGAGGACGGCGAGCCGCTCGCCGGCGACGACATCCCGTCGGTGCGCACGCTGCGGACGGGCGAGAGCCTGAGCGGATTCGTGATGGGTGCCCGTTCCGGCGCCTATCCGGGCACGGTGTGGATCACGGTCGCCACCCAACCGCTGTTCGACGACAACGGCGAGATCAACGCCGTGATCTGCACGTTCTTCGACACCACCACCGAACGACGCGCGCAGCGCGCGTTGCGGGCGTCGGAGGAACGGTTCCGGCTCATCGCCGAGAACGCGGCCGACGTCGTGTACCGCTTCAGCGTCGGCGACTCGCCGCGCTTCGACTACGTGAACCCTGCGGTCGAGGGCGCGCTCGGCTACACGGCGCAGGAGTTCTACGACGACCCGTCGCTGATCGTGAAGGTCACCCACGAGGACGACGTCGAAGAGGTGCTCAACCTCGGTCGTGACGGTGTCGACGGCGTGCGGTCGTTGCAGCTGCGCATGGTGCGGCGCGACGGCACGCAGATCTGGACCGAGCACAAGGTGGTGCCGCTGCGCAACTCCTCGGGCGAGGTGATCGCGGCGACGGGCATCGCGCGCGACGTCACCGCGTTGAAGGTGCGCGAAGCGTTCCTCAGCCACCGCGCGTTGCACGACCCGCTCACCGGTCTCCCCAACCGCGTGCTGCTGCTCGACCGGCTCGAGGCCGCGCTCGCGCGCATCCGCCGCCACCAGTCGTTCCTCGCGGTGCTCTACCTCGACCTCGACCGCTTCAAGACGGTGAACGACAACCTCGGCCACGACGTCGGCGACCGCCTCCTGCAGCTCGTCGGGCAGCGGCTGCTGCAGACGCTGCGCCCGTCCGACAGCGTGGGCCGCCTCGGCGGTGACGAGTTCGCCGCCATCCTGGCCGACCTCCACGATCCGGGCGAGGCGATGCAGGTGGCCGAACGGCTGCTGACCGTGATCGCCGAGCCGGTCGACTTCGACGGCAACGCGCTGGTCACCACGGTGAGCATCGGCATCGCCAGTGCCAACGAGGGCGAGACCATGAGCGCGGGCGAGCTGCTCCGCCGGGCCGACTTCGCCATGTACACGGCGAAGGACCGCGGCCGCGCGCGCGTCGAGACCTACGAAGAACCGCACCGCGGCGACCGTTAGCCTGCGGCCGATGCCCTCCGACCCGCCGGCGTTCGTCCCGCCGCCGTACCCGCACGACCGCCTCGGACCGATCCGCGCCACCGCAGCGGCGGTGCCCGGCGGGATCCTCGACGCCTCGGTCGGCACCCCGGTCGATCCCATGCCCGCGGTCGTGCTCGACGCTCTGGCGCAGGCCGCGCCCGGCGCCACCGGCTACCCGGCCACCATCGGCAGTCCCGGCTTCCGCGAGGCCGCGGTGGGCTGGGTCGAGCGTCGCTTCGGGTGCGCGCTCACCCCCGACGACGTGATCGCGTGCATCGGCACCAAGGAGGTCGTCGCCTCGCTGCCGCGGATGCTGTCGTTGCGCGACCCGTCGCGCGACACCGTGCTGTACCCGGCCGTCGCGTACCCCACCTACGAGATGGGCGCGCTGCTCGCCGGCCTGCGCGCGGTGCCGGTGCCGGTCGACGACGAGTGGCATCTCGACCTCGACCGCGTCGATCCCGCCGACGCCGACCGTGCGCTCGTGCTCTGGCTCAACGACCCGAGCAACCCCACCGGCGCGGTCGCCAGCCCCGACGCCATGCTCGACGCGGTCGAGTGGGCACGCAGCCGGGGGATCCTCGTCGCCAGCGACGAGTGCTACGCCGAGTTCACCTACGACGCCGACGGCGCGCCCGCCGACGCCGGTCACCGCGCTCCACGCCGGCGCCGACGGTGTGCTCGTCGTCCACTCGCTGTCGAAGCGCTCGAACATGGCCGGGCTGCGGGCCGGGTTCGTCGCCGGCGACCGGGTGCTGGTCGGGTACCTGGGCGAGATGCGCAAGCACGGTGGGCTGATGATGCCGGCACCGATCCAGGCCGCGGCGGCTGCCGCGCTGGGCGAAGACCAGCACGTCCGCGAGCAGCAGGCCTGCTACGCGCGCCGGCGCGCCGGTGGCGCTCGCCCGCACTCGAGTCGCGCGGGCTCGTGCACGACGGTGGCTCGTCCACCTTCTACCTGTGGCTGCGCGACGCCGACCGCGCGCGCGACGGCTGGGCCATCGCCGAGGAGCTCGCCACCACCGGGCTCGTGGTCGCGCCGGGCGACTTCTACGGCACTGCGAGCGCCGACCACGTGCGGGTGGCGCTCACCCTCACCGACGCGCAGACCGAGCTCCTGTGCGAACGGGCGACGCGGAGTTCACCTCCCCACCGAGGTTGCGTCAGTCGACGGCGTCGGAGCGCCGCCAGGTGACGCAACCTTGCGAAGGGATGCGCGGACGGTCGCGGCTCGCCTCTAGCCTGAGCCGCATGGCTGAGTCACCGGAAGCGCTCGAGAAGACGATCACCGCGCTGTGGGAGGGCCGCGACGACCTCTCCGCGGTGCTCCCCGAGAGCGACGGCTCGCGCCGCGGTCCTGCAGGCGGTCGAGCTGCTCGACACCGGTGAGGCCCGCGTCGCCGAAGTGGTCGGCGACGACGTCGTGGTCCACGAGTGGCTGAAGTTCGCGGTGCTGCTGTTGTTCCGGCTCTCCCAGATGGAGACCATCGAGCTCGGCCCGTTCGAGTACGCCGACAAGATCCCGCTCAAGCGCAACTTCCAGCGCCAGGGCGTACGGGTCGTCCCCGGCGCGTCGGCCCGCTGGGGCTCCTACCTCGCGCCCGGCGCGGTGATGATGCCGAGCTACGTCAACATCGGCGCCCGCGTCGGTGCCGACTCGATGGTCGACACGTGGGCCACCGTCGGCTCGTGCGCGCAGATCGGCGAGCGCGTGCACCTCTCGGGTGGCGTCGGCATCGGTGGCGTGCTCGAGCCGCCGCAGGCCGCGCCGGTGATCGTCGGCGACGACTCCATGATCGGCTCGCGCTGCATCGTCGCCGAGGGCGCGCGCGTCGGCAACGGCGTCGTCCTCGGGGCCGGCTGCATCCTCACCGGCTCCATCCCGGTGATCGACGCCCAGACGGGCGCCGAGCTGTCGCGCGGCATCGTGCCCGACTGGTGCGTGGCCATCTCCGCGACGCGAGCCCGCGAGTATCCGGGCGGCACGTTCGGCCTGCCCTGTGTGCTCGTGGTGAAGCGCCTCACCGAGGGCGAGCGCCACGACAAGTCGAAGCTCAACGACATCCTCCGCGACCACGGCGCCGCGACGTGACGAGTCCGTCCACCGCGGCCGTCCTCGCCACCGACGCGGCCGACCTCTTCGAGCTCACCACCGCGCTCGTGGCGGTGCGGTCGGAGAGCCACCACGAGGCCGAGCTCGCCGACCTCGTCGAGGCGCGGCTGCGCGAGCGCGCGCCGTCGCTGGCGATCGACCGCATCGAGCACAACATCGTCGTGCGCACGCAGCTCGGACGCGACCGGCGGGTGCTGCTCGGTGGTCACCTCGACACGGTGCCCGCCAACGCGGGCAACGAGGTGCCGCAGGTCGACGGTGACATCCTGCGCGGCCTCGGCGCGGCCGACATGAAGAGTGGCCTCGCGGTGCTGCTGCGCATCGCCGAGGAGCTCCACGCCGGCTCCCTTCTGGATGGAGCGTCGCGAACAACCCATGACGTGACCCTCGTGTTCTACGAGGCCGAGGAGGTGCGCGACCAGTTCAACGGCCTCGGCATCGTCCTGCGCGAGCAACCCGACCTGCTCGCCGCCGACTTCGCCGTGCTGCTCGAGCCCACCGACGGCTGGGTCGAGGCCGGATGCCAGGGCGTGCTCGTGGCGAAGGCCGGCTTCGACGGTGAGCGCGCACACGCAGCGCGCCCGTGGATGGGGAGCAACGCCATCCACTCCGCGTCGGAGCTGCTGATGCGCATCGCCGAGCACCAGACCGACACCGTCGAGGTCGACGGCCTGCAGTTCCGGGAGTCGTTCCAGGTGGTCGGCATCGAGGGGGGCGTCACCGGCAAGCACAACGTGGTGCCCGACCGCTGCACCATCACCGTCAACCGCCGCTTCGCGCCGAAGTACACGCCCGAGGAGGCGGAGGCGCAGGTGCGGGAGCTGCTCGAGGGCGCCGACGACATCGAGATCCTCCAGGCGCAGCTGGCCGCGCCGCCGAACCTCACCGACCCGCTGGTCGACGAGTTCGTGGGCGGCCTGTCCCTCCCGGTCCGGCCCAAGCTGGGCTGGACCGACGTCGCCCGCTTCGCGGCCATGGGAGTCCCCGCGGTCAACTTCGGCCCCGGCGACCCCGAGGTCGCGCATACGCAGGGCGAGTTCGTCACCCGGGCGTCGGTCGAGCAGTGCTTCGACGTGCTCGGGCGCTTCGTCGGAGTCGTGTGACAACCTGACGTCATGCCCACGATGCACGCGAACGGGATCGACATCTACTTCGAGCGAAAGGGGAGCGGTCCCCGGTTGCTCTACTTCCAGGGCAGCGGTCAGACGTTGGCCAAGTCGGGGATGATGGTCGACGGCTGGGCCAAGGAGTTCGACGTCCTCGCGTTCGACCAGCGCGGCCTCGGGCAGACCGAGATCCCTCCCGCTCCGTACGAGATGTCCGACTACGCAGCCGACGCCGCCGCGCTCCTCGACGCGGTCGGGTGGGACTCGTGCCGCGCCGTCGGTACCAGCTTCGGCGGGATGGTGGCGCAGGAGTTCGCGGTCACCTGGCCCGAGCGGGTCGAGCGGCTCGCGCTCATCTGCACGTCACCCGGCGGTGACTTCGCGTCGTACCCGTTGCACACCCTCGCCGACCTCCCTCCCGACGAGGCGGCGGCGCTCGGGCCCAAGCTGCTCGACGGCCGCTTCACGCCCGAGTACCTGGCCGAGCACGACGACGCCCGCGCGCTGGTCGAGATGATCACGACCATGCAGGGCGCCGAGGTCTCCGACGAGGTGCGGCGCGGCGAGCAGGCGCAGCTCGACGCCCGCAGCCGCCTCGACGTGCTCGACCGCCTCGGCAACATCACGTGCCCGACCCTCGTCGCGTGCGGTCGGTACGACCACATCGCGCCGCCCGAGAACAGCGAGAAGATCGCCGAGCTCGTCCCCGGCGCCGACCTGCGCTTCTACGAGGGCGGCCACATCTTCTTCCTGCAGGACCCCCAGGCGATCCCCGACGCGATGGCGTTCCTCGCCGCCGACTGACGCGTCCGGTCACCGG
The DNA here is from genome assembly GCA_963756895.1 of uncultured Actinomycetes bacterium. Classification (GTDB taxonomy): domain Bacteria; phylum Actinomycetota; class Acidimicrobiia; order IMCC26256; family DASPTH01; genus DASUAS01. Next base: position 316,110 of record CAVWPI010000008.1, on the reverse strand, counting down.
GTGAAGCAAAACGGGCAGGACGGCACGGTGGTGCTCGAAGGCGCGCGCTCGTAGCGGCTCAGCCGCGGGCGCGCGCCCGCGCCGCCCAGCTCCGCCGTTCGGTGTCGACGTCGAGGTCGACGTCGACGAACCCGCTCCGCGTGAGCCTTGTTTCGATGGTCGCGGGGTCGAGAGGGAGGTAGGTGTCGTCCTCGTGGAACTGCTCGACCTCGGGTGAGTACAACGAGTCGGTCGCGACGAACACCGCGCCGGGGCGGAGCACGCGCGACGCCTCGCCGAAGATCCGGTCCTGCAGCTCGAGCGATGGGACGTGGTGCAGCATGTGGAAACACGTGGCACCAGTGAAGCGCCGGTCCTCGAACTCGAGCGACGACGCGTCACCTTCGACGATGGTGACGTTGGCGCGGTCGAAGCGCTCACCCAAGGCGCGGGCCAGGTCGGGGTCGATCTCCACGACCGTGAGTCGTTCGGCGCGCTCGCTGAAGACGTCCGTGGTCGCGCCGTAGCCGGGACCGATCTCGAGGACGTCGTCACCCAGGTCCCGGTCACCCAGCGCCCACGGGATCGACACTTCCCGCACGTACGCCCGCCACTCGTCACTGCCGCACCACACGTGGCCGTCGTTCACGGCCCGCAGGTTGACGCAGCACCGGGGTGGCGTCAACCGGTTGCGGGAATCAATCACTTTGATTAGCGTCCCGGCTCGACGGCGGCGCCGACGGGACTGCCGGGGGTGGAGGAGCGCGGTCATGGAGCACGCGAGGTGCGGTGCCGCGACACGGCGACGCGCGACGGCGGCGATGGCCTGCGGCGTGGTCGCCGCACTCTCCGGCGCGTTCGCCGCGCCCGGTGTACCGGCGCACGCCGCCGAGGCCGCTTCGCCGTCGCCGATCGGGGTGACGACGCGCACGTACGTCGACGAGAGCCGGCCGACCGCCGCGAACGACGATTGTCCCGAGCTGCCGTCGCGCACCCTCGTGACCACCGTCTACTACCCGGCCGCCGGCGGCCCGCCGGGGGACGCCCAGCCCGACGCGGCGCCGGCGAGCAGCGGCGGCCCCTACCCCCTCATCGTGTTCGCGCACGGGTTCAGCGCCACCCCCGACATCTATCGCGAGCTGCTCCAGCACTGGGCGTCGGCCGGCTACGTCGTCGCCGCGCCGACCTTCCCGCTGAGCAGCGGCACGTCTCCGTGCGGGGCGGTGGCCGGCGACGTGTCCAACCAGCCGAAGGACATGAGCTTCGTCATCACGTCGGTTCTCGACGACTCGCGCGGCAAGGACATGCCGCTGTCGGCGCTCGTGGATGCCGGGCACATCGGGGCGGCGGGTCACTCGAACGGCGGCATCACGACCTACGGGCTCGTCGGCAACACGAAGCTGCGCGACCGGCGCATCGACGCCGCCGCCATCCTCGCCGGCACCGCGCAGAAGTACTCCCAGGGGAAGTACGACCTCGCGCACATGCCGCCGGTCCTGTTCGTCCACGGGACCGAAGACGAATTGGTCCCGTACAGCGCCGCGCAGTCCGGCTTCAACGCAGCACGCGGTCCCAAGGGCCTGCTCTCCGTCACGAACGGCGACCACGGTTCCTCGGCGTCTGCGGTGGTCCAACCCGCCACCACCGACTTCTTCGATGCCTACCTGCGCGGCGACACCGCGGCGCGTGACCGGTTGCCCCTCGACCAGACCGCAGGCGTCAGCACGATGAAGTTCGCCGCCGAGCAGGGATCGACGGCGACGGTCCCGACCGTGAAGCCGATCGAGCGGCACCTCCAGGCGGCCGTCACCCCGCACAAGAACCTGCACGGCGGTCAGATGGTGACGGTCACGTGGAGCGGATACACGCCGGGCAAGGTCGTCAACGTCCTCCAGTGCAACGGCGGTGACCGCGACCTCTCGAAGAGCAACGAGTGCGACTACGCGAAGGCCGCCCTGCTCCATCCCGATCCGACCGGCGAAGGCTCGCTGCAGCTCGAGATCGTCGAGGGTCCGATCGGCACCAGCGCCTGCGATGCCACGCATCCGGGCTGCTTCATCATCGTCAACGACGCCAGTTCGACGGATCCGAAGGACTCCGTCCAGCTCGACATCAGCTTCGCCCCCTGACCCGGAGGGACCGATCACCATGCAGTGGGACCAGGTCGTCGACGTCGTGATCGTCGGTTCGGGAGGTGCGGCGCTGACCGCGGCCACGCTGGCGCACGACCAGGGCGCCGAGGTGCTCGTGGTCGAGAAGGCCGACATGCTCGGCGGGACGACCGCGGTCTCGGGCGGCGGGGTCTGGTTGCCCGGCAATCACAAGATGGCCGAAGCCGGGATCGACGACAGCCGCGAGGACGCGTTGGCGTACATCCGACGCGTGGCCGCGGGGAGCGAACCCGATCCCGAGCTGCTCGAGGTGTTCGTCGACACCGCGCCGGAGGTCCTCCGCTACCTCGAGGCGCACACGCCGCTCTCCACCCACATCTCGCCGCTGCCCGACTACTACTGGCCCTGGAACATCCCGGGCCAGCGGGCGGTGCCGGCGCGCTGCGTGGAGGCCGATCCCTACCCGGTGCGCACCGAGCTCCCCGAGTGGGCCGATCGCCTCGTCAGCCGGGGCACGCTGATGTCCCTCGGCACCGCGACCACGCTCACCGAGGACCTCTCCCCGCCGACCCCCGAGCTCGCCGCGGAGCTCGAGCGCCGCGAACGTGAGGACATCCGGCCGAAGGGAGCCGCACTCGTCGCCCGACTGTTCAAGGGGTTGCTCGAGCGGGGCGTCGAGACGTGGATGGAAGCTCCCGCGCGTGCGCTCGTGACCGACGACGACGGCGGCGTCGTCGGCCTCGTCGTCGAACGGGCCGGCCAGCCGACGCGCGTCGGGGCCCGCAAGGGCGTCGTCCTCGCGTGCGGCGGCTTCGAGTGGAACCCGGAGCTCGTCCGCGCGCACATCGGCTACGACGTGCAGCCGCTGTCGCCCCCGAACAACGTCGGCGACGGATTGGTGATGGCCGCCCACGTCGGCGCGCAGCTCGCCAACCTCAACTCCTACTGGGGCACACCGGTGATGTTCGACCCCGAGATCGAGCGCGACGGAGCGCTGGTGCCGCAGTTCGAGTGGGGGCGTGGTGCACCAGCGTCGATCGTCGTGAACCGCAAGGGCGCGCGCTTCGCCAACGAGGCCCTGCCGTACAACGACTTCCCGAAGGCCTTCGGCGTCTACGACCCGGACGCCATCGAGTTCCCCAACGCCGGTCCTGCGTTCCTGGTCTTCGATCGCAGCGTGCGCGACCGCCAACGCATCCTGTCGATGATGCCAGGGGCGCCGGATCCGGACTGGGTGCACCGCGCCGACTCCATCGGCGAGCTCGCCGACGACATCGGCATCGACCGGGCCGCGCTCGAGGCGACGGTCGACCGCTACAACGAACACGCCCGCCGCGGTGAAGACCCCGACTTCCGTCGGCACGAACGCGGCCTGATGTCGCCGGGGCAGGTGGCACCCGTCGAGCAGCCGCCCTTCTACGCGGTCGAGCTGTACCCGGGCACGCTCGGGACCAACGGCGGCCCGCAGATCGACGCCGACGGCCGGGTCCGCCGCCTCGGTGGCGGCGTCGTCGACGGGCTCTACGCCGCCGGCAACACCGCCGCGAACGTGTTCGGGTGGGCGTATCCGAGCGGGGGCGGGACGCTCGGCAACGCGGTGGTGTTCGGGTACCGGGCCGGTCGCCACGCGGGTGCCCGACCGGCCCGGACCATCTCGTGACGAGGGGCCGATGAGCCGAGCGCGGTCGCGTGCGAGCGACCCCGAGCGGACGAGGGCCCGAATGATCCGCGCGGGGGAGCGGCTCTTCGCCGAGCGCGGCGTCCACCAGGTGCGCCTGCGCGAGATCAACGCGCTCGCAGGTCAGAAGAACCGCTCCGCGGTGCACTACCACTTCGGTTCCCGCGAGGGACTCGTCGAGGCCATCCTCTCGGCGCACCAGACGGCTATGGACCAGGAGGTCGGCCCCGCGCTCGACGCCCTCGTCGCGCGTGGAGATCCCACGGTGCGCGACATCGTGGCGATCTGGGTGGGCGCGCTCAGCGGCCAGCTCCGCGAGCGATCCGGACGCGACTTCCTGCGCATCGTGCCGCAGGTGCTCGACCGGGTGAACCCGATCGTTCGTCGCGGCGCAACCGTGCGGGCCTCCACCCAGTCGGGGAGGACGTTCACGCTGCTCGATCGGTGCATCGCCGACGTGCCGACACCGCTGCGGCGGGAACGACTCGTGTCCTACTCCCTCATCCTCACGACGCTCTTCGCCGATCGTGCCTCGCTGCTCGAATCCCGGGAGGAGCCGTTGCTCGACGAAGCCGCGTTCGCGGGACACGCGCTCGACGTCATCTGCGGCGCGGTCACCGCGCCGGCGACCTCCGGCGTCGTGCGCTGACGACAACCGCAGGAACTTTGGCACACCGTGCCAAGACCGGTTACGTTCGCGCTGTGAGTGGCTCCGAGCTGCCGCTGCCGCTCGGCGGCCTGCGTGTCGTCGACACCACCGACGCGCCGTCGTGGAGCAGCGCCCGCCTGCTGGCCGACCTCGGCGCCGACGTCGTCCGGGTCGACCGCACGGGCGTCCCGCTCGATCCGCTCGCGGCGACCCGCCACGTGAACAAGCGGTCGATCGTGTGCGACGGCCAGGAGCTGGGGGCCCTGCTCGCCCACGCCGACGTGTGGTTCGACTCCGGATCGTCCGGACTCGACCCCGGGGCGGTCCGCGAGGAGCACCCGCAGCTCGTGATCGTGTCGTCGTCTCCTTTCGGGGCGACCGGGCCCTACTCGTCGTTCGTGGGCACGCACGCGGTCGTGTACGCGCTGTCGGGCCAGCTGTCGCTGTGCCGCCAGGCTGGTCGTCCGCCACTGCTGCCACCCGGGCAACCCGCGTTCGAGGTCGCCGCCGCCATGGGCGCCTATGTCGCCCTGGTCGCGATGTGGAACCGCGCCGTCATGGGCGACGGCGACCACATCGACATGTCGATCCACGAGGCGTTCGTGCAGACGACCGACACGATGCTCGCGGGCGCCAGCGTCCGCGGCGACACGCGTGGCACAGTGGCGCCCGGCCATCCCGCCTTCCCGACGCGCGACGGCCTCGTGCGACCCCTGGTCGTGAGCCATCGCCAGTGGACCGCCCTGCGGCAGTGGGTCGGTGACCCGCCGGAGCTGCACGGGAACGACGACCTCGAGACCTACACCGGTCGACTGCTGCACCCCGACGTCATGGCGTCGATCTACGCCCCGCTCTTCGCCGACACCACCACGGAGGCGATCTCCGAGGAGGCGCAGCGCCGCAACGTCCCGGCGACGCCGGTGCTCGCACCGGCGGACCTGCTCGCCAGCGAACCGCTGCGCCGCCGCGGCACCTTCGTCGACACGGTCGTCGAGGGACGACCGGGGAGGATGCCGTCGGGCTACTGGGACTTCGACGGTCGCCGGGTCGGCTTCCGCGAGCCCGCCCGCGCGGTCGGCGCCGACACCGATGGCGTGCGGAGCGACCTCGTCGCCGACCGGTCGCCGTTCGGCGCGCCGCGCTTCGACGTCCAGCCTCGCGCCCGAGGGGCGCAGCCGCCATTGGCTGGTGTGCGCGTGCCTCGAGTTCACCCAGCTGATGGCCGGGCCCGAGACCGGCAAGCTGCTCCGCGACCACGGCGCCGACGTGATCCGCATCGAGAGCCGCGCCTTCCCCGACCAGAGCCGCGTCTTCGGCGGCGACGCCAACATGTCGTCGCAGTTCGTGAGCATCAACCGCGGCAAGCGGAGCTTCGGCGTCGACCTCACGACCGACGCCGGCCGCCGTCTCGTGCTCGACCTGGTCGGCGAGAGCGACATCGTGATCGAGAACCTCGGGCCCGGCGCGCTCGACGGTCTCGGACTCGACCTCGCGGCGCTGCGCGCCGCGAACCCGTCGGTGATCCTGGTGAGCACGCAGCTCTTCGGTGGCTCCGGTCCGTGGAGTGACTGGCGCGGCTTCGGATCGCACGCCCGCAGCGTCGGCGGCCAGACGTCGTTGTGGCGCTATCCCGACACCGTTGCCGACTTCGCCGAGAACCCGATCTTCTTCCCCGACCAGTTCACCGCCCGCCTCGCCGCGCTCGCCGCGCTCGCCTGTCTCGGCGCCGGGGAGAGCTGCCACATCCGGTTGTCGCAGGCCGACGCGGTCGTCAACCAGCTCGCCGACCTCGTCCTGCAGGAGAGCCTCGAGCCGGGATCGGTCGACGCCGCGTGGGAACCGGTGCGAGGCGGGGCGTCCGTGCGGCGTGTACCCGACCGCCGACGCCGACAACTGGTGCCTCGATCACCGTGCGCGACGACCGCGACTGGTCGGCGCTGGTCGACACCGTCGGTGCGTGCCGACTGGACGCGCGACGATCGCTTCGCCACTGCGGCCGGTCGCGCGGCAGCACACCGACGCGCTCGACGAGGCCGTCGCGTCGTGGACCGGAACCCTCGCGGCCGCCGAGGTCATGGCGCGGCTGCAGGCCGCCGGCGTGCCCGCGGCCGCGGTCGCCACGCCGTTCGACCTCCTGGCCGACGCACACCTGCACGCGCACGACTTCGTCGAGATCGTGTTGCAGCCGGGCTGGGAGCCGCTGTTCGTCGAGGGCTCGTGCTTCCGCAGCGAGCACCTCGATCCCGCGCCACCCGATCCCGCGCCCCGCCAGGGCGAGCACACCCGCGCCATCGCCACCGAACTGCTCGGGGTGGCCGACGCCGAGGTCGACGACCTGCTGGGCGCGGGCGTCCTCGAGGCGGCCGCAGCACTGGTCGACGCACTGAGCGGCCCCGCCGTCTGATGCAGGAGCACCCATGACCCCCGACGACCAGACCACCACCAACGACCCGCTCGCGCGATGGACGTCGACGCGGTCGGCTTCGTCGCCCCGCACACCCTGCGCCGCTACCCGCCGCTGATGCTCTCCTCGATCAGCTTGCCCTTGATCGAGTTCTTGTTCGGGTAGAGGACGAACTTCCCGTCCTTGATCTGCACGTACCAACTGCACGCGTTCTCCGGCTGCTTGCCGAAGCCCGCGGCGCTGACGTCGACGGGCTGGCAGCCGAGGCCGGCCGCGTCCCAGGTCCCGAGCCCCTTGGTCGCGGTGATGAAGCCGTCGCGGGTCAGGTCCTTCCCTGCGGCCTTCAGGCCCTGGACCAGGAGATCGGCGGTGAGGTAGCCGGTGTAGACGCCGAAGTCGGGCACACCCTCGTAGCCGCCGTACTTCTTCAGGTCGGCCTGGAACTGCTTCGTCGCCGCGTTCTTCAGCTCGACCGGTGCCCAGATCTGGCCGAAGATCACCTCGGGGCCGATCGACTGCGACGCCGGCTCGTCGAGCAGCGACTGCCCGTATCCGGTGGCGAGCACCGCGAGCTTGAACTTGAGGTTGTTCTGCGCCGCGTTCGAGATGATGGCGAGGTTGCTCGCGAGCACCAACGGCAGGTACGTCGCGTCGACGTCGGCGTTCTTCATGCCGAGCACCAGCGGTCCGACGTCGGTGGTGCCGAACTCGACGGTCGTGTTCGTGTACGCCGCGTCGAGGCCGGCGGCCGGGACTGCGTACTTCTGCAGGTTCTCCGCCGCCGCGGTCGACGACGCCGAGGCACCGTACGACACCACGCCGACCTTGGTCGCGCCCGCCTTCTTCATCAGCTGTACGAAGCCCGGCGTGTACTGCGCGCCGTAGACCGGCGCGATGTTGCCGAGGATCGAGATCAAGTTCTCGTTGCCGGGTTGGCCGTACTCGTTGCCGTCGTAGCCTCCGCCGACCATCGGCACCCCGGCGTCGAGCAGGTACCGGTAGCTCAGGAACGCGAACGACGAGTTGTTCACCACCGCGAAGACGTTGTCGTTCTCGACGAGGCTCTTCGACGCCTGGAGGTTGTTGGTGGTCCCCCCGTCGTCGACGGTGACGGCGGTGATCTTCCGACCGTTCACACCGCCCTTGGCGTTCTCGGCCTTGATGCGCGCGTTGAACCCGTCGCCGGCGTGCGCGAACGTCGATCCCGCAGCACCGCTCTGCGAGTAGATGTAGCCCACCTTGATGTCCTTGGCGGTGACGCCGGGGCTGTCACCCGTCTGCGCACCGGCGGCGCTGGTGGCGACGAGTCCCGCCGCCACCATGGCCACGATCGAGATCGCCCCGATGATCGGGCGGGCCTTCGATCGCGGGCTCCGTCGGTTGCTGGCTGGCGTGTCGTGCTGCATGCGCCCTTCCCCCCGGGAGGTCGTCGCGAGGGCCGTTCGCCTCGCCGCCGTGATCTTGGCACACCGTGCCAAACTAGGGAAGTCAGGCGGTACGATGGCCCGATGACGGCACCGGAGACGGCGGGGGCGACCGACGCCTGGGAGCAGCGGCGGATCCTCGTGTCGCTGCGCATCGAACGGGCGGCCCTACGCCTCATGAGCGAGCACGGGCTCGACACCGTGACCGTCGAGCAGATCGCCGCCGAAGCCGACATCTCGAAGCGCACGTTCTTCCGCTACTTCCGGAACGTGCGTGACGTCCTCACCGCGGTCCCGGCGCGGGAGTCGCGTCGGATGTGCGATGCGCTGCTCGCGCGGCCCGCAGGCGAGAACCTGCTCGACGGCTTCCACGCGTGGTTCCACGAGATGTCCGAGCGCGACCTCTCGTCGCCGGTGGTCGCGCTCGAGGCCGAGACCGTGCTCCTCTGGGGCGCGATCGTGCGGGCGGCGCCGGAGCTGATCCAGTCGGAGAGCCGGGCCATGATCGTCCTCAGCACCCACCTCGAAGCGGTCGTGCGGCTGCGCATGGGGTTCGGGAGCGGCGACGACGACAAGGTGGGAGTGCTGTCGGCCGCGCTGGCCGCGATGATCTGGTTCGTGTACGCACGGTCGATCCTCGACGACGACCCGGCCCACCTGACCGCCCGGCTCGACGAGGCGTTCGACCTGCTCGAACTGCTGCACACCGGCGCCTCGGTCTGAAGCTCGCGGGCCCGTTGCGCGAGTTTGGCACGGTGTGCCAAACTCGGGCCATGATCGTCGACCGGGGATCGTGGACCTACGCCGACGATCCCGACCTCCTCGCCGACCCGTGGACGACGTGGGATCGACTGCGGGAGGAGTCCCGGGCCTTCGTGGCGACTGGGGCGGCTGCCGACTGGGACGTGTGGACGCTGATGCGGTACGACGACGTGCACGCTGCGTTGCGCGATCCCGAGGTCTTCTCGAGCCGTTCCGTCCTCCACGTGTACCAGGGCCCGAAGCTCGTCGACGCCGCCGAGGCCGACGCCGTGCGCGGGATGATCCCGGAAGAGCTCGATCCTCCCGAGCACACCAAATACCGGCAGCTGCTCACGCCGCTGTTCGCGCCGCAGGTCGTCGAGACGCTCGAGCCGATGATCCGGTCGTGGTGCGTGGAGCTCATCGAGAGCTTCGTCGCGAGCGGTCGGTGCGACCTGAACCGCGACTTCGCGCGCCAGTACCCGACGATGATCTTCCTGCGCCTGATGGGCCTGCCCGAGGGCGGCATCGGCGACTTCCTCGCGACGGTGCACGATCGGATCCGCGAGGCGACGCAGCTGGGCGCGTCGGAGCAGCAGTCGATGAGCGCCGCGTACATCATGGCGATGGCGGAGTACATGAACACCGTGCTCGACGAACGTCGCCACGAACGCCAGGACGACATCGTCAGCTACCTCCTCGACCTCGAGATCGACGGGCGACCGCTCGACGACACCGAGCTGCAGCAGATCTGCACCCTGCTCTACGCCGCCGGTCTCGACACCGTGGCCGGCGAGCTCGGCTACATGTTCCTGCACCTCGCCACGCATCCCGAGCACCGTCGGCTGGTGACCGAGGAGCCGGCGCGCATCCCGGCGTTCGTCGAAGAGACCCTGCGCGTCTACTCGATCGTCACCACCAATCGGATCGTGACACGCGACGTCGAGTTCGCGGGCTGCCCGATGAAGGCGGGCGACCGCGTGCTCCTGTCCATCCCGGCCGCCGACCGCGATCCGTTGCAGTTCGCCGATGCGAACACCTTCGACGTCGACCGCGCCGGCAACCGGCACATCGCCTTCGCCGCCGGCCCGCACCGATGTCTTGGGTCCCACCTCGCGCGCCTGGAGCTGCAGATCGCGGTCGAGGAATGGCACCGGCGCATCCCGGAGTACACACTCGGTGACGATGCCGAGGTCACCTTCCACATCGGGGGCGTCGCCGGGGTCGACACCCTGCCGCTGGAGTGGCCCGTTGCCTGAGATCGCCGTCCCGGGTCTGAAGTTCCCCGAGGGTCCTCGGTGGCGCGACGACACCTGGTGGGTCTCGGATCAACTCGGCGGCACCATCCATCGCGTCGACGACGCCGGCCGGTGCGAGCGCGTGCTCGAGGTCGACGCGCCGTCGGGGCTCGGCTTCCTGCCCGACGGTGCGCTGCTGGTGGCGTGCATGAACGACCCGCGACTGGTCCGGGTCGGCGCGGCCGGAGCGGACGAGGTCGTCGACCTCCGCTCGTTCGCGGGACACCTCAACGACATGGTCGTCACGCCCGACGGACGTGCATACGTCGACGCGTACGACGATCACTTCGACCGGAGCTCACATCGAATCCTGATGGTGACGCCCGAGCGCGACGTCGCCGTGGTCGCTCGCGACGTCGTCTATCCGAACGGGATCACCACCACGCCCGACGGGACGACGTTGCTCCTGGCCGAGACCTTCGGCGGCTGCATCACCGCGTTCGCGGTCGAGGCCGACGGCACGCTGTCCGCGGCGGCAGACGTGGGCCGAGCTGCCGGAAGGCACCCATCCCGACGGGTTGTGCCTCGACGCCAACGGCGACGTCTGGGTCGCGTCGTACCTCGCCGGCGAGTTCCTCCACGTGCGGGCAGGCGGTGCGGTGCTCGATCGCGTCTCGGTCCCCGGACGGTGGGCCATGTCGTGCTGTCTCGGTGGCGACGACGGCCGCAGCTTGCTGCTTTGCACCGCGGAGACGACGCAGGACGACTACTTCGCCGGTCGCTCCGTCGGCCATCTCGACGTGATGCGCGTCGACGTCCCGGGCGTGGCGCGACCGTGATCGAGACCGCCGCCCGCGAGTGGATCGAACGCACCGTGGGTGGTCGCGTGGTCGAGTGCGTGCAAGTCGCTGGCGGTGGACGCAGCGGCTTCGCGGTCGACGTGGCGATCGACGACGGCGTCCGCCCGCTCTTCCTGCAGCGCGGCGGGCGGGGCGGCGTGGGCTCGTTCATGGGCTTCGCCCGCGAGGCCGAGGTGTACCGGGCGCTCGAGCCGCTCGGCATCCCGATCCCGCACGTCTGGGGCGTGGACGAGGACCTCGACGTCTTCCTCGTCGACCGCGCGGAAGGCCAGGTCTGGTTCCGGCCGCCCCGCGATCCCGAGCAGGCGGTCGCCGTCGCGCAGGACTTCATGCGCCATCTCGCCACCTGGCACGCGACGCCGGCGCGCGAGCTGGCGCTGCCGAGCTTCGGCCCCGTCCGCTCGGTGCGGGAGCACCAGCGCGACCAGCTCGCCGGCATCCAGGCGCTGTTCGAGCGGGATGACCGCGACCAGCCGATCGACGCGCTCGCCGCCGCGCAGCTCGAGCACCTCCTCCAGCACGTGCCCGACGGCGACGGCGAGGCGGTGCTCGTCCAGGGCGACACCGGCCCGGGGAACTTCATGTACGTCGACGGCTGCGTCACCGCGATCGTCGACTGGGAGCTCGCGCACATCGGCGACCCGATGGACGACATCGCCTGGTTGTCGTGGCGGGCGACGCAGCAGGGCTGGCCCGACTTCCCCACGCGCCTCCGTGAGTACGAGGCCGCGAGCGGCATCGCCGTCGATCCAGCTCGCGTGCGGTACTACCGCCTGAACGCGTGCGCTCGTCTGGGCCCGCGGTTCGGGCTCGCGGACATGGGGGAGGGGACGACGCGCCCGCTCGGCCCCGCGGGTGCCGCGGATGCCGCGGTCGACCGGTACGCCGACGGCAGCGGCATGGTCATGAACATGCTGCACCGGCGGATGCGCCTCACCGCGCAGGCCGATGCCATGGGCGTCGAGCTCCCCGGGCGGGAGGTCGTCGACGAGGCGCCGCCGCTGCCGCACGCGGCGATCTACGACGCGGTGCTCGGGCAACTGCGCGACGTCGTCGACCTTGCCGACGATCGCGCGGTGTCGAACCACGCCAAGGGCGCTGCCCGGCAGGTGAAGTACCTGAAGGAGCTCGACCGCAACCGGGCCGGGTTCGAAGCGCGCGAGCTCGACGAGCTCGGACGTCTCCTCGAACGCACGCCGACGACGCTGGCCGCCGGTCGGGTCGAGCTGGCGACGGCCGCGCGTGAGGGCACGGTCGAGCTCGACGACTACCTGCTGTACCACTGGGCGCGGCTCACGCGCGACGACTGGATGATGCGCGAGGCATCGGGCGGGATGTACGAACGCGGCTGGCCGGAGTTGGTCGGATGAGCACGCCGGAGATCGTCCCGGTGACACCGGACGACGACCGGTTCCACCCGGTCGGCGACCACCCGTACGAGACCGAGACGTTCTGGGTCTCGTTCCACGATCCCGAGCGTGCGCTCGGTGGCTGGTTCTACAACCAGGTGCTGTTCAACCAGGGGATCTGCAACGGCGGCGCGTGGGTGTGGGACAAGTCGCCCGCCGGCGCGCTCCATGAGGTCAACCTCCGCGACCTGCCGTTGATCGACCCCAACACCATGGACCTCCGCGACGTCGAGCTCCCCAACGGCAACCACCTCGAGCTGCTCGAACCGCTGCGCACCTACCGCGTGCGCCGCTCGGATCCCGGAGCCTTCGAGGCCGATCTCGTGTTCGAAGGCGTGCGACCGCCGCACTCCCACCCGACCGGGGTGGCGCCGTTCTGGCGCGGACGCCACTTCGACCAGTGCATGCACGTCACCGGGCAGATCGAGCTCCACGGCGAGACGATCGACATCGACTCGTACTCCGTGCGCGACCGGTCGTGGGGGCCCCGGCCCGCGCCGCGTGCGCCCGGCGTGCCGCGCGGCAGCGTCGCGCCCGCCGCGCGATCCGGCGCAGGCGACGCGACCGCCGTACAGCCCGTTCGGCATCGGCTACGTGTTCGGCACGCAGGACGCCGACGACATGTTCCTCGCGTACACGCTGCCGTGCCTGTGGGACGGCGCCGCGCGCGACGTCGTCACGACCGGCTACCTCGTGCGCGACGGTGTGTACGGGTTGCTGGTCGACGGTGAGCGGCGCTGCGAGTTCGACCCCGAGCACGGATGGATGCGCGCGATCTGGCTCGACGCCGTCGACGAGCACGGACGAGAGCTCTCGGCCGTCGGCGAGCTCGTGAGCCACCACGGCGAGCACGGGCAGGGCACCGGCTACTTCCACTGGACGTGGAACGGGAACGGCGCGGACGGTGCACACGGATACGGCGAGGACCAGTCGCACGTGCAGGGAGAAGTGTTGGACGCGCTGCAAGCCGCGGGCCTGTGGCGCACCGGAGAAGGAGCAAGACCATGAGCCAGCAACAGATCAGTCGGCGAGCGCTTCCGTACCTCATCAACGACGCCGACGAGCACTCGACGCCGAAGCTCGACGCCTACGAGCGGTACATCGATCCCGACAAGCGCGGGATGGCGATCCGCGTCGATCACAAGGCCCGGGGCATCCCGGTGATGTCGTACAACGGCCGGCCGGCACGCTTCACGTTCGAGAACTACCAGGTGGTGGGTTCGAACGAGCAGTTGGCCGACGTGGGGGTGGAGGACTCCGGTGCGGGCGAGGGCGGCCAGGTCATCCCCGGTTCACTGCTCACCCGGTTGAACCCGCTCAAGGACCTCGACGCGGCGGGCCGCAAGGAGTTCGCGCGCCACTACCGCGATCTTCAGGAGCAGCTCGACAACCCCGCTGATCGCCTCACCGTCATGGACGCGCAGGGCATCCAGTCCGCGGTCAACTACGCGGCGCTGCCGGGGATGGAGGTGGAGTTCGAGGACGACTTCGACGGCCTGTACGCCAACCTGGTGGCGCTCAACCGCTACCTCGGTACGGAGTGGGGTTACAACTACGGGGGCCGGTTGTTCACACCGCCGTTCGTCTCGTTCGCCGATCCCGACGGCGCGCGGATGCTGCTCGACGAGATCATGAAGCTCGACGTCCCGAAGGTGATCCAGACCTCGACGGGTCCGTCGATGCACACCTCGCCGTTCCGACCCGAGAACGATCGGTTCTGGTCGATCTGCAGCGAAGCCGGGATCAAGCTCTGCACCCACCTCGCCACCGTGACCCGCTACGGCGCGCAGGGGCTCGACTGGAGCGAGGAGGAGGTGATGCTGGGCGACATGGACGCGTTCCAGTGGGCCTTCTACTACGGCGACCGTCCGGCGATGGAGACCGTCGGCGCCGCGATCCTGCAGGGCTGGTTCGCCGCGCTTCCCGAAGATGCAGCTGCTCCTGTCCGAGCAGGGCACGGTGTGGGTGCCGTACACGATCCGCAAGCTCGACCACGCGTTCCTCATGGGACGGCGCGCGACGTGGGGGAAGCTCGACCGGCGCCCGAGCGAGTACTTCCAGGACCACTGCTTCGTCGCGCCCTTCCCCGAGGAGAACGTCGACCGGGTGGTCGAGGCGGTCGGCATCAAGCCGATCGTGTTCGGTTCCGACTTCCCCCACGGTGAAGGGCTCCCCGAGCCCGAGCTCTACCTCGGTCAGCTTCGCAACCTCGACGACGACGACACCCGCCTCGTGATGCGTGACAACCTGTCGAGGTTCCTCGACCTCGCGTGACCGCACCAACGCTGCTGCTCGTCCACGGCATCGGGTCGACGCGCGCGTTCTGGGATCCGATCGTGCCGTTGCTGGCCGCTTACGAGTGCGTGGCCGTCGACGTACCGGGCTTCGGCAGTGCGCCGGCGCTCGATCCGCCGGCGACGGTTGCTGCGTACGCCGCGGCACTCGACGAGCCCGCGCGCGGCCCCGTCGTCGTGGTCGGCCACTCCCTCGGCGGCATGATCGCCCAGGAGCTCGCGCTGCGCGCACCCGATCGCGTGCGCGGACTCGTGCTCTGCAACACGATCCCGGGCGTGACCGACGGTGCGCGGGAGTTCAACCCGGCGCTCGCCACCCTCGCCGAGACCGACGGGTCCGCGGCGGTGGCCGAAGCCCTGCTGCCCGCGATGCTCGCCCCGAAACCGCTCGAGGGCACGGAGCGCGCCCGGGAGCGGTTCCTCGCCGACATGACTGCGGCGGATCCGGCGGCGCTCGCGGCCGCGTTCCGGGCCGTCGTGACGTTCGAAGCCCGCGACCGCCTCCCGTCGCTCGACGTCCCGGCACTGGTCATCGCCGGTCAGCACGAAGGCAACGACGGCGACCAGCAGGAGCTCGCCGACCTGCTCGGCGCGCGCTCCGTGTTCCTACCCGGCACCAGCCACCTCGCCCCGGCCGAGGCGCCGACCGCGTTCGCGGCCGAGGTCACACCGTTCCTCGCCGACCTCTGACCACCGCGGCGACTCGTCGCGTGTCAATAGGCTCCGCGCCATGAAGTTCGGCACCTACCACACGTTCCAGGTCCCGCCCTGGACGACGACCGAGCAGGTCTACGCCGAGGAGTTCGAGCGCGTCGACCTCGCCGAGGCGCTCGGGTATGACAGCGTGTGGGTCCCCGAACAGCACTTCTTCGACTACTGCGCGTGCCCCGACGCGCTCGACATGGCCGTCCACCTCCTCGGCCACACGTCGCGAGTGCGCGTCGGCGCGGCGGTGGTGAACCAGTCGCTCACGCACCCGCTGCGCTTCGCCGAGCGTGCCGCGCTGCTCGACCACATCGGTGGTGGACGCGCCGACCTGTGCATCGGCCGCGGCTACCAGTGGCCACAGAACGTGGTGTTCGAGGTGGAGGAGGCCACGACCAAGGCCCGGTTCACCGAGTCCATCGACATCGTCCTCGGCGCGTGGACGGGGGAGCGGCACGGCTACGACGGCGAGTTCTTCCGCTTCCCGCCCGTGCGCACCTGGCCCACGCCGGTGCGCCGCCCCGAGGAGGTGCTGCTCATGAGCGTGGGCGGCACCACCCCCATCGAGGAGACGGTGGCGAGAGGACTGCCGCTCGCGCTGGCGTCGCCGTTCGCGCCGGTGAGCGCGACCGCCGACATGATCGGGCGCTACGTCACGCTGGTCGAGGACTCCGACCTCGACACCGACCTCATCCTCGACCGGGCGATCGTGCTCCTCTACATGTTCATCGCGCCGTCGAAGGCCGAGGCACACGACATCCAGAAGCAGCCGTACGAGTGGCACATGTCGCGCCTCGCCGCGCTCAGCGCGCCGGTGCGACCGATCGAGGAGTGGGACACACTCACCGCCGACGGCCCGCCGCCCGAGATCGCCGACGACGACTGGGCCCGCCAGACCGGCACCAACCTCGTGTTCGACGACCCTGCCGGCTGCATCGAGAAGCTCGAGCTGCTGCGCGACGCGGGCGTGCGCAACGTCGTGTGCTGGATGGGCGTCGGTGGCGTCGCCCAGGAGCACGTGCTCCGCTCCATGCGCCTCTTCGCCGACGAGGTCGCGCCTCGCTTCGCGCGCTGACCGCCGCCTGACGGTCCGACCCTGTTGCGAAAGACAAGCAAGGGCGCGAGTGTGGCGAAGCATCGACGCCAGAAGAAGAGGAACGAGCCATGAGCGATACCACGAGCGCGAACGCACCGACCGAGATCCGCCCGTTCCGAGTCGACGTTCCCGAGCGTGAGCTCGAGGAGCTGCGCCGCCGCATCGATGCGACCCGTTGGCCGACCAAGGAGCTCGTCGCCGATCGGTCCCAGGGTGTGCAGCTGGCGGCGCTGCAGGAGCTCGCCCGCTACTGGACGAGCGACTACGACTGGCGCCGGTGCGAAGCGCGACTGAACGCGCTGCCGCAGTTCAAGACCGAGATCGACGGGCTCGACATCCACTTCATCCACGTGAAGTCGGCCCACGAGAACGCGTTGCCGTTGATCATGACGCACGGCTGGCCCGGCTCGGTCGTCGAACTGCTCGAGACCATCGGCCCCCTCACCGATCCGACCGCGCACGGCGGCAGCGCCGAGGACGCGTTCCACCTCGTGTTGCCGTCGATCCCCGGCTACGGCTTCTCCGACGAGCCGACCGAGCTCGGCTGGGGTCCCATCCGCATCGGTCAGGCCTGGCACGAGCTCATGCAGCGCCTCGGGTACCCCCGCTACGTCGCGCAGGGCGGCGACGTCGGCTCGCAGGTCACCGACGCGATGAGCCGCATCGGACTCGACGGCCTGCTCGGCATCCACACCAACCTGCTCACGCCCGCGCTGGGCGACCCCGTAGCCCTGAGCGCGTCGCCGCCCACCGCCGGACGAACAGGCAGCGCTCGACCAGCTCGCCGCGTTCCAGGCGACCGGCACGGGGTACTTCGTGGAGCAGGCGACGCGCCCGGAGACGATCGGCTACGCGCTGCTCGACTCACCGATCGCGCTGGCGGCCTGGATCATCGATCACGACACCGACGCCTACGAGAAGATCGCCCGAGCCTTCGTCGACAAGCAGCCCTCGGGCAACCTCACCCGCGAGCACATCGTCGACAACATCACGCTTGTACTGGTTGACGGGCACCGGGGCGTCGGCGGCGCGCTCGTATTGGGAGGAAGCACAAGAGAACGCGCGGCTCGCCGAGCAGGGTGGTCCCGCGCCGGCGACGGTCCCGGTCGGCTTCACCACGTTCCCCGGCGAGATCTGGCGGACTCCGCGCAGCTGGGTCGAGCGGGCGTACCCCGACGTCGTCTACTTCAACGAGGTGGACAAGGGCGGGCACTTCGCGGCGTGGGAGGAGCCGCAACTCTTCGCCGAGGAGATGCGCGCCTGCTTCCGGTCGCTGCGCTCGACCGTGACCGGTGATCCGCTCGATCGTCCATCGCCCCGCGGGCGAGGAGACGGTTGCGCTGCCCGACGAAGGTCGCCTGGCGTCGTTCGACGGCGCGACCGCGTGGCTCAACTCCGATCCACTCACGCCCGAAGACCTTCACGGGCGGGTCGTCGTCGTCGACTTCTGGACCTACACGTGTGTCAACTGGCTGCGCACGCTCCCGTACCTTCGAGCCTGGGCCGCGAAGTACCACGACGACGGCCTCACCGTGATCGGCGTGCACACCCCCGAGTTCGATTTCGAAGGGAACATCGAGAACGTCATCGAGCAGTCGCGAGCGCTCGGCGTCGAGTATCCCGTCGCGGTCGACACCGACTACGCGGTGTGGTCCGCGTTCGCGAACCACTTCTGGCCGGCGCTCTACATCGCCGACCGCGAAGGCCGGATCCGATTCCATCACTTCGGCGAGGGCGAGTACCCGATGACCGAGATGGTCATCCAGCAGTTGCTGTTCGCCGGAAACGACGGAGCCGATCACGATCTCGTCGTGGTCGAGCCTCACGGCCTGGAACTGGCGGCCGACTGGCAGACGCTGGCATCACCCGAGACGTACGTCGGCTACCGCCAGAGCAGCGGCTTCGCGCAGGAAGGCCGCGGGAGCTTCGACACGCCCATCGTCTACACCTTGCCGGATCGGCTGCGCCTCAACGAGTGGGCGCTCTCGGGCACGTGGACCGTCGCGGGCCACGCCGCGATCTCCGACGAGCCCGGGGCAAGGCTCGCCTTTCAATTCCACGCGCGCGACGTCAACCTCGTGATGGGACCCGCTTCACCCGGGACGTCGATCCAGTTCCGGGTGTTCCTCGACGGTCAACTCGCAACCCAGGCACACGGCACCGATGTGGGCGCGGACGGCAGCGGCACGGTTCGCGACCAGCGCACGTACCAACTGCTCCGCCAACCGGGAGAGATCTCCGACCGTCGCATCGAGATCGAGTTCGAAGACGCGGGCGTCGAGGCGTACTGCTTCACGTTCGGCTGATCCCCTGGAGCGCCGTGCCGCCACGGCGCGTGACCCCGAGCGCCACGATCGTCGTCTCATCGACCCCTAGGAACCGATGAGACGACGAACTTGTGGACGGGTACCCGCGCTCAGCGCCCGGTGCGACGATCGAGGAGTGGGACACGCTCACGCCGCCGACGACGTCGCGTCGCGGTTCGCCGCGTGACCACGGGGGTAACCACCCCGCATGTCGTTCCTCCTCTCGAGCCGTATCCGCCGTTGGGTGATCCTCGCGATCGCCGTCCCGCTCGGGTCGTGGCTGCTGGCCACGGTCGCCGATCAGCATCCGCGACCGCCGCGGCGAGAGCACCATCACGAAGGCGCTCCGCGCACCGCAGAACTGGCGGCAGCGCAAGGCGGCCAAGGCGGCGTAGCCCCGGGCGGCCCCTGCGCTACAGACGGCGGAGGAGCGAGACGACCTTGCCGTAGATGGTGATGTCGGCCGGATCGAACACCATCTCGTCCATCGTGGGGTTCTCGGGCCGCAGCACGATCTTGTTGCGACGGCGGAGGAAGGTCTTGACCGTCGCCTCTTCGCCGGGGATGCCCGCGATCACGGTGTCGCCGGGCTCGGCGTCGGGCTGCTGGCGCACCACGACGTAGTCGCCGTCGAAGATGCCGGCGTCGATCATCGAGTCGCCGCGCACCCGCAGCATGAAGAGCACGCCGTCGCCGGTGAAGTCTTCGGGGATGGGCAGCGTCTCCTCGATGTTCTCCGCCGCGAGCACGCCGGTACCGGCGGCGACGTCGCCGACGAGCGGCACGTGGCGCACGGGACGGCGCTCGATGGGCTGGCCCGAATCGACCTCGAGGTGGAGCTCGAGGGCACGCGGCTTGGTGGGGTCGCGGGTGAGGTAGCCCTTGTCCTGCAGGGCCGCGAGGTGCGCGTGGACCGTGGAGCTCGAGGAGAGGCCCACGGCCTCGCCGATCTCACGGACGCTCGGGGGGTAGCCGCGGTGGCGGACCTCGGCGTCGATGAACTCCAACACCTGGCGCTGGCGGGGGGTCAGATCGCTCATCGAGCGACCGTACCACGATCATGTGTTCGGGGCAAACACCCGTTCGGAATTTCTCTTGACTCGAACGGGCGTTCGTGCCAACCTGCGAACAGGCGTTCGGCGTGCCCGAGGGGCCGGGTCCCACCATCACGGTCGGGACCCGGAAGCGGGCGGCTCCCGGAACCTGCCGCTCGAATGAGTGTCACACCCCCGTGGTTCGCTGCATCCAGAGCAGCGGACCGAACAGGAGCCGAAGCGAGATGCAGCACGCAGGCGTCATCACGATCACGACCCGGGCCACGGCGAGGCAGCGACCCACGACGCTGTCCCGTCGAACCGTTGCCGCCGGTTCGGCCCGGGTCGTCAGCCCCGCCACCTACTGGAAGCGGCGCGTCGTCGTCGTCCTCCTGGCGGTGGCGCTGGTGCTCGTGATGGCCAGGGCGGGTGCCGCGCTCGGGGGAATCACCCCCGCGACCCCCGAGCGCCACCCAGCCCATTCCGAGCAGCCAGCCGACACGAGCCGGAGCACGAGCCGGAGCACGATCGTGCGCCCGGGCGACTCGCTGTGGACCGTGGCCGAGCGCCTCGCTCCCGGCGACGACCCCCGCCCGGTGGTCGACGCGCTGTCCGAGGCCCGCCACGGCACCGTGCTCACGCCCGGCGAGTCCATCTCGTGGGACGGCTAGCCGCCGTCCTCACCGTTCGCCCACGGCGGCCCCTGGCACCCGTCGCCCCGGGTTGCCGGGCCGCCGTGGCTGCGCTCGTGCCTCGTTCCGACGAACAGGGCAGACTCCGACCATGACCGACACCACGACCAACACCAAGACCAACTGGGGACGCTGGGGCGCCGACGACGAGCGGGGCACGCTCAACCTGCTCACGCCCGAGCGCGTGCTCGCGGCCACGCAGGTCTGCAAGACCGGCAAGGTCTACAGCCTCGCGTTGCCGATCCAGAAGCACGGCGTGCCGATCCTCGACCACCGCGGTGCGCCGCAACGCCTCACGCTCACCAGCGCGAGCGACAAGGATCCGTACGTCGCGTTCAACGGCGCACCGGGTCTCGG
The DNA here is from genome assembly GCA_963756895.1 of uncultured Actinomycetes bacterium. Taxonomy (GTDB): domain Bacteria; phylum Actinomycetota; class Acidimicrobiia; order IMCC26256; family DASPTH01; genus DASUAS01. Next base: position 295,133 of record CAVWPI010000008.1, on the reverse strand, counting down.
CGCCAACGAAGACGTGCTCGTGATCGCGTCGCACAGCATCACGCACATGGACGCGCTGTCGCACGTGTTCACCGAAGACGGCATCTACAACGGGTTCCGCGCGACGAGTTCAGTGCCACCAGCGGTGCAGCCGCACTGCGACATCCGCGCCACCGGCACCTTCGCCGGTCGCGGCATCCTGCTCGACGTCGCCGGCCACCAGGGCGTCGACTGGCTCGAGCCCGGTCACGCGATCACCTCCGCCGAGCTCGACGCCTGCGCCGACGCGCAGGGCACCGAGGTGCGGCCGGGCGACATCCTCCTCGTGCGCACCGGCTGGCTCGACTTCTTCGCCACCGGCGACGTCCGAGTTCGCCCAGCCGGGGCTCGGTGTCGACGCGGCGTCGTTCGTCGACGACCACGAGATCGCCGCGGTCGGCGCCGACAACACGGCCATCGAGGTCATGCCGTTCGACGACAACGTCTTCCTCGCGGTGCACATCGAGCTGCTGGTGAAGCGCGGGGTCACGCTCATGGAGCACCTGAAGTTGTCGGAGCTCGCGGCCGACGGCTGCCACGAGTTCTTCTTCAGCGTCGGCGCGCTGCCCGTCACCGGCGCCGCCGGCAGCCCGATCAACCCGGTGGCCATCGGGTGAGCGGATGAAGGCCGATGAGACGCCTTTCCAAGGTCCGACGGCGGTACGGTGGCGCGGTGCGCTGCCCGTTCTGCTCGGCCGACGACGACAAGGTCGTCGACTCGCGCCCGGCCGACGATGCCGCGGCGGTGCGCCGCCGGCGGGAGTGCCTGGGCTGCGGACGCCGGTTCACCACCTACGAACGGGTGGAGGAGCTGCCGCTGGTGGTGGTGAAGCGCTCGGGGGCCACGGTGCCCTTCGACCCGCTGAAGCTGCGGGCCGGCATCGAGCACGCCGTCGCCGGGAGTGCGATCGACGAGGCGGCGATCGATGCGCTCGCCCACGAGGTCGAGGAGAAGGCCCGGGCCGCGGGCCCGCAGGTGCGCAGCGAGACCATCGGCCTGGCCGTGCTCGAGGGGCTGCGGCAGCTCGATCTGGTCTCCTACATGCGTTTCGCGTCGGTCTACAAGGGCTTCGACAACGTCGAGGACTTCGAGCGCGAGCTCTCCGAGCTGCAGAAGTCCACGGCGCCCAAACTGCCGTTGCAGTGATGTTGAAGTCCTCGCGCCAGGTTTCTGGCGCGAAACCCTTGCAATGACAGTCCTGTAGTTCTACCTTTGTCATCCCACCACCTGGTGGGGTGCCGGGGGCCGCTCACCACAAGATGTTGTGGTAGACGCGCCCAACGGCGGGTAGACTGAATGTCCGGGAGTGAGCTCTGGAGAGGGCTCGGAGAGGGAGCGCACGCATGGCACTGGCGCCGGAGCAGGTCGGGATCGGGATCCGTCGGCACTTCACGGAACCGGGCGTCCACCCCTACGACACCGTCGAGTGGGAACGCCGCGACGCGCACATCCCGAACTGGAAAGACGGCACCGACGCCTTCCGCCAGGACGACGGTGGAGTTCCCCGTCAGCTGGTCGCAGAACTCCACCAACATCGTCGCCCAGAAGTACTTCCGCGGCACCCTCGGCACCGACGAGCGCGAGACGTCGCTGCGCCAGGTGATCGACCGCGTCGCCGACACGATCACGTCGTGGGGCGTGAAGGACGGCTACTTCGCCGACGAGCAGGAGGGCGCCGCCTTCCGCAACGAGCTCAAGGCGATCCTCGTCACCCAGCGCGCCGCGTTCAACTCGCCGGTGTGGTTCAACATCGGCGTGAAGGGCGTGCCGCAGCAGTCTTCCGCGTGCTTCATCCTCGCCGTCGAGGACACGATGGACGGCATCCTCAACTGGTACCGCGAGGAAGGCACGATCTTCAAGGGCGGCTCCGGTTCGGGCATCAACCTCTCCAACATCCGCTCGTCGCACGAGCACCTCAAGGGCGGCGGCACCGCCAGCGGACCGGTGAGCTTCATGCGCGGCGCCGACGCGTCGGCCGGCACGATCAAGAGCGGGGGCAAGACCCGTCGCGCCGCCAAGATGGTCATCCTCAACGCCGACCACCCCGACGTCGAGGAGTTCATCTGGTGCAAGTCGCGGGAGGAGAAGAAGGCGCGTGCGCTGCGCGACGCCGGCTTCGACATGGACCTCGACGGGCATCGACTCGCACTCGATCCAGTACCAGAACGCCAACAACTCGGTGCGGGTCACCGACGAGTTCATGCGGTCGGTCGAGGCCGACGACGACTGGGACCTGGTCGGCGTCACCAACGGCGAGGTCTACAACACCATGAAGGCGCGCGAGCTGTTCCGCCAGATCTCGCAGGCGGCGTGGGAGTGCGCCGACCCCGGCATGCAGTTCGACACCACCATCAACCGGTGGCACACCGCGCCCAACACCGGGCGCATCAACGGCTCGCAACCCGTGCTCGGAGTACATGCACATCGACAACTCGGCGTGCAACCTCGCCAGCATCAACCTGCTGAAGTACCTCGACGACGACGGCACGTTCGACGTCGAGGGCTACAAGCACACGGTCGAGGTGATGTTCACCGCGCAGGAGATCCTCGTCGGCAACGCCGACTACCCGACCGAGAAGATCGCCGAGAACAGCCGCAAGTTCCGCCAGCTCGGCCTCGGCTACGCCAACCTCGGCGCCCTGCTCATGGCCCAGGGCATGCCCTACGACTCCGACGGTGGTCGGGCGTGGGCGGCGGCGCTCACCGCGCTGATGACCGGTCACGCCTACGCCACCAGCGCCCGCACCGCCGGTCGCATGGGTCCGTTCGCCGGCTACGCCGAGAACGCCGACGCCATGAACAACGTGCTGCGCATGCACCGCGCCGAGGCGGCCAAGATCGACGAGGACCTCGTGCCGCACGGAGCTGCTCGGCGCCGCGCAGCAGTCGTGGGACGAAGCCGTCGAGCTCGGCGAGACGTTCGGCGTGCGCAACTCGCAGGCCACCGTGCTCGCGCCCACCGGGTGCCTCGTCGGCGGCACGCTGGTGCCGACCGAGCGTGGCCTTGTGCGTCTCGGATCGCTGGGCGACCCGATCGGCGACCAGTGGCAGCCGCTCGGCATCACGTGCAGACCGACGAAGGTCCGCGCGAGGCCACGCAGTTCTACGTGAACGGCGTCGAGCCGGTCGTGAATGTCGAGTCGAAGCGCGGCTACCGCATCCGCGGCACCGCCAAGCACCGCATCAAGGTGGTCGACGAGACCGGCGAGTGGGTCTGGCGTCGTCTCGCCGACGTGCAGCCCGGCGACCGCGTGCCGCTGTCGCTGCACCAGCTCGTCGGAACCCCGCAGGAGGTTGTGCTGCCGCCGCTCGCCGGAGGCGCACTGGACGGGCGAGTCGCGCACGTCCGCGTGCCGCGCACCATGACCGCCGAGCTCGCCGAGTTCGTCGGCTACTTCATGGGCGACGGCTCGCTGCACTCGAAGGGCCTGCGTCTCTGCGTCGGCGGCCGACGACTTCGACGTCGTCGAGCACCTGAGCCAGCTCGGTAAGGAGCTCTTCGGGCTCGAGGCTGCGGTCAGCCAGAAGCAGGGCTACACCGAGGTGGCGTTCCACTCGGTGCGGCTGGCGCTGTGGTGGGAGGCGTGCGGGTTCGCCAAGCGCGCACCGCACGAGGGCCACTCGGGCAAGGGCTACACGCCGCACGTCCCCGACGCGGTGCTGCACGCCAACGACCGCGAGGTCTACGGCGCGTTCGTCCGTGGCCTGTTCGAGGCCGACGGCACCGTCACCGCGGGCATCCCGCACCTGGACCACTGCTCGGGCGTCGTTCGCCGACGAGATCCAGTCACTGTTGCTCGCGCTCGGCTACCCGACCACGCGCAAGCACGACGTGAGCGGGCGCGGCGTCGATGCTCGCGTCGCTGCGGCTACTCAACACCTCGTACCACGACGCGTGGGTGGAGGAGATCGGGTTCCTGAGCGGCCGCAAGGCGGCGAAGGTCGTGTCGAGCGAGGGCCGCCAGGCGGCGCGTCAGGACCACATCCCGGTCACCCGGGCGCTCGTCGACCGGCTCGCGCCGGCGAACGACAGCCTGCGCAAGACGCTGCTCATGGAGGTCGCACGCGGTCGCGTGTCGCGGCGGGCGGCCACCGAGCTGTTCGAGCGCACGCACGACGCCGAGCTCGGTCACCTGCTCGAGTTCTTCTACGACGAGGTCGTGTCGGCGGAGCTCGGTGAGGAGGAGTTCACCTACGACCTGTCGGTGCCGAGCAACGTCACCTACGTGGCGAACGGGTTCGTCAGCCACAACACCATCGGCCTGATGATGGACTGCGACACCACCGGCATCGAGCCCGACCTCGCGCTCACCAAGGCGAAGAAGCTCGTCGGTGGCGGCACGATGATGATCGTCAACCAGACGATCCCGCGTGCGCTGACCAACCTGGGGTACTCGTCCGAGCAGGCCGACGACATCGTCTCGCACATCAACGAGCACAAGACGATCTTCGGGGCGCCGCACTTCAAGGCCGAGCACCTGCCGGTGTTCGCGTGCTCGATGGGCGACAACACGATCCACTACATGGGCCACGTGAAGATGATGGGTGCGGTGCAGCCGTTCCTCTCGGGCGCCATCTCCAAGACGGTGAACATGCCGGAGGAGGCGACGATCGAAGACGTCGAGGAGCTGCACCTCGAGGCGTGGAAGCTCGGCCTGAAGGCCGTCGCCCTCTACCGCGACAACTGCAAGGTCGCGCAGCCGCTCGCCACGCAGAAGAAGGGCGGCGAGACCGGCTCACCCGAGGCGCTGGCCAACGAACTGGTCAACGGCAGCCCGGCGCAGGTGGTCGAGCGCATCGTCGAGCACGTCATCGTGCAGGAGCCGGTGCGCCAGAAGCTGCCGCGCATGCGCAACTCGAAGACGTTCTCGTTCCGGGTGGCCGACTGCCACGGGTACGCGACCGTCGGTGAGTTCGAGGACGGCCGTCCCGGCGAGGTGTTCCTCAAGGTCGCCAAGCAGGGTTCCACCCTGGCCGGGATCATGGACGCGTTCGCGATCTCGCTGAGCCTGGGCCTGCAGTACGGGGTGCCGCTCGAGGCGTTCGCCGAGAAGTTCACCAACATGCGCTTCGAGCCCGCCGGTATGACCGACGACCCCGACCTGCGCATCGCCACCAGCCTGGTCGACTACATCTTCCGGCGCCTCGTCGTGGAGTACGTCGACTACGAGACGCGTCGCGACATGGGCGTGCTCACGGTGGGGGAGCGCACGCAGCCGACGCTGCCGGGGGTGGAGGAGGCGTCGATCCCGAACGAGACGGTCTACGCCGAGCTCCCGCTCGACGACCAGCCGCCGTCCGCGTCGGTGGTCACCCCGGCGTCGACGCCGCCGCTCACCCCGGGCACGCACGTGATGCGCGCGTCGGAGACGGTGCTCTGCCACGTCTGCGGCGACATCATGCAGCGAGCGGGGAGCTGCCACGCCTGCCCGAGCTGCGGTGCCACAAGCGGCTGTTCGTAACGCGTTACCACCGACTGTTTCCTTGAGGGAAGGGGTCAGCTTCAGGCAACGTGGCTGACCGCGTCGATCGGCGGTTGTCGGAGCACGAACCTCGTGGTGACGAGTGTCGCAGCCACTCCGAGTGCGAACGCGACACCCACCAGTGCGAGGACCTCGCGTGCCGGTGACGACATCGTGTACGAGCCGGTGAGCGCCTTGCCGTAGGGGAGGACCGTTGCCGCGGCGATGGCGGCTCCGAATGCGACGCCCAGCACGATGACGATCACCGCCTCCCGTCGCATCATCCCGCGCACCTGCCGTGGCGTCGCGCCGACGAGCTGGAGCAGCCCGAGCTCATCGCGTCGCGCCGCCGTGAGCATCACCAACGTGTTGACCAGTGCCAGCGCGGCGAACACGATGATGACGCCGAGCAGGGTCTGGCTCACCCACGCCTGGGTGGCCGCGTTGGCGTCCTCGGCGTCGTGCTCGAGCTGGCGCCCGCCGGCCCTGCTCCCCGCGTGGGCCGCGACGAACTGTGCGAGGGTGCTGTCGCCGGCCGCGACGTCGCGGGTGGCGACGAGCACGGTGGTCACCGACGGATCGGTGACGTGCCCGTCGACCACGTCATGCCACGGCAGGACGACGTCGCCGAAGCCGAGCGGGCGTTGGTAGACCGCAGCCACCCGGCGGTGCACCTTGGTGCCGTCTCCGAGCCAGAGTTGCACCGTCCCGCGAGCATGCGCGCCGAGGCTGTCGGCGGCGGTGTCGGACAGTGCGACGTCGCCCGCGCCGAGCCCGTCGAGAGAACCGGACTCGACCTGGAGATCGAGCACCGCGTCGAGACGGCCGGGGGTCGGCACCTTGGCGACGAGGGCATCGAGGTCGGACCCTGCGTAGACCGTCGTCGGCACGAGACCGATCGCGGTCGACACCGACGGCGCTGCAGTGAGTGTGGTCACGTCGTCGGCCGGGATGCCCGCGGGGCCGGCATCCACCACCCGGTCGGCGACGAGGCGGGCGTCGCCCTGGCGAGTGGTCTCGCGGTCGAGCGTGGCTTGCTGGAACAGCGTCAGGCCGCTGACCGCGACGAGGAGGACGACCGGTGTCACCGCAGCCGCGAGCCGTCGGGCCGAGGTGCGGGTGTTGGCCGTCGCGAGGAAGCCACTCGCGCCCGTGGCGCGCGTGACGACCCCGAGCACGGCCACGCCGGCCACCACGAGGAGCGGCGCCAACAGGCCCACCGCGAGCAGCCCGCACGTGATCAGGGCGGGCGCCATCGCGGCGGCCACGCCGGCGTTGGACGACCCGGCGACGAGGAACAAGGCGATCGTCCCGGCGGCGGCCAACGATCCGATCGCGACGCGGACGACGCCGACGCGGGGCTGCTCGGCGACGAGCGGACTCAGTGCCTCCGTCGCCGACAGCCGCGTCGCCGCGTCGCGCCGCGAGTCGTGCTGCGACCTGAGCGACCGCCACCGCGGCGACCGCCGCGATCAGGGCGGGCAACGGGCTGACCTGCTCGTGGAACGTCGGCGGCAACACCCCGTGGTTGCGCATGCCGCCGGCGAGTCCGTGGGCCAAGAGGATGCCGGGGTGCACGCCGATGGCGACGCCGAGGAGCGACACGACGAACGTCTCCAGTGCGATCATGCGGCGAAGCTGACGCGGCGTTGCGCCGGTCGCACGCAGGAGCGCGAGATCTCGGCGCCGCTGCTGGACAACGAGCCCGGTCATCCCGGCGATGACGAACACGGCGACGACGAGGCCGATGCCGCCGACCGCTCCGGAGATGGCGATGAGCGTGACGTTGGCGTTGGCCCCGCTGAGGAACTCCGCGCGCCCGCGCTCGTCCCCGGTGCGGACGACGAGGTGTGGCCCGCGCGCGGCGTTCGCGGATCGCGGCTCGGTCGGCACCGGGTCGGAGCAGCAGGCCGAACTCGTCGACCTCACCGGTGTGGCCGTACGCACGGCTCGCGGAGTCGTCGTCGAGGAACAGTGCCGCCTGCGTGGCGAGCTCGTCACCCGCCGGCGGACGCGCGATGCCGACCACCGCGACGTCGCGCGTCGCGCCCGCGATGACGGCGCTGGTGCGGTCGCCGACGCGCACGCCGGCGCGCCGTGCCAACCCGGCGTCGACCACGACCTCACCGGGATCGGCCGGCGGACGCCCAGACACGAGGGTGAACGGAGTGAGCGGTGCGTTGGCCCACGGGTGACCCCACGACGGTCGATCGTCGTTGACCGGCCGACCGGAGCGGCCGAGGAGCACCGCACGGAAGGAGCGGTCGGGGACGACGGCCGCGACTCCCGGCAGCTGCGCCAGGCGGTCGGCCTCGCGCAGGTCGAGGCGCGCACGCTCTTCGGCCGTGACGGTCTCCGTCTTCGCGTCGTCGCCTCGTCCGTCGCGCACGCTGATGGTCTGTCGGTGCTGGACGACGATCGGGACACCGGCGAGGCGTTCGGGGCGAGCGCCATCGTGCAGGCCGGAATCGAGCAGGAGCGCGCACGAGGTGGCGATCGCCACCGCTGCCGCCACCGTGATGATCGTGCCCACGAACAGGCGGAGGTGGCTCCGCAGAGAATGCGACGCGACGAACAGCATCGTCAGCCTCCCAGTCCGGTGAGCCGATCTGCGATCGCGGTGACGCTCGGCTCGTCCGATTCGTCGACGATTCGGCCGTCGGACAGGTAGAGCACGGCGTCGGCGTACGACGCCGCTCGGGGGTCGTGCGTCACCATGACCACGGTCTGGTGCAACTCGTCGACCGACTGGCGCAGCAGCTCGAGGATGTCCGCACCGCTGCGACTGTCGAGTGCGCCCGTCGGTTCGTCGGCGAACAGCACGTCGGGACGCATCACGACCACGCGCGCGATCGCGGTCCGTTGCGCCTGTCCACCCGACAGCTCGGCCGGGCGGTGGTTGGCGCGGTCGGTGAGACCGACGCGATCGAGCACTTCGCGCACCCACGCTCGGTTCGGACGCCGCCCCGCGAGGCGGCCCGGCAACGTCACGTTCTGCTTGACCGTGAGCGACGGGACCAGGTTGTACGACTGGAACACGAACCCGACGCGGTCGCGCCGGAGCTTGGTGCGGCGGGTCTCGTCGAGTGCGCCGAGGGCCACGTCGCCGACGAATACCTCACCCGAGGTCGGGCGGTCGAGGCCGGCGGCGACGTGCAGGAACGTGCTCTTCCCCGAGCCCGACGGGCCCATCACAGCGGTGAAGGAGCCCGGTTCCAGCGCCGCGCTCACCTCACGCAGGGCGGTGACGGCGTTGTCGCCGCGGCCGTAGATCTTGGTGACCTGATCCAGCCGAACGGCGGCCCGCGGTTCGAGTGACGTGATGGTGCCAGACATGACGCAACCTCCACTTCGAAGGTACGGAAAACGACCCGCCACAAACACGGGGCTGACCCGACAACCGAGGGTGGGGCCAGCTGCAGGACCGGCTCAGGCGACGTCGCGACCGTGCGTCGGAATACACGGTTCGAGCACGAAGACGGGGATCATCAGGCTGGCACGCGCGCGGTCACGGGAGCTCGGTGACTGCGAGGCCTTCCGATGCCGCTGCAACCAGGAGCGCGCGGTCGCCAGCGATCAGGACGACGTCCCGATCGTGCACTCGGAGCGCGGCCGCGAGATGTACGGCGTCGTACCCCCGCAAACCGTGAACCTCGGCCTTCTCGCCAGCCAGACGAGCGAGGGTGTCGTCGATCTCGACGAGGTCGATCTCTTCGAGTCGCGAGTCGAGCTCGCTGACCGCACGGCGAAGGTCCCGAGCGCTGACTCGGTCGAGCCGCTGGGCTTGGGCGAGGGCAGCGCGCACCTCCGGGTACAGGAGCCGGACGCTCGCGACTCGATCGGCGGAGTTCCAGAGCCGCCCAGCCACTTGCGACCCGCGTTCGGCGATCAGCAACGGCACGATCGCCGAAGTGTCGAAGTAGGCGATCACCTGCGTTGCTCGACGACGAGGTCCGACACCGTTCCTTTCGTGGCGATGGGCTTCGTCGTTGGCTGCTTCTGGCGCCGAGCCGGCGTCACGATTCCTTCGGCGACGAGGCGGTCGAGGAGACGCTCGTTTCCGAATGGCACCACGCGCGCGATCGCCCGACCTCGATCGGTCACCACGACCTCGTCACCGTCTCGCACATGGTCGAGGTAGCGACTGAGGTGGTTCTTGAGTTCTCTGATTCCGACTTCCACGATGCTCCACTGTAGCTACATTATGGCCGCTGGATGTAGCCACATTGGCGGTCGCTCACGTCGCCTGCGAGGTGTCGGACACCCGGAGCGCGAGCGCCACGAACGCGTCGGCCGCCCGCTGCTCGTGGGTTCGGTCTTCGTGGTCCCTCATGGGTCGAACCTACGACGGACCTGTGACAGTCATCGCAGTGATTCGCGGCTCGAAGATCCCGCGCTCGGAGAGGAAGGATGTGCGCATGAAGGTCTACGTCGCCCTGCCCACCGACCACGTCGACCTCGGGACGGAGTTCGTGAGCGCCGAGGGCGTCGCCGCGGTCGCCCGCGCGGCCGAAGCGGCCGGCTTCGACGGCGTGTACTCCACCGAGCATCCCTTTCCCGACGACGACTGGCTCGCGAGCGGCGGCCACCAGGCCCTCGACCCGTTCGTCGGGCTCTCCTTCGCCGCCGCGGCCACGACGCGCCTCCGCGTGCTCACCAACCTCTGCGTGCTCCCGTACCGCAATCCCTTCCTCGCGGCGAGAGCGGCCGCGAGCCTCGACGTGCTCTCCGGCGGACGGCTCGACCTCGGTGTCGGCGCGGGCTACCTGGAAGGGGAGTTCCGCGCCCTCGGAGTCGACTTCGACAACCGCAACGACCGCTTCGACGAAGCGATCGCTGCGATCACCGCGGCGTGGTCGGGTGAGTCGGTGCGCTTCGCCGGCGACGGCTTCGAAGCGGGCGGGAACACCATGCGACCGGCGCCGGTGCAACAGCCGCGTCCGCCGGTGTGGGTGGGCGGCAACTCTGCACGTGCACTGCGACGCGCCGCCCGCTTCGGCGACGGCTGGCTGCCGCTGCCCAACCCGCGCGCACTCGGCAACCGCCGCCACTCCGCGCATCTCGAAGACCTCGACGATCTCCGGCGTCTGTTCGCGCGCCTCGACGACGAGCGCGCCACCGTGCGTCGTGAGGGAGTCGGGCTCGCGGGACGGCGTTCGTCGTTCGACGTCCTCGGGTACCCGATGGTTCCGTTCATCCCGGGAACAGCCGGCTTCTCCTCCGACGGACTCGTCGAGCATGCGAACGAGGTGAGCCGACTCGGCGTCACCGGGTTCATCGTCGGGCTGCCCGCGCCGAGCCGCCGCGCCTACGAGGAGGGCCTCGCCGCGTACGGAGACGCGGTCCTGCCCCTGCTGCACGGCGTTGTGGCGATCGACACGAGCACCAGGACCGGCGACGAGTGACGAACGAGGAGAGAGCATCGATGGACGTCCGAGAAGCGCTCTACACGACCCGCGCGATGCGTCGCGTCACCTCTGCACCGATCCCACTCGACGTCCAGGCCCGGATCCTCGATGCCGCCGTGCGCGCGCCGAGCGGGGGCAACACGCAGAACTGGCGCTTCCTGCTCGTCGACTCCGCCGAGGTGAAGGCTGCGATCGCGCCGCTCTACCAGCGAGCGATCGCCGGCCTGTGGACCGGCTACTACAAGGACCGCATCGATGCCGCCCTCGCCGATCCCGATTCGGCGGAATCGAAGTCGATGCTCGCGGTCCAGAAGTCGGCGCAGTGGCTCGCCGATCACTTCGAGCAGGTACCGCTCTACCTCTTCGGGTTCAGCACCGACCGGGGCGGCAGCTCGATCTACCCGGCGTTGTGGAGCGCGCAACTCGCCGCCCGGGCCGAGGGCATCGGTTCGTCGCTCACGCAGGCGTTGGCCTTCTACAACGACGAGACGCTCGAGATCCTGGGCGTCCCGCAGGACTCGGGTTGGTTCATGGCCGGTGCGCTCTCGTTCGGCTATCCGACCGGACGCTGGGGCGTCGCCGTGCGCCAACCCGCCCGTGAGGTTTCCTACCGCAACCATTGGGGTGAACCCGCGGGCTTCGTCGAGGACGGACCGCTCTGGCCCGCGTAAACCACTCGCGGCGCGACGTGTCGTCAGGGCCGCTCCACCGGATAGACGAGGTGGATCACCAGCTCAGAGGGGACGTACGTGGTCGGATTGCCGATCGGGACGTCGCCGGGCGTCAGGTCCCCGAAGTACGGGCGACCACCACCCATCACCACCGGCACCAGATCGACCGCCACCGCGTCGAGCAAGCCCAGGTCGAGGCACTGGCGGGCGATCGTTCCCGCGGCCACCGCCACCGTGCGATCGCCCGCGATCTCCTGCGCGCGGGCCACCGCGGCCTCGATCCCGTCGCTCACGAAGTCGAACGGCGCGTCGGGGTGCGCTGCGATCCAGTCCGTCGGCGGTTCGTGCGTGACCACCACCACCGGGACGTCCATGGTGTGGCGTCCGTCCCACCCGTCGGTGAAGTCGAACAGGGTCCGACCGCACACGAGCGCGCCGATCGACGTCACCCACTCCTGCCAGTAGTCCAAGCTCGCCTGGTTGAGGTGCAGCGTGATGTCCGGGTTGATCGTCCGATACTCGAGCTCGCCGTTGTCGAACCAGTCGAACAGGTGCCCGATCGTGTTGTCGTCCTTGGCGATGTAGCCGTCGAGCGACATCGAGGCCGACGAGATCACCTTGCCCATGACGTGTCCTCCCTCGCGTTGGTCACACCAATGGAGACTCCTCGCGGCGCGCAAAGTCATCGGCGAGTACGGCTCGCGGTGGTGGCTGGCGGCGATTGCGGGCGCTCGGAACGTGGTGATACACACCGTCCATGCCGGTCAAGATCACGATCAACTTCTCGGATCCCGTGGACGCCGATGCGTTCGTGCAGCACTACGTGAACGTCCACGTGCCGCTGGTGCAGTCGCTACCTGGATTGCGCGCGTTCGAGTACGGCCGGGCGCTCACGAACTTCGACGGCTCCGAGCCCGACGTGTTCTGGTCGATCTCGATGACCTTCGACGACGAAGCCGCGATGCACGCGGCCTTCGACAGCCCTGAAGGCAAGGCGACGATGGCCGACATGCCGAACTACCCGGCGGGCTCGATGAAGTCGGTCGTCAGCGAGGTGCAGTAGCGCCGACCATCGCGCGCCTCGAACCGTTTCGCGGCATAAGGTCGTTCTCCCTACCGGAGGCAGAACGGTGACCGAGATGACCCGAGTTCGTGTTCTCGTCGCGATGGCAGTCGTGTGCGTCGTCGCGGCTGCAGCAGTGCCAGTGACCGCGGGCGCGGCAACCGGCGCGAAGTGCTCGTCCGATCAGGTCGACATCGGCGGTACCTGCACGAGCAAGAAGGAGGTGTCGAAGCAGATCGTCTCGATCACCCAAGGGGTCATGGAGAAGGAGGACGCCAAGGGCGTCGTCCTGCGCGTCGACTTCGGCGACGACACGGTCGTCAACAAGGGACTCGGGATCTCGCAGTTCGGTTCGCCGGTGACGCCGGACATGAAGTGGCGCCCGGGGTCGATGACGATCCCGATGCTCACGACCTACGTGCTGCAGCTGCAGGAGCAGGGCAAGCTCAGCCTCGACGACACGCTCTCGAAGTGGTACCCCGAGTACCCCAACGCCGACAAGGTGACGTTGCGGATGCTCTCGAGCGTCACGTCGGGCTACCCCGACTTCATCCAGGAGAACCCGGCCTTCCAGGCGGCGCAGCTCGCGGAGCCGTTCCGCCAGTGGACCGACGACGAGCTGCTGCAGTACGCGTTCGCGCTGCCGGTCGTCTGCGACCCGGGCACGTGCTTCCACTACGCGCACACCAACTTCATCCTCCTCGGCCGCGTGGTCGAGAAGGTCACCGGGAAGTCCGTGACCAAGCTGATCCAGTCGAAGTTCCTCGATCCGCTCAAGCTCACCGAGACGAAGATCACGAAGGACCCGGCGATCCCGGCGCCGGCGCTGCACGCCTACACCTCGCAGAACGGCGTCTACGTGGAGTCGACCGGATGGAGCCCGTCGTGGGGCCTCGGGAACGGGCTCATCATGACCTCGACGGCCAAGGACATGACCACCCTCATCAAGGCGGTCGGCAGCGGCAAGCTCCTGTCGAAGTCGGCCGCGAGCCAGCAGGTCCAGGACCTGTCGAAGGGCCTCGAGGGTGCACCCCCCGAGATCGGCTACGGACTCGGGATCGACGTCGCCGGCAACTGGGTCCTCCAGAACCCGGTCTTCAACGGATACCAAGGGATCGCCGCGTACGAGACGACGCAGAAGATCTCGATCGTGATCGACAACACCCACGGCCCCACGGCGGCCGAGGGCACCAGCATCGCGGCCGAGATCTTCAAGCCGCTCGCCGCCTACCTGGCGCCGAACGATCCCACCTAGGGACACGGACTGCTGAAGCAGCTGGAGGAGGCGTTCTGATGGCTCAGCTCGTGAAGGTGCAGAACTTCGCGGTGTCGCGCGACGGCTTCGGCGCAGGCGTTGGCCAGAGCCTCGAGCGGCCGTTCGGGTCCGCCAATCCCGCGGAGCTGATGTCGTGGGCGGGAGCCACCGCGAGCTGGCCGAACCGCACCGAACCCGGCGGCACGCGAGGTCTCGATGACTTCTTCACCCGTGACTTCGCCAACAACATCGGCGCCGAGATCATGGGCCGCAACAAGTTCGGTCCGGTGCGGGGCCCGTGGCCGCGACGAAGCGTGGAAGGGATGGTGGGGTGACGAGCCCCCGTTCCACACGCCGGTGTTCGTGCTCACGCATCACGTGCGTCCGTCGTTCTCCTTGTCCGACACGACCTTCCACTTCCTCGACGCCACCCCCGAGGAGGCATTGCGTCAGGCGAAGGAAGCCGCCGACGGCAAGGACGTCCGTCTCGGTGGCGGAGTGGCAACGGTGCGCGAGTTCCTCGACGCCGATCTCGTCGACACGATGCACTTCGCCGTTGCACCGGTGGACATCGGGCGCGGCGAGCGCCTCTGGTCGTCCCACGAGGATCTGCTCGACCGGTTCGAGCTCGACGTGGTGCCCAGCCCACGCGGTGGTGTGACCCATCTCCTCTTCTGGCGGCGGTGAATCGCGGCGGGCTCAGCGGAAGAGTGCCGCGGTCGCCTCGTCGGCGGGGAAGAAGCTCTCGATGGCGAGTTCCGCGATCGTCACGTTCAGGGGTGAGCCGAACACGGTCATCGTGGAGAAGAAGCGCAGCTCGGTGCCGTCGTCGAGCCGGAAGTGCATCGGGAGCACCGCTGCGGGCGGCGCCAGCACCGCACCGTCACCGAGCGCTCGCGCGACGTCCGGATAGTCCATCACTTCGTCGAGGAGCGCAGCGAGCCCGGGATCCGACGGTGGTGGCGAGCTGGCGGTTGAGCCGTTCGATCACGTGAGCGGCGTATTCGTCGAAGTTCACGATGTACCGCGAGAGGCCGCGCGGATGCAGGCTCGCCCGGATGATGTTCATCGGCGGGTCGAGGAGCTCGGGTGCGATCAGATCGAGGAACGCAGCGACGCCCGCGTTCGCCTCGAGGAGGTTCCACGCGCCGTCGATGACGAAGGCGGGGCACGGCTCGTGATTGGCGAGGATGACCTCGATCGCCTGACGGACGCTCGCCAACTCGGGGGCGTCGAGCGCCGACTCCTGGTACACCGGCGCGAAGCCGGCAGCCGTCAACATCGCGTTGCGGTCGCGCAACGGAACGTCGAGGTGCTCGGCCAGGTGCAAGACCATCTCGCGGCTCGGCTTCGATCGGCCGGTCTCGACGAACGAGAGATGCCGGGGCGACACGCCCGCCTGGCTGGCGAGGTCGAGTTGGCTCACGCGGCGCTTCGATCGCCACAGCTTCAGGAGCTCGCCGAGGCGAGGCGATGCTGCCGAGATGGTCGTCACGGGTTCGACGGTACGCGGGCGAGCGTCATCGGACCATTACCTCAGAGGGAAGTGCTGCGCGCCGGGAGGCAGTTCACGATGGGTCACATGCAGACAACCGAGAACACCACCATCGAAGCCACCATCGACCGCTACGTCGTCATGTTCAACGAAGCCGACGGCGACGTCCGCGCCGACCTCGGCAAGGCCGTCTTCGTCGACGACGGCCGGCTCGTCGACCCGCTCGTCGACGCGGACGGGGCCCGCCCGCATCTCGGCTGCCATCGGCGTGCTGCGCGACCAGATGCCCGGTCACTCGCTGGCTCGCACGACGGCCGTCGACACCCACCACGACCAGGCCCGCTTCGGCTGGACCGTCAACGGCCCCGACGGCAGCGTCGCCGTCGCCGGGATCGACGTCGTCACATTCGAGGCCGACGGTCGGATCCGGACCGCGGTCGGGTTCTTCGGCGACGTGGCTGGGTCGTAGCGAAGCGACGCAGGTCACGTGGGCAGGAACTCGAACTGGATGGTCAACAGTTCGGTGCCGAACTCCCGGACCGCGGCTTCGTGCGAACGCCGGTGGAACGACTCGAGCCGGGCCTGGGCGTCGTCGTCGTCGAGGATCTGCGCTCGTGCGGCACGCCACTGGCGGTGCATCCGGACGCGGACGTCGCGATTCGCTTCGAGGTTGTTCACGTAGCCCGCGTGGCGGCCGTACTCGGCGATCACCCAACCGGTGTCGCCGTCGACCTTCATGCCGACGACGTTGAGGCGTTGCTTGCCGCTCCGTCGTCCCGTGGTCTCGACGAGCACGAACCCGGGCACCAGGCCGCACCACACCGCCACCTTCGCCGGCGGGTTGACGAGGCACCGCTGCACCCACCGGATGCGTCGCGTCTTCTTCGTCTCACGGCTGTCGTCGGCCATGTCGACCTCCTTCCGTGCGGCTGGAAGCATCTCATGGACCACCCGGACGAGCATCGAGTCTGGCGCACGCCAGACGTGGCGTTCCTCGTACGGCCATGCGTACGTCAGCGCGCCTTCCCGCACACATTCGAGCAACCCGGGCGCGTCCAACTCGTGTGCCGACCACTCGTAGACCTGCTGCAACCGTGGCCCGATCACGCCGTAGTCGAGGAGTCGTCCGAAGCCGAGCTCGATGTCGAGGTAGGTCGCCACGCCGTCGCGAAGCGGATACTCGGCGGGCAGGACACGCGACAGCGACAGGAAGATCCCGGTCATCCCGAGTCTCGGGTCGCCGAGCAGCGGAGCGAGCGGACGCAGCCAGCTGAGCGACAAACGCGGCGCGGCGACGAGCGCGTGCGCGTGAACAGCACTCGGCACAGCACGACGTTCATGAAGAAGCGCTCGGCCTCGCTCTCGGCTGCCGCCAGGTCGCGATGGTCCAGGTAGCCGGCGACGACGCTCGCGTTGTGCGCCCGGTACCAGTTGCGCGCCGTCGGGTCGTCGACGAACGCCATCCAGTGGTCGACGGTGGGGGAGGACGCGGGACCGGGCAGGTTCCCGCTCAGCGCGACCGCCTCGCAGCCGTCGCGCAGGATGCGCTCGTTGACCGCCGCGCCACCACGGGCTGCCCGGGCGTGCCGCTGACAGCGGCTGCAACACCCCGCGCTGCAGCTGCCAGCGCATGAACGACAGCGCGGCGCGGCGGTAGGGGAGGTGCTGAGGCGCGTCGCCGAACGGCCCCGAGTAGCAGCGCGCCATCAGCGTCAAGCGACCCTCGGGGTCGTCGCGCACGTGGCGCACGGCTTCGTCCGCCCACGCGGCGTCGCTGGTGCCTCCGGCGAGGTCGATGCTGCCCGGTTGCACGAACTACAGGCGGTCGCAGCCATCGGCACCGACACGCTCAGCTGGTCGGGTGCCGGGTCGTCTGGATCCAGCACGACCTCGACGTCTTCGAACCGCGCCTGACCGTCGTCGTCGTTGTAGAGACGCGTCTAGTGGACCATCGCAACCATCGTGGCAGAGCGCGACCCGCGTGGCCACGACCGCACGCAGAGCAAAACGCGGCTCAGACGCGAATGAGGGAGTTCCGGTCGATGTGGCGAACGGGTTCGTCGCGCCCCTCGCGAACCTGCTCGGCGACGTCTTCGTAGGAGAACGAGCTGCTGTCACGGGCGATCTGCATCGTCGACGTGAAGCGGACGGTCCGTGCCGATTCGGCCAAGAACGGGTTCGACAGGATCCCGCCCGCGAGCGGGTCGTTCGAAGTTGTGTCGGCTTCGAACCTCAGTTCCGCTGCGTCCACCCGGACCTCGCGTGCGACGGCGAGCAGCGCGACACCTCTCGGCATCGCGGCGACCCGATACGCGTGGCCCTGCTCCCCGTCCCACAGGAGATAGCCCGTCTCGCTGTGCAGCGGCTCCTCGGCGAAGGTGTCCTCTTCGTCCGCGCCGACGCGTCGCCACGAATCGCGCGTGTAGCTCAGACCCACGAGCGTTTGTGATCCGTTGACCACGGGGTGATCGATCGGGAAGAAGGACCACGATTCCCGGAAGCCGTTGGTCTCGGTGACGGCCTCGAGTGCATGGTCGAACGAGCTGTCGAATCCCGCCGTGCCGTCGTAGTTCGCCACTTCGGAATCGCCGAGCGGCGCGAACGGCCCGGCCGACTCGGCGGACAGGTTCGAATTCGCGTGGAAGCCGAAGTTCGTGAGGCCCGTCGCCGGGTCGGCGACGTTTCCGGGAGCGCGAGGCGTGCGGGCGTAGATCCAGACGGCGTTGCCGAGCACGTAGGCGGTCGCCTGGAACGACGGGTTCCCGGCGTTCATGTCGGGTTCCCGGCAGTCCCACATGATGTGGATGTCGCGCTGGTCGTTCGCCGGTGCGAGTGCCGAGGCAAACGCGGCGCTCATCTGCGAGTTGACCCTGGCCCGGGTGACGTTGGGCCACCACCCGGGGCCTGCCGCTGCTCCGCCCATGTGGCGCCAGTGCTTGTTGAAGTGGTGGATGCCGGGATTGCTGGCCAAGGTCGGCGCCGTGACGCCGGCGAAGTTGTTGGCCACACGACCGCGCGCGCCGGTGCGGTTGTTCCTCCGCCTCACCGGGTCGGGGTCGTTCAACCAGGTCTCCACCTGCCCGAAGTACTGCCCGGCGCCGCCGATGTCCGCAGCGGTCTCGATGGGATTGGGCATTCCGGCCATGACAGACCTCCCCTTACCCGAAAGGAAAATATTGCTCCACCTGGTCGAATTGCGCAACCATGATGTGGTGCGGCCAGCGACCCGCTATGCACCGATCGGAGCAGCTCACGTCGCCTTCCAGGTCTCGGGCGACGGTCCCATCGAACTGTTGTTCATCCCCGAGTTCGCCACGCACGTCGAGTTGATGTGGGATGAACCGCAGTTCGCGCGAGTGCTCGAGCGCCTCCAAGCATTCGGCCGACTGATCACGTTCGACAAGCGGGGGACCGGTCTCTCCGACCCGGCATGGAGATCCGAGCCGGCGTCCACACCGGCGAGATCGAGCTGCGGGGCGACGGTGTCGACGGCATCGGGGTGCACATCGCGAACCGCGTCATGGCCGCAGCCGGTCCGTCCGAAGTGATGGTGTCCCGCACGGTGGTCGATCTCGTCGCGGGTTCACGCTTCGAGTTCGAACCGCGTGGCGAACACGACCTCAAAGGTGTGAGCGGATCCTGGCAGCTGTTCGCGCTGGCTCCCTGATCAGAGGGCGACGGGGACCGCTCTCGGTCAGACGGTGCTCGGTGCGTTCTCGAGGTGGTCGTGGACGAAGCGGATGGACACGGCGCCTTCGCCCGCCGCCGACGCGACCCGCTTGGTGGCACCTCTGCGCGCGTCACCGACCGCGAACACGCCGGGCATGGTGGTCTCGAACATCAGCGGGGCGCGTGCGCCGGTCTCTGGCGCTCGACACTGGCAGTCTCCGCCCGTCGTGATGTAGCCCCAGGCATCACGCTCGATCCGCGACGGCAGCCAGTCGGTGTGCGGGTCGGCGCCGATGAGCACGGACAGCGACGCGGTGTCGAGTCGTTCGACCTCGCCGGTGGACGAATCACGGACGTCGATCCACTCGAGGTGCCCGTCGCCACCGCCGTCGACGATCTCGGTCGTGTAGCGGATCGTGACGTTGGATGTCCGCTCGATGGTCTTCACGAGGTAGTCGGACATGCTGGCCGCGAGTGAGTGCGATCGCACGACGATCGTGACCGATTTGGCGAACTGGGCGAGGTAGAGGGCGGCCTGGCCGGCCGAGTTGCCGCCCCCGACCACGCAGGCGTGCTCGCCCGCGAGACCTCGTGCTTCGGCCAGGACCGATCCGTAGTTGACGCCCATTCCGTTGAGCGCTTCCAGTGCCGGCACGGCCAGCGTGCGATACGAGACGCCGGTCGCGATCACGACCGCCCGGGTCTCGATGGTGGTGCCGTCGGCGAGCTCGACGACGGTATCGGTCGCCGTCGGCGCGGATGTCGGCGACGTTGCCTCCGAACACCATCTCGGTGCCGAAGAGGACGGCCTGGTCGAAGGCCCGGCTCGCGAGCTCCGCGCCGGAGACGCCGCGCGGGAAGCCGAGGTAGTTGCGGATCATGGAGCTCATTCCGGCCTGACCGCCGATCGACGTCCGCTCGACCAGCGCGACCCGCAGCCCTTCGGAACCGGCGGTCATGGCCGCTGCGAGTCCGGCGGGCCCACCACCGATCACCACCACGTCGTAGGTGCCCTCGCCGGGCCGGGTGCGTGCGCCCAGCGCCCGTGCGATCTCGAGGTCGCTGGGGTCGACGAGCGGTGCAGTGCCCTCGATCAGGATCACGCGCGCCGTCGTCGACGGGAGGCCGAGCTGCTCGAGGGCGGTACGACCGGCGTCGGAGCGGCTGTCGTGGAACACGTAGGGGAAGTCGTGTCGATGGAGGAGGTCCAAGGTCTCGTGGATGCGAGCGGAGCGCTCGTCGCCGATGACCTGGATCGCGTCCGACTGTCGCTCGCGCAGCCGCCACCACTCGTCGAGGAACTCGGTGATCGCGCGGGTGGAACCGCTCGTCGGGCGCAACCGTCGGCGTCGTCACGTAGTAGTCGGCCTCGCCGCGTGACAGTGCACCGACGACCTCCTCGCGAGCGGAGCGGTGGTCGTTCCAACCGATCAGCAACGCCCGCTTCGCGTGCGGGTGGAGTGCACGCGTCGCGGTCAGCACGGGCAGACCGCGCTCCCGGTCGGCGAGAACGAGCGCGACGTCCCCTTGATCCGCCGCCTCGAGGAGGGAGAGTGCTTCCTCGTTCGAGGTGACCACCGTGACGTCGTAGTGACGGCCGTAGCGGGCGCCGAGCTCCTCGTCGAGCAGCTGTCGCGTCGCGGCGTCGTGTGCCACGACCAGGATGCTGGGACGAAGTGTGGGCACCGTGATCACCGCTCTCGGACCGGGAACGAGGACATCATCCCACTCTGGCGTCACGCGCCGGAGATTCGTGGCAGACGCCCGGCACCGGGAGGAACACAGCCCGGTGCCGGACGGGGTGCGTCAGCTCTGCAGGAAGGTGAGCAGGTCGTTGTTCACCTGGTCCTGGTGCGTCGTGGTCAAACCGTGGGGCGCACCGGGGTAGTAGGTGTCCTTGGCGTTCGGGATGAGCCGCGCCGACCGCTCCGAGTTGCTGACCGGGACGACCTGGTCGTCGTCGCCGTGGATCAGCAGCGTGGGCACGTCGAACCGCTTCAGGTCGTCGGTGAAGTCGCTCTCACCGAGCGACACGATGCACTCGTACGAGCTCTTGAGCCCCGACTGCATCGCCTCACGCCAGAACTCGTCGAGCACGCCCTGCGGCACGTTCACGTCGGACGGTTGCGCCGTAGACTGCATCGCGAGCCCCTGTAGAACGCGGACGTTCGCGAGGAGGCCGCCGACGATCCCGTCGAACGCCTCTTGCGGCAGACCGATCGGGTCGTCGGCCGTCGGCGCCAGGTGCGGCGCCACCGCGGCGATGAGGACGGCCTGCCTGACGCGCTCGTCCCGTTGCGGCCGATGTAGCGCGTCACCTCGCCACCACCGGCCGAGTGGCCGACGACGCACACGTCGCGCAGGTCGAGCGTCTCGATGAGCTCGGCGAGGTCGTCGGCGTTGGTGTCGATGTTGTTGCCCGACGACGGCTGGCTCGAACGTCCGTGGCCGCGTCGGTCGTGGGCGATGGTCCGGAAGCCGTGCTGGTTGAGGAACAGCATCTGCGGATCCCACTGGTCGGCCGACAGCGGCCAGCCGTGCGAGAACGTGACGACCGGGCCCTCGCCCAGTCCTCAGCCGGTCGCTGCCGACGACCGACACCGCGACCAGGTGCTCGGCGCCGGCCGTGGTCATCGCACCGAGGATGTTGCGGGTCGAGGTCTCGAAGAAGTCGAGGACGGCCTGGTCCTCGAACGACGGCGAGTTCGACACGTCGACCACGACGGCGGCGTCCTCGAGCACTTCGGCGAGTCCGTCACCGGTGAGCGTGTTCACCCCGGAGTTCGGTGACGCGGCGACTGCGTCGTGCCCTGGGCCTGGAGGTTGGCGACCACCTGGGAACCGATGAGGCCGGTTCCGCCGATGACGACGATCTTCATGAGATTTCCCTGTCGTTCTGTTGATGTTGGCGGTGGCGATCTCCTCGGCCGCGAGCGCGGCGTGTCGCGGTCGTCGAACTCGGCGACGATCACCTCACCGTCGACGGCGATCGAGCCGTGGATGGCCCAGGTGTGGTCGTCGATCGGGACGAGCTGACACGACACCTGGACGTGTTCCTCGATCAGCGTCCGGACGACTCGTTCCTCGGCAGGGCGCAACTCGGACATTGGGATCCTCCTCGTGCTCGTGGGTCGATGAGCACAAGGTCGCAGGTTCGCCGGGGGATGGAATCAGAAGAGTCCCCAGTCCCGGGGATCAGGCCGACTGGGGACAAGTCGTGAGCCGCGGCTCGACGCCGCTCAGGCGTTGCGCACGTTGCGGTCGGACTCGGCGGAGAGGCCGAGCTCGGGCCACTCGCCGGTGACGATGCTCTCCATGATCCCGTAGCCGACCGCGTCGCCCTCCCGCACGCGGATCGGCGTGTCGCGGAACTGGCCGAGCAGGCCGAGGTGCTCGTCGTCCCAGCAGTCGGCGATGTGCTCGCCGTCGAGGTGCAGCGGGCCCATCCAGCGCCCGTGCTTGTGGCCCTTCCAGTCGCCGTAGCCCACGGTCTTGAGGAAGAAGCCCGACCCGCCGGGCGCCTCGACCTCGATCGTGCGCTCCTCGCCGCTGTCCATCACGAGGTGCAGCTCGCCGCCGCGCACGAAGCGCGTGTGCGGGTCGTACTCCATGTGCGGCACCGCGGAACGCACGCGGTCCTGACGGCCGTCGGCGTCGTTCACGTACGCCGACGCGTAGTCCCACGCGCCGCCGGTGAGGAAGATCGACGTACTCGTAGTACGTGCCGTCGGGGCGACGGAAGAACGCCGGCGTCCACTTCATCATCCCGCGCCGGCGCGGCATGCGACCGCGCCGTCGCCGGCGGCGACGGGAGGTCGGTCGGGTCGTCACCGACGCCCTGGCGGACGCCCCACGAGTGGTCGCGGAACCCGAATCCGTCCTCGCCGGTGAGCTCGTGGCGCTCACCGTCGACGGTGATGGTGCCGCGTCGCCCATCCGCCCTGGTGGTAGCGGATCGACGTTGACGTCGATCCGGTTGGTCTTCGGGTTGCGCACGAGGTTGCGGTCCTCGAAGAACGGCGGCGTCACGCCGCGCAGCACCAGGTCGAACGAGATCGGCAGCACGTCGTTCGGCTCCAGCCGCGACGCGCACCGCGCCGAGCGGGTCGACCACCTCGTAGGCGATCGGGCCGATGGCCGTGTCCTCCGGCGTCCGACCTCAGCTCGCGGCTCCCGCGCACCGTCCACTGCTCGCGCCCGTGCGACACACCGCCGAAGCCGTCGATCACGCCGCGGTTCGGGTACTTGCCGAGTCCGAGGTTCGCCTGGATCGAGCCGTCGGCCTTGGCGATGCTACACCCAGACCTTCTCGGTCCAGGCGTAGTCGGACTCGGAGATCGTCGCGAACGTGTCGACGATCTGGTGGTTCAGGCCCTCGTCGGCGCCGAGCAGCGGGCCGATGTCACGGATGCTCACGGTGCGATCCTCTCTGAGGTGGTCAGTCGTCGGGCCGCGATCTCGAGGCGGGGCACGATCTCCTCCACGCCGATCTCGCCGTGCACGAACCTGCTCACCACGCCGGCCGACACGTTGCGCATGATCTCCTCGAGGTCGCGGGCGAACTCGGGATCGGCGAACGAGAACGTCTCGACCACGCGACGGGCGACGGTCCTTCCCTGCACCGCGAGCTCGCTCCCGGCCGGTCCGAGCTGCGCTCGGTAGTACGCCTCGAGCATGCGCGGCGCGCGCTCCCACGGTTCGAATTGCATGCGTAGGAACCGCATCATGACGTCGTAGAGCGACTCGTCGGGCTCCGGCATCGCAACCTTCTCGTACACGTTCGTCGATTCCCACTGTTCGATGGCGGCCACGATCAGGTGCTCGCGGTCTCGAACAGCGAGTAGATCGTCTTCGACGACACGCGTGAGTAGCGGGAGACGTCACGCACGCGGACCGCGTCGTAGCCGTTGGTGGCCAGGACGTCGAGCACGACGTCGATGACCGCCTGCCGTTGGTCGGTGGGCTCGGGCACGCTTGACACCCCACAGCGGTGACGTGGTAGGAAAACACTGTTTTCCTACCACGTCTGGGGTACCTGTGGTCAGAACGTGCACACGCGGGGTCGGCGTGCTCGTGGTGTCGACCGTCATGGTCGTCGGCTCGGCGGGGGTGGCATGGGCGCGGCCGTGGAGCAGAACTCTCCCGAGGTCGACATCAGCGGGTTGGTCGTGCAGGAATTCCCGGCGCCGGGACGCCGCAGACGACGGCGACCGCGCTCGACCCCGGCTACGTGGAGAAGGAGTTCCTCGTGCAGGGCGAGGCGTCGACCTACGAGGGCGGCCTCGGCACTGGGCCCGTGGAGGTCACGCAGACGAACGTGCCGTATTCGACGCGCGTGTTGGTCCGCTACCCGAAGGACGCGTCGAAGTTCAGCGGCCGCGTCGTGGTCGAGCCGTTCAACACCAGCAATGGTGGCAAGGACCTCGACGCCGTGTGGTCGATGCTGGCGCCGTTGCTGCTGCAGCGGGGCGACGCGTGGGTCGGTGTCACCGAGCGCACGTCGGCTGGCGAGGCGCTGAAGCAGGCGGACACCACTCGCTACGCCGACATCAACGTCCCGAGCAACGACGTGGCGTGGGACGTGCTCGCGCAGGTGGGCGCCGCGGTCAAGCAGGGCGGCGCGCAGAGCCCGCTCGCGGGGCTCGATGCCGAGCACGTCTACATGGCCGGGTACTCGCAGAGCGGTGTCGACACCGCCGGGTTCGCGATCGGGCTGGCAAAGCACTACGGCACGGCGGTGGGCAAGCCGGTGTTCGACGGGTACTTCCCGGCCGCGCAGGCCGCGAGCGCCACGCCGCTGAAGGCGGGGACGTCGGTGCTGCCCAAGTTCGAGTACCCGGTGTGGCCGGCGGTGGGCGTGCCCGTCGTCAACCTCGAAGACCAGTCGGGGATCATGGGGTTCACCGCCGAGCTCCCGGCCGAGGCCCAGGTCACGCTCGGGCAGAAGGAGTACGTCAACGTGTCGTCGGCGACGACGCGGCGCGCCGACTCCGACAAGAAGGGCGACCAGTACCGGCTCTACGAGGTGGCGGGCATGCCCCACGCGCCGGGCGGCAACGGTGGCTGCGAGGGCCCCGCCTCGACGTTCCCGATCCCCGTCGGTGGCCCGGGGCACGTTCGCGCTCCTCAACCGTTGGGTCGAGACCGGCCAGAAGCCGCCGCGCGCGCCCCGCGTGAAGCTGGACGAGCTCGCGCAAGAACTCCAAGGTGTCGGTCGACGAGAACGGCAACACGATCGGCGGTGTCCGGTCGCCCTACCTCGACGACGCGCTTGTCCGCTACGACGTGCAGGCGCCCGGTCCGATCACCTGCGGGCTCGCGGGCCATGAGGCTCCGCTCGACGGCGTGGCGCTGGCGAAGAAGTACCCGAGCGTCGACGCCTACATGAAGAAGTTCACCAAGGGCCTCGACGCGATGATCGAGACCGGCTACTCTCCCGCCGCTCGACCGGGCGCAGCTCATCGCCGCCCAGCAGGAGAAGGCGATCCAAGTGCTCGGGCAGTCGTGACGCTCAGGTGAGGTCGTCCGACCGTCCGGCTTCGAGGCGTGACCACTGGGCGATGGGGCGTGATCCGGGGAGAGAACGCGGCGCCGGCGACGTGCTGCGCGGGCCGTTGGTCCTGATGGCACCGGCTTCATCCTGCTCCCACAGCTGCGGCCAGCCGGCGGGGGAGTCCTCCCAGGGCTCCTGGCGTCCGAACACCGTCATGTCCATGAGCGCGTAGTTGTTGTCCAGCACCTCCGCGCCGCGGCCGGCCGTCCAGTACGTCTCGAAGACACGGTCGCCGTCGCGGACGTAGCAGACCAGGTAGAACCGTCGGTCGGTGTCGCGCCCGACGAGGAGGGTGTCGAGCGAGTCGTGCGCCGAGTACCACGGCGCGCCGTAGTCCATGAACTCGGCGTAGCGGACGCTCTCCCCGTACGGGCCCTGGCTGAACAGCGCGTACGTGATGTCGCGGGCATGGAGATAGCCCAGCTCGCCGACCTGACTGGTGACCCACGTGCATCCTTCGCACTGCTCGGCAGCCGGCGCGCCCTCGTACCACATGTGGTAGTAGGCGATGAGCTGTCGACGCCCCTCGAACGCCGCGAGCAGGGTGGTGGGTCCGTAGGGCCCGACCAGCGGGGTGGCGGCGTCGACTTCGACCATGGGCAGGCGGCGACGCGCGGCGGCGATCGCGTCACTCTCGTGGGTGTGCGCCTTCTCGCGGACGCGGAGCTCGGACAGCTCGGCCTCGAAGGCCGCCCGATCCGCGGTCGGCGGAAATTCGGGTGCGCTCATGGTCATCTCCGAGTCTGCGTTCGCGAGCGGGACGGCCGTCGGAGGCGTGCACCGAGCCACGCGCCCGACAGCAGCAGCGTGATGAGCACCGGCTGCAGCATCTCCTCGACGGGGACGCCGCCGACGTGGGCGAGGATCACCTGCACGAACTCGAGGCCCGACTGCCTTGGCGATCTCGAGCTGCTCGGCGCCGGGGCGGTGGCCGTCGCCGTTCGGCTCGTCGTGCCAGATCCACCACTGGTACGTCTCGTCCTGCGGGTAGCCGTCGGGGGAGTCCTCCCACTGCTCCTGGCGCCCGAGCGCGGTGATGTCGAGGTAGTTCCAGGTGCTGCCCATCTGCTCGTCGCCGCGGGCGTCGACGAAGTAGGTGCGGTACACCTGGTCGCCGTCGCGGATGAACGCGTTGGTGCCGTGCCACTCGTCGACGCCGAAGTCCTTGTCGAAGTCGTCGAGCATCGTGACCCAGGGGATGTGCTCCCAGCCCATGCGCGCCTTGACGCGCTCGATGTCGGCCAGCGGCGCGCGCGACGCGAACACGAGCGACGTGTCGCGCGCGTGGAGGTGCGCAGGGTGCGCGACCTGGTCGGCCACCATCGAGCAGCCGACGCACGCGTGGTCGGGCCAGCCGTGCACGCCGGGCTCGAGGAACGCGCGGTAGACGATCAGCTGCGTGCGACCGTCGAACAGGTCGATCAGGCTCTGCGCGACCGTTCGGCGGTGTCGAAGCGGTACTCCTTGTCGACCGCGAGCCACGGCATCCGCCGCCGCTCGGCCGCGAGCGCGTCGCGCGCCCGCATCACCTCCTTCTCCTTCACGCGGCAGCTCGGCGCGAGCGGCGTCCCACTCCTCGGCGGACACGATCGGGGGCGTCTGCATCCTCGAAGTCCATGGTGGTGTCCTCTCAGTTGACGGGACCGAGGACCCGGGGGATGTCCTCGTCGAGCTTCTGCTTCCAGCCGTCGTCGAAGCCGCCGCGCTCGGTGCGGGCGGGCTCGCCCCAGCCGTCGTGACGCACGCGCAGGCGTGTGCCGCTCGGCCTCGGGGAAGAGCTCGAACGTCACCTCGGTGTCGCCGAACCCGCCCGACCACCGGCAGCGCAGGAGGCGCGGCTCGTCGAGCTCGAGCACCTCGGCCCTGGATGGTGCCGACCTCGGCGGCGCCGGTCTCGAGCTTGAACTCGTGGCCGACCTCGGCGACGAAGTCGTTGGGCATGAGCCACGCCGCGAGCTCGGTCGGGATCGACCAGCGCCCGCCACACCCGCTCGGGGGAGTGCGGGTAGACGGCTTCGTGTTCGATGGCGAGGGGGTGGCTCACGGGTTCTCCTCCAGGTGGCGAGCCGAGACGATCGAGGCGGCTCTCCCAGAACCGGTCGAGGGTGTGCATCCACTTCCGCACCTCGTCGAGGCGCTCGGGATGCAGGTGGTAGCGACGCTCACGACCGTGGCGCTGCTCGCTCACGAGTCCGACCCCGCGCAGCACCGCGAGATGCTGCGAGACCGCGGGCCGGCTCACCGGCACGACGGCGGCGAGCTCGTTGACGGGCTTGTCGCCGCCGGCGAGGGCGGTGACGAGGGTGCGACGCACGGGGTGGGCGATGGCGCCGAAGGCGTCGGTGACGGGGGGAGCGCCGGCCGGGGACATGCCGACACTATACGTAAGGAAAATCTAACGTGTCAAGCACGCGCCGAGGGGAGCCGTGCGAGATCTGAGAGAAACTATCAGATCCTCAGGTACTAAGGTCTTGGCGTGCCGAACCGTGCTCAGGAAGCCGCGCTGAGCCGGCCCGTCCCCGAGGCGAAGGCCGAGCTCTTCCGCGCCCTCGCGCACCCGGCCCGCATCCGCGTCCTCGAGGTGCTCTCCGACGGCGAGCACTCGGTCGGGCAGATGCAGCCATGGTCGGCATCGAGTCGTCGCACCTCTCGCAGCAGCTGGCCGTGCTGCGCCGCGCGGGTCTGGTGACCACGCGCAAGGAGGGCTCGACCGTCTTCTACGCGTTCCGCGCTCCGAGCTCGCCGACCTCCTCGCAGTCGCGAAGCGCTTCATGATCGTGTCGTTGAGCGAATCCACCGAGCTCCTGGCCGGCCTCAAGGCCGCCGGAGCCTCGTGAGCGAAGCGCTCGACGCGCCGGCTCCGCCGAGCCGGGGCGGTGGTCGCGCTCGGGGGCGCGCGGCCACCGCGATTCGCGGTGTGACCGCTGGCGTGCGCACGATGCTCCCGCGCCGCGCCGACTACGCGGGCGTGCGCACATCGTGGCGCGGCGACCTCGTCGCTGGGCGTGACCGTCGGTGTGGTCGCGCTTCCGCTCGCGCTGGGGTTCGGCATAGCCACGGGCCTCGGTGCGCAGGCCGGATTGGTCACCGCGATCGTCGCCGGACTCGTGGCTGCGGTGTTCGGCGGCTCCAACGTGCAGGTGTCGGGACCGACGGGTGCGATGACCGTCGTGCTCGTGCCCGTCGTCGCCCGCTTCGGTGCCGGCGCGGTCGTCGTGGTGGGGATCATGGCCGGCGTGATCGTCGTGGTGGCTGCATTCGCCGGCATCGGCCGCTTCCTCGCCTACATCCCCTGGCCCGTGGTCGAGGGCTTCACCATCGGCATCGCGGTGATCATCTTCCTGCAGCAGGTCCCGACCGCGCTCGGCGTGCCCAAGCCCGATGGCGAGAACACCGCCGCCGTTGCCGTGCGGCGGTGGGCGAGGCGTGGCGCGGCGAGGGCAACTGGTCGTCGCTGCTGCTCGTGCTGGTGGTCGCGGCGATCATGGTCGGCGCGGCGCGACTCGCATCGCGCGCATCCCGGATCGTTGCTGGCAGTGATCGTCGCGTCGGTGCTGGCCGGCGTGGCCGGTCTGAGCGCGCCGCGCATCGGCGATCTCCCATGGGGTCTCCCCGTCCCTGCGCTGCCGAGCGTCGGAGGACTGCAACTCGGTGAGCTGGTGTCGGCCGCGTTCGCAATCGCGCTGCTCGCCGGGCTCGAGAGCCTCCTCTCGGCGAAGGTCGCCGACGGCATGAGCGACGCCGCGCCGCACGATCCCGACCGTGAGCTGTTCGGCCAAGGGCTCGCCAACGTCGTTGCCCCACTGTTCGGGGGCATGCCGGCCACCGGTGCCATCGCCCGCACCGCGGTGAACGTGCGTTCCGGTGGGCGCACCCGCCTGGCCGCGATCACCCACGCGGTCGTGCTCTTGGGGGTGGCGTACCTCGGTGGGTCGCTCGTCGCCCGCATCCCGCTCGCCGCGCTCGCCGGTGTGCTCATGGTCACCGCGGTGCGCATGGTCGACGTCCACGGTGTGCGCATGGTGCTGCGCGTCGACCCGGTCCGACGCCGTCGTGCTCGTGCTCACGGCGGCGGCGACGGTCGCGTTCGACCTGATCGTCGCGGTCGAGATCGGGATCGCCGTCGCCGCACTCCTCGCGTTGCGGGCGGTCGCGGGCAACGCGCTCGCCGTCGCGGAACGGATCCCGAGTCGACGCGACGCGGTGACGCCGAGGACGGAGGACGCGCTGCTCGAGGAGCACATCCTCACCTACCGCCTCGACGGCGCCCTCTTCTTCGGCGCCGCGCAGCGCTTTCTCGCCGAGCTCACCGCGGTCGACGGCGTGCAGGTGGTCATCCTGCGGCTGCCCGACCTCCAGGTGCTCGACGCCACCGGCGCGCAGGCGCTCGGCGAGATCGTGGGCCAGCTCGAGGGCCGCGGCATCACCGTGCTCATCAAGGGTCCTCGGCCCGAACACCTCCGGGTGCTCGAAGCGGTGGGTGTGCTCGACCGGCTGGCCCACGAGCGCCACCTGTTCGACGATCTCGACGAGGCGATCGCGCACGCACGATCCCACGTCGATCGCGCCGAACGAGACGCCGCCTGAGCGGGATCAGTTGGGCGCGGCGCGTGCGACGATCAGCACCGGCGCCAAGAGCCCCGCCATGGCCGCGGCGATGTTGTTGCCGATGCGCTCGACGAAGCCGGCCCCGAACACGGGTGCAGGGGTGAGCGCACCCGGCGCGGGTGGGCCTGCGGCTGCGGCGGTGCGGTCCTCGTCGACCTCGACCCGGAAGCCGGCCGCGGTCAGGAGCTCGGCGTAGCGCTGCCGCGTCTCGACGAACGACGAGGACTCGTCGTCCGCCCATGGCAGGGGATAGGTGAGCGCACCGTCGCGCACGCGCATCTGCTCGTACACGGCGAACAACGCATCGGCCTCGAGCACGCGGCGCACCTCGGCGAACACGCGGTCCTTGGCTTCGATGTTCATGCCCACGTGGTTCATCATCGCCCGATCGAACGCGCCGTCGTCGTACGGCATGCCGGTCGCGGAGCCGACGTCGAACGTCGCCTGGTCGGTGAGTCCCACGCGCGCGGTGATGAACCGAGCCACGTTCACGAAGTCGGGGCTCAGGTCGATGCCCGTGACCCGACAGCCGCGGCGCGTGGCGGCGACGCGTGCCGGACCGCCGATGCCGGCACCGACGTCGAGCAGCCGAGTGTCGGCCCTCACGCCGAGGACGTCGAGCAGGTGCTCGGTGGACCCGACGCCGCCGGCGTGCAACTGGTCCAGACCGGAGAGGTCCTCGACCTTCAGGTGGTCGACGTCGACGCCCGCGTCGCGCGAGTGCGTCGAGGACGCGTGCCTCCAGGTCGTCGCCGCCGTAGTGCTCACGAACGGTTCGTTCCACATCCATGAAGTGAGCGTTGCCTCGACGCGCCAACGGCGCAAGTGGCGCGGCGGTCAATCGAGCTCGGCGAGCACCTCACCGATGATCTTCGTCGCCTCGTGCGGCTTGAGCGGATCTCCACCCTCGGCGTCGGCGGTCTCCTTGGCGAAGTCCTCGACCGAGTGGACGCCTCCGACGAGCACGTGGCGCAGCGCTTCACCCGCGGCTTCGGGGTCGTCGAGCGCGTCGACTGCGGGTGCCACCTCGTGCTTCGGTGATTCGGCCACCTCGTGCACGACGTGCATCGCCTGCTCGCGACCACTCGCGGTCGACACGGGAACCTCGGCGTCGGGGTTCTGTTCCCGGTCCCACTCGGCGAGCGCCTCGTCGTAGCCACCTTCACCAGGGTGGATCACCTTCGTGTCAGGCGCGGTGGCCACGTCCACGGCGTCAGTGTCGGCATCGCCGTCGTGCACCCGCGCGGGCTCGACGGGGACGATCAGCGTGCCATCGGGGTTGCGAACGATGTCCATGGCGCGCTCCTCGGGTGGCGAATGCGAGGTGATACCCCGATTCGCCACCCGAGAACCGGCGTCGCCTACGAAGCCGGCGCCGCAGTGGTCGTCACGTCGGCCGCGAGGCCGCGCTTGTTCGCCGCGATCAGCTCGGGATCACCGACGATCTTGCCGATGATCGGCTTGCCCTTGTTCATCACGACGAACTTGCCGTTCTTGAACGTGATGAAGTACTGGCAGCTCTCCGACGGGGTCTTCCCGAAGTTCTCGAGGCTGATGTCGACGGGTGCGCACGTGAGGTCGGCGGCCTTGTAGGTACCGAGCTTGTGCAGGCCGTCGATGAAGCCCTTCTGCGTCGGGTTCTTGCCCGCCAGCTCGATGCCGGTGATGGCCAGGTCGCAACCGATGTACCCGGTGTACGCGCCGTAGTCGGGTACGCCGGAGATGCCGGCGTACTTCTTGAGGTCGGCGCGGAACTTCTTCACCGCCGGGTCAGTCGAGAGCTCAGCCGGCTTGTAGACCTGCGACACCACTTCCCTCGAGTCGAGGGTCTTGGTGATCGGCGAGTCGAGCATGGCCTGGCCGTAGCCCGACGCCATCAGCACCGCCTTCATCTCGACGCCGTTCTGGCGCAGACCTTGCGCGATGGCGAGGTTGGTGTTGCCGTCGAGCGGGAGGTACACCGCGTCTGCACCCGCGTTCTTGAGTCCCAACACGATGGGCCCGACGTCGGTGGTGCCGAAGTCGACCGCGGTGTTCAGGTAGACGGGGTCGAGCCCCGACGCCGGTGCGGCGTACTTCTGGGTGTCCTTGGCGACGCCGGTCGACGACGGCGACACGCCGTAGCCGATCGAGCCGATCTTGGTGGCGCCGAGCTTCTTCGCCACGTCGGTGCCGTTGGTGAAGATGATGCCGGTCGGCGGGGGACTCCCGTTCCCGCCCACGCTGATGATGTCCTCGTTGCCCTTCTGGCTGTAGTAGTTCCCGTCGAAGCCGCCGCCGAGCAACGGAGTGCCGGAATCCTGGATGTAGCGGTACGCGAGGAAAGCGAACGACGAGTTGTTGACGACCGCGAACACGTGGCGGTTGTCGATCAGGTCCTTCGCCCCGGTGAGGTTGGCGCCGGACGACTTGTCGTCGACCTTCTCGAGCTCGATCTTGCGACCGTTCACGCCGCCCTTCGCGTTCTGCGCGTCGACGCGCGCCTGGCACGCGTCGCCCGAGTCCTCGAAGTTCGGCGCCGCGGCGCCGGTCCCCGACCAGATGAACCCGAGCTTCATCGCGCTCTTGCTGACACCAGGTGCGGTGCCCGACTGCGCACCCGCGGCGCTCCCGGCGACCGCGATGCCCAGTACTCCGACGACGACGGCGCAGACCGCGCGGCCGGTTCGCCTGTGGCGATGCCTCGTCATGTTCCCCCCTCAGCCCATGGCCGGCCCGTCGGAGCTTCCGGCGGACTCGCCGACCATACGCCTGTCGGGCGACCCGTTCTCGTCAGGTCCGCCCGAACCGGGCTCAGGGAGTGGCGGCCCACTTGATGGCGGCGTCGCGCTCGGCGAGCGTGAACGTCTTCACGTCGCCGGGTGTCATCCAACCGAAGACGCTGATGGCCTGGCGCATCCAGTCGACGTCGGTGACGAGCGCGATCTTCTTCCACTTCGTGAAGCGCTCGATGCCCATCTTGAGGTCCTCCCACAGCGCACCGCCGCTCATGCCCGACCAGTCGCCGAACTCGATCACGATGCGCACGTCTTCGCCGCGTTGCAGCACCGCGTCGATCGCCGGCTTGAGCACGTCCGTGTAGTCGGATGCCGTGATCTGGCCGTTCGCGCGGAAGCCGACGACGCCGGCGGGCAGGTTCTCCATCACTTCGAGCATTCGAGTCTCCTCTCGGTCGGGGAATCAGGGGAGTGCGGCGCGGACCGCGTCGACGACGTCGAGATCGGCGAGTGCGGCGTCGGAGCGCTCGAGCAGCGCATTGCCCAGACCGACGCCGTCGCTGGCCGCGTACGACGGCATGTAGGCCAGGAACGTCGCCACCACCGTGTAGGAGGCGTGCAACCGGTGCGCGGCCCACGCGTCGTCGAAGCTGATGTCGACGCCACCGGCGGCGCGCAACGCGTCGAGGTAGCCCTGCAGCAGTTCGCGCTCGTGCGCGCGCCTCTCGTCGATGTCGATCGACATGGTCATGAAGTAACTGACGTCGCGCAGGTGCGTGCTCACCTGTGACAAGCCCCAATCGAGGAAGCCGACGTGACCGTCGTCGAGGTACACGTTGCCGATGTGGGTGTCGCCGTGGATGTAGGTGGCCGGACCCGAGTGCCAGATCTCGTCGAACCACGCGTGGTGCTCGACGTACAGCTCGCCGATCGACGCGTAGTCCTCCGGCAGCTGCTCCGCGTTCTCGTCGAGCACCATCCGCATGAGTCCCGAGGTGGCTTCGCTCATGCGTTGGCTCGGCGTCGACAGCCACGGCGCGACGCGTCGCGTTCCGCTGCGTCCTCGAAGCGGGCGTGGAAGCGCGGCGAGCTGTTCGAGCGCGACTGCGCCGGCGTCGGCGGACACGCCCCATTCGCCGTTGGACGCGAACTGGCATCCCGCGCGGCCCGAGATCCTCGAGCAGGAGCACGAAGGCGTTGTCGTCGTCGCTCGCCCCGAAGTAGCAGCGGGGGACCAGCAGCTCGACGGTGGGGGCGACGTCGGCGTAGAACTGGGCCTCGCGGTCGCCCATGCCGATGGCGCCGATCATCTCCCGGTGCACGGGGTCGAGCGGCGCCAGCTTCACGAACAGCGTCGGCGGCCCCGCGTCGGCGGTGGCGTAGGTGAGCCCGAGGCGGGCGCGCTGATTGGTGGCGAAGGCGTGGTCGAGCAGCTCGACGTCGGTGACCTCGGTGCCCAGCGCCTCCGACACCCAGGTGGCGGTCAGGTCGGCGGCGGTGGTGGGGAGCGTCTGCATGGGGCGGACCCTGCCACACAACTGGTCGGGGCGTTAGCGTTCCGCCATGGTGCTCGAGCGGCTGCAGGTCACGCCGGAGGAGTTCGCGGCGGCCACCGGCTGGGAGATCAAGCCCGAAGGCGCGTGTCAGGACGACGTGTGCGTGCCGCTGCCTCCGCTCGCCGCGACGCCGACGACCGCATCGACGCGACGGTGGTCGCCGAGCGGCTCGGCATGCCCGGCGCGCACGACGAGGCGCACGGCCTCTGGGCCCTCGGTCCGCGCTCGGGTGACCGCAAGGTGCTCGACGACGTCCGCATGCCCGCGCTCGTCCTGCCCGACCTCGACGGCGGCGCGTTCGACGTGGCCAGCCTGCGCGGGAAGAAGGTCGTGCTCATCGCGTGGGCGTCGTGGTGAGGTTGCCGCTTCGACCTGCCCGGGTGGCAGGCGCTGCACGAAGAGCTCGCACCGGCGGGCATCGAGATCGTCACCGTCGCGCTCGACACTGACGTCGAGGCGGCCCGGCCGTTCCACGAAGCCGCGCACCCCACGCATCCGTCGCTGGTGGATCCCGCGCACGTGATGGTCGGTCTGTTCGGCATGACCAACGTGCCGTTCGCGATCTGGATCGACGAGGACGGGACCATCGTGCGACCGGCCGAGCTCGCGTTCGCCCCGCGCCAGGCGCGTGAAGCGAGCGGCGGCGGCGATGGGGACCAGTCGGCGCTCATCGCGCAGATGCCGGAGAAGCAACGCCGGATCATCGAGCAGATGACCGTCAACATGGTCGACACCGACCGGTACGCGGCCGCGGTGCGCGACTGGGCCGCGAACGGCGAGGCGAGCAGCTACGTGCTCTCCGAGGACGAGGTCATCGAACGATCCCGGCCGCGTCCGGTGGAGTTCGGGCTCGCCGCCGCGCACTTCGAGCTCGCCCAGCACCTGCACCGGGCGGGGTTCCCGCGCGACGCGGTCCCGCACTTCCAGGAGGCGCACCGCCTCGACCCCACGAACTGGAGCTACCACCGCGAGGCGTTGAGCCTGGTCGACCCCGCATGGGGTCAGGTGTACGAGCGCGACATGCTGACCGAGGTCGAAGCGGTCGGCGCCGAGACCTTCTATCCGCCCCTCGAGATGTAGTCAGGCGAGGAGCGCGAGCAGCTCGTCGCGGTCGGACCCGGCATCACCATCGGCTCGTCGGGCGCGGCGGCGACGACCTTGTCCCACAGGCCGGGCCGGGCGAACGCCTCCTGGGGGAGCGTGAGGCAACCGACGGTCTCGACCATCGCCCGGAACACGTCGGCGTCGAACATGGCGGCCCCGCCCACGAGCGCGTACTGGGGTGGGAGCGGGATCGTCGACGTCACCGCCGTGGCACGTCCTTCGCGGACGGCGGTGAGCTCCTCCAGCCGGGCGCGGTCGGTGGCGAGCTGGTTCCAGTACCAGGGAGCCATCTCGGCTTCGGTGACCGCGTCCCACTCGAGCGCGAACCCGTGCGGGTCGTCGAGCGAGGTGCGCACCACGTCGCGCAGCCGCTGCGCGTGCATGAGCCCGACGGACAGGCCCCGCCCGGCCGACGGGTTGGTGCACGCCCAGGCATCGCCGACCGCCGCGTATCCGGTGGCGACGGGTTCGCCGTCGACCACGAAGCCGCCGGTACCGGTCGAGGATGCCGGCCATCGGCTGCACGTCGGAGACGACCTGACCGTCGAGCCAGTGCGCGTGCAGCGGGCAGGCGCGGATCACGCGCTCGAACTTCTCCGGATCGCGGAAGCGCTTCAGCGCGTGGTCGCCGGACGACGCCCACAGCGTGACCGACCACGTGGAATTGTCGCCGACGATGGTCAGGACCATGAACGACCCGATCGCGCTCACCGGCGCGCTCATCGCCACCGGGAGCTCACCGGAGAAGTAGCGTGTGTAGTAGGTGTAGCCACTGTCCTGCGATTCCACGAGCGCGGGTCGACCGCCCAGCTCGGCGAACCAGTCGAGCGAGGGTGAACGGCGGCCCATGGCGTCGACCACGAGATCGGCCCGCTGCGGTGCCTTCGTCGGTCTCGACGCCGACGACCCGGACCACGCCGTCAGCCGTTCGGTGCGGTCGCGAAGCCGTGCACCTTGACGCCGCGGCGGATGCTCACCCGCGGTTCGTTCTCGGCGGCGCGGGCGTGCACGAACTCGACCATCGGCCGGCGACCGGTCACGAAGCGGAGCTGGTCGTCGTCGGGCCGCGGCTCACGGTCGGTGATGAACGGCGGGAGGTTGGCGACGAAGTTCACCCACGTGCCGCCGTTGTCGACGAGGCCGTCGAGCACCTCCGGGAGCTCCTCCTGGAGGATCTTGCGGTAGCGCGGGAAGAGGTTGTGCGGTTGATGGAACTGCGGCACGCCGGGGCGGTCCCAGGCGCTCCACGCCTCGTCCCACGAGCTCGGCACCTCGGCCGGCATCGCGTTCGAGCACGGTCACGTCGTGGCCGTCTCGTGCCAGGAGCATCGCGGCGCTGAGCCCGATCACGCTGCCACCGCACACGACGATGTTCGCCATGGGGGGCCACGATAACTGTCACACCCCCGTGGTTGGATCGGTACATGTTCGACATCGGGATCCACCTCGATGAACTGCGGTCGTGGCCGACGAACCGGTTGCTCGCGCACCACGACGAGCTGCTGCGCGACGTCCGGCGACTGCAGCTCGAGGATCTCGACGTCCTGCGCGTGCTCGACGAGCGCGGGCAGATCGACGTGTCGGTCGGGCGCGACGGCGAGTCGGCGCGCACCGTGGCCGAGAAGGTCGAGACCGCTCGAGCGCTCGAGTCGCTGCCGGCGGTGGCTGCCGCCGCGCACGCCGGGACCCTGAGCGACGAACAGCTCACCGAGGTGGTGAAGCTCGCCGACGGGGAGAGCGACGCCGAGTGGGCGGCGCGTGCGCCCGACATCACGCCGGCCACGCTCGGGCGCATGGCGCGATCGAAGTCGAAGCCCACCGTGGAGGAGAGCTGCGCCCGTCATGCGGCGCGCTCCCTGTGGACTCGGTGGGACCGTGGTCGCGGGATGCTCCAGGTGCATGCGGAGTTGCCCGACGTGATGGGTGCGAAGTTCGAGGAGACGATGAAGGGGCTCGTCGAACGGATGCGTCCGGCGAAGGGCCAGCCGTGGGAGCGCCACGACCGGCGGGCCGCCGACGCGCTCATCCAGATGTGCGACGCGGTGACGGTGGCCGACAGGGTCGACGGGCCGCACCTCGCGGCGAAGCCGGCGTTCTTCGTCGATGTCCCGCCGGCCGGTCCGGCCGAGATCGCCGGCATCCCACTGCCCGATGCGGTCGTCGAGCAGCTGCGTGCCGGCGCGACCATCGACCCGGTGCTGGTCGATGCCGACGGCGCGCCGGTCGCCGTGGGGAGGCGCACGAGCTCACTGTCACCGAAGCTGGTGCGCGCGGTGATGCTGCGTGACGGCCACTGCCAGTGCGGCAACTGCGATCTCCGGTACGGCCTCCAGGCGCACCACCTGCGGCCCCGGTCCTGGGGTGGCGACGACACGCCGTCGAACCTGGCCATGGTCGCGAGCGTGCACCATCGGCTGCTGATCCCGCACGGGCCCTACGCGCTCGTCGGCAACCCCAACCGGCCCGGTGGGTTGCGCATGGCGCACATCGCCGAGCTGAGCCCCGCGGAGGCGGCGCAGGTCGGGCTCCCGCCGGCTCGGGCACGGGGGCGTGCCCGAGCTCGAGCCCGTGACCGAGCCGGAGCCGGTGCGCGCGGGCCCGGCCGCTCCTACGCTAAACGAAAGCGACGGCAGCCGACCATGGGGGGACCATGAGCGACGGGGCGAGGGTCATCGACTGCGATCAGCACCTCTACGAGTCGCGGACCATGTGGCGGGACCACATCGATCCGGAACACACCGACGACGCGCTCGCCATCGTCGACGACGAGCTCGGGTACTCGTGGGTCTGCTGGCGCGATCGTCGCCTGGAGCTCGCCGACGTGCAGCACCCGCGCGGACACCGGTGAAGTCGGCCGCCACCGGATGCGCCTCCGCGACGGGCTGCCGCCCGAGTACTCGTACGACGACGCGTTGCCCGCCGACTACTGGGAGCCGGCGGCCCGGGTGGCGCGCCTCGATGCCATGGGTGTCGACGAAGCGGTGCTGTTCCCGAACTTCGGGCTGCTGTGGGAACGGACGCTCTCCGAGTCGTTGCCGGCGCTCACCGCCAACATGGGCGCGTGGAACCGCTGGTGCGCCGAGGTGCGAACTGACGGTGACGGCCGGCTGCATCCGGTCGCGCACGTCACCCTCCGCGATCCCGGCGTGGCTGGAGACGCATCTCGCCGCGCTCGACGCGGCCGACGTGCGGATGGCGATGATCGGCGCGACGCCGGTCGACGGGAAGCCGCTGTCACATCCTGCGCACGACCGGCTGTGGTCGGCGTTCGCCGAGCACGGGGTGACGCCGACGTTCCACGTCGGTGAGCAGCAGCGCGCCGCCGCCGACGGCTGGTACACCGACGAGCCGGAGCACTTCGTGTCGCCGCTCGACTCGATCATGTTGTCGACCGCACCCGCGGTCGCGGTCACCGACCTCATCGTGCACGGCGTGCTCGCCGCGCCATCCCGACCTGCGCATCGGAGTGATCGAGCTCGGCGGGATGTGGGTCCCCGGCTACCTGCCGATGCTCGACGGTGGCTGGGAGTTCACCAATCGGCTCAACGGTGGCGCGGTCGCGACGCTCGACGACCGTCCCAGCGAGTACTTCCGCCGCCAGGTGCGCGTCGCCGCGTTCTCCTACGAACAGCCCGACCGTCTCGCCCAGCAGGCCGGTGACCTCTTCATGCTGTGCAGCGACTTCCCGCACTCCGAGGGCACCGACGCGCCCCTGCCCGACTACGAGGCTCGCGGCCTCGACGCGGAATCGGCGCCCGCGCTGTACCACGACAACATCGGGTTCCTCCTCGGTGCGGAGGCGGGCCTGGTCGCGGCGCCGACGATGCGGCGCGAGGGCGGATGGCTGGCGACCGAGGAGCAGCGCGCGACCGTCACCTGACGGCGCGGGCCTGCTTCCAGGTCATCATCTGCTGCGAGTCCTCGTCACCAGAGCTTCAGCGTGGTCGCGCGCAGGCCGTCGGTGAAGGACACCGCCGGCACCGGCCGGAACATCGGCTGCTCTTCGTGGGCGCGCTGCAGGTTGTAGTTGGGGATCTTCGGGTTGAGGTGGTGGACGTGGTGGAAGCCGATGTTCCCGCTGAAGAACTGCAGGACCCTCGGCAGGTCCAGGTGCGAGCTCCCGCGCAGCGCGGCGTCGTTGAAGCCCCACTCGTCGGTGCGCTCCCAGTAGGTGTCGTCGAACTGGTGCTGCACGTAGAAGAGCCAGATGCCGCAGCTCCCCGCGAGGATGACGATCGGCAGCTCGACGAAGAGCACCGCCTGCCAGCCGAACGCGAAGCACAGCGCGGCGACGAAGACCACGACCGCGAGGTTCGTGATCCACACGCTGCGCTGCATCCGGTTGCGAGCTCCACTCGTCGGGATCCGCTGCATGATGATCGTCGAGTAGATCGACCCGAGCCCGAACATCACGAGGGGAGTCCGGTACAGGCGGTAGCCGAAGCGGAAGAACCAGGGCTTGGCGTTGTACTCCGTCACGGTGAGCATCGGCACGTCGCCGACGAAGCGACGGTCGAGGTCACCGGCGGTTGCGTGGTGGATGAGGTGCTCGTAGCGCCAGCGCGCGAACGGCGTGAACACGAGCAAGCCCGAGCGCGGTGCCCAGCCACGCGTTCGCGCGGCGGCTCGAGAGGAGCGAGCCGTGCACGCAGTCGTGGAACATGATGTAGGTGCGCACCAGGAACGCGGCGGCGGGCACCGCGAGCAGCAGCACCAGCCAGTACGACACCGGGTACGCCACGAACATCAACGCCCAGAGCACGAGGAACGGCACCAGCGAGGTGGCCAGGCTCCGGAGGCTGCGCGGGAGATCGGAGCCCGCGTACTGCTCGAGGTCGGCACGGCGTATGGCGTCAACCGGCCGGTCCATCACGATGCTCATCTCGCGACCACTTCTCTCGGGTCTTGCGGGAAGGGCGCGATGTCCGAATGGCGGGGTCTGGACAACTCGTCAGAGCGCGCTCCGACTGACGATGAGAAAGGTAGCAACCCTGAAGGCCCCCGCGGGGACACGGGGGCGGGTCGCGCCCGACTTTCGTAGGATCCGCCCACCGGCGGGGCACCGGGGGATCGGGGGGAATTGGCGATGCGTGCAGGAACCGATCCCGACGTTCTCGTGGTCGGCGCCGGGCCCGACCGGGCTCTTGCTGGCAGCCGAGCTGCACCGGCGCGGCGTGCCGTGCCTGCTCGTCGACGCCCACACCCAGCTCAACCACTGGGACCGCGCCACCGTGGTCCATCCCCGGTCGCTCGAGCTGTTCGAGTCGCTCGGGCTCGCCGACCTGTTCCTCGACGCCGGCACGCCGCAGCGCGGGGCCACGCTCCACTCCGGTGGTGAGGTGCTCGGGTCGTTCGACACCGCCATCGCCGGCAGTCGCTACGCGTACGACATCGGCGTGTCGGAGGAGATCACCGAGCGGATCCTCACCTCCTACCTGACCGATCAGGGTGGCGCGGTCACCCGCGGCTCGAAGCTGGTGGCGCTGACCGCGGGCGCCGACTCGGTGCGCGCCGAGATCGAGCGCGACGGTGAGGCGCACGACGTCGAGGTGGCGTGGGTGATCGGCTGCGACGGGCTGCACAGCCCGACCCGTGGCGCCATCGGGGTGGAGTACGACGGCCACGACATCCCCGAGCCGTGGGCGGTGTTCGACGCCACGATCGCTGAATGGCCGGAGCGTACGACGTCACGTCGGTGTACCTCGACCCGCCTTCGGTGATCGTGACCCCACTGCCCGACCGGCGGTGGCGGGTGTACCTGCGGCCGTCGTCACCCGAGTCCGATCTCGTGGCCGACGCCACCGGCACGCTCACCACGTACTACCCCGACGTGTCGTTCGTCGGCGTCGAGAACCCGGTGCGCTTCCAGTGCCACAGCGACGTGGCCCAGCGGTTCCGGTCGGGTCGGGTGCTCCTCGCCGGCGACGCCGCGCACCTCTGCTCGCCCGCGCAGGGCCACGGCATGAACACTGGGCTGCAGGACGCGGCCAACCTGGCGTGGAAGCTGGCGCTGGTGATCGACGACGCGGCCGACGCCGCGCTGCTCGACAGCTACCAGGCGGAGCGACGACCCGCCGCGCAGGTCGTGGCCGACTCCGGCGACGACTTCGAACACGCGCAGCTCGTCGTCGGATCGGCGGCCCGGGCCGCGCGCGACGACGCGTTGCGGTCGACGTTCGCAGTCGAGGCGACGCGTCACCACGAGGCGGTCGCGCACGCTGAGCTGAACATCGACTACTCGGTGTCGCCGATCGTCGCCGGCGACGCCGACGAGCACCTGGGTCCCGGCGACCGCATGCCCGACACGATCGCGGTCGCGCCGGTCGGCGACGGCCCCGATCGTCTGCACGCGTACGCGCACCGGCGTGGCCACACCGTCGCGCTCCTCGCGGGTCCCTCCGCCGCGAACGACGCCTTCGGCGCCCTGATCGACGGCGCGCGTCAGCAGGTCGAGGCCTCACCTCGACTCGACGTGGTGGTGGCGTTCACCGCCGCCGATCACCGTCCCGGAGGCGTCGGCGGGATCGACGCCGGCGCCACCGACGAGCTGGGCGTGCGGGACGTCACCGTGCTCGCGATCCGCCCCGACGGGTTCGTCGGCCTCCGCGCCGACGGCGACCACCTCGCCGCGCTCGCTCACTACGACGCGGTCGTGCAGGCCGGGCACGCCTAGGTCCCACGCGTAGGCTCGCCCGCGTGTTCGTCGTCG
Source organism: uncultured Actinomycetes bacterium (assembly GCA_963756895.1). Taxonomy (GTDB): domain Bacteria; phylum Actinomycetota; class Acidimicrobiia; order IMCC26256; family DASPTH01; genus DASUAS01. The sequence goes on along the minus strand of CAVWPI010000008.1, from coordinate 252,844 downwards.
ATGCTGCCCGGGTGGTGGTGACCGGCGCCACCGGCTTCCTGGGTCGGCACGTCACCCGGCAGCTGTGTGACGACGGAGCCGACGTCGTCGCGCTCCGGCACGCCGACGACGACCTGCGCGAGCGCGCGCAGATCCTGGCCATGTTGCGCGACCATCGGCCGGACGCGGTGATCCACCTCGCCGCGATCGTGGGCGGGATCGGCGCCAACCAGGCGGAACCGGGCCGCTTCTTCTTCGAGAACGCGCTGATGGGCATCGAGCTGCTCGAGGCGTGCCGCGTCGCGGCCGTCGCGAAGGTCGTCGTGGCGGGCACCGTGTGCGTACCCGGTGCGGCCCGCGGTGCCGTTTCGTGAGGCGGACCTGTGGTCGGGCTATCCCGAGGAGACCAACGCGCCGTACGGGTTGGCCAAGCGGATGCTGCTCGTGTAGGCCCAGGCGTACCGTGAGCAGTACGGGTGCAACTTCGTGTACCTGTTGCCCACCAACCTCTACGGGCCGGGCGACCACACCGGCGTCGAGACCAGCCACGTGATCCCGGCGATGATCGTCAAGTTCTCCGCCGCGGTGGCGCCGGATGCCCCGACGGTGTCGCTGTGGGGTGACGGCAGCCCGACCCGCGACTTCCTGCACGTCGACGACGCCGCCCGCGGGTTCTCGCTCGCGCTGGCGCAGTACGACGAGGCCGCGCCACTGAACCTCGGTTCGGGTGACGAGATCTCCATCGGCGACCTCGCGCGGCTCGTCGCCGAGCTGACCGGATTCACCGGCCGGATCGAGTGGGAGCCGACCCGTCCCAACGGCCAACCTCGCCGTCGGCTCGACACGTCGGCGGCGCGCAAGGCGTTCGGCTTCGAAGCCACCATCGCGCTGCGCGACGGCATCGCGGAGACGATCGGTTCGATGCACGACACCACCGGCTGACGCGCGACGGCCGGCGCCGGGCGTCACTCGTCGGGCACGAGCTCCCAGCGATCGGGCACGACACCGCTGCCGAAGCGGGCGGGGTACGCGGCGGGAGCGAGGACCGTGCCCGGCGTGCGCCCACGGCGCCGTTCGCCGAGCCACGCGCCCCACCACGCGAACAAGGAGTTCGCGATCACCGCGTGGTCGCACGTACTCGCGAGCACGAGGTGCTCGATCTCGCCGCCGGCCACGTCGTACGCGTCGGTGGCGGGTCCGTAACGAGCCACCCACCGGTGATCAGGTGCACGAACTCGGGGTCGTCGCCGAACACGAGGAACCCGGGGTCGGGGACCGCTTCCACCACCCGCGCCAGGGCGCGTTCGTAGTACGAGAGCGGGAGCTGCCAGCCCTGCCGTACGTAGTCACCCCGGCGGAAGCTGACCGCGACCAGGGGACGGTCGCCGTCGAGGTGCGCTGGCAGGGGGACATCGGGGAGGTGGAGGTGCGCCACGACCTCGTCGGCGATGTCCTCGAAGTACCGCTCGGTCTGGTACCACCCTCGGAGCAGCACGGGCAGGTCGATGGTGAGGAGCGACGGGTCGAAGGACGAGACGTCGGGCGCTTCCTGCCCGAGCACCGCCGGCGTGCGGCGCGCCAGCCGTCGTGCGCCGCGGACGGCCACGCGGGCAGCTTCGCGTCGCCGCCTTGTCGATCGCCCGCTCACCACCGCCGACCTGGCCGAGCCGCGCCAGGTCGAGGCGCGACGCGGCCCGGTAGTGCGGGCCGAGCAGGTCGGGGAGCCAGCGCTCGTCGGGCCGGACGGCCGAATCGTCCAGGCGCAGCACCGCGCCGAGCCGGGTGGCGATGCCGAGGCCCGCCGCGTACTGGAACAACTGGTTGCCGAGCCCTCCGGACAGACCCATGACGACGAAGCGCTCCACCGGTCACGTCTAGCCCGGGTGCCAACCGGTCAGGCCGGTCCCTCAGGCCGGTCCCTCCAGGCCGGTCCCTCAAGCTTTGGTGCCGCGACGCGCCAGCAAGTCCGCCGAGTCCGCCTGGTCCGCCTGGTCCGCTCCCCGCGTCAGCGCTTGCGCAGTCCTCCTGACGCGACGAACTCGTCGGCGAGCACGGGCGGCGCCGACGCCAGCCAGCCGTCGACGATCGCGTCACGCAGCACGCGCGTGCCGACGGCCTTCAGCTGGAGCAGGACGGCAGGGAAGCCGTCGAAGTGTGCGATGGTGAACACGCCCCGCTTGCCCGCGGCGAGGACGGCTTCCTTCTCCTCGAGGTCATCGACCGACACCGCGAGGATGGGGCCGTCGGGCGGAGCCTCGTCACCGAAGCGCTTGAGGTCGGCCTTGCTGAACGGCCGTTCCCACGCGAACGACTTCCCCCGCACGAACCAGGTGCGGCGTCCGTAACGTTCGCCCGCGGTGACCTCGGGAAGGTCGGCGATGATCCGCTCGACGTCGTCGATCGTCGGCACGTGGCCAACGCTACCGGCGGCCGAAGTCAGCTCGCGGCGCGGATCGCCTCGGCGCGCCGCCAGCGCGGCCGGCCGCTCGCGCTCGACTCGCACACCAGCACGGTGCCGTTCTTGGAGTACCCGATGTTCCCCGGCACGCGGCAGAACGAGCCCGCCCGCACGACGGGCGCGGTCGACGTCGTCGGCGCCGGTATGTGCTGGGCGGTCAGGGTGGCGCGGCGGTGCGACCGGGTGCGGTCGTGCGCGGCCTGGATGAGCGCCATGCGATGGTTGCGGTCGTGGTGGAGCATCACCAGCAACCACGCCACGAAGGCGGCGACCCCGAATGCGAACCCTGCACTGAGCACTGCAACCTGCATGGCGAATTCCATCGGCGGGCGCGGCAGCCCGGTTGAGCATCACTACCGTGGTGGCCCGTGAGCCCGAATCCCTTGCGCCTGGCCGTGGAGCGGGCCCGTGACGACGCCCAGGTGCGCGTCGCGGAGCTCCAGCGGTCGTTCGACGACATCGCCGCGTCGGTCGACACCGCGAACGTCGACGACGAGCACGACCCCGAGGGCGCCACGCTCGCCTTCGAGCGGGCGCAGGTCGTGAGCCTCCTGGACGAGGCCCGAGAGCAGCTCGGCGCGCTCGAGGACGCGGCGGCGCGTGTCGACGCGGGCACCTACGGCGTGTGCGAACGCTGCGGCGACGAGATAGGTGCCGAGCGCCTTGCCGCGCTGCCTTCCGCCCGGGCTTGCATCGAGTGCACCCGCCTCGGCGCGCGATCGCGCGCGCGGGCAGGGGTTCGCTGATGCCGAAGGATCCGGGCGAGTCGCGCGACGGGGTGAAGCTGACCAACCTCGATGCCGAGCTGTTCGAGGGTGCCGGCGCGACCAAGCGCGAGCTCGTCGACTACCTCGACCCGATGAGCGAGCGCATCGTCCCGGTGCTGGCCGACCGTCCACTGTCCGTGATCCGGGTCATGCGCGGCCAGGACTCGTTCATGCAGAAGAACGTGCCCAAGTACACGCCCGACTGGGTGGAGACCGTCACTTGGTGGGCGGAGACGTCGAAGCGTGACGTGCGCTACGCGGTCTGCAACGACCGCCGCACGCTGCTGTGGTTCGGCAACCAGCGGGCGATCGAGTACCACCCCGCGCTGGTGACCGTCGATCGTCCCGATCGCATCACGCACCTCGTGCTCGACCTCGACCCACCCGAGGGTGACGACTTCGCACGGGTCGTCGCGGTCGCGCACCTCGTGCGGCAGGCACTCACCGACCTCGGCCTCGCCGGCGCGCTCAAGACCAGCGGCGCCAAGGGCGTGCACGTCTTCGTGCCGGTCGACGACGCCGCGCCGCCGGAGGATTCCGCCGCAGCCGTACGCGCCATCGCCGGGCGCGTCGAACGCCTCGATCCTGCGATCGCCACGACCGCGTTCGTGAAGGAGGACCGCGAGGGCAAGGTCTTCGTCGACGCCACGCGCGTCGGTGGCGCCACCGTCGTCAGCGCGTACAGCCCGCGCTTCCGGCCGGGCGTACCGGTGTCGTTCCCGCTCGCGTGGGACGAGCTCGACGAGATCACGCCGTCCGACTTCACCATCCACACCGCCCTCGACGCGTTGGCCGACCGCGACCCCTGGGCCGAGCACATGCCCGAACTGCAGCACATCGCCGACGACCTGATCGCCGAGGGCCACGAGATCCCCGTCGGCCGGGTCCAGGCCATGCACGAGGGCAAGCGGCGCAAGCGGGCCCGAGGGAGCTGACGGCTCCGGCGGGTGTCGCGCGCGGAGAGTGGTCGGATCCGGCGATACGGTTCGGAATGCCGCAAACCGTCGCTCAAGCCCTGGTCGAACCCATCGCCCGCATCCTGCGGAGTTCGATCGACGCCGGTGACGGCGGGACCGAGGAGCAACACGCCGTGCTGGGTGCGATCGTCGCCGGTCTGTTCGGTCGTGCCGATCTCGATGTCGAGGCGCTCGCGCCGCTCGGGCCCGACGCCGCCGCGGAGGCGGTGCCCGACCCGGCCGCGCGCCGCCGGGTGCGGGAGATGATGGTGCTGCTGGAGTCGTGTCGCCATCCCCTCACCGAGGATCAGGTGGCGCGGGTCGAGGAGTACGCGGCGGCGTTGGGGGAGCACGGGCCCGGGCTCACGGTGATCCGCGAGCTGATCAGCGAGGGCGCCGAGCAGGCGCTGGCCGACTACATGCGGTTCAGCGACGCGATCATGGGCGACATCGCCGAGCCGTCGCTGGTGCCAGGTGGCGGCCTCGACAAGGACCATCCCGACCCCGAGCTCGCGGTGCGGCTGCGTGCGATGCACGACCTCCCCGAGGGTTCGCTCGGCTGGGCGTACGTCGACTTCTATCGGCGCAACAAGCTCACGTACCCGGGCGACGACCCCAACTCGCCCGCGGTGTTCGTCGCGCACGACTTCACCCACGTGATCGCGGGCTACGAGCCCACGGGACCGGGCGAGCTCGCCCTCGGTGCGTTCCAGATCGCGATGAACGACTCCGACGCGCACTGGGTCGCGTTCCTCGGCAGCCTGGCCATCCACGAAGCCGGTTACTTCAACGCCAACGGTTTCGAGGGCAAGACCGCCACCCTCATGCGGCCAGGCGCGATCGACACCCTGACCGAGGCGTTTGCCCGGGGCTCGCAGTGCACCGCCGACTTCACCGCCGTCGATCACCTCGGCATGGCGGATCGGCCGCTCGCCGACATCCGCGCCGAGTACGGCATACCTCCGGTCGTGCTGAACGGCGTGACGACCGGGTAGCGGTTCCCCGACCCGCCTCGTCGGGTACGCGTACTCCCGGTCGGCAACACGGTCGGCGTTCGGAGGAGGCCCCGCCATGGTCACGCACGCGCTCTACGCCCCGTTGGAGGCGAAGCCCGAGAAGGCCGAGGAGTTGCAGGCGTTCCTGCGCGAGGCGCAGACCCTCGCGGAACAGGAACCCGGCACCGCGGCATGGTTCGCGTTGCGAATGGGCCCCACCACGTTCGCGATCTTCGACGTGTTCCCCGACGAGGAGAGCCGCCAGGCGCACCTGAACGGTGAGATCGCCAAGGCGCTCATGGCCAAGGCCGACGAGCTGTTGGCGAAGCCGCCGCAGATCCACCAGCTCGACGTGATCGCCAGCAAGCTGTAGCGCCGCATTAGCGGTCGCGGGCTTCCTCCGCGAGGATGCGCCGCATGACCGACGACGCACCCGCATCCCCGTTCGCCCCCGACCTCTTCGCCGGCCGGGTGGTGTTCGTCACCGGTGGCGCGACCGGCATCGGCAAGGAGATCTGTCGCAGCTTCGGCCATCACGGCGCCCGCATCGCCATCGCCAGCCGAAAGCAGGAGGCGCTGGAGGCGGCGAAGGCGGAGCTCGAGGCCGAGGGCATCGACGTGTGGTTCGACATGTGCGACGTACGCGACGCGGGCGCGGTGCAACGCGTCGTCGACGGCCTCGTCGCCCACTACGGACAGCTCGACGTCGTGGTGAACAACGCGGCGGGCAACTTCCCCGCGCCCATCACGTCGATCTCGCCCAACGGGTTCAAGGCCGTCGTCGACATCGACCTGCTCGGCACCTACAACGTGTCGAAGGCGACGTTCGACGCGTGGCTGCGCCAGCACGGCGGCAACATCGTGAACATCACCGCTCCGTTCGAGATGAAGGGCGCGGCGATGCAGGCACACGTCGCGGCGGCCAAGGCGGGGGTCGACTCGTTCACCCGCACCGCGGCGGTCGAGTGGGGTCCGTACGGCATCCGGGTGAACGGCGTCGCCCCGGGCTACATCGACAACACCGAGGGCGTGAAGCGCTTCGCCGAGGCGGTACCGAGCCGCGGCGAGGTCAACAAGGCCAACAACCCCGTCGGTGTGGTCGGCCACGGCGCGGACATCGCCCACATGGTCATGTACTTCTGCAGCCCGGCAGCGCGCTTCGTGTCCGGTCAGGTGATCGCGGTCGACGGCGGCTCCAGCGTCGACCAGTTGAAGCTGAAGGTCGCCGCCACTTGATCCGAAAGGGGCGCATCGAGGCGTTCAGCGACGGCGTGTTCGCGATCGCGATCACGCTGCTGGTGCTCACCATCCCCGCACCGGACGACTACAAGCACCTGAGCGACGCGCTCTGGAACCAGTGGCCCGCGTACGCGGCCTACCTGGTGAGCTTCGCGGTGATCGGGATCATGTGGCTCAACCACCACACGATCTTCGACCACTTCGAGCGGATCGACCGCAACCTCGTGTACCTCAACCTCGCGCTGCTCGCGACCGTGGTGCTGATCCCGTACCCCACGCAGGTGTTCGGCGAGGCGTTGCAGCGGGGCGAGGGCGAGCGCGTGGCGGCCGTCTTCTACAGCATCCTGATGACGCTCAACGCAGTCGCGTGGGCCGGGATGTGGCTCTACGGGTCGACGCGCCGGCGTCTGCTCGGCGACGACTTCCCGGAGGAGCAACGACGGACGGCCACCGTCCTGTTCACCATCGGAACGCTGATCTATCTCGCCACGATCGTCGTCGGGTTGATCAACGCCTACGCCTGCCTGGCGGTGCACGGCGCGCTCGCCGTGTACTACGCCCTCGACCCGCTCTCGCGCTGGGTGTCGCGCTTCACCGACTGAGCTGCGCAGCGCCCGCGCGCTCGTGGATCTCGGCGGCCGCGCGCAGGCCCGACTCGATCGCACCCTGGATCCAGGCGTGGGCCAGCGACGCGTGCTCGCCCGCGAAGTGGATGCGCCCCTCGGGTTGCACGATGGCGTCGAAGAGGAGGGTCTGCTGCTCGGGATCGAACAGCGTGCGGAAGAGCCAGCCGTACGCGTCGCCGACGGAGTGGACGTCGTCGCTGCGCGAGTGCTCGACGGCCCAGAAGAAGATCGGCGCGAACAGCAGGATCAGGAAGATCAGGGTCGTCGCGAGCAGCAGGCGACGGTTGACGCGGCCGAGTGTCCCTCGCATACCTGCCCTTCGTCCCTGCCGTTTCGTGCTGCCTGCGGTCCGTCAGAGGTGATGGCTGGCGAACGCCTCGACCTGTTCGCGTCCTCCTGCAGGCCAGCCACACACCAGGTACCCGAAGCCGGCGCCGTCCCATCCGTCGATCCGGCGGGCGATCGTGTCGGCGTCGTCTTCGAGTGAGAGCGACGCCGCCCGGTCGATCTCGGACGGGTCGCGCCCGGCGGCCTCGGCCATGGCGCTGAGCTTGGCCGACTTCTCCGACAGGTCACGGGTGTCACCGAAGCAGTGCCACACGTCGGCGTAGCGCGCCGCGATCGGCATCATCCGCTTCTCGCCCGACGCGCCGATCCAGATCGGCGGGTGCGGCTGCTGCACCGGCTTCGGGTTCAGGGTGGCGTGCTCGACCGAGAAGTGGCGACCCTCGAACGTGAAGTCGTCGGTGGTGAGCAGGCCGCGCACGATCTGCACCGCCTCCTCGAACGCGTCGACGCGGTCCTTGAGCGCCGGGAACGGGATCCCGAGCTTGCGGTGCTCGTCCTCGAACCAGGCGGCGCCGTACGACAATTCGAGTCGTCCGCCCGAGGCGTGGTCGATCGTGATCGCCTCGGCGGCGAACACGGCCGGGTGGCGGTAGGTCACGCCGGAGACGAGGAGCCCGAGGCGCACGCGCTCGGTGATGCCGCTCAACGCCGCGAGCGTGGTGTTGCCCTCGAAGCACTCGCCGGGGCCCTCGCCGTACATCGGCTGGAAGTGGTCGAAGCCCCAGACCCCGTCGAAGCCGAGCTCGTCGGCGAAGCGCGCGCGTGACGCCACCTCGGACCAGGGGACGCGTTGCTGGGCGATGTCGAGTCCGAAGCGCATTTCCGTACCTCTCTCACTCGGATCGGATGGTCAGGACACGGCGTGCCACACCACGGCACCCAGCCAGATGCCGATCGCGACCGCGACGACTTGCAGGACCAGGAGCACGACGCGCATCTGTGTGGTCATGACCGTTCGTCCTCACCCAGGACCGCGCCCTTGGCGCGTTCGTACTCGTCGTCGTCGAGCATCCCGCGTTCGCGCAGGTCGGCGAGCGTCGCCAACTGCTCGACCACGTTGCCCTTCGGGATGCTCGGCTCGTCCTCGGGCGCCACGACGTCGGGAACCGGGTCGGGGAGGTCGACGGTCGACACCGGGGAACCGGGGACCGGCGACCACGTCGCGGGCGCGGTGGTGGGCGCGGCGTACGGCATGCTCGTGGGCACGGTCGAGGCCGCGGCGGGCGTCTTCGCCGGGGTCTTCGCACGCAGGGGCGGTGGCTTATAGGGGTGGAGGTAGTCGTCGGCCCGTTGGGAGTTCGGGCCCCAGAGCGACCAGCGCGCGATGCGCGGCGACAGGAGGAAGAGGAGCGGCACGCCGCCCATGGCCACGAACACGAACCCGCAGACCAGCCACCCGACCGCGGTGCCACCGTCGGGCGCGTCGAACCCGTAGTCGAGGAAGTTCCAGCCCAGCGCGAGGAACAGCGCCGACCATGCGAACACGTAGGGCCGCGGCCCACCCTCGTCGAAGACGCCGAGGAAGGTGAAGATGCCGGCGAAGAGCATGCCGAAGATCCCCACCGGCATCACCCAGCCGACGCCCTTGGGACACGCTTGGCTGATCTCGTACGCGCCGCCCGACGCGCACGCGCCGCCGACGTCCATGACCGCCCGCATCGACTCGTACACGAGCGTCAGGCAGAAGATGAAGATGGCCGTGCCGAGCGTGAGGAAGATCGTCTTGCGGACGACCTTCCCCGCTCGCATTCCCTCGACGCCCAGAGCCATCGGCTGATCCTGTTCGATCCGGCGGCGTCGCGCAACGACCGTGGCAGACTCGCGCGATGCCGTGGACTCCCGATCCGGACGCGTTGCGAGGGCGCGTGGCTGTGGTCGCGGGCGCGACGCGCGGCGCGGGACGGGGGATCGCGACTGCGCTCGGCGAGGCCGGCGCGACCGTCTACTGCACCGGTCGCAGCAGCCGGGAGACACCACTGCGGTCCGACTACGACCGCCCCGAGACGATCGAGGAAACCGCCGAACTGGTCAGCGCGGTCGGGGGCGAGGGGATCGCGGTGGCCGTCGACCACCTCGACCCCGCGCAGGTGGCGGCGTTCGCGTCGCGCGTGCGCGACGAGCAGGGCCGGCTCGACGTGCTGGTCAACGACATCTGGGGCGCCGAGCTGCTCAAAGGTGGTCCCGCGCAATGGGACACCCCGATCTGGGAGCTCGATCTCGACGACGGCCTGCGCATCCTGCGGCTCGCGCTCGACACCCACCTCATCACGTCGCACCATCTGCTGCCGTTGCTGGTCGAGCGTCCCGGCGGGTTGGTGGTCGAGGTCACCGACGGCACCACCGAGTACAACGCCGACGAGTACCGGATCTCGGTGTACTACGACTTGGCCAAGGTGGGCGTGAACCGGTTGGCGTTCTCCCAGGGCCACGAGCTCGCCCGCGTCGACGGCACCGCAGTCGCGATCACGCCCGGATTCCTGCGGTCGGAGATGATGCTCGAGGCGTTCGGCGTGCGGGAGGAGAACTGGCGCGAGTTCGACCGGCCCGCCCGACTTCGCGGTGTCGGAGTCGCCGCGCTACGTCGGCCGTGCCGTCGCCGCGCTGGCCGCCGATGCCGACCGGGCCCGGTGGAACCAGCGGTCGGTGACCTCGGGCGAGCTCGCCGACGCATACGGCTTCACCGACCTCGACGGCTCGCAGCCGCAGGTGTGGCGGTACATCGCCGACTCCCGCGGCACCGACGCCGACACCGACACGCCACCCGACCCTGACACCTACCGCTGACCCGCCCGCCCCGCCCCACCGTTCATGCGTCAACGCTGCGGAGATATTCCGCCACATTGACGCATGTTCGTGCGTGTGGTGCAGACTCCCGGCGTGCACTTCGAGCGTGAGCACGACTTCGCGGGGACGGTCGAGCAGGTCGCCACGCTGATGAGCGATCCCGGGTTCCAGACGGTGCTCGACCTACCCGATCTGGCGCGGCCCGACGTCGTGACCCACGAGGTCGACGGCCCCGAGCGTCGACTCACGCTGCGCTACGAGTACATCGGCCAGCTCGACCCGATCGCGCAGAAGGTCGTCGGCGGACGCAAGCTCACGTGGGTGCAGGACCTCCGCATCGACGTGTCGACCGGCACCGGCACGCTCGACTTCTCCGCCGACGGCGTGGGCGGCCGGGCCGACGGCACCGCGTCGCTGACGATCACCGCGACCAGCGACGGGTCGTGCCGCCGTCGCATCGACGGCGACTTCCGGATCCGGATCCCGCTCGTCGGGGGCAAGGCCGAACGCGCGATCGTCCCAGGGCTCGAACGTCGCCTCGACGTCGAGGCCGAGGCGCTCGCCGCCGAACTCGCCCGATGACCGCGCCCGCGGTGCCGCCGGTGCCCGCGATGCCGTTCCGCCCGACCGTCGGCGATGCCCTGCAGCCACGCGGTCGCACACTGGCCCGATCACGACTTCGTGGTCACGCCCGATCGGCACATGACGTACGCGCAGGCCGAGGAGGAGTCGCGGCGCCTCGCCCGGCGCATGCTGGCGGCGGGCATGGGCAAGGGCACGCGCGTCGGCCTGTACTTCCCGTACGGGCAGGAGTGGGTGGTCGCCTGGCTGGCGGCGAGCCGCATCGGCGCGCTGGTGATGCCGCTCGCCACCACGTACCGCCCGGCCGAGATCCGCACGGTGCTGCGCATCGGCGACATCGACACGCTCCTCACCGCGCGCACCGTGCTCGGCCACGACATGCAGGACATGCTCGAGGCCAGCGTGCCCGGGCTCGCCGAGGCAACCGGCCCGCGCCTCTTCCTCCCCGCGGCGCCGTCACTGCGCGCGGTGTGGCTCACCGGCGACACCACGACGCGCCCGTGGGCGACGCCGCTCGCCTTCGACGCGCCCGGCCGATCGACGACGTCACCGACGAGCTCCTGCACGCGGTCGAAGCCGAAGTCGTCCCCGCCGATCTCGCGCAGGTCACCTACACGTCGGGTTCGAGTGCCGACCCCAAGGGTGTGGTGCACACCCACGGCACCGTCGTGCCGCGCGACCACCGCGCTCGCCGCGCTCCAGACCGCCGACGGCACGCCGGCGCGGTTCTTCTGTGCGTTCCCGTTCTTCTGGATCGGCGGCACGCTGATCCTCGGCGCCGCGCTGCAGTCGGGCGCGACGGTGCTCGTCACCGAACGCTTCGATCCCGGCGCCGCGCTCGACCTCATCGAGGCCGCCCAGGCGACGCACGTGCTGGGCTGGCCCACGCTGCTGCAGGCGATGCGCGATCACCCGTCGTTCGCCGGCCGCACGCTGCCCGACATCCCCGGCCTCACCGTCGGACCCGCCGACCTCGCGCTGGTCGGCGGTCCCGTGCCCGGCATCCCCGCGCACCGCGGCATGAGCGAGACCGTCGGCAACATCGCGTCGGTCGGGTACCGGGTCGTCGACCCCGACACCGGCCTCGACGTGCCCGACGGCGAAGAAGGCGAGCTGTGGGTGCGGGGCTACGGCCTCATGCACGGCTACTACAAGCAGGAGCGCGCCGACGTGTTCGACGCCGACGGCTGGTTCCACACCGGCGACCGCGTGTTCCTGCACGACGGGCGCGCGTGGTTCGTGGGTCGCACCACCGAGATGGTGAAGTCGCGCGGCGCCAACGTCGCTCCGCGCGAGGTCGAGCTGTTCCTCGAGGAGGAGTTCGACGAGGTGCTCTACGCGTTCGTGCTCGGACTCCCGCACCCCGAGTTCGGCGAGCAGGTCGCCGCGGTGCTGGTGCCCGCACGCGGGCGCACCCTCGATCCCGACGACATCGCCCGCGCGCGCGCGAGCAGATCTCCTCGTACAAGGTGCCCACGCGCATCGACGTGTGGGGCGAGGACGACGTGCCCTGGCTCGGCTCCGGCAAACCGGACAAGCGCGCCATCCGCGAACGGCTCGAGGAACCCGGCCGCTGAATCCGTCCGCTGAATCCGTCCGCTGAATCCCGGCCGCGCGCGACGTCTGATGTCGAGAACGCCGGATCGGCTCCGACGTACGGAGTGAACCCGACGAACGATCCCAGGAGGCACCCATGTCGCAGCTCCGAGTCCACTGCCTGTCCATGTCGCTCGACGGCTATGTCGCCGGTCCCGACCAGAGCCTGGAGGAACCGCTCGGCGTCGGCGGCGAGAGCCTGCACGAGTGGATGTTCGAGACCCGCACGTGGCACGAGATCGTCGGCCAGCCCGGCGGCACCGAGGGCATCGACAACCGCTTCGCGGCCCGCGGTTTCGAGGGCATCGGCGCCACCGTGATGGGGCGCAACATGTTCGGGCCCGTGCGCGGGCCCTGGGGTCCGGTGGCGGGAGAGGAGTGGCGCGGTTGGTGGGGACCCGAGCCGCCGTACCACCACCCGGTGTTCGTGCTCACCCACCACGCGCACGAACCGATCGAGATGCAGGGCGGCACCACCTTCCACTTCGTGACCGACGGCATCGAGTCGGCGCTCGAGCAGGCGCGCGCCGCGGCCGGCGCGAACGACATCCGCCTCGGTGGCGGCGCCGCGACCGTGCGCGAGTACCTGCGCTCGGGACTGATCGACGACCTGCAGTACTCGATCGCGCCGATCCTGCTCGGCGCGGGGGAGCGGCTCTTCGACGACCTCGGTGACACGGTCGACCGCTACGAGTGCGTCGAGATGACCGCAGGCGAGGGAGCGACGCACGTGCGCCTCGCGTCGCCGCTGAGCATCGAGACCGCGGGCTACCGTCTCGGCGTGGGCAGGCGGGGGATGATGATCGTGACGATCGTGCTGACGGTCGCCGCGACCATCACCGCCGCGCTGCTCCCTGCCGCAGCGTTCGCGAAGGACACCACGACGACCACTCCCACCGACTACCGCAGCGCGCTCACGCAACGCCTGGCCGATGAGTACGACGACGCCGCGCTGGCGAAGCAGGTCGTCACCGGCCTGAGCGATGACTCGCTCGCGGGTCTCGAGGCGAGGGTGCCGGCCGCCGAGGTCGCGTCGTCACCGTTCCTGGCGTACGCGCCGCCGCGCGTCGCGGCGAAGGACGTCGACAGCCTGGTGGTGTTCGCGTTCGGCAACCGCGTCGGCGACGACGGTGACCTGCAGGCCGGACCGACCAACGAGGCGCTGGCCAAGCTGGTGTTCCGGTTCATCCTGCAGCACGACGTCCCGGTGTACGCGCAGACCGAGATCGCGACCCTGCTCCAGGCGGCGGGCATGTGGGACGTCACGTCGATCGACGCCGTCACCGCGCCCGACGGGAGCGTCACCTACCTGAGCACGGCCGGCGTCGCCGACCAGGTGATGGGCAAGGCGCAGGCCGCAGGGGAGGAGCTCGGCACCGTGGGGATCGTCGCCTTCGCCGACCACGCGGTGCGCAGCGTGCTCACCGCGCGGCACGGCGGGCATGACCGAGGCGGCGGTACCGAAGGGCATGAAGCTGCCGACGGTCTACGACCCCGAGTCGAGTCAATCGTGGACGCGCACCCGCGCTGCGTACCTGCCCACCGACCTGATCGGCCGGCTCACCACCCTCTGAGCAGTTCGCAGCTCAGTCGTAGGTGGCGCGGTCGACCGCGTCGAGGCGGTGGGCGCTGATCGTGGCGCCCGCGAGCGAGCCGAGCAAGATCGCGCCGATCACGCCGAGTCCGACCCCGAGGCCCACCCACACGTACCACTCGGTCTTGTCGCTGATCGCGAAGAGCGTGATCAGCAGGAAGATCCCGATCATGATCGGGAGTGAAATCAGGACCGTCTTCGTGATCGTGACGAACAGCCCGCGCTCGGCGGCCTGCTCGGCTGCGAGCGACTCCTCGAACCGCGCGCTGTGCGTGCTGTCGGGGACGGCGACCTCTGAGCTCATGGCTGCCCTTCGCTCCTCGTGACCGGCGTCGGTTGCCGGTGCGAGCCCCATGATGCCCCACGCGCACCGTCCGGTGCGGACTCGCGAAGCCGCGCTCAGCTGTACATGAGCGAACCGGGTGTGGTGAGCAGCTCGCCGCTCTCGAGCCAGGTCTTCAGGCCCGAGAGGATCATCGGCCATCCCCCGTAGAGCTGCTCGCACGCGCCTTCCCGCATCTGGTCGTGCACCACCGTGAGGCGGCACGAGTCGGCCACCGGCTCGATCTCCCAGGTGACGCGGGAGGAGCCCTCGGCTTCCGCCTCGGGGCTGAAGTGCGCCAGCAACGTGTGCACGAGCTTGCGCGGCGGGTCGGCCTCGACGATCTCGCCCTCGCCGAGGAGGAACTCGCCGGCCTGCAGCTCCACGCGCGACCCGGCCGTCCAGTCGGAGTGCGCGCCGGCGCCGAAGTTGTACTTGGCCCGCGTCGCGGGGTCGGTGATCGCGTCCCACAGTCGGTCGGGCGTGGTCTTGATGTAGATCTCGAACACCTTTTCCATCGTCGGCTCCATCTCGCGCTCCAGTTCCTGCTTGAGACCGCTGAGCCCGCTGGCCCACGGTTCGGCGTACTTGCTCACCCACCGGTCGTGGACGAGCCGGATCGGGACGGGGTTGAGGAAGTGCAGCTTCTCCCGGCCCCGTCGCCGCGTGACGACGAGGCCGGCATCCTCGAGCTGCTTCAGGTGCTTCATCACCCCGAAGCGCGACATCTCGAACCGCGCGTCGAGCTGACCGAGCGTCTGGCCGTCGTCGCGGAACAGCTCGTCGAGGAGGCTCCTCCGGGTCGGGTCGGCGAGCGCCTTGAACACCTCGTCCACGTGCCCAGAATAGGTGACCGTATAGTCACATGTCAACACCGGTCGCTAACGTCGGGCCGATGCTGCACCACCTCACGCTGTGGGTTCCCGACCTCGGACGAGCCGAGCAGTCGTGGAGCTGGCTGCTCGGGTGCCTCGGCTACGAGCGGGATCCTGCGGTCACCGACAAGCTGCTGTTCCGCCACCGAGGGACGTTCAGCGTGGTGCTCGAGCAGTCGTCCGACATGGTCCCGGGGATGCTCTACAGCCGGTTCCGTCCCGGGCTCAACCACCTCGCGTTCCGGGTCGACGGCGAGGTGTCGCTGACCGACCTCGTCGCCGCCGCGCCCGGCTACGGATGGGCCCCGATGTCGACCGACGGCGCGCACCCGATCGCGGGCGGCGCCGACGTCGCGTACCTCGAGGACCGCGACGGCTTCGAAGTCGAGTTGGTGTCCTAGCCCTTCGCCTCCAGGCGCGCGGCCACGTCGGCGGGGAAGCCGCCGGTCGCGATCGGGCCCCAGCGCTCGATGGTGATGCGCACCAGCGACTTGTGCTGCAGCTGCATCGCGACGCGGTACTCGTCCCAGTCGGGGTGCTCGCCGGAGATGCCGCGGAAGTAGTCGACGAGCCCGTCGAGCGCGTCGGGCATGTCGAGCACCTCCGCCTGACCGTCGACCTGCACGTACTCGCCGCTCCAGTCGTCGGACTGCACGCAGATCGAGACGCGCGGGTCGAGGCGCGCGTTCCGGGCCTTGGCTCGGTCGGGGTAGGTCGACACCACGATGCGACCGTCACCGTCGAGACCGCACGTCACCGGTGACAGCTGCGGTCGTCCGTCACGGCGCGTGGTCGCGAGCAGGCCGTGGTGTCGGGACCGCAGGAAGTCGAGCAGCTCGGCGCGGTCGACGATGCGGGCGGTGGCGATGCTCGGGCTCATGGCGGCGATCCTCCGGGGGGTGCAGACTGCTCCCATGACATCAGTTCCCGAGATCACCCCGCACACACTCCGGATCCATCGTCGTCACCCGTGCTCCCGCGGACGTGTACGAGCTGGTCGCCGACGTCACCCGGATGGGCGAGTACAGCCCCATCTGCAAGGCGTGCTGGTGGGACGAGGGCGACGGACCGCGCGTCGGTGCGTGGTTCACCGGTCGCAACGAGTTGCCCGACCGCACCTGGGAGACGCGCTCGGAGGTCGTGGCCGCCGATCCGGGCCGCGAGTTCGCGTGGGCGGTCGGCGGCACGATCGCCCGCTGGAGCTACAGCTTCACCGAGGTCGACGGCGGTACCGAGGTGACCGAGTCGTGGCAGTTCCTCCCCACGGGTGAAGCGATGTTCGAGGAGCACTTCGGCGACCGCGCCGGCGCCGAGATCACCGACCGCTACGAGCGGGCGCGCGACGGGATCCCCGAGACGCTGGCCGCGATCAAGCGCGCCGCCGAGGCGCAACCCGCGTCGTAGCGCACGGGAGCAGTCCGCCTGTTGGGACGGAGCGAGCGCGAGCGAGCGATCGGGTAGAAGGGAGGAGCACGCGGCGATGAGTGAGTGGAACGACAAGGTGATCGAGGAGTTGCGCGCCAACGGCGGCACCGCGCCGAGCCTGGGCGGCGCGACCCTGCTCATCCTGCACACCACGGGCGCGAAGAGCGGCCAGGAGCGCCTGTCGCCGCTGCTCTACCGCGAGCGCGGTGACGACCTCGTGATCTTCGCCTCGTACGCGGGCGCACCGGTCAACCCGGCCTGGTTCCACAACCTGGTGGCCCACCCCGACGTCACCGTCGAGGTCGGCGGCGAGACCCGTGCGGTCCGGGCCCGGGTCGCCGGTCCCGAGGAGCGCGACGAGCTCTACGACTGGAACAAGCAGGACTACGAGACCTTCAAGGAGTACGAGACGAAGACCGATCGCAGGATCCCGGTCGTGATCCTCGAGCCGGCGCGATGAATTCCGCCGGTGACGGCGGTCGAATCGTCTGAGTGTTCCCGATGGCCGGGACCGCACGACGAAGGAGCCACCGTGGCGAAACGAGGCGACTCTCCACTGGGGACCCCCTGCTGGGTCGAGCTGCTGACGTCCGACCCCGGGCGCAGCCAGGAGTTCTACGGCCGACTGTTCGGGTGGACGGTCGAAGATCCGGGTGCCGACTACGGCGGGTACAAGAACTTCCAGCTCAAGGGCGAGCGAGTCGCGGGGTGCATGCGCAACGACGGCGAGGCGGGCATCCCCGACCTCTGGTCGGTGTACCTCGCGGTCGACGACGCCGACGCTGCGGTGGCCCGGGCGGCCGAGCACGGTGGCCAGGCGATGGTGCCGGCGATGGACGTGATGGCGCTCGGACGGATGGCCGTCGTCGTCGACCCCGGCGGCGCGGTGATCGGCATGTGGCAGCCGGGTGACCACCGGGGCTTTGGCTTCGTGGGTGAGCCGGGCGCGCCGAGCTGGTTCGAGCTGCACACGCGCGCGTACGAGCCGTCGCTCGCGTTCTACCGTGCCGTGTTCGGCTGGAACACGCGCACCGAGAGCGACTCGGACGAGTTCCGCTACTCGACCGTCGCCGTCGGCGACGAGCAGTACGCGGGCGTGATGGACGCGTCCGGCTTCCTGCCCGAAGGGGTGCCCGCGGGATGGAGCGTGTACTTCGGCGTCACCGACTGCGACCACAGCGTGTCGGAGGTCGTGTCGCTCGGCGGTGAAGTGGTGATGAAGGGCGAGGACACGCCGTACGGTCGTCTCGCCACGGTGACCGATCCCACGGGCGCGCTGTTCCGTCTCCATCAGCCTCCGAGCTGACGCGGTCGACGTGGCGACGTTCGTGCTCCTGCCCGGCGCGGGTTCCGACTCGTGGTACTGGCACCTCGTGGTGCCGCACCTCGAGGTGGCAGGTCACGACGTCGTCGCGGTCGATCTCCCCGTCACCGACGACACCGCTGGCTTTCCCGAGTACGCGGACTGCGTGGTCGACGCGATCGGCGACCGGCGCCGACGTCGTGCTCGTCGCGCAGTCGCTGTCGGGCTTCGTCGCGCCGCTCGTGTGCGAACGCCTGCCGGTCGACCTGATGATCCTGCTCGCGGCGATGGTGCCCCGACCGGGGGAGTCGGGCGGGGACTGGTGGACGAACACCGGCCACGCCGAGGCGCGTGGGGCCGACGCATCGGACGACCCGGTCGACATGTTCCTGCACGACGTTCCCGACGACGTCGCGCGCGAGTCGGAAGCGCACGTGTGGCCGCAGTCGGGCGCGCCGTTCGCCGACCCGTGGCCGCTCGACGCCTGGCCCGACGTGCCGACGCGCTTCCTGCTGTGTCGCGACGACCGCTTCTTCCCGGCCGACTTCCAACGGCGGGTCGTGCGGGAGCGCCTCGGGTTCGAGCCCGACGAGATGGACGGCGGCCACCTTCCTGCGCTGGCCCGCCCGGACGAGTTGGCGCAACGGCTGCTGGCATATCTCAACGAGGGTTGAAGCGCGTCGCAGTAGTGTCCGCGCCATGACCATCCAGGCGGTGTCCCACGTCGCGGTCGGGGTGCGTGACATGGAGGTGGCGCTCGGCTTCTACCGGGACGTCCTCGGTCTCCGCGTCACCGCCGACAAGATCGAAGAGTTCTCGCAGGGTCCCGGCCAACCCCCGGCCCAGCGGCGCGCGGTGTACCTGCGCTACCAGGACGGGCCGCACGAGAGCTTCATCGTCCTCGACCAACAGATCACCAACGACATCAAGGGTCAGCCGGCACAGCTGTTCCAGATGGGCGTCCATCACTTCGCGTTCTGGGTCGACGACATCGACGGGATGATGCAGCGCGTCCGCGACGCGGGCGTCACCGTCCTCATGGGCGGCGGCGACGGTCCCGGCGCCGACACCACGATGTACGGCGAGCCCGCGGGTGGGTTCGTGCGCAGCGTGTTCCTCCAGGACCCGGAGGGCAACTACGTGCAGCTCGACCAGCGGGCCTGACCGCCATGGGGAGTGCAGCGACCTTCGACCACGTGACCGTCGCGGTCTTCGACCTCGACGAGGCGATCCAGTTCTTCGCCGTGCTCGACTTCCAGGTGATCAAGACCGTGCGCATCTCGGGGGCGACCATGGACGCGTACATGGGCATCCCGGGGATGGACGCCGATCACGTCACGCTCGCGATCCCCGACGGGGATCCGCACCAGGAGGTGCAGCTGCTGCACTTCCACAAGCCCGCGCAGCTCATCGACCGCTCGTCGGGCGACCTCGCCGGGACCGGCTTCAACCACATCTGCTTCCGCGTCGACGACCTCGACGCCACCGTGGCCGAGTTCGACGCCGCCGGTTTCCCCACGCGCAACCAGTCGATGGACTTCCACGACCGCAAGCTCGTCTTCCTCGTCGGCCCCGCCAACACCGTGATCGAGCTCGCCCAGTGGCACTGACCTGAACCCTTCCGATTTGGCGTCCCTGGAGGGCGTATATCGCCGTTGAACGGCGCCAAACGGTCGGTTGGCGCTAGAGGCGGGCGGCGCGGGATTCGAGGTGGCGGCGCTCGGGGCGTGACGTGGTGCGACGGGCCGCCTCGAGGTAGGCGGCGCGGGCGGCAGTGACGTCACCGTTGCGCTCGAGCAGGTGCGCACGCACCGCGTAGGTGCGGTGGTGGCCGGCGATGCGGTCGTCGGCGTCGAGCGACGTGAGCAGCGCGAGCCCGGCGTCGGGCCCGTGCACCTCGGCGACCGCGACGACGCGGTTCAGCGTGGCCATGGGGTTGGGCGCGATGCGGTCGAGGAGCTCGTAGAGCTCGAGGATCTCGGCCCAGTCGGTGTCGGCCGCGCTCGGCGCCTCGTCGTGCACGGCCCCGATCGCGGCCTGCAGCTGGTACGGACCGAGCGGCGTGCGCCCGAGCACCCCGCTGAGGAGCCCGACGCCCTCGACGATCAGCGCGCGGTCCCAGCGCGCGCGGTCCTGCTCGTCGAGGGGCACGAGCGCGCCGCCGACGCCCGTGCGCTCGTCGCGGCGAGCGTCGGTGAGCAGCATGAGCGCGAGCAGGCCGGTGACCTCGCCGTCGTCGGGGAGCTGCGTGTGCAGCATGCGCGTGAGCCGAATCGCCTCGGCGGTGAGGTCGGTGCGTTGCAGGTCGTCGCCCGACGACGTCGTGTACCCCTCGTTGAACACGAGGTAGAGCACCTGCAGGACGACGCGCACCCGCTCGGGACGCTCGTCCTCGGGTGGCAGGCGGAACGTCGCGCCGGCGGTCTTGATCGACTGCTTGGCTCGGCTGATGCGCTGGGCCATCGTCGCCTCGGGCACGAGGAACGCGGTCGCGATCTCCGCAGTGGTGAGGCCGCCGACCGCGCGCAGGGTCAACGCGAGCTGCGACGGCGGTGAGAGCGACGGGTGGCAACACAGGTAGAGGAGGTTGAGCGTGTCATCGTGCGACGCGGCTGCATCCGGGACGAGCCGCTCGTTCGCGACCACGTCGGTCTCCTCGCGTCGACGGCGCGCGTCGTCGCCGCGGAGCTGGTCGATCAGCCGCCGCGTCGCCACCGTCGTCAGCCACGCCGCGGGGTTGACCGGCACACCCTGCTCGGGCCACTGCACCGACGCCGCGACCAGCGCCTCCTGCACCGCGTCCTCGGCGGCGTCGAAGTGGCCATAGCGACGCACCAACGCGCCGAGGACCTGCGGCGCGAGCTCCCGCAGCAGGTCCTCGGTCGTCGGTGTCGCGCTCACGCGTTGTCCGGGGCCTCGTGCATCAACGGGCGCACCTCGACCTGGCCGAGCCGGGCGAAGGGCACCCGGGCCGCGATCTCGAGCGCGCGCTCGAGGCTGTCGACGTCGATGATGTCGAAGCTGCCGAGGTACTCCTTGGCCTCGAGGTAGGGCCCGTCGGTGACCACGGGGGCGCCGTCGACCAGCGTCACCTGCTTCGCCAGCACCTGGTCGCCGACGCCGTAGGCGCTCACGAACTCGCCCGACGCCTTGAGCTCGGCCTGGAGCGCGTTGGTTTCGGTGACCACCTTCTCGAACTCCTCGGGCGGGAACGACCCCCAGAGGTCCTCGTTGCCGTAGATCATCAGCATGTACTTCATCGATCTCTCCTGGTCTGGATCCGGCCGGGGTGGCCGGTCACCCCTTCGTCGGAGCCGGCCTCACTGTCTCGACATCGAGTTGGTGGTAAATCCTGCCCCGCTGAACGCTTTCTCCAATTGAGCACGAGGGAGGGACGAGCTCGACGACCACGTCGTCCACGACCCCGGTCACTACCGGCGCGCCGTCGACGGTGCCGCCCACGACCGACCCCGACTCGGTCGAGGTCCCGACCACCCTCGTGAGCCCGACCACGACCGCGCCGTAGCCGCGTCTCCGGTTTCGGCGTGGCAAACCCGTGCATATCGCGGGTCTGCCACGCCAAATGGTCGTCGGGGGTCAGGCGGTGAGGCGGTGGCGGCGGCGGAAGAGGATCGACGCCACCAGGCCGGCGGGCAGCGGGAGCCAGTACGAGAACAGGCGGTAGAGCAGGACCGCGAGCACCGCGTGGTCGGGGGTCACGCCTGCGAGCGTGAGCACACCGGTGAGCCCCGCCTCCACGAACCCGAGGCCGCCGGGGGTGATCGGGATCATCGCCAGCGCGCTCCCCGCGACGAACGCGAGCAGGACGAGCACAGGGTCGACGTGCGATCCCACCGCGAGCAGGCTCACGTACAACGCGAGGAAGTCGAACAGCTGGTTGCCCAGCGCCGCGGGCACCGCGCGCTTCCACGACTCGGCCAACGCGCTGCGCACGAAGTCGCGCGACACGACCAGTCGTTGGGCCATGCTGGGCACGGGCGCGGGTCGGCGCGCCACGTGCTGGATGAACCAGTCGAGCACGTGGCCCACGCCGCGCACGACACGGTCGGAGACGAGCAGGATCGACGCGCCCGTCAGCAGGAAGATCCCGAGGACGCCGCCGAGGATCGCGCCCTGCACCAGCTCCGAGCTCACCGCGAGGCCGAAGAGGATCGCGGGCAGCGCGAGGATCGGCAGCACGAACAACGTCGCGGTCGAGAGCAGGCCGACGGCGGTGAGCGCGGTGCTCGCGGTCGGACCGTCGAACCCCGAGCGGCTCAGCATCTGGAACATGGTGGCGCCACCGGTGGCTGCGCCGCCGGGGAGCGCGCGGCTCAACGCGTTGCCGGACAATTGCGCGCACGCGATGTCGAACCACTTGTCGGTGTGCAACGCGATGCGCATCAGGATCCAGATGCACCCGAACGCCGCCGCCTCCAGCACGAAGATCGGCACGAACCACGCCGGGAACACCGCCTCGAGCTGGGGGAGCGACCCGAACATCGCGATCAGCCCCGGCAGCACCAGGTAGAGCGCCACACCGGTCACGACCAGCACCAGGACGCGCATCACGATCCGGCCGCGTGACGGCGCCGGCGTGGGCGCGGTGCGCGACGGAGCGGTAGACGCGTTCGGTCACCCGGGCGTGCCCTTCGGTCCGTAGGCCTTGCGCGCGACGTCGGCCGGCAGTGGGAGGACGACGGTGAACTCGTTGCCCTCGGGGTCGGCCATCCGGTAGTGCGACTCACCGGGGCGGGCGTGGATCACCTCGACCAGGCGGCCGCCGAGCTCCTCGATGCGGGTGCGGGCGACCTCCATGTCGTCCACCTCGATGTCGGGTCGTGTGCGGAAGCCGCTCGGCGTCCGGCCCTCGGGCGCGGGCTCGAACGCGATGAACGCGCCGCCGCGGTCGGGCTCGAGCTGGATCCAGTCGGGCGCGGTCTCGACGATCCCGACGCCGAGCACCGCTTGCCAGAACTCGGCCAGTTTGGGCGGATCGGCCGCATCGACCACCACCGCCCGCAACCAACCCACCGGCTCAGCCATCTCGGTCCTCCACCCCGTTCGCGGACAGTCGGGTCACCTCGCGATCGTACGGTCGGTTCTAGCGTGTCCGGACCGTGCCGACCGACGACGAACACACCGCGGACCAGATCGCGGCGCTCACCGAGGTGCTCGCCACGGCGCCGCGGCTCCCGGTCGACCCGGACCTCTTCTCGTCGAACACCCTCTTCGGCGAGCCCGGCATCTACCCGCAGGGCACACCGATGGAGCCTGCCACCGGGCTCGCGGTCACGGTCGATGTCGCGGTCGCCGCGCTCGACGCGCTGGGAGTCGCCGACGCCGCGACGCGCCTCGCCGATGACGCGCTCGTCGCGCGTGCACCCGACCCGGGCCCGCGTGCCGGACTCGTCGCGCTCTCGGTGACGGTTGCGGCGCCGCTGCTCGATGCGTTCATCGCCGGTGACACCCTGGTCGAGACCGTCGCGCTCGGCGCCACCGCGTCCCCCGGCCGCATCGTCGGACCACCGGACGGCGCGCCCGTGGCCACCCGAGTGGTCAACGAGCGCTACCAGGCCGAGGTGCCGACGCTCCTGACCGGTTCGCTCGCGCACGACCTGCTGTGGAGCGGTCCCGGCGCCGGTCAGTACGAGGAGGTCGTGCTGCACGCGCTCGTCGCGCTCGGTGCACCTCCAGCTCCTCGCCCGCACGCCCGCGCTCGCGCACACCGGCACCGAGCTCGCCCGCCGCCAGAATTCGCTGGCGATCACGTTGCTCAACTCGCGCCACTCCGGGAGTGCCGACATCTCGGTCCGCGCCGCCGACGGCCCCGGCACCATCCCCGGCGGCGCGCCCGGCATGCAGACACCCGACTTCTGGAGCATCCCGTTCGTGAGCGGGCCCCCGGCCGCGGCGGACGCACCCGCGCTGCTCGGTGCGGTGCTGCACCGCGTCACCGGCGCGCCGCCACCGGCGCCGCTCCGCTACGACGACGACCTCGGCACCTGGTGGTCGACGCAGGGCACGCGCGGCGCGCTCGATCGTGCTGCCCAGTGGCGCGCCGCGGTCGCGCTGGGCCTCGTCGACCCCGATGAGCTGGACCGCGCGCAGTGAATCCGAACGTGCGCCGGTGGCTGGCGCTGTTCGCGCTGAGCCTCCCCGTGATCGCGCTCTCGGTCGACATGAACGGCGTGGTCGTGCTGCTGCCGACGATCGGCAGCGACCTGGGAGTGACGCCCGCGGTCGCCGGCGCCATCGTCACCGCCGCCAGCCTGGCGTTCGCTGCGCCGCTGCTCCTGATCGGTCGCATCGCCGACCGCGTCGGCGCGCGGCCGGTGCTGCTGATCGGGGTCGTGGGGTTCGCGATCGCGTCGGCGACCTGCGCGTGGAGCGAGACCTTCGGCGTGATGATGCTCGGCCGCTCGCTGCAGGGCATCGCCTCCGCGTGCTGCTTCACGACGTCGCTCGTCGCCATCGACGCGCTGTTCGAGGGCGGCGACTCGCAACCGTTCGCGGTGGGCATCTGGGGTGCGCTCGGCGGCATCGGCGGTGCGATCGGCCCGCTCGTCGCCAGCGTGCTCGCCGACGTGTGGTCGTGGCGCGCGTTCTTCGGCGTGAACGTGGTGCTGCTGTCGATCGCGTTCGTGCTGCTCGTGTGGCTGGTCCCGCACCTGCCCGTCGACCGCACCCGCTCGGTGCCGGTGGTCACCCTCGTGCTGCTGATGTTCGGCATCGGGTCGGCGTGCGCGGCGATCCAACACGTGGCGGCGGCCGGCTGGCTCAACGCGTACACCGTCGGGGGCATCCTCGTCGGCGCGGTGTTCCTCGTGCTCGTCTGGCTGCGCGTGCGCGGACGGGACCCGCTCGTCGCCGCCAGCGTCACCGGCCTGGCTCCGTTCCGGCTCGGCACGGCCACCGCCACGTTCTCGAACTGGGGCTCGGGCGTCGTGATGGTGCTGGTGCCGACCGCGCTCGAGCTGGTGCGCGGGGTCAGCCTGCTCGAGGCCGGCATCCTCTTCCTCGGGTTCTCGGCGCCGTTCGCGCTCGGCGGCGTGCTGTCGGGCTTCATGATCCGCTCGCTCACCGCGCCCCGCACGCTCGCGCTCGGCTCGGCGGCGATGGTCGTCGGCATGGTCGCGCTCGCCATCGTCGGTCCCGACGGCCCTCTGGGGTCGGTCATCCTGACGCTGGCGCTGATCGGGCTGGGGAACGGCGTCGTCTACAGCGCGGCGACGTCGTACGCGTTGATCGACGTCGAGACCGACGACGCCGCCGAGGCGTCGGCCGCGCTCAGTGCGTCTCGGGTGCTCGCCCTCGCGGTGGCGGTGGCGATCTCGACGTCGATGATGAGCACCATCGACGCCGACCATCCCGGCAACTCGTGGGGGCTGCGCGTCGCGCTGCTGGTGGGCGCGGCGGTTACCGGCGTGGGCTGGTGGCTGGCCCGGCGGGCGCGCGTGACCACCGCGGCGCACCGGTAGCCTCGCCGCCGTGCTGCTCCCGACCGAGACCGACGCCTGCCGGGTGCTCGGCATGGTGAAGGCCGCGTTCGCGCCCGCGGGCGGGTTCGACGAGCTCCAGGAGCTGGTGCTCGGTGGCATCGCCTCGTCGCTGTACGGCATCGATCTCGCCGAGGTGCCGGTGGCGGACGACCGGGCGGTGTCGGGTGCGACCGAGGAGGAGCGGCTCCACGCGGTACACCTGATGGTGGTGCTCGAGTTCGTCGAGCACCCGCTCAGCACGCGCGTGGCGCTGCCGGTCGAGCAGTACGCCCACGGCCTCGGCGTGTCGCTCACACTGCTGCGCGACGCCCGCAGGCTCGCCAAGGGGCACTTCGCCTGGATGTACCTCGACCTCCAGCGGCACAGCTGGTACGAGGAGGAGACGATCAAGGAGTCGGTCCGCGGGCGCTGGGAGGAGCTGATCCGGTCCAAGCTGGCGTACACCGGCGTCGTCGCCGACCACGTGATCGCGGAGAAGTGGCGTTCGTTGCGCGACTGTCCCGAAGGCAGCTGGGGCAAAGCGGTGGCCGACTTCTACGACCGCCACGGCTTCCCGTTCCCCGGCGAGAAGTTCGGCATCTACGAGCTCGGGGCGCGTCACGACTGGGTGCACGTGCTCGCGGGGTACGGCACCGATCCCGAGGGCGAGCTCGACGTGTTCGCGTTCATCGCGTCGTCGATGACCGACGAACGCGGCCTGGTGCTCCTCGCCATCACCCTCGGCCTGTTCCAGAACGGGAGCATCCGCCACGTCGCGGGCAAGAAGATCAAGATCGCCCGCGCCGACACGCTCACCGACGACGGCGCCGTCGCCCACTGGGTGGAGGCGTTCCGGCGCGGCAACCTGTGCACGATCGACGTGATGGGCACCGTGCGCCTGTTCGAGCACAAGAACGAGCCGCTCGACGGGGTGCGCGAGCGCTTCGGCGTGGTCCCGTTGTCGGTCTGATGGCGTCCACCGCTCGTCGGCTGCTGGTGTCGGTGCCCACGCTGCACGACCCCAACTTCTTCCGCTCCGTGGTGTTCATGATCGAGCACACCGACGAGGGCGCGCTGGGCCTGGTGTTGAACCAGCCGACCGAGAGCCGCATCGACGACGTCCTCGAGGTGTGGGCGCCGTATGCGAGCGCACCGGCGGTCGCGTTCGTCGGCGGTCCGGTGCAGCAGCACGACGCGCTGATCGGACTCGTGCGCGTCGCCGGCATCGATCCCGGCGACGGCGACGCCTGGCAACCGTTGCTCGGTCGCATCGGCATGGTCGACCTCGGGCGTGACCCGCAGGACGCGCGCGCCGACCTCGAAGCGGTGCGCATCTTCGCCGGCTACTCCGGCTGGGGTCCCTCGCAGCTCGAGGGTGAGCTCGAGGCCGGGGGCTGGTTCGTCGTCGACGCGCTGCCCGACGACCTGCTGACGTCGGACCCCGCCACGCTGTGGCGCACCGTCCTGCGTCGGCAGGGCGGCGAGCTGGCGGTGTCCGCCAACTACCCGGCGGGCGGCGAAGGTCCGGCGGTCAACTGACTAGCTTCGAGTGATGTCTGCCGACCCAGTCGACGAAGGTGTCGAACGCATCCTGATCGTCACCGCGCATCCCGACGACGTCGACTTCGGCAACGCCGGTTCCGTCGCCCGCTGGACCGACGCCGGCATCGAGGTGTCGTACTGCATCTGCACCAGCGGTGAGGCCGGCGGCTTCGACCGGTCGGTGCCGCGCACCACGATGGTGGAGATCCGCGAGACCGAGCAGCGCGCGGCGGCGAAGGTGGTCGGCGTCACCGACGTCACCTTCCTCGGGTACCCCGACGGCCGCCTCGAGTCGTCGTTCGACCTTCGCCGCGACATCAGTCGCGTCATCCGCCGCGTGCGTCCGCAGCGGGTGGTCTCGCAGTCGCCGGAGCGCAACTTCCAGCGCGTGTACGCGAGCCACCCCGACCACCTCGCCGCGGGCGAGGCCACCATGGCCGCGGTGTACCCGGACGCCCGGAACCCGTTCGCCCACCCCGAGCTGCTCGAGGAGGGGCTCGAGCCGTGGGCCGCGAGCGAGATGTACCTGGCCACGGCCGGCGTGTCCGACGTCTTCGTCGACATCACCGACACGTTCGAACGCAAGATGGACGCGCTCCGCTGCCACGTGAGCCAGCATCCTGATCCGGGCGGTCTCGACGAACGCATCCGGGCCTGGAACGCGGCCAACGCCGCCCTGGGTGGCCTGCCCGAAGGCCGCCTCGCCGAGTCGTACCTGCGCGTCGACACGCAATAGGCGGCGGGCCCGCACCGCGTGCGATGCTCACCAGCTCGACCACTTGGGTCGACCACTTGGAGGATCACTGATGGAACTGCAGGGGCTGCGTCTGGTCGCGGTCGGGGGAGCGTCGGGGATGGCGAAGGCCACCGCCGAGCGCGTGGTGGCAGGCGGCGGGAAGGTCGCAGTGCTGGACCGGGCCGGTAGCGGCGGCGCCGCGGTGGCGACTGCACTCGGCGGCACCTACCACGAGACCGATGTCACCGACTTCGAGGGCACCGAACGCGTCCTCGGCGAGGCGATCGCCACGCTGGGTGGCGTCGACGCGGTGGTGAACACCGCGGGCGGCGGCGTGTCGGTGCGCACCATCTCGAAAGACGGCCCGATGCCGCTCGAGACGTTCCAGCAGGTCGTGAACCTCAACCTGATCGCGACGTTCAACGTCGCCCGCCTGGCGGCGTGGTCGATGAGCACCAACACGCCGAACGACGACGGCGAGCGCGGCGTGATCGTCAACACCGCGTCGATCGCGGCGTTCGAGGGTCAGATCGGCCAGGTGTCGTACACCGCGGCCAAGGCCGGGATCGCGGGCATGTCGCTGACCATGGCGCGCGACCTCGGGTCGCTCGGCATCCGCGTGAACACGATCGCCCCGAGCCTCTTCGCCACCGGCCTCACCGCGGGGATCCCCAAGGAGTTCGAGGACCAGCTCACCGCCGACGCCGCGTTCCCGAAGCGCATGGGCCGCCCCGACGAGTACGCGCGCCTGGCCGTCGCCATCATCGAGAACCCGATGCT
Source organism: uncultured Actinomycetes bacterium (assembly GCA_963756895.1). Classification (GTDB taxonomy): domain Bacteria; phylum Actinomycetota; class Acidimicrobiia; order IMCC26256; family DASPTH01; genus DASUAS01. Next base: position 224,456 of record CAVWPI010000008.1, on the reverse strand, counting down.
CAACGGCGGCACCATCCGCCTCGACGGCGGCCAGCACTTCGCCCCCAAGTAGCGCCCTCGACGAACAAGCGAACAAGGTTGCGTCACTCAGCGGCGTAGAACGCCGTCAGGTGACGCAACCTCGTGGGGTGGGTCAGTCGTTGACCAGGACCGAGCGGATGACCTCGCCGTCCTGCATCGCCCTGATCGCGTCGTTGACCTCGTGGAGGTGCATGGTGCGCGTCACCATGGCGCCGACGTCGAGCTTGCCGTGCTCGATCAGGCTGATGAGCCGCGGGAAGTCACGCCGCACCTGCGCGCTGCCGTAGACGCACCCGAGGACCTTCTTCTCCTCGAGCACGGTCATCGCGGGGATGGCGATGTCGGTGCCGAGCGCAGGAACGCCGACCATCACCGACGTGCCACCGGGACGGGTGGCGTCGAGCGCCTGGCGCACGATCGCGGCGTTGCCGATCACTTCGAACGTGTAGTCGGCGCCCCGCCCGCCGCTCATGGACTTCACCGCTTCGATCGGGTCGGTGTCGGTGGGATCGACCACGTCGGTGGCGCCGTTCTGCAGCGCGTGCTCGCGCTTCAGCGCCACCGGGTCGACGGCGATGATGCGCGCGGCGCCGGCGATGCGCGCGCCCTGGATGACGGCCTGGCCGACGCCGCCGCACCCGATCACTGCGACGATCGAGCCGGGCTCGACGCGCGCGGTGTTGAGCGCCGCGCCGACGCCCGTGGTCACGCCACAGCCGATCAGCGCGAGCTGCTCGTCGGGCAGGTCGGATTCGACCTTCACCACCGACATCCGCTGGACCGTCATCATCTCGGCGAAGGTGCCGAGGCCGGTCATGGCGACCATCTCCTCGCCGTCGGCCCGGCGGACGCGCGGCACGAACATCACGTTGTAGGTGTGCTCGCAGAGGTTGGACTGGTCGTGCAGGCAGTACCAGCACACGCCGCACGCCGGGATGAACGAGCCGATCACACGGTCGCCCACGTGCAGGTCGGTGATGTCGCCGCCGACCTTCTCGACCACGCCGGTGCCTTCGTGCCCGAGCACCACCCGCCCCGCGGGCAGCGTGCCGTTGATCACCGACAGGTCCGAGTGGCACACCCCGCTGGCGGTGATGCGGACGATCAGGTCGCCGCGACCGGGGTCGATCGGCGTGACCTCCTCGACCGACAGCGGCTGGTTCTGTTCGAGGCACAGGGCGGCCTGCATGACGTTCCCCTTGTTCGTTCGGAGCGGCGTTCGGAGCGGTTGGCGTGCGTGTGCGGTCGAAGCTACCGCGGACCCCGACGCGCTACGTTCCGGCGATGGCCCGCATCCTGCTCGTCCGGCACGGGCAGTCGGAGTGGAACGCCGACGGACGCTGGCAGGGCCAGGCCGATCCGCCGCTCAGCGAGCTCGGCGCGGAGCAGGCCGTCGCCGCCGCGCGCGCCCTGGGCATGGTCGACGCGATCTACGCCTCCGATCTCGTCCGCGCCCATCACACCGCGGAGCTGGTCGCCGGGCAGCTCGGCGCCGACGTGGCCGTCGAGCCGCGCCTGCGTGAGCGCAGCGCGGGGGAGTGGGAGGGCCGCACCCGCGCCGAGATCGACGAAGGCTGGCCCGGCTACCTCGAGACCGGCCGGCGACCCGCGGGCTACGAGCCCGACGACTCCGTGCTCGACCGGGTGCTCGCGGCGCTGGAGGCGATCGCGGCGATGCACGACGGCGACGTCCTCGTGATCACGCACGGCGGGGTCGTGCGCGTCGTCGAGCGCCACCTCGGCGGCGACGCCGAGGGCCTCATCCCGAACCTCGGTGGCCTCTGGCTGGAGCACGACGGCGCGGGCCTGCGCCTCGGCGAGCGAGTCGTGCTGCTCGACGAGTCCCAGGTCACCCGCCCGCAGCAGCTCTGACCGTCCCATCCCGATCGCTCGCCCGAGCGTGTGGGCGTTTCGTCTGCGACGTGCCAGTACCAGTGCGCTCGCGGATCGCGTAAACTGACCAGTTCCCTGAATCCGGAGCATCGTCTGTTGACCGACCCCGTGGCTACGGGTCCGGCGGCCCAGGCCGACGGTCCCGACCTCCACCCCGAACCGCGCCGCCCGCAGCAGGAGCCGGAATTCCCCGATTCCGAGCTGGCCGCGGAGCAGCGCCACCTCGACACCGCCTACGCCCGGCTCGACGTCATGCGGCGGGCGGCCGAGCGGGTCGCCGAGGGCTACACGGAGGTCACCCGGGGCGGCACCCACCAGGCCCGCCTCGAGCGCGAAGCGGCCGAGGCCTACACCCGCCGCCGCCTGGCCAGCCTCGACATCGGCGACACCCCCCTCTGCTTCGGCCGCCTCGACCTCCTGCCGTCCGACCTGCCGACCGACGCCCCCGAGACCGATGTGCCGGCAGGCTCCGCCGACGCCGAGCCCTTCTACATCGGCCGCATCTCGGTCACCGACGACGACCTCACGCCGCTGGTCATCGACTGGCGCGCCCCCGTCGCCGAGCCCTTCTACCGGGCCACCGCGGTCGAGCCGATGGGGGTCGCCCGCCGTCGCCACTTCCAGACCCAGGGTCGGCGTCTCCTCGGGATCGACGACGAGGTCTTCGACGCCGACGCCGCCGAGGCGTCGGGCTTCACGGTGGTGGGGGAGGGCGCGCTGCTCGCCGCGCTCGACCAGGAGCGCACCGGCCGGATGCGCGACATCGTCGCCACCATCCAGGCCGAGCAGGACGAAGCCATCCGCGCCGATCTCGCCGGCATCCTGGTCGTCGCCGGCGGCCCCGGCACCGGCAAGACCGCGGTCGCGCTGCACCGCGCCGCGTACCTGCTCTACACGCACCGCAAGCGGCTCGCGTCGCAGGGTGTGCTGCTCGTCGGCCCGAGCCCGATCTTCCTGCGCTACATCGACGAGGTGCTGCCGTCGCTCGGCGAGGACGAAGTGAGCCTCGCCACGCCCGCCGCGCTCAAGCCGCGCCTGAAGGTGCGCGGCACCGAGCCCGACGCCGCGGCCGCGGTCAAGGGCGACGTGCGCATGGCGAAGGTGATCGCGGCCGCGATCGGCGATCGCGAGCGACCGATGCCGCGCGACGTCGTCGTCAGCCTCGACGGCTACGTGCTGCGGCTGCGTCGGCGCGACTCGGCCCGCATCATCGAGCGGGCGCACGCGCGGCGGGGGACGCACAACGAGCGGCGGCCCTACGTCGCCGGCCTCGTGTTCGACCACTTCCAGCGCGAGTACCGGCGCGCGCTGGTGCGCGCGCGTACCGCGCCGACCGCGCCCGCCTCGACGCCGACGTGCAGCAGCTCGAGCTCACCGCCGACCGGTCGGCGGCCACGGTCGCGGATCCCACCACCGCCGCCGCGCTCGCGCGCGGTGAGGCCGCCCCGCCCGAGTGGGAGGACGAGCTGTCGACCCGCGTGCGTCGCCTGCCCGACGTCCGTGCCGCGCTCGACCGCATGTGGCCGGTCCTGAGCGGCACCGAGCTGGTGCACGACCTGTTCGGGTTCCCGGCGCTCATCCGTTCCGCCTCCGAGGGCGTGCTCACCGACGACGAGCAGGCCCTGCTGTTCCGCGAGCGGGGCCCCGACGTCGCCGCGGTCGCGTGGACCGACGCCGACCTCCCGCTGGTCGACGAAGCCGACGTCGTTGCTCGGTCCGCCGAGCGCGGCCCGTCCCCGGGCGCGGCGACGCTCGCGTCGTGAGTCCGAGCTCGAAGGCGCGCGTGCGCACCGTCGAATCGCTCGGCGTGGGCGGCTTCACCAACGCCGCCGACGTGCTCGCCCGCTACGGCTGCGATGCGTCGCCGGCGACCGTCGACGACGACGGCGAGCCGCGCACGTTCGGCCACGTGCTCGTCGACGAGGCGCAGGACCTCAGCGCCATGCAGTGGCGCATGCTCGCCCGCCGGTGCCCGTCGGGCTCGATGACGCTGGTCGGCGACTTCGGGCAGGCCAGTCGTCCGGGTGCGCTGGCGAGCTGGGACGACGTGATCGCCAACCTGCCGGTGCGCGTGCCGCCGCACCGGGTGACGCTCACGGTCAACTACCGCACGCCGGCCGAGATCATGGACGTCGCCAACCGGCTGCTGCCGGCGGCGGCGCCCGGGGTCGAGCCCGCCCGTCCCGTCCGCAGCACCGGCGCCCACCCCGAGGTGCTCGCGGTCGCGCCCGCCGAGCTGGTCCAGTCGGCGGCGCGGGCGGCGCGCGAGTCGTCGACCCGCGGCGGCACGGTCGCGGTGATCGCACCGATCGAGCTGCACGAGGCGCTGGCCGTCGCGCTGGCCGACCGGGGCGCGGTCGCCGACGACGTCGAGGCCATCGACGCGCCGATCGCGGTGCTCACCGGACTCGACTCCAAGGGCCTCGAGTTCGACCACGTGATCGTGGTCGAACCGGCGCGCCTGGTCGCGGCCGACCGATCCGGCCTGCGCCTCCTCTACGTCGTGCTCACCCGGGCCACCCGCCGTCTGGTCGTCGTGCACGCCGAGCCGCTGCCGGAGGCGCTCGGCCTCGCGGCCCGTACGGTGGGGACATGACTGCTGCTCCGCTCACCGACGCAGACCGCACCGCCGCCGACGTCGCCTGGGACCTCGAGCCGCTGGTCGACGGGCGCGGGGCCGAGGGCGTCGACGCCCTCCTCGACGACGCCGAGGCCCGCGGCGCACGCGCTGGCGTCCTACCGCGGTCGCATCGCCGAGCTCGACGCCGAGGGCCTGGCCGAGCTCATGCACGAGCTCGCGGCGATCGGCGAGCTCGGCGGCCGCGCCGGTTCGTACGCGGGCCTGAAGTTCGCGGTCGACACCGCCGACCCGGCGACCGGCGCGCTCATGGCGCGCGCCGAGGAGCGCGGCACCGCGATCAACAACGAGCTCATCTTCGTCGAGCTCGAGTGGGCCGCGGTCCCCGACGAACACGCCGACGCGCTGCTCGCCGACGAGCGGCTCGCGTTCTGCCGCCACTACCTCGCGTCGGCCCGCCGCTACCGCCCGCACCTGCTGAGCGAGCCGGAGGAGCGCATCCTCTCCGACAAGTCGCTCACCGCGAACAGCGCCTGGGTGCGCCTGTTCTCCGAGCTCACCTCGGCGATCACCGTCACCATCCTATCGACGGCGACGGCACGGCACGTGAGCCTCGAGCAGGGTCTCTCGCAGCTCATGTCGCCCGAGCGCGACGTGCGCCGCACCGCGGCCGAGGCGGTCACCGTGGGCCTCGAGCCCGGGCTGCGCACGCGCGCGTTCGTGTTCAACACCCTGCTCGTCGACAAGTCGATCGACGACCGCCTGCGCAGCTACCCGTCGTGGATCGCCAGCCGCAACCTCGCCAACGAGGCGAGCGACGAGTCGGTGCAGGCGCTGGTCGACGCGGTGCAGTCGCGCTACGACATCCCGCAGCGCTGGTACTCGCTGAAGGCGCAGCTGCTCGGTCTCGACCGCATCGCCGACTACGACCGCATGGCGTCGGTGGCCAGCTCCGACGAGGAGTTCGGCTGGGACGAAGCCCGCGACCTCGTGCTCGACGCGTACGCGTCGTTCTCGCCCGACCTGGCGTCCGCCGCCGAGCGGTTCTTCGCCGAGTCGTGGATCGACGCGCCGATGCGGCCCGGGCAAGCGCCCCGGCGCGTTCTGCGCGTACACGGTGCCGAGCCAGCACCCGTACCTGCTGCTCAACTGGACCGCGCGGCGCCGCGACGTGCTCACCCTCGCCCACGAGATGGGCCACGGGCTGCACGCGTACCTCGCGCGCGAGCAGGGCATCTTCCACCAGACCACGCCGCTCACGCTGGCCGAGACCGCGTCGGTGTTCGGCGAGACCGTCACCTTCGGGCGCCTGCTCGACGCCACCGACGATCCCGCGGCGCGCCTGGCGCTGCTGGCCGAGAGCCTCGAGGGCCAGATCGCCACCGTGTTCCGCCAGGTCGCGATGAACCGCTTCGAGGACCGCGTGCACACGCAGCGGCGCGACGCGGGCGAGCTGTCGGTCGAGCAGTTCAACGAGGCCTGGACCGACACGCAGGTGCCGATGCTCGGCGACGCGGTCGAGATCACCGAGGGCTACCGCACGTGGTGGTCGTACATCCCGCACTTCATGGGCACGCCCGGGTACGTCTACGCGTACGCGTACGGGCAGCTGCTCGCGCTCTCGGTGTACCGCGCCGTACGAGGAGCGGGGCGACGAGTTCGTGCCGCAGTACCTCGAGCTGCTCGCGGCCGGTGGGTCGCGGTCACCGGAGGAGCTGGGCCGGATCGTCGGCCTCGACCTCGCCGATCCCGGGTTCTGGAGCGGCGGCCTCGAGATCGTCGCCGAGCAGCTCGAAGCCGCCGAAGCCGCCGCCAAGGACACCGGCCGCCTCTGACCATCCCTCCCACTGACCATGCGTCAAAGTGACGGAAGAGTTCCGCAACGTTGACGCAGGAACGGGAGTGGGGCCGCGGGTGCGGGGAAGGTCAGAGGCCGAGCGCGGTGGAGAGGTCGCGGACGTGCTCCTGGGTCTCGGTGAGCAACGGGCGCAGCGCTTCGGCCACGTCGGCGAGTCCCGCCTCGTTCGCCTGCTGCACGCGTTCGCGGTAGTGCTCGAGTTGCGCGTCTCGAGGGCGAGGTCGGCTTCGAGCGCACCGCGCGAGTCGGGGGCGGTGCGTGATGTCCGGCACCTGGGTGCTCGGTTCGCCACCGAGGAAGCTGATCTGCTCGGCCAGCGCGGTCGCGTGCGCGAGCTCCTGGGTGAGATGGATCTTGAGCTCGTCGACGGTGCTCGTGTACTCGGCGCCGCTGATGGTGGCGACGTGCTGCACGTACTGCACGATCGACTGGAACTCCGTCTCGAGGTCCTGGTTGAGCAGTTTGATCAGGTCATCGTGGTCCATCCCGTCCGGGTACCCCGCCGTCGACTGCGACAACCGTCACGCATCAGGTATCACGTCTCCACGGAACGGGTACGCCACCGGTCATGAGCGACTTCGAACACGACCTGATCCTGGAGTTCCGGGACACGCGGGACGAAGCCGACGAGCTGCGCATGTTGGCGCGGCGTGCGCTGGTGGCGGCGACGAGCGCGCAAGAGGCGGCTTATGGCCGTCATGACGCGTGGATCGACGACGCGCTGCGCGAGACCGTCAGCACCATCGAGCCGGCGGTCATCTAACCGGCAGTCCCTCAGCGGGCGCGGACCTCCAGCCCGTCGAGCGCGAGACCGAGCGTCGTGCGGAACAGGTCGTCGGTGTCGAAGGTCGACGGCGGGGAGTCGTCGTCGAGGTCGAGCACCCAACGGGTCGGGCCGGTGCGTCGGTGGTGGGCCGACTGCTCGAGCGTCTGCTCAAGGATCACGAAGCCGGTCACCGTCCACGACAACGACCGGTAGCAGTCGAGCGCGTCGCGCGGTGCCACGCCGAGTGCCTCGACCAGCGTGAGCCCGTGGCGCGCCACCGCGCCGGCCGCGGACGGCGGGAATTGCCGTGACAGTTCCAGCACGCCTGGGTGCGCGCGCCAGTGGTCGCGCACCGCGTGGAAGTGGTGCTCGAGCCGGCGGCGCGGGGTGCCGCGCGTCGTGCTCGTGGTCTCGAGCTGCTCGCCGACCGTGCGCACCACCTCGCGGCACAGCTCGCCCTTGTCGGCGAAGTGCCAGTAGAGGGCGGGCGCCTCGACGCCCAGCTCCCGGGCCAGGCGGCGGAGGGTCAGGGCGTGCGTGCCCTCGGCGTCCATGAGCGCGATCGCCTGCTCGATGATCTGCTCCCGGGTGAGCCCGGCGCCCCGACCGCCGGGTCCGCGGCTGACCGCTCGCGGCGTGCTGGTTGACGTGGTCATTGAACGATGATAAATCACCGGGCATGCCCGTGACGACCCGTCCCCTCACCAGCTCGATCGGCGCGGTCGATCGACGACGTGCAGCTCGCGGCGATCGGCGACTGCCGACGCGCCGCGCGATCCGCGCCGCGCTGGGCGAGCACGGCGTGCTCGTGTTCCCGGGCCAGGACCTCACCCGCGAGCAGCAGGTGGAGAGCACCGCGCACTTCGGCGCCGTGCACGGCCATCCGGTGCCGGAGTTCCTCTTCGGTGCCGCCGACCCGGTCGCGGTGGTCGAGAACGACGCCGACAAGCTGCCGCAGGAGGACCAGCAGTTCCACGTCGACTACTCGTTCAGCACCGAGATCCCCGACCTCGCGGTGCTGCACGCCGAGGTCCTCCCGCCCAACGGCGGCGACACGATGTGGGCGAACGCGGGCGCGGCCTACGACGCGCTTGTCACCGCGCATGCGGGCGTTCCTCGACGGCCTGACCGCGCGCCACGACGCCGGCGACAAGTTCTGGTGGGAGATGCGTCGCACGCTGGGGGAGGAGCCGAGCGAGCGAGGCCCGCGAGCACTTCCAGGGCAACAGCCACCCCGTCGTGTGCGCGCACCCGGTCACCGGGCGCACGCTGCTGTTCGTGAACCCCGGGCTACACGGTCGCGATCAACGAGCTGAGCCGGAGCGAGAGCACCGGGCGTGCTGCGCATGCTGTTCGAGCACCTCCACAACCCGGCGTTCCACTACCGGCACCGCTGGTCCGACTCCGACGTCGTGATGTGGGACGAGCACCTCACCGCGCACATGGGTCCGTTCGACTTCGCGCCGCACCACCGGCGCCTCGCCCGCGTGACCGCGGGCAGCACCGCGCCCGTGGCGGCCTGAACCGTCAGCCCGGCAGCAGCGCGTCGAGCGACGCCGCCAGTCGGCGCGCGCCGGCGTCGAGCCCGAGCGCGTCGATCTCGTCGCTCAGCACCTCGATCCCGATCGGGAGCTCCGGGTGCGCGGTGCGCACGCGCGCGGTGAGCTCGCGCAAGCGGCAGCGCGCCGTCGCCGGGGATCTTGCGGCCCTTGCGGGCGACGTACGGCTGCGGCGTCCTGGTCGGGCGCGCGGTCGCTGAGCTGCACGCCGCCGATCAGCGCGACGTCGTCGTCGGTGAGGTCCTCCAGTCGCCGCCGCCGCGAGCGAGGTGCCAGGTGTCGACGCAGCACCGACCCCTTGGGGTGGCCGGCCTCCCGCACGATGGCGGCGGCGGTGGCGAAGTCGGGGATGCCGGTGTCGGGGAGGAACTCGATGGCGAGGCGGAGGTCCTCGCGTTCGGCGCGCTCGCACGCGTCGGCCGAACGCGTCGGCCATCTCCGAGAGCGGCGTCGGTCGCCCGGTCATGTGCACGACGTTGATCGCACCCGCGCCGGTGGCGTGCGCGATGTGGATGCAGTCGTCGATCGTCGCCTCGCCCGGGGGCAGGTCGGTGCCGGGCAGCGCGGTGGCGAGTCCGTCGACGAACGTGACGCGCACCCCGTGGTCCTCGACGCGCGCCCGCAGGTCGGCGGTGTCGCCCCCGCTCCGGTCGAACAGCCGCGTGGTCAGCGTCACGCAGTCGAAGCCGGCCGCGGCGGCGGCCGCCGCCAGCTCGACGAGGTCCGACCTCCGGAACGTGTAGCTCCACAACTCGCGCTCCGTCATCCGGGTCGACCCTAGACGTGTGAACGTCGCGGGCGGTTGCGTGCTGCGGCCATGCGAAGTCGGCGAAGGCGACGCCAACGACGAAGGCGGGGAACGACGCGCCGAAGGTCCTGACCAAGGGCGAGTACGAGAAGGAACTGGCGCGGCTCCAGACCGAGCTCGTCCGCATGCAGGAGTGGATCGTCCACGAGGGCATGCAGTTGCTGGTGATCTTCGAGGGTCGCGACACCGCCGGGAAGGGCGGCACGATCAAGCGCATCATCGAGCGCCTGAACGCCCGCAACTGCCGGGTGGTCGCGCTGGGACGCCCACCGAGCGGGAACGCACGCAGTGGTACTTCCAGCGCTACATCCCGCACCTCCCCGCGGGTGGCGAGATCGTGCTGTTCGACCGCAGTTGGTACAACCGCGCCGGCGTCGAGACCGTGATGGGCTTCTGCACCGAGGAGGAGCGCACGGAGTTCTTCCGCACGTGCCCGCAGCTCGAGCGCGCGCTGGTGCGCTCCGGGATCATCCTCGTGAAGTACTGGCTCTCACTGAGCGACGAGGAGCAGGAACGGCGATTCACCGAGCGGATCAACAACCCGGGGAAGCGCTGGAAGCTGAGTCCGATGGACCTCGAGGCCCGCGCTCGGTGGGTCGACTACGCCGAGGCCAAGGACGAGATGTTCGCCTACACCGACATCAAAGAAGCGCCGTGGCACGTCGTCGACGCCGACGACAAGAAGGCGGCGCGCCTCAACATCATCAGCCATCTCCTCGAGACGGTGCCGCACCACGACGTGCCGCACGAACGGGTGAAGCTCCCGCCCCGCCAGGAGCGCGCCTACTCCCGTCCGCCGATCGACAGCCAGACCTGGGTGCCGCAGCGCTACGTCGTGCACTGAGCGTCCGCTCAGGGCTGACGAGTCAGAGGCGGGCGAGCTCGCGGTCGAGTTGGGCGAGGCCCATGGGACCGAGGTCGAGCGCGGCGCGGTGGAACTCCTTGAGGTCGAACGACGCGCCGGCGCGCGCGCGGGCCGCGTCGCGCGCGCCGAGCCACACCCGCTCGCCGACCTTGTACGAGATCGCCTGCCCCGGCAGGCCGAGGTAGCGGTCGACCTCGCTGGCCATGAAGTCGGCGGGGAACTTCGAGCGCTCGATCACGAACGGGAGCGCGAGCTCGGGCGTCCACGTCTCGCCCGGGTGGTACCGCTCGTGGGCGGGGATCGCGAGCTCGAGGTGCATCCCGATGTCGACGACGACGCGCACCGCGCGCATCGCCTGCGCGCGCAGCATGCCGAGCTCGTACGCGGGGTCGTCGAGGTAGCCGAGCTCGCCCATGAGCCGTTCGGCGTAGAGCGCCCACCCCTCGGCGTGGCCCGACGTGCCCGCGAGCGTGCGCTGGAAGCGGCTCAGCGTGTCGGCGAGGTAGCGCACCTGCCCGATCTGCAGGTGATGGCCGGGGACGCCCTCGTGGTAGCAGATCGACACCTCGCCCCAGAGCGGGAAGCGGGTCTTGCCGAGCGTGGGGTACCACGTGCGCCCGGGACGGCTGAAGTCCTCGGCCGGGCCCGTGTAGTACATCGCCGCCGCGCCGCCGGGCGGGGCGATCATCGCCTCCACCCGCTGCACCGGAGCGGGGATGTCGAAGTGCGTGCCGTCGAGCTCGGCGACGGTGGTGTCGAGCAGGTCCTGGTTCCAGCGCTGGAACGCGTCGACGCCTTCGATCGCGCGTGCCGGATCGGTCTCGAGGTGCTCGATCACCGTGTCGACGTCGGCGCCGGGGATGATGCGCTCGGCGACCTGGCCCATCGCGTGCTCGATGCGGTGCAGCTCGTCCCAACCCCACGCGTAGGTCTCGTCGAGATCGAGCTCGATCCCGTTGAAGTCCTGCGCGTAGAGCGAGTAGCGCTCGCGTCCCACCGGATCGCGCTCGTCGGCGCGCGGCGCGTACTCCTCGACGAGGAACCGGCCGAGCGACGCGTACGCCGCGGTCGGCGCGCGTCGCGAGCGACTCGAGCCGGGCGCGCAGCGCGCGGTCGCCGAGCCCCGACGCGTCGTACTCGTCGACCAGCGTGTGGAAGAAGGGTCGGGTGTCGGGGTCGACGCCACCCCACGTGTCGGCCTGCTTCGTGCACGCCACCGCCTGGCGACGTGCCGCGACGATGCCCTGGGCCGCGCCCTTCGGCGAGCGCGGCCTCGATGCTCGACAGACCCTGCGGCACCAGCGCCATGCGCTCGGCGATCGACCTGCCAGTCGTCGGCGGTGTCGCGGGCCATGAGGTCGAACGCCATGCGCACGGTCTGCACCGGGCTCCCGAGCACGCGGAGGTCGCGCAGCCGCTCGCCGGCGTCGTACTCGGTCAGCGCGAGCTCGAGCCGCTCGCGCATGACCTCGGCGGCGATGCGGTCGGCGTCGGTCTGCAGCGTCGGCGGCGTCGAGCGCGCGCAGCGTGGCCCGGTCGTGCTCGGCGCGTTCGGCGGCGCCGTCGGGGGAGAAGTCGGTCATCTCGTGGTCGTGACCGCCGATGCCCTCACCGGTGGCGGCCAGCGGGTCGAGCGCGGCGAACCGCTCGACGTAGTGCTCGGCGAGGTCGTAGACGGGCGAGCTCATGCATGATTCGCGCTCCTGTTCTCGAGGGCTTGGTAGTCACGGCAGGGTTGGCCCCGCAGCGTGCCGCACGCGGGGAGCGGCGTCGACACGTCGACACCCGACACCACCGGAGCACCACCTTCGACGGCTGCGCCGTCCGACCGCGAGATCGTCACCGTCCGCGTCGCCGGGCAACGCCGTCGAACGCCCACGACGGTCGGTTGCCACCCGGGGGCTGCACCACGATGCGGATCCGCGAGCCGGCGCGGAACGCGTGCGCGAACGGGTAGAGCGGCACCCGCACGAGCGCGGCGTCGGTCGCCGAGAGCGGCTCGACGTCGGCGCGCTCGTGGGTCGGCACCGGGAGCAGGGCGGTGGACGCGGCCTCGTCGAGGGCGCGCTGGCTGCCCCGCAGCCAGCCGCTCTGCACGTAGGTCTCCTTGCCGTCGGGGCGCACCTCGCTGATCGTCACCTCGAGGTCGACGTCGGGCTTCGACGACCGCACCCAGAGGTCGACGCTCCCGGTCCCGCGAGCACGGTGTCGGTGGTGAGCGGCGCGGTCACGTAGCCGAGGGCCTTGCCCGCGGGCACCGGCTTCCAGCCGTAGGTGGGCGATCGAGGTCGTGCGCCGCGACGTCGTCATCGTGCGCGGGGAACGCGCTCGGGTCGTACCGGAAGCGATCGGCGCCCGCCGGTCGACGGCGCCGCGTCGGTGAGCGTCGCCGTCGCTGCCGAAGTACCACGTGGTTGCGGTGGTCGTCCGGGAGCGGGAACGACGGCGCGGTGGTCGAGAACGCCGGCATCGGCGACTTCGTCGGCGCCCGACGTCGAACAGCACGCGCACGCGTGGCTCCGACTCGTAGGCGCCCGAGCGCGGTCGCGTAGTCGGGTTGGTCGGTGAAGCGGTCGGGTGCGAGCGTCGCGCCGTGCCCGAAGACGCGGCCCGAGGAGCACCGACGCGATCGCGCGGGTGGCCGGCGGGATCGACGGGATCTTCTTGCGCCACGTAGAAGTCGAGGAACTCGGCCCACTGCGACAGCACCGCGGGGCCGAGCGAGTCCTGGTGCAGGCCGTTCATCAGCGTGACCTTCATGGGGATGTCGGGCGAGAAGTCGTCGAGCATGTTGGCGAAGTGGCTGCCGGTCTCCTGGTCCTGCCACGCGCCGGCGAGGAACACCGGCACGTCGATGTCGTGCACGAACGTCGCGGGGGCGAGCGCGTCGCGTCGCCGCGCCGCGGTCGGTAGCGCGTTGTCGCGCGATCGCGCTGCGTCACGTCGGCCGACTGCAGCCGCAGCGCCTGGTTGGTGCGGCAGGTCGTCGTCGCCGTCGGCGATCCGCTTGCGGGCCCACCGCTGTCCCTCGCCGGCGCGCGTGGCGGCCGGGCGTCGGCCTGGCGGTCCTTGGCCCACCCGAGCGCGAACCCGTTGTTGAAGATCCCGCCCGGGTACAGCGTGTCGTAGGTGTCGTCGAGCACCGACAGCGGCGTGATCGCGGCGAGGTGCGGCGGCCGGGTCTTGGCGACGAACAGCTGGGTGATGCCGGGGAACGAGATGCCGACCATGCCGACGTTGCCGTCCGCGCACCCACGGCTGCGCGGCGACGGCCTCGATCGCGTCGTAGCCGTCGAGCGACTGGAGCTCCTCGAAGTAGTCGTACGCGCCGCCCGAGCATCCGGTGCCGCGCAGGTTGACGCCGACGGTCGCGAAGCCGAGCAGCTGCGCGACGCGCGACGCGGGCTGGCCGCCGTCGGGGTTCGACGGGTCGTAGCCCGAGTACTCGACGACGGTGGGGTAGGGGCCCTCGTCGACCGGTCCGGGCAGCTTCACGTTGACCGAGAGCAGGGTGCCGTCGCGCGTCTTGAGGTAGCCGTAGCCGGGTTGGAGGTCCTGCGCCGAGTAGAGCGACTGCCGCGGCGTGTCGGTCGGGAGCGAGGACGGTCACGGGAGCGGACCGCGGTCGTCGACGCTCACGACGTAGCCGGGGCCCGGCGGGCACGTCGCGGAACAGGGTGCTGCCGGCGGCGTCGACCTCGCGGGTGGCGACCTCCTTGCCGGCGGCGTCGCGGAGCACGACGCTCGCGCCCTCGGTCGCGCCGGTCACCGCGACCTGGTCGACGCTCGGCTGCACCGTGAACGCGGCGGCGGCATCCGTCTCGCGCGGATGCAGGCGCGAGGGTGGTCGCCACCAGCGCGGCGACCGCGATCGCGGCGCACGCAGCCGCGGACGAGAGGCGTCGGCGCACGCCTGGACGCTACCCGTCGCTCTCCTCGTGGCAGGATCAGCTCCATGACGAGCTTGGGCGGCGCGCACGTGGTGATCACCGGGGGTTCGAGCGGCATCGGGCTGGCGACGGCACGGGAAGTGGTCGGCGCGCGGCGCCCGCGTGTCGCTGCTCGCCCGCGACGAGGTCGCGTCTCGCCGCCGCGGCCGCGTCGGTGGGGGCGGTCGCGAGCGCATCGGCCGACGTGGCACAACCCGACGCGCTCGCGCGCCGCGCTCGACGCGGTCGTCGCCCAGGGTGGGCCGTGCGACGTGCTCGTCACCGCGGCGGGATCGGCGCACCCGGGCTACTTCGAGCAACTCGACGACGACGTCTTCCGCGACCAGATGGAGGTCGACTACTTCGGCACGCTGCACGCGATCCGGGCCGTGGTGCCGTCGATGATCGAGCGGGGGCGCGGCCACCTCGTGACCGTGTCGTCGACCGCGGGGCTCATCGGCGTGTTCGGCTACACGCGCGTACGCGCCGGCGAAGTACGCGGTGCGGGGCCTCGCCGAGACCCTGCGGTCGGAGCTGGCGCCGCACGGCATCGTCGTGGCGTGCGCCTACCCGCCCGACACCCGTACGCCGGGCTTCGACGCCGAGAACGAGCTCAAGCCGCCCGAGACCGAGCGCATCTCCGCCGCGATCAAGCCCCGTGAGGCGGAGCACGTGGCGCAGCGCGATCGTGCGCGGCATCGAGCGGGACCGGCTCGTGATCACCGCCGACGTCCAGACCGCGGCGCTGGCCCGCGGGTGCCGGGCTGCTCGGCCCGTACGTGCGCCGGACCATGGACCGCCAGGTTCGCCGCGGCGGGGCGAGCGCCGCGGTCGCGCCTGATCGCGAGGTTGCGTCACGTGGGTCGGTAGAACGCGCCCAAGTGACGCAACGTGTGAGGTGGTTGGTACCTTCGAGCCATGAGCGACGACGCGGGCAGCACCCGGACCGAGACCGACAGCATGGGACCGATCGAGGTCCCGCCGATCGCTACTGGGGCGCGCAGACCCAGCGCTCGCTGCACCACTTCTCCATCGGCGAGCGACCGCATGCCGACCGCGGTGATCCGGGGCATGGCGATCCTCAAGAAGGCCGCCGCCCAGGTCAACGAGGAGCTCGGCAAGCTCGCGCCGACAAGGCGGCACTCCTCGTGCAGGCCGCCGACGAGGTCATCGAGGGCGGGCACGCCGACGAGTTCCCGCTCTTCGTGTGGCAGACCGGCAGCGGCACGCAGACCAACATGAACGTGAACGAGGTCATCTCCAACCGCGCCATCGAGCTGGCGGGCGGCGAGCGGGGGAGCAAGAAGCCCGTCCACCCGAACGACGACGTGAACATGTCGCAGAGCTCGAACGACACGTTCCCCACCGCGATGCACATCGCGGCCGCGGAAGAGGTGGTGCACGAGCTCGTGCCGTCGGTGACCCGCCTGCGCGACGCGCTCGCGGCGAAGGCCGAGGAGTTCGCCGACATCGTCAAGATCGGCCGCACCCACCTGCAGGACGCGGTGCCGCTCACGCTCGGCCAGGAGTTCGGCGGCTACGTCGCCCAGCTCGACGCCGACCTCGAGCGCATCCAGCTCGTGCTGCCCGGCCTCTACGAGCTCGCCATCGGCGGCACCGCCGTCGGCACCGGCCTCAACACGCACCCCGAGTTCGCTGACCGCGCCGCCGACAAGATCGCCGACCTCACCGGCCTGCCGTTCGTGTCGGCGCCGAACAAGTTCGCCGCGCTCGCCGCGCACGACGCGTTGGTGATGGCGAGCGGCGCGATCAAGACGCTCGCCGTCTCGCTGATGAAGATCGCCAACGACATCCGTTGGCTGGCGTCGGGGCCGCGCGCCGGCCTCGGCGAGCTGATCCTGCCCGAGAACGAGCCCGGCTCGTCGATCATGCCGGGCAAGGTGAACCCGACGCAGAGCGAGGCCATGACCATGGTCTGCGTGCAGGTGATCGGCAACGACACCACCATCGGCATCGCCGGCTCGCAGGGCAACTTCGAGCTCAACGTGTTCAAGCCGGTGATGATCTTCAACTTCCTGCACTCGGTCGACATCCTCACCGACGCCTGCGACTCGTTCCGCGAGTTCGCCATCGAGGGCGTGCAGGCGAACGAGGAGCAGATCGCCGAGCACGTGGGCAACTCGCTCATGCTCGTCACCGCGCTCAACCAGCACATCGGCTACGACAACTCCGCCGCGATCGCCAAGCACGCCCACAAGAACAAGGGCACGCTGCGCGATTCGGCCGTCGAGCTCGGCCACCTCACCGGCGAGGAGTTCGACCGCCTGGTGGTGCCGGAGCAGATGACCCGGCCGGGTTGAGTCGGCCGAATCCGAGCCCCGGGATGGCCGTCGGCCGGCGGGGTAGGGTGCCGACCATGAGCATCTACGACCCGAAGATCAACACCCTCGAAGGCCAGCCTGCCGACCTCTCGCAGTACAAGGGCAAGGCGCTGCTCGTGGTGAACGTGGCGTCGAAGTGCGGCCTCACCCCGCAGTACGAGGGCCTCGAGAAGCTGCACGAGAACTACGGGTCGCGCGGCTTCGAGGTGCTCGGGTTCCCGTGCAACCAGTTCATGGGCCAGGAGCCGGGCACCGCCGAGGAGATCCGCGACTTCTGCGACACCACCTACAGCGTGCAGTTCCCGCTGTTCGAGAAGATCGACGTGAACGGCGACCAGCAGCACCCGCTCTTCGCCGAGCTCGAGCAGCAGGCCGACGCCGATGGCGAAGCCGGCGACGTGAAGTGGAACTTCGAGAAGTTCCTCGTGTCACCGAGCGGCGACGTCGTGGGCCGGTTCCGCCCGCAGGTCACGCCCGAGGACCCGACGCTGGTCTCGGCCATCGAAGCCCAGCTCCCCAGCTGAGGCGAGGTGGCCGACAAAGCGCAGGTCGACGCCGCCGCCAAGACCTACATCTACGGATACCCGCTCGTCTACAACCTGCGGGAGATCGCGCGGCTGGCGACCACCGACAACGTGATCGGTGTCGCGGCGCCGCTCAACCAGTTCGCATCCGCTCGGGCGTTGCTGGACCCGAGCGCGAAGTTCGTGACGCCGAACAACGACACGCTGTACACGGTCGCCGCGTGTGACGTGAGCGCAGGACCCGTCGTGTTGCAGGTGCCCGACACGCACGACCGCTACTACGTGCTGCAGTTCGTCGACGCGTGGACGAACAACTTCGCGTACGTCGGTCGCCGGGCCACCGGCACCGGCGCAGGTACGTTCCTGCTGGCGCCGCGTGACTACGCGGGCTCGGTGCCCGCCGGGGCGACCGTCATCCACGCGCCCACCGACGTGTTCGCCATCATCGGGCGTCTCCAGGTCGATGGTTCCGACGACCTCGCGGCCGTGCACGCGCTGCAGGACGAATTCACGCTGACGCCGCTCGACCGGGACGCCGGTGCGCCGACCGGGCTGCCGTCTCCGGCGGCCGGCGTCGGTGACGACCTGCAGTGGTGGGAGGAGATTTCGCGGTCGCGCTCGCGGCCTTCCCGCCGCCGGCAGCCGACGAGCCCTACCTCGACACGGCGACACCGTTCCTGTCGGGCGATCCGGCACTCACCGGCGGCGCTGGTCGAAGGTCGGAAGCAGGGCGAGGCGTTGATCGAGGACCTGGCGAAGAACGCGCTGAAGATCGTCGACGGCTGGAGCTCGGCGATGCACGGCTTCGACTACAACCTCGACTACTTCGAGATCGGCACCGTCGACGCGCCGGAGTGGAAGGTCGACGACCGCACGAAGGCGTACGTGCTCCGCGCCGCCGCGGCGCGGGCCGGCCTCTGGGGCAACCACGGCTACGAGGCGCGCTACGACCTGCTCTGGCAGGACGAGCACGGCGACGAGCTCGAGGGATCCCGGTCGTACGAGCTCACGTTGGCGCCGCCGCCGTCGGTCGACGCCTTCTGGTCGCTCACGATGTACGACGAGCCCGCGTACTACCTGGTCGCGAACGCGATCGAGCGCTACTCGATCGGCGACCGCACGCCGGGCCTCGTGGTCGGCGCCGACGGGTCGGTCACCATCCGGATGAGTGCGGCCGACCCGGGTGATAACACCGTCAACTGGTTGCCGGCGCCTCCGGGCGCGTTCCGACCCGTGCTCCGTGCGTACCAACCCGAGGGCGGCACCCTCGACGGGTCGTACCAGCTCCCGAAAGTGCAGCGCTGGTCATGAGTCGCGTCTTCCTCACCGGCTCGACCGGGATGATCGGATCCAACATCGCCGAGCAGCTCGTCGAGCAGGGTGACGACGTGCGTGCCCTCGTGCGCGAGGGCAGCGACGCCACGCCGCTCGAGGCGATGGGCGTCGAGATCGTGCGCGGCGACATCGCCGACACCGACGACGTGCTCGCGCCGCCGACGCTTGTGAGTACGTGATCCACTCGGCGGCGGTGCTCGGTGGCCAGACCCAGGTCGCCGGTGAGCACAACACCGTCAACGTGGTGGGCACCGGTCACGTGCTCGACGCGGCGAAGACGGTGGGCGCGACGCGGGTCGTGCAGCTGAGCACCACCACCTTCTTCGACGCCAAGACCGCACCGCTCACCGAGCACTCGCCGCTCGATCCGAACCCGAGTGACGACCCGTACACCATCACCAAACGGGCCGCGTACCTCGACGCCATGCGCCGGGTGGAGGAAGACGGCCAGGACATCTGCATCGTCATCTCCGGCGGGGCGTACGGCATCTCGCCGCTGCCCGAGCGCTCGATGGTGGCACCGAGCTACAACGCCCGCATCGCGCTGGCGCTGGCCGGCGAGATCACCGAGTACGTCGGCTTCCCGATCCCGTGGGTCTACGCAGGCGACGTCGCCAAGGCGTCGGTCGTCGCCACCCGCAAGGGGCTGGCGGGGGAGCGGTACCTCGCGTTCGGACGTCCGGGCGACGTCGGCGGCGTGCCGTGGTTCTGCAACCTCGCGCTCGAGGTCGCGGGCTCCGACCGGCGGGTGACCGAGGTCGCAGTGGCCGAGCTCGACGATCCCGACGTCGCCGCCCGCTTCGGGCCCAGCCTGGTGGCGCTGGCCCGCAAGCAGTTCCCGAGCCCGTTCTTCGTGAACGACCAGACCGTCGAACGCCTCGGCTACCAGCCGCTCACCCTCCGCGAGGGCTTCGAACGCACCATCCCCTGGATGCGCGACCACGGCCTGCTCTGAACGCCGCCCAAGCCCCCGAAAGGTAGCGATTCGTTCCAGATCTGAAACAGATCGCTACCTTTTGGCGTTGGTGGGAGATCGAAATCCGACGGTAAGTGTCGGGAATGCAGGCGGGCTGCGGCCGGTTGTGGATCTCACGTAATGGTGTAATCACCGAGATCCACTGGAGACCCCCGATGACCGAAGCAAGTCCTGAGGCCACTCCGGAACTGACTCCTCCCCAAGAGGATGGCCTGCGTCTGCCCCTGCTGCCCCTGAACACCGGGGTCGTGTTGCCGCAGATGGTCGTGACCCTCGCGCTCGAGAGCGCCGAGGGCCGTGACGCGGCCGACGGCGCCATCGCCGGGGACCGCCGCATCCTCCTGGTCCCCCGGGTGGGGAGTGGGTACACCCGCATCGGCACCGTGGCCCGCATCGAGAACGAGGGCGAGCTGCCCGGCGGGCAGCGTGCCCTCGTGCTGCGCGGCCTGTCGCGAGCCGCCATCGGGCGCACCGTCCCGACCGACGAGCCCGGCGTGTGGGTCGAGGCCGACCCCGTCGCCGAGCCGGCTGCGGTGAGTGGCCGCGCCCGGGAGATGGTGCGCGAGTACCGCGCCGTTGTGCGCGGCATCGCCGAGAAGCTGGGCAACCCCCGCATCGCCGACGCCCTCGCCGGCGTCGACGACCCTGGCGCGCTCGCGGACACCGCCGGCTGGGCGCCCGACCTGTCGGTCGAGCGCAAGGTGGAGCTGCTCGAGGAGCTCGACCCCGAGGCGCGCCTGGAGAAGGCGTTGGCCTGGGTGCGCGAGACGCTGGCCGAGCTCGACGTCTCGGAGCAGATCCGCAACCGCGTGACCGAGGGCATGGACAAGACCCAGCGCGAGTTCCTGCTGCGTCAGCAGATGCAGGCGATCCGCGAAGAGCTGGGTGAGAGCGGCGACGCCGACGACGTCGTCGCCGAGTACCGCACCAAGCTCGCCGAGTTGGTGCTGCCCGACGACGTCCGGAACACGATCGAGCGTGAGGTCGACAAGTTCGAGCGCACGAGCGAGCAGAGCCCCGAGCACGGGTGGATCCGCACCTGGCTCGACACCGTGTTCGACATCCCGTGGGGCCAGCGCTCCGACGAGTCGCTCGACGTGCGTGACGCGCGCGAGATCCTCGACGCCGACCACACCGGACTCGACGACGTCAAGGAACGCATCGTCGAGTACCTGGCCGTGCGCAAGCTGCGCGCCGACCGGAACATGGGCGCAGGCGTGAGTGACAGCGACGAGTCCAAGAAGGGCCGTCGGGGCGCGGGCGCGATCCTCGCCCTGGTGGGTCCTCCCGGCGTCGGCAAGACGTCGTTGGGTGAGTCCGTCGCGCGTTCGCTCGGGCGTGAGTTCGTGCGCGTCGCCCTGGGCGGTGTGCACGACGAAGCCGAGCTGCGCGGTCACCGGCGCACCTATGTCGGGTCGCGTCCCGGCCGCATCGTGCGCGGCGCTGACCGAGGCCGGCACCATGAACCCGGTCATCGTCCTCGACGAGGTCGACAAGCTGGGCAACGACTGGCGCGGAGATCCGTCGTCGGCGCTGCTCGAGGTGCTCGACCCGGCACAGAACCACACGTTCCGCGACCACTACCTGGAGGTCGACCTCGACCTGTCGGACGTGCTGTTCCTGGCGACTGCCAACGTGCTCGACACCATCCCGGGACCGCTGCTCGACCGGCTGGAGATCATCCGGCTCGACGGCTACACCGAGGAGGAGAAGGTCGCCATCGCGCGTGACCACCTGCTGGAGCGTCAGCTGGAGCGCAACGGGCTGACCGCCGACGACGTGACGGTCACCGACGACGCGCTGCGTGCCGTCGTCACCGACCACACGCGTGAGGCGGGCGTCCGCACGCTCGAGCGCGAGCTCGGCAAGTTGCTGCGCAAGACGGCGGCGAGGGTCGCGTCAGGTGACGCGACCCCGCCCATCACCATCGGGGTCGACGAGGTGCAGCCCGCGCTGGGTCGCGCCAAGTTCCACGCCGAGACGGCCGAGCGCACCGGGGTTCCCGGTGTCGCGACCGGTCTGGCGGTGACGGGCGTCGGTGGCGACGTGCTCTTCATCGAGGCGACGACGATGGACGGCGAGGGCCTCACCCTCACCGGCCAGCTCGGTGACGTGATGAAGGAGTCGGCGCAGATCGCGCTGTCGTACGTGCAGGCGCACGCGCCGGAGCTCGGCGTCGATCCGGCCGCCGTCCAACGACGGGTGCACCTCCACGTGCCCGCCGGGCGGCATTCCCAAGGACGGCCCGTCGGCCGGCATCACCATGACCACGGCGTTGGTGAGCATGCTCACCGGACGCACGGTCAAGGCCGGCGTCGGCATGACCGGTGAGGTCACGCTGCAAGGCCGGGTGCTGCCCATCGGTGGCGTCAAGCAGAAGGTGCTCGCGGCGCAGCGGGCGGGTCTCGACACCGTGATCCTGCCCCAGCGCAACGGGCCCGACCTGGACGACGTGCCCGAGGCGGTGCGGGAGGTCATGACCTTCCACCTGGTCGACGACGTGCGTGACGTGCTCGAGCTCGCGCTCGAGGATTCGTCGATCGCGCAGGCGGCCTGACGCCTCACGCGTTCCGTCCAACGCCTGCCCTCTAACGTTGCGAGGTGCGCGTCGTCGAGTTGTGGCGGTTCCCCGTCAAGTCCCTCCAGGGCGAGCAACTCGACGACGCGACCGTGCGCGACGGGGGCATCGACGGTGACCGCGCGTACGCGCTGTTCGACGTCGACACCGGTCTCGGCCTGACCGCGCGGCGAGTGCCGGAGCTGCTGTACGTGTCCGCTCGCTACTGCGGTGCGAACGCCCGCCCGGAGATCACGTTGCCCGACGGACGGGTCGCGTGCCACGACGACGCGCTGTCCGACTGGCTCGGTCGACGCGTCGAGTTGCGGGCGTCGACCGACGTGGGCGAACGCCGCTACGAGAATCCGCTCGACGCCGAACGCGAAGCCGATTGGATCGTGTTCGACGGCGCGCCGGGTCCGTTCCACGACTCGGCTCGCACGCGCGTCTCACTCGTGTCGACGGGCACCCTCGGGGCGTGGGACCGCCGACGGTTCCGGGCCAACGTGCTGCTCGACGGCGCCGGCGAGGACGCCTTCGTCGGTTCGACGATCGCAGTCGGCGACGTGCGCCTCGACGTCGTCAAGCGCATCGGCCGGTGTGTGATGATCACGCGGCCGCAGCCGGATCACATCGACCGCGATCTCGACGTGCTCAAGGTCGTCAACCGCGAACGCGACGGGTGCCTCGCCATCGGTGCTCGGGTGGTGCAGGCTGGGGCCATGGGGGTGGGGGATGAGGTCACTGCGGGGTAGCGCACTCGTGCTCGCTGTCGCGGCAGTGCTCGTCGCTTCGCCGTGGGCAGCCGCGGCGAAGTCGGCACCCAAGCCGGTCAGCATCGTCACGTTGAACCTGCTGCACGGCCTCTTCTGTCCGGCCGAGACCGACAGCTGTCAGGCGCCCGACCGGGTCCAGCTCTTCGGCGAGTGGCTCGAACGGGTCGGCTGCCCGGACCTCGTCGGCATCCAGGAGGTCGGCGCGCGCCTCGAGGAGCTGCTCACACCCGGCGTCCCGACGTGGTGCGACGGCGACTACGAGGTCGCGTGGGCCGACAGTGTGATGCCCGACCGGGCGATGGTGCTGACGCGCCTGCCGATCGTCGAACAGGGTGCGCTCGACATCGCCAACGTGCCGTGGGAGGCGTACTGGGTGCGCGCCACGTCGCCGCAGGGCCCGGTCGACTTCCTCACCGCGCACTTCGCGAGCAGCAGCAACAACCCACCGTGTGATCCGGGGCGCTGCCCACCGGCGTGCCCAACCGGGATCACGACGAACGAGTGTCACGGCATCGAGGTCGCCGACTTCCTCACCGCGAAGAAGGGCGCCGCACTCACCGTGGTGGGCGGTGACCTCAACGCGACGCCCGACCAGCCCGCGGTCACGCACCTCCGCGATGCCGGATTCGTCGACGCGTGGCTGAAGGCGGGACGACCCGAGTGCGACGCGACCCACCGCGCCGGGTGCACCGCGGGCGGCACCGCGCCCGACCCGTGGGTGGGGATGAACACCCAGGAAGGCGCGGGCTTCGACGAGCGCATCGACTACGTGTGGGTGAAGCCGGGGAAGGGCTGCACGTTGCGCACGACCGCCAAGGGCATCGCGACCACGCGGGGGGCGAAGCCGATCAACGGCATGTGGTGGCCGTCCGATCACGGCGGCGTGTACTCCACGCTCCGCTGCGCATGATGCGGAAGCGCCTGACAGGTAGCGTCCCACGCCTATGACGACCGCGCGACCGAATGTGCTGTTCATCATGACCGACGAGGAGCGGTACCCACCGCCCTACGAGATGGACGCGCTCGCCGAGTTCCGCCGCGCGCAACTGCCCGCGCGCGAGCGCTTGCGCGCGCAGAGCCGGGAGCTTCACCGCCACTACGCGGGCGCGACCGTGTGCACGCCGAGCCGTACGACCCTCTTCACCGGGCAGTACTCGTCGCTCCACGGCGCCAACAACACCGACGGGCTCGCGAAGCAGTCCACCGACCCGGGCATGCACTTCCTCGATCCCGACACCGTGCCCACGATGGGCGACTGGTTCCGGGCCGCCGGCTACCGCACGTTCTACCGGGGGAAGTGGCACCTCTCGCACCCCGACCTGACCATTCCGGGCACCCACGAGAGCCTGCGGATCAACGATGCCGACGGCGTCGTCGACCCGGCTGCGGTCGAGGCCTACCGCCGCGCCGATCGTCTCGACCCCTACGGCTTCTCGGGCTGGATCGGCCGCGAACCGCACGGCGCCGACAAGGCCGACACCGGGTTCACGCGCGACGGGATGTTCGCGAACGAGGTCGTCGACCTGTTCGGCGAGATCGCCGCGGCCGACGACGACGTGCCGTGGCTCGCGGTCGCGTCGTTCGTGAACCCCCACGACATCGCGTTCTCCGGCGCGGCGTGGGACGTCCTCGGGTTCCCGCCGATCGCCGACGCCATCCCCGAGATCCCGGAGGCGCCGTCGCAGTCCGATTCGTTCGTGGGTCGACCCGACTGCCAGCGCCAATTCAAGGAGGTGTGGCCGCAGGCGCTCTACCCGCAGGACACGGACGGCACCTACCGCCGCCTCTATCACTTCCTCCAGACGCTCGTCGACGTCGCGATCATGCGCATCCTCGACGAGCTCGAGGCGCGCCGGCTGGCTGACAACACGATCGTGGTGTTCACCTCCGACCACGGCGACATGCTCGGCGCGCACGGCGGCCTGTTGCAGAAGTGGCACAACGCCTACGACGAGTCGGTGCGCGTTCCGTTCCTCGTCTCGGGCCCCGGCGTCGACACCGGCGCGCCCGCCGTGCAGATCGCGACCAGCCACGTCGATCTGCTGCCCACGCTGCTCGGTCTCGCCGGTGTCGACGTGGAGGCCACCGCGATCGAGGTCGCGCGCCACCACGTCGAAACCCAACCGCTGGTCGGACGCGACCTCTCCCGCTTGCTTGCCGGGTCGGTCGGCGACGATGCAGTCGACGCCCCGGTGTACTTCATGACCGAAGATCAGGTGACCCGGGGCCTCCGCTCCACCAACATGTTCACCGGTAAGCACTTCGACCCGGTGGGGGAGCCGGCCAAGGTCGAGTCGGTCATCGCCGGCCTGCCGACCGGTGACGGCAATGCGCCGGAGCTGTGGAAGCTCAACCGCTACTACGACGTCATCGACGACTCGTCGGAGGTGGCGTCGCAGTGGGAGCTCCACAACCTCACGCGCGATCCGGAGGAGCGGACGAACCTCGCGGCCGACGCGGAGGTGGCGGCTGCGCTCGGGGAGCTGCGGAACGTGCTCGAGACGACGCGGACGTGCATGCGGCGTACACCGCGGTACGTGAACTCTCGCGCTTGAGTTCGCGCTCGAGCGCGAGACCGAGTCGTTCTGTACGCTCCTTTGAGCGCGCCCCAGTTGCGCGCACCAGAGGAGACCATCGTGCCCCGATACTTGATCATCGGCAGCTATACCGCGGAGGGTGAAGAGGGCCTGCTCGCCAAGGGAGGGACTGCCCGGCGAGCTTCGGTCACCGAGATGGTCGAGAAGCTGGGTGGGCGGGTCGAGACCTTCGACTACGCGTTCGGGGAAGACGACGTGTTCGTCACCTGCGAGCTGCCCGACAACGTCACCGCGGCCGCCATCGGCCTCGCGGTCGGCGCGAGTGGGCTCGTCGCGATCAGGATCGTCGTGCTGCTCACGCCGGAGGAGATCGACGCCGCCGCCGCGAAGCACGCCGAGTACCACGGTCCCGGTCAGTAGCAGATCAGGTCGCCGACGCGCAGCTCGCCGTCGTCGAGGATCTCCGGCGCGGAACCCGCCGCGATGCACCAACGCGGCACGGACCCCGGCCAGCCGGGTGAGCTGCTCGAGGTACAGGCACGGCTCGGCCAGGCGAACGCCCCGCATCCGCACTGCGCCGACTCGGAACGTGCGCCCCACGAGGTGGTTCAGTGCGACGCCCTCGGTCACCAGGTTGCGTCGCGTCTCCTCCTCACCCACGTCGACGCCGCCGTCGTCGGTGCTGCGCACCGCGTCGACCGCCTCGCGTTCGATGAGGGTGACGTCGCGCGCGCCGCGCCCGGTGCCCGAGTACGTGCCGGTCCCGTTGGCGTAGCGGTCACCGTCGAGTCCGGCACCCGCGACCGCACCGACTCGATCGCGCGCCTCCATCGGCGCTCCCGCGCCCGGTGCGACGTAGATCGCGACCAGGCGTCCCGCGCTCACCGGTCGCCGAACGCGATGGCCTCGCCCGGCGCCAGCGGGAAGTGGCAGGCGACGTACTGGTCGGGACCCACGTTGCGGATCTGGGGCTCCTCCTCGGCGCAGCGGTCCTGCGCCTTGGGGCACCGCGTACGGAACCGACAACCGCTCGGCGGGTTGAGGTTCGACGGGATCTCGCCACCGAGCACGCGGGCATCGTCGGGGGGCGTTGCGGGATCGGGCACCGGGATCGCCGCCAGCAACGCGGCCGTGTAGGGGTGCGCGGGTTGCGCGTACAGCACGTCGGGCGCGCCGACCTCGCAGAGCTTCCCGAGGTACATGACCGCCACGCGGTCGCTCACGTTCTTCACCACCGCGAGGTCGTGCGCGATGAAGAGCATGGTGAGCGAGTACCGGTGTTTCATCTCCTCGAGCAGGTTGAGGATCTGCGCCTGCACCGACACGTCGAGGGCCGACACCGGCTCGTCGCAGATGATCACCTTCGGGTCGGTGATCACTGCGCGCGCGATCGAGATGCGCTGGCACTGCCCGCCGGAGAATTCGTGCGGTCGCCGACCACGCGCGGTCTCGGGATCGAGCCCGACCGCGGCGAGCGTCTCGTCGACCTTCGCGGTGCGGGACTCGGCGTCGCCGATCTGCCAGATCTCGAGACCCTCGGCCACGATGTCGCCGACCTTGCGCCGCGGGTTGAGCGACGAGATCGGGTCTTGGAAGATCATCTGCAACTGGGGGCGGGTCTTGCGCAGCTCGTCGCCCTTCAGCGCGGTGAGCTCCACGCCGTCGAAGCGCACCGTGCCCGAGGTCGGGCGGGGGAGCTGCATGACCGCGCGACCGGTGGTCGACTTCCCGCAGCCCGACTCACCCACCAGGCCGAGGGTCTCCCCCGCGACGAGGTCGAGGCTGATGCCGGAGACCGCCTTCACCTTGCCGCCCTCGGCGCGGAATTCAACCACGAGGTCCTCGACGCGCAGGAGCACGTCGGTCTCCGGCCGCAGGTGCGCGGTACCGGTCCCGGCCATCAGGTCGGGACCGCGCCGGCGTCGATGCCCGCGGCCTGGTTGCGCGCCAAGGCGTCGTCGCCCTCGGGTGTACCCACCGGGAACCAGCAACGGAACTCGTGTCCGGGCACCGCGCCCGGGCGCAGCGGCGGCTGCTCTTCGCGGCAACGATCCTGCACGTACGCGCACCGCGCCGCGAACCGGCACCCCGTCGGCAGGTTGACGAGGTCGGGCGGCCGCCCCGGGATCGCGGTGAGCCGGGTGTGGCTGGGCTCGGCGATCTTGGGGATCGAGCGCAGCAACGCCTCGGTGTAGGGCATCTTCATGTCGGAGAACAACGTGCCGGTCGACGCCCTCTCGACGACCTGGCCCGCGTACATCACCACCACCTCGTCGGCGCGCCCGGCGACCACGCCGAGGTCGTGGGTGACCAGCAGGAGCGCCATGAAGCGCTCCCGCTGCTGCGCCTCGAGCAGGTCGAGCACCTGGGCCTGCACGGTGACGTCGAGCGCGGTGGTGGGCTCGTCGGCGAGCAGGAGCTGCGGTCCGCACGCCAGCGCCACCGCGAGGCACACCCGCTGGCGCAGCCCCCCGGACAGCTGATGCGGGTACTCGTCCATGCGGCGCTCGGGATCGGGGACGCGCACCGATTCGAGCAATGACACCGCCAGCTCGCGGGCGAAGGTGCGGCTCACGTCGAGGTGGGTGTTGATCGACTCGGTGATCTGGTTCCCGATCTTCATGACCGGGTTGAGCGCGGTCATCGGGTCCTGGAACACCATCGCCATGCTGGCGCCCCAGTACTTGCGCATCTGCTTGGGCGTCGTCTGCCCGATCTCGACCCCGTCGAACTTGATCGATCCCTTGCGCACGACGCCCTTCTTGGGCAGCAGGCCCATGATCGAGCGCGACAGCACCGTCTTGCCCGAGCCCGACTCGCCGACGATCCCGAGCGTGCGACCGCGTTCGAGCGTGAACGACACGCCGTCGACCGCGTGGACGAGACCGCGGTCGGTGTCGAACCACGTGGCCACGTCGGTGACCTCGAGCAGCGCCTCGCCGTGCATGCTCACAGGCCACCTTCCTGCACGTCGAACTTGCTGCGGACGACGTCACCGACCATGTTCAACGCGAGCACGGTGAAGAAGATCATGAGCGCGGGCTCGAACACGACGTGGGGGGCGCGCTGCAGCGCGGTGCGGCCGATGGCGATCATGTTGCCCCACGTGGGCGTGTCGGTCTCGACGCTGGCGCCGAGGATGGCGAGCGTGCCCTCGGCCACGATCGCCACCGCGATCCCGAGCAGCGCGATCGACAACATCGCCGGCAGCACGTTGGGCAGCACCTCGCGCCAGATGATGCGGCGGTGCTTCGCACCCTGCGCGCGCGCCGCGAGCACGAACTCGCGCTCCGACCAGGAGAGCGTGCTCGCGCGCGTGATGCGCCCGAGCACCGGGATCGACACGAAGCCGAGGGCGAGGATCAGCGCGACCTCGGGATCGAGGCCCCCGCCGTTCGTGCCCGGTTGGGTGCGCAGGATGGTCACCAGCGCGAGGGCGAGGATCACCGCGGGGATGGCGAGGAACACGTCGAGCAGCAAACTCACGACGACGTCGACCTTGCCGCGGAAGTAGCCGCCGAGCAGGCCCAGGGTGCCGCCGAGCACGAACCCGATGACGACGGCGAGGGTCGAGACGAGGAGTGTCGTGCGACCACCCCAGATGAGGCGCGAGGTCATGTCGCGCCCGTTGAAGTCGCCACCGAGCAGGTGACCGGGCGCCGATCCGGCTTCGGCGAACGGACCGCGGCGGGCGATCTCGGTGGTGATCGCGCGGGGGTCGTCGATCGGCAGCACCGGCGCCAGGATCGCGAGCCCGACCACGAGCGCGAGCCAGCCGATCGATAGCCACGCCGCGACGCCGAGGCCCTTCTTCCGGCGGCGACCGCCAACCTCGGGTCCGACCTCGACCGCGGCGATCTCGATCGTGCCCGCGTCGACCGGCGTGCCGTGCACGGCCTCGCCGACGAGCCCACGCAGCGGATCGCCCGCCATCGGTGCGCCGGTCGGCTGCTCAGGCGCGGGCACGGCGGATCCTCGGGTCGAGCACGACGTAGAGCGCGTCGATGGTGAAGTTGATGAGCACGTAGCCGATGGCGATGATCGCGATGTAGCTCTGCAACTCGACGATCTGGCGGGCGTTGATGGCCTGGTAGATCAAGGTGCCGACGCCGGGGATCTGGAAGATCACCTCGACGGCCACCGCGCCGCCGATCAGGGTGCCGAAGTTGAGGCCGGCGACGGTGAGGAGCGTGAGGCTCGACGGCCGGAGCGCGTGGCGCCAGAGGATCCGCTTGTCGGACAGGCCCTTCGACCGGGCCATGGTGATGTAGTTCTCCTGCAGCGTCGCGATCATGTCGCTGCGCAGCAGCCGCATGTACACCGCGATCAACCCTGCCGCGAGTGCGATCGACGGCAGCAGCATGGTGCCGAAGTGCTTCCCGATGTCACCCGTGGGCGCGCCGAACACCGCCTCCAGCCAGCCCGGCTCGTAGCCGCTGACCGGGATCTGGCCCAGGAACGGTATGTCGGGTTGCCACTTCACGCCGACCCAGTAGGCGAGCGCGAGCGCGAGCACGAAGCTGGGCAGCGCGAGCAGCGCGAACGCGCCCGCGTTGATGGAACGGTCCGACTTGGTGCCGGCGCGATACGCGGTGAACACGCCGAGCGGGACTGCGACGACGAGGGCCAGGATCTGTGCGTAGAGCATCAGCTGGAGCGACACCGGCAACGCGGTCTGCAGCTTGTCGGCGACCGGCGTGTTGGACTGGTAGTCCTTGCCGAAGTCGCCCTGCACCAGGTTGCCGAACCACGTGGCGTACTGCTCGAGGAACGGCTTGTCGAGACCGTTGTCGGCCCGGAACTGGGCCTTCTGGGCCTTGGTGCCGTAGGGCAGCACCGCGTCGGCGGCATCACCCGGGAACAGCCGGAGCAGTGCGAACGCGAACAGCGTCGAGAGGACGACGACGACGACGAGTTGGACCAACCGCCGTGCGATCGTCCCCATCGGTCGAGGTCTACTTGGTCACGTACAGCCCGAGCAAGGGTTGGCGTCCGTAGAGGAGCACCGCGGGCTTGCCGCCACCGTCCGGGAGCGGCGGTCCTTCGAGGCCCGCGACGGTCTTCTTGGCGCCCACCACCCAGTCGGCGTAGTAGGCCCACACGTTGTAGACCTGCGACGCGAAGCGCTTGTTGACGTCGAGATAGATCTGCTTGCGCTTCGCGGCGTCGGTCTCGGTGCGGCCCTGGTCGAGGAGCGCCTGCAGCTCGGGGTCGTTGAACTTCCCGAAGTTGAGCGTGGAGCCGGTGTTCCACCAGTAGTACTGCGCGTCGGGATCGTCACCGGGGTGCTGGCGCCACAACATGATGCTGAAGTTGCCGGAGACGGCGGCGACGATGAACGCCGTCTGGTCGTCCTGCTTCAGCGTGGAGTCGATGCCCGCCTTGGACAGCTGCTCCTTGATGAGCTCGGCCTCCTGGGTGTTGGCCGGATCGTTGGTGTGCTCGAGCACGACGGTGAACTCACCGTTGTGCGCGGCCTTGTACTCCGACGCCAGCTTCTTCGCTTGCTTGAGGTTGAACTTGGGGAAGCCGGGATCCTTCGTGTACCCGATGACCTTGGTGTCGAAGGGCCCGTCGGCGATGCGGTACGCCCCGTTGTTGCGGATCTCGTTGATCTGCTCACGGTCGATGGCCATCGCCACGGCCTTGCGGGCGTTGAGGTCGTCGAGCGGCGGCTTGGCCGCGTTCATCAGGTAGTAGCGCACCTCGGCGCGCCCCTTCGGCTGCTCGAGCACGTTGAACTGCCCGGTGAGCTGGCGCAACGCGTCGACCTGCTGGCCGTCGGAGGTGTGGACGATGTCGAGCTGACCGCCCTGCAGCGAGTTGATGCGCTGCACCGCCTCGGCGACCGGCTTGAACGTGACCGAATCGAGGTAGGGGAGCTGCTTGCCCTTGGAGTCCTTCTGCCAGTAGTCGGGGTTCTTGTTCGCCACCAGCTCCTGGTTGACCGTCCAGTGGTCGAGTTTGAACGGCCCGGTGCCGATGAGGTCGCTCGCGCAGTCGGGGGAATCGAGCTGGGCCGGCGCCTCGATCAGGAAGCGGCCGTCGAGGTACAGGAACCACGGGAACTCGGGCCAGGCCTGGGTCAGGGCCACGGTGACCTCGAGCGGACCGGTGGCCGTGACCGTGTTGATCGGCTTGAGCGCAGCACCGATCAGCGTGCTCTTGCGGTACTCCTCGAAGTTCCGCACCAGCGCGGTGCCGTCGAGCGCGGTGCCGTCGTGGAACTTGATGCCGTCACGGAGCGTGATCTTCCACTCGGTGAAGTCGGCGTTCGGCTCGACCGACTCGGCGAGGTACGGCACCATCTCGTTCTTGGTGTTGGGCACCATGAGGGTGTCGTAGATCGCAGCGCCGACCTCGATGCCCGAGATGGCCAGACGAGCGCTCGACGGACACCAACCACCGCCGGTCTCCGACTCGAGCCCGTAGGTGACGGTGCCGCCGGGCTTGGGGCTGCCGCTCTGGGCCGAGGCGCCCGGTGCCGCGGCCACGAACATCGCCGACGCGCTTGCCAGCGCGAGCGCCGCGGCGCCGAGGCGAGTGCGAAGACGCCGAGTGGAGACAGTTGCCGAGCTCATGCGTCCGGACCCCCCGGGCCTCGCCCATTCCGAAGTTACCGGCCAGTACCCTAACGCACCGTGGCTGAACCGGGCGCGCACGCACGCGAGCCAGTCCGTCACTGACCGTCGCGTCCTCCGGGTCGAGCGCGACGTGCGTGATCCGCCTCGACGAGCTCGAGTGGCGCACCACGGCATCCGGTGGTCCGGGCGGGCAGCACGCCAACACGTCGGACACCCGGGTCGAGGTGCGGTTCCCGATCGCGACGTCGACGTCGCTCGCGCCGCGCCAGAAGG
This sequence comes from uncultured Actinomycetes bacterium, assembly GCA_963756895.1. GTDB lineage: Bacteria > Actinomycetota > Acidimicrobiia > IMCC26256 > DASPTH01 > DASUAS01. The sequence continues at coordinate 192,275 of CAVWPI010000008.1, read as the reverse complement.
AACGGCTGCTCGAACGCATCGGTCCCGTGGCGCGTGCGACCGCGTCCGACTCCCGCTCGCAGGCCCGCAACCGGGAGCTCGCGCTGGAACGGCTGCGCTCCCGGCTCGGGGCCGCGCTGCGCGTCGACCCGCCGCGCCGTTCGACGAAGCCGTCGAAGTCCGCCAAGCAGGCGCGCCTCGACGCCAAGCGCAAGCAATCGGCCCGCAAGCAGGACCGCCGTCGCCCCGACCACGACGACTGACTCCTCACCGTCGCTCGCAGCGAGCGACGGTGGAGAGTCTGCGAAGCTGCACGGATGCACGTCCTGTCGCAGATCCTGTGGTTCGCGCTCGGGATCGGTCTGCTCCTCCTGGTGTTCGACTCGGTCATCCGCACGTTCGTGCTGCCCCGGGCGGCGACGCCGGTCGTCACCCGCACCGTGTTCATCGTGCTCCGGTGGTGCTTCAACGGCGTCGCTCGCATGTCGCGCACGTACAACGGGCGCGACTCGGTGATGTCGCTCTTCGGACCGATCGGGCTGCTCACGCTGCCCGCGGTGTGGAGCGTGATGGTGCTCGTGGCCTACACCGCGATGTTCCACACGTTGGGCGTGCGGGGCTTCGAACGCGCCTTCGAGATGAGCGGGTCGTCCCTCTTCACCCTCGGGTTCGTGCGCCCGCCCGACCTCGCCACCAACACCCTGGCGTTCCTCGAGGCGGCGACGGGGCTCACCGTCCTCGGCCTCTTGATCGCGTACCTGCCGACGATCTATTCGTCTTTCTCCCGCCGCGAGGTGCAGGTCGCCCAGCTCGAGGTGCGGGCCGGCAATCCGCCGTCGGGCGTGCACCTGCTGGTGCAGTCGCAGCGCATGGAGCGGTTCCACCTGCTCGACGACTTCTGGGTCACCTGGCAGCTTTGGTTCACCGAGCTGGAGGAGACGCACACCTCGCTCGGGGTGCTCAGCTTCTTCCGCTCACCGCAGGGGCACCGTTCGTGGGTCACTGCGAGCGGCGCGGTGCTCGACGGGGCATCGCTGCGCCTCGCCGCGGTCGACCTGCCCTTCGACCCCGAAGCGGGGATCTGCGTGCGGGCGGGCTTCTTCGCGCTGCGGGCGATCGCCGACTACTTCGGCATCCCCTACGACCCGGATCCGCAGCCCGGTGATCCGATCAGCATCACCAAGGACGAGTTCCTCCAGGCGTGCGACGAGATGGTCGACGCCGGCATCCCCGTCCGCGCCGATCGCGATGCGGCGTGGTTCGACTTCACCGGCTGGCGCGTGAACTACGACGTGCCGCTGCTGGCGCTGGCCGGGTTCATCATGACGCCGTACGCGCCGTGGTCCTCGGACCGCTCGCTCCGCTTCCGCCGCGCCGGGCTGCGGCGGCGTCGGACGCAGCCGCCCGAGTTCTAGGCGGATGACGGCCGAGGTTCGTCGAGGATCCAGGTCTCCGGCGCAGCCGGTGTCTCGTCGAGGCGGATGAACCACTCGGTGCCGAAGACCAACTCGAACGCATCGGGCGGCAGCGCGAGGAAGAACGAGTCGTCGGCGATCTGCGACGGGTGCGCGGCCATGGCCGCCTGCTTGCGGTCGAGCGCGCCGGCGACGTCGACGATGGTGGTGATGCGCGCCTCGGGGACGCCGAGGTCGAGCTCCTCGGGATCGGGCCGCTCCATGTCGGGCGGCACCTGGTCGGCGAGGCGCTCGCCCAGGCTCAGGAAGTGCTCCTTGCTCGTCGTCGCCGCGTAGACGCGCGGTGTTCCCGCGAGCGCGGCTGCGCGCCGGCCGACGACGTGCACCTGGATGTGGTCGGGATGCCCGTAGCCGCCGCGCTCGTCGTAGACGGTGAGGACATCAGCCTGTTCTTCGCGCAGCAGCGCCGCGAGGTGGCCCGCGGCTTCCTCCACGTCGGCCGCCGCGAACGCGTCGGGCGCGTCGTTGGTGGGCTCACCGGCCATGCCCGAGTCGTGGTACGGGAGGAACGCCACGCGCGCCGCGCCCAACACCGCGGCGGCGTCGCGCGCCTCCTGCGCGCGTCGTTCGCCGAGCGCCTCGTCGGGCGCGAGCACGCCCTCGGCGACCTCACCCAGATCGCCACGCGTCGCGAACACCAACACGACGCGATGACCCGCGTCGGCGGCCATCGCCAACGTGCCACCGACGAGGATCGCTTCGTCGTCGGGGTGGGCGTGGAACGAGACGATCGTCGCGGTCATGACACGATCGTCGCGCGTCGGAGCCGGTAGCGACGCTCCCGGGTGGCTGCTACCGTTTCCCGACGGCGTTCGGGCAGTTCGGTTTCCGGACGCAATCGCGATACCCGCAAGATCGAGGGAGCAAGGCGTTGGCAACAGGTGCTGTGAAATGGTTCAACGCGGAGAAGGGCTACGGCTTCATCTCCCGTGAGGACGGGCCCGACGTGTTCGTCCACTTCTCGGCCATCCAGGGCTCGGGCTACCGCACCCTGGAAGAGGGTCAGCGCGTCGAGTTCGACGTCGGCCCCGGCCGCAAGGGCGAGGAAGCCCAGAACGTCCGCGTCGTCTGACGCAACGCTGACCGACGCGCGATCAGTCCGCTCCCAGCACCGGGAGCAACCCGCGCAGATCGCGCAGGCGCACGACCTCGACGTCTGAGGTGTCGTCCGGTCGCGTCACGTCGGGCCAGTGCCCGTCACGCTCGAGGTAGGCCGCCGTCATGCCGGCCGCGAGCGGCCCCACCACGTCGGGACCCCACGTGTCGCCGACGAACAGGATCTCCGCCGGGTCCAGGCCGGTCTGGTCGAGCAGGTAGCGGTAGATCCGCGGGTGCGGCTTGCGGGCCCCCGCCCACGCCGACGACACCAGCGTGTCGAACCAGCCGTCGAGTCCCGTCTCCGCGACCGCCGGCTCGAGATCCCAGTCCCAGTTGGAACAGATCGCCAACGTGAGGCCGCGGTCGCGCAGCTCGCGCAGCACCGCGGGCACCTCGTCGTAGGCCTCGAGCACCCGCACCGACCGACCGGCGCGGAGGTCGGCGAGGATGGCGTCGTGCTCCGCGGGATGGACGTCGGCCTCGTGGAGCATGGCGAGGAGCCGCTCCTGTTGCCAGGCCAGGTAGTGGTCGCGGGAGCGTGACTGGTCGACGTGCTCGGTGCCGTCGATGTCGCCGCTCCACCACATCTCCTGCAGGTGGGCCGGGATGGTGTGGCCGTGGCGGGCGAGGATCTCGTCGATCCCGACCGATGCGGTCGCCCGCGCCAGGGTGCCGAAGAAATCGAGGACCACTGCCCGCGCGCGCATCGGCGGATCATCGCGCGACACTCGGGTTGGTCTCAGGTCACAGTGCGTACGCTGCGGCTCAACCTCCCGACCGTCCGTGCCGAGAAGGGCCCAGATGTCCACGTCGTTCGAGATGCCGCGCCTCCGCACGTTGGCGCGTCAGGCCCTGCCGAAGCTGCTCGAGAGCACGGTGCTCCCGGTGGGGTTGTTCGTGGGGGTCCTGCACTTCTTCGGCCTGTGGGGCGCGATCGTCGCCGGTCTGGGCTGGTCGTACGCGGCGGTGCTGCGGCGGGTGGTGACCCGTCAGCGCATCCCCGGTCTCCTCGTCATCGCCACGCTCACGCTGACCGCCCGCTCGGTGCTCGCGTTCGCCACCGGCAGCTCGGTGCTCTACTTCCTGCAGCCGACGCTGGGCACCGCGCTCGTCGCGGTCGCGTTCGTCGTGTCGGTGGTGCTCGGGCGGCCGCTGGCCCAACGGATCGCCACCGACTTCTGCCCGATCCCGGAGCACGTCACCGCCGACGAGCGCGTGCGCCGCTGCTTCCTCGGGATCTCACTCCTGTGGGCGGTGACGTGCCTTGTCAACGCATCGGTGTCACTGTGGCTGCAGTTCACCCAGTCGGTCGGCACCTTCGTGCTCACGAAGTCGCTCACGCAAGGTGCACTCACCGTCGTCGCGGTCACGATCTCGGTGCTCTGGTTCAAACGATCGGTGAACAAGCCGGTGCTGATCCCGGCTCTCGCGCCCGTCTCCGCCTAGCCTCTGCGCGCGTGACGATCCTCGTCGTCGATGACGACCTCGACCTGGTCGACGTCGTCCGCACCGCCCTCGAGCGCGAAGGGTTCGCGGTCGACGACGCCAGCGACGGCGCGACCGCGCTCGACAAGATCGCCGGTGACATGCCCGAGCTCGTCGTGCTCGACCTCGGGCTGCCGAAGGTGCGCGGTCTCGACGTGCTGCGCCAGGTGCGCGCCGACACCACGGTGCCGGTGATCGTGCTCAGCGGCCGCAGCGACGAAGCCGACCGCATCATCGGACTGGAGCTCGGCGCCGACGACTACGTGGTGAAGCCGTTCTCGCCGCGTGAGCTGGTTGCGCGTGTGCGTTCGGTGTTGCGCCGTTCGAGTTCCCCGGACCTACCCGCCACCTTGTCGTTCCCGGATCTGGATCTGGATCTGGCGACGCGCGAGGTGCGCGTGCGACAACTTCCGGTCGAGCTGCGACGCCGTGAGTTCGACCTGCTCGCCTTCCTGTGCGCCTCGCCCCGGCAGGTGTTCACGCGCGAGCAGTTGCTGCGTCACGTGTGGGACTCCGAGCCCGAGTGGCAGGGCGTCGGCACGGTGAGTGAGCACGTGCACCGCCTGCGCGCCAAGGTCGAGGTCGATCCGGCCAAGCCGTGTCACATCCTCACCGTGCGCGGCGTCGGCTACCGCTTCGTCCCGTAGCCCGCGTTCGACGCGTTCGAGCGCGTGCGTCGGAGTCGCGTCAGGCGGCGCCGTCGAGGGCGAGGTTGACGGCGTCGAGGAGCTCGGCGCGATGCAGGGGCTTGGCGACGAGCGGCGCGCCGCGCAGCGATGGTGACCCCGCGGGTACGAATCCGGACACGAACAGCACCCGCGTGGTCGGCGACGAGCTGGTGACGCGGGCGGCGAGGTCGGTGCCGCTCATCACCGGCATCACGACGTCGGTCACGAGGAGGTCGACGGGCCGAGTGGCGCGCTCGAGCAGGGCGATGGCCGCGTCGCCGTCGGCGGCGACGACCACGTGGTACCCCGAGCCCCGCAGGACCTCGGCGATGAGCGCCCGCACCTCGGACTCGTCGTCGACCACGAGCACGGTCGGGGTGTCGTCGGCGGCCAGGTCGAGCATCTCGTGGGCACCGGAGTGGTCGTCGAGCGCGGGGAAGGTGAGCGTGAACGTCGTGCCGCGGTTGCGCTGGCTGTCGACCTCGATGTTGCCGCCGGCGGCGCGGACGATGTCGTCGGTGGTGGAGAGGCCGAGCCCGGTGCCGAAGCCGGGTGGTTTGGTGGTGAAGAAGGGTTCGAAGATGCGGGCGCGGGTGATGTCGTCCATCCCCGCGCCGGTGTCGCTGACCGAGAGCACGAACGCGCGCGTCGACGGATCGGTGCGTGTGGCGATCGTGACCTGGCCACCCGCGGGCATCGCGTCGCGCGCGTTCACGACGAGGTTGAGGACGGCCTGTTCCATTCGGTTCGGATCGGCGACGATCGTCGCGGGACTGGCTGCGAGGTCGAACTCGAGCGTGACCGCGCCGCCGAGGACCTGGTGGAACAGCTCTTGGACCTCGTGCAGGCGTTCGTGCAGGTCGAACGGCTCCGGTTCGTCGCGCTGACGGCTGAACGCCATCAGGTCGTCGGTCAGTGCAGCGGCGCGGTCGGTCGCGCGCTGCACGGAATCGATGCGCGCACGCGCCGACTCGAGCACCTCGAGGTCGTCCTGCAGCAGCTCGACTTGGCCGCGCATCACCGACAGCACGTTGTTGAAGTCGTGGGCGATGCCGCCGGCCAGCCGCGCCACCGACTCCATCTTCTGGGCCTGGAGCAGTTGTTGCCGGAGGTTCGTGCGCTCGGTGACGTCGCGCAGGGTGACCACCTGGAGCGGAGTGGAGACGTCGCCGCGCCGCAAGGCCGATTCGCTGACCTCGACCCAGACGACGGTGCCGCGAGCATTGACCAGTCGGGTCTCGTACGCGTACGACTCGTTCCCGCCGGCCCGGGGAGCTCGAGCTCCCCGCTGTCGTCGGGTCGCAGCGCCTGCAGCTCGGTGCCGACCAGGGCGTGGTCGGGGGTGGCGAGGAGCTGGCACAGCGCACGGTTGGTCTCGACGACGCGCCCGTCGAGCGTGGTGACGGCCATCGCCACGGGTGAATCGTGGAAGGTGCGCCGGAAGCGCTCCGCCGCCGCCGAGCGCGCGGCTTCGGCGGTGTCGCGCTCCTGGAGCGAGAAGGCGAGCGCCAGCGCGCCGAACACGGTGATCGCGGCGTAGGTCTGGAGCAGCACGATCCCTTCGCGACTCGAGGTGAGGTCGGCGAACGGTCCGACGAGCCGGGCTGCCGACCAGTCGGCGGTGACGACGAGCGCGAGGCTGGACCACGCGACCGCGGCGGGACCGAAGCGCAGCGCCGCCCACAGCAGCACGACCGCGCCCGCGAACACGAGTGGGTCCTCGACCTGGGTGGTCGCGACCGCGATGCCCGCCACCGAGAGCACCAGCAGCGCGGCCTCGATGTCGCGTCCGCGCAGGTACGACGCCGGCGCGCGCGTCGCGAGCGCGAGCACCGCGGCGGGGACGATCACCAAGCCCGCGCCGAACGCGATGGCCGTCGGCCAGGCGATCCGCCACAGCTCGGCCGCGCCGGGTTCGCGCTCGATCGCGATCGCCAGAACTTGCAGCGCGCCGCCGAGGACGCCGCCGACGGCAGCGGCGGCGACGAGGGTGCACAACTCGCGGACACGGGTCAGGTGGAACTGCCCGTTCGCGTACCAGCGCAGCAATGCCGCAGCCACGAACGCCGCCGCGGTGACCGCGACGGCTTGGCCCACGACGAACGCGACCGGTGCGTCGTGCCATGCCGCCGCGCCCGCGGTGGCGAGGGCGCCGGCGACCAGGGCCCCGGCCCACGCGCGTGGCGGCGTCAGCAGCAGGACCACGAGCACCGCGCCCGCGGCCCCCGCCAGCGCCGGGGTGAGGACCCCGGCGGGGTGGAGCCACCAGCCCCAGAGCGCGACCGCCAAGACCACGAGCGCGACGAGCAGCGCGGGGAGCACGGCCCGCACGATCCGGGCGCGCGCCCGCCGGTGGTGGCGTGCGGGATGACGTCGACCAACGCGTCCTCCGGGCCCGGGTGGCTCGGAGTGACGCTACCAATCAGGTTTGTCGTGGCGACACCGGGGTGCGTGGAGGCGCCCGAGACGGAGCGAGCGGACGCGAGCGATCGGGAGAGAGAGACAGAGAGAGAGAGACAGAAAGGAAGTGGCGCCCGGGCCCGCGGGCAGGACGGGCCCGGGCGCCATCGGGGGTAAGGCGGGGGCCCACCCCCGACAGCACCAGGCAGGGGCGGCTACCTGGTGCCGAACAGGGCGACCATCCAGACTTGGCCGGCTCCGTCGGTCGCAGCACCCACGCCGACGCGGTTGAACCCACCGTTCAGGATGTTGGCGCGGTGGGGTGGTGACGCCATCCACATGTCCTCGGCGCTGTAGGGGTTCGTTCCCGGGGCCGCCTGGAGGAGGTTCTCGCCCAGCGACCGCCAAGCGCTCATCCACGGCAGGCCGAGCCACGCGCCGAGGTCGGAGTGCCAGAGCACGCCGGCGGCGGCGAGCTCGTTGGCGTGGGCCTGGGCGAGGCCGGAGAGCTGGTCGTCCCACGCCAGGCCGCCGAGCCCGGCGGCACCACGGTCCTGGTTGATCGCGTTCGTCGCGTCTCCCGTGGCGGTGCCCGGGCTCCCGGGTGGGGCGCACGCCGCGGCGGCGAGGGCCAGCGCCACGACGGCGACGACGGGCGCGACGATCCGCCACCGGCGCGGTCGCTGGTGCCCGGACGTCGTCGACCGGGTCGTCAGTGACCGCGCGAAGGGAGCGGGTGGGGTGTCCAAGGGCATGCGGGAGAGCGTGGCCGAGGGGAATCCGCTGGCGATCCGGTCTCCGTCAACTGGCGCTCAACTCCTCGGAACCGTTCCGATCGCTCAAGCCGCGGGTCCGTCGCTCCGACAAGTGTCCGTGGACAACTCGCTCCCGATCGTCGCCGCGCTCGCAGCCATCGTGGCGGTGGTCGCGACCGTGGTGGCCTGGCGTGCGGGCCGGCGGGCCCGCCGGGCGGCCGATCTCGTGGCGCAGTTGCTCGAGCCGCCGGTGCTGGTGCCGGTGGTCGGTGAGCCTCCGGGCCTCGGGACCGAAGAGCCGGTGCCCGCGGTCACCACCACTGTCACGATGGCCGCGGACGTCGACGACGCGGCTCTCGGGTCACCCGGGGAGCCCCTGCCGGCGATCGAGATGCCTGCGCTCGCGGCGCCGCGACGACCGGCGCGACATCCCGACGAGCGCGAACGAAGGTCACGACCCCGGGCCGACCCGCATTCCCGTGCTCGATCTCGACCGGCTCCGTTCGTGGCTCACGCTCGGCGACGTCAACCTCGGCCGGCTCGCCATCGTGTCGGTGGAGCTCGACAACCTCGGGTTCGTCGAGGAACGTCTCGGCTACGCCGCGGGTGGGCACCTCCTCGAAGCGATCACGCAACGTCTGCGCACGGTGACGCGGCCCCGTGACGTCGTCGCCCACGTGAACCGCGAGCGGTTCGTGCTCGTGTGCCGTGACGTCCCGGACCGTCAGGCCGCGCAGGGGCTTGCCGAGCGCATCGCCATGGGCGTCGCGCATCCCTCGGTCGTGCTCGCCGGCGTCGCGGAGGTGACCGCGAGCATCGGCGTCGCGCTCGCGGGGCATCTCGACGAGCGTCCGGAGAGCGTGTTGCGGCGCGCGATCAAGGCCGGCAACGCGGCCAAGGCGCACGGTGGAGCACGCGTCGAGATCAGCGAGGCGCCCGCGTCGACGACGTTCTCCGAGGGCGAGCTCAGCGGCGCGATCGCGAGAGACGAGCTGCGCCTCCACTACCTGCCCATCGTCAGCTGCGCGACCGGTCGGGTCGCGGGGTTCGAGGCGCTGGTGCGGTGGGAGCACCCGGAGCACGGGCTCCTGATGCCCGGGGAGTTCTTCCCCGCGGCCGAGGCCAACGGCACGGTCGTGCCGCTCGGGCTCTGGACGGTCGAGCACGCGTGCCGGCAGATGGCCGCGTGGCAGCAGCAGGCCGGTGCCACCCTGAAGCTCAACCTCAACCTCTCGGCGGGCCAGTTCGCCGAACCCGCGCTCCCGGCGCAGGTGAAGCGCATCATCGGCGAGACCGGCCTCGCGCCGGGCGCGGTGTGGCTCGAGATCACCGAGACCACGCTGTTCCAGGACCGCGACGCCAGCGAGCAGACGATGCGCCGCCTCCACGAGATCGGCGTGCGCATGGTGATCGACGACTTCGGCACCGGTGCGTCGTCACTGGCGTCCCTCAAGCACTTCCCACTGGACGCGATCAAGATCGCCCCGACCTTCGTGGCCGACCTCGGGCGCGACCGCGACAGCGACGCGATCTGCAGTGCGATCGTCGAGCTCTCCCACTCGCTGGGCCTGTGCGCGATCGCCGAGGGCGTCGAGACCCTCGAACAATTCGCGGCTTTGCGCGCCCTCGACTGCGAACTGGCGCAGGGTCACCTGTTCGGCCCGGCGCGCCTCGCCGAGGACTACGGCGCCGCCCCCGCGGCCATGCTCGGCGTGATCGGATCGCCCGACGGCACCGCCCGACCGCGCTGATCCTTCGAACGCCGTGAGGCATCCTGGCCCCATGCGACCGGTTCGACGCGCGCGGCCGGCGGACGCCGGACGCGGTCGACGCGATGGGTTCCGGTGCTCGTCGCGCTCACCCTGGCTGCGGTGCTCACGCCCGCGGCGGCTGCCTCCGCGGCCACGTCCGTGCCCACGTCCGCGGCCAGGTCGGCGACGACGCGCTCGTCGTTGGCGTGGAAGGACTGCGGCGGCGGCTTCCAGTGCTCCACGCTCACGGTGCCGCTCGACCCGTCCAACCCCGAAGCCGCGGTCGACCGGCCCGGGCTCGACCTGGCGGTGATCCGCACCCGGGCCCGGGACCCCGACGCGCGCATCGGCTCGCTCCTGCTCAACCCCGGCGGTCCCGGTGTGCCCGCGGTGCAGTTCCTGCGCACGGCCGCGTCGTCGTTGCCCGCCGAGGTGCGTGACCGGTTCGACCTCGTGGCCTTCGACCCGCGCGGTGTCGGCGAGAGCGAACCGATCGAGTGCGCCGACAGCCTCGACCCGGTCTTCGACCAGTCGTTCCAACCCACCACCGCCGCGGCGCGCTCGGCCCTCGTGGCCGCGGTCACCTCCCTGGCGCAGCAGTGCGCGGCGCGCAACGCAGACCTCCTCGCACACGTGTCGACCGCCGACGCGGTGCGCGACCTCGAACAGCTGCGTGTCGCCTTGGGGGATCGCCGCCTCTCGTACGTCGGCTACTCCTACGGCACCTACCTCGGTGCGAGCTACGCCCAGGCGCATCCCGATCGGGTGCGAACGTTCGTGCTCGACGGGCCCGTCGACGCGTCGCTGTCGGCGCGCGCGGTCACCCTCGGGCAGGCTCGTGGCTTCGAGCACGCGCTCGACGACTTCCTGGCCGACTGCTCCGACCATCGCGGCTGCGCGTTCCACCACGGTGGCGACGCCGAGGCGGCCTACGACGCGCTGCGCGCCGAGGCGGCCCGCGCGCCGCTCGCCACCGACGATCCCGACGGCCGCACGCTGAACCAGACCCGGCTCGACGCGGCGGTGCTGCAGCAGCTCTACCTCGGCCGTGCCGCGTGGTCCGGGCTCGCGAACGTGTTGGCCGACGCCGAGGAGGGTGACGCGTCGACCCTGCTGGCCGGTGCCGACGCGTTCGTCGGTCGGACCGACGGTGGCGCCGACGATCACGTGCTCGAGTCGTTCTGGGCGGTGTCGTGCCTCGACGGCCCCGTGGTGACCGGCGTCGACGCGGCGGCCGAGCTGGAGCGAGAGGCGGTGGCGGTCGCGCCCCGGATGGGCGCGTTCATCGTGAACAACAGCCTTCCCTGCTCGGTCTGGCCGGTGCCGGCCGAGCCGCCCGTGGGTCCGCTCACCGCTGCGGGCGCGCCGCCGATCCTGGTGATCGGGACGACCGAGGACCCCGCCACCCCGCTCGCGCAGGCGCGTTCGCTCAGCGGCGCGCTCGAGCGCGGGCGTCTCCTCGTGGCCGACGGCGAGCAGCACACCAGCTTCAACAACGGCAACGAGTGCGTCGACGCGTTCGTGACCCGCTATCTCGTCGAGCGGCGCGTACCCGTGCGCCGGGACGCGCTGCTGATGTCGCGTCAGTCGGTCTCGACGTGCTCGAAGGGCGGCGGCCCGAGGAGCTGTATGGCGCGAGGATGCTCGTTCGCCGACGCCTGGACGTGCGGGATGTCGACCGTCTCGCTCGCGTCTCCGGTCGACGCGTCGCTCGCGCTGCGGTAGAAGGTCTCGCCGATACCAGGGGTCTGCACGGTGAGCAGCCGTGCGCCGTCCGAGCCGACCAGAAACGCGTGCGGTACGCCCTTCGGTGTGAAGGTCATGCCACCCGCACCGACTCGACTCTCCGCGCCGGCGATGTTGACCACGATCGAGCCTTCGACGACGTAGAGCGTCTCGTCCGCTTCCGGATGCCGATGCAATGGGGTGGCCTTGTGCGGAGCCATCACGTCTTCGAACAGGAAGAAGGCGCCGCCCGTGTCTTCGCTCGTGAGCTTCCAGGTGTGCATTCCGCCGCCGAGGAACGACCGCCGGTCGCCTTCGCCAGCTGCTCGGATGATCGGAGTTGGAGCATTCATCGTGCCGCCTGCTCTCTGTCGTCTCGTCCACGGTGTGAGGTCTCCGTCGTATAGTGAGACTATGATCTCATCATGAGTATGTCAATCTCATATGAGATGGAGGGGCGTGTCGGCCAGAAGCGTCGGACGCGGGACGCGTTGATCGCGGCGGCACGGGAGCTCGTGGCACGCGGCCTCACCCCCACCGTGGAAGCAGTTGCGGAAGCAGCGTCCATCTCTCGCGCCACCGCCTACCGCTACTTCCCGAATCGACGTTCGCTGCTCGTCGCGGCTCACCCGGAGACCGGCACGTCGTCCCTGCTGCCCGAAGATGCACCCGACGACGCGGGGGCCCGGCTCGATCTGGTCATCGACGCCTTCAACCGCTCGACGATCGAGAACGAGGCGCAGCAGCGGACGATGCTTCGCCTCTCGCTCGAAGCCGATGCGGTCGAGCGTGCGCAGCTGCCACTCCGGCAGGGTCGCGCGATCACATGGATCGAGGAAGCGCTCGCGCCTCTCCGCGAGAACATGCCCGAGCGCACCGTCCACCGCCTCGCCCTCGCCATTCGTAGCGCGACCGGGATCGAGGCCTTCGTGTGGCTTACCGACGTCGCAGGGCTCTCACGCGATGAGGCGACCGATCTCATGAGCTGGTCGGCTCGGTCCCTGCTGCGATCCGCACTCGCCGACGACACCCGCTGAAGCTCCGTCGAGCACTGCGCCGAGGCGTCGCAAGCGTTCGTGATTTGCGAGTGTCGGCACGCGGGTATTCGGAAGGTGATGGCATCGAAGCGGGGTCCGATCGCATGTCGTCGCCGGTTTCTCCGTCAGTTCCCCGACGGATTTGCGGACGTGAACTACCTCGCGTGGGAACGTGACTACAAGTGGGCCGCGCACCGGCGATGGCGCGCCGAGATCGGTGGCAACGTCGAGTTCGCGACGAAGCTCGCGGCCGACAGACACGAGGAGGTGGCAAGGGCCGCCGTACGCATCGAAGCCGGACAACCGTTGCTGTTCTCGTACGAGAAGATGGCGCTGAAGGACGCGGTCGTGCGGTCGAATCGTGGGGCGCGACATTTCGCGGCCGGTTGCTACGACTGGCTCTGGGGGGACGGTACCGAACGGCAGCGCTTCGAGCGGTGGACCGAGACGGTAGCGTCGCTCCCGCGAAGACAGACCCGCGTCCTGACGTGGCCGATCCTCACCGTCTTCGGGTTCATCGCACGCCCGCGCGTGCATGCGTTCCTCAAGCCGGTGGCGATGCAGCGTGCAGCGCGGGCGTACGGCTTCGACCTCGCGTACTCGTCGACGCCGAACTGGGAGACGTACGCCAGCTTTCTCGAGCTCTGCCGCACCGTGAAGCGCGATCTCGCCGATCTCGGGCCGCGAGATCAGATCGACGTCCAGTCCTTCCTGTGGGTGCAAGGGTCCGACGAGTACTGACATGAAGTCGTGAGCGCCCGTGATCACTTCTTGCGGGTGACCCAGATCTGCTCGGCCGGCCAGCGCCGGGCCCAGCGGGCGTCGAAGTCGTCGTACGACGTGCTCGCGTGCTTCGGTGCCCGTAGCTCGACCAGGTCGTCGACGAGCAGTCCGTGGCGACGGAAGCAGCGGATCCACTCGCCGTAGGGGAGCTGGAAGTCGACGGTGCCCTCGCCGGCGCCGTCGTCGAAGCGCCGGATCCCGAAGTACGAGCGCCGCAGCCGTCGTCCCACCCGTTCCTTGGTGAAGTTCCACGCAAGGTAGGGCCACGGCGTCGTGTGGGAGAACACCAACCGACCGCCGTGGCGCAGGAGTCGTGCCGCCTCCGCAACCGCGTGGTCGGGATCGCAGAACGACATCGCCCCGTGGTCGCACATCACCAGGTCGAAGGAGCCGGCGGTGAGCGGGACCGCCTCCGCACTCGCGCACACCAGCGGCATCACCTCGCCGGTCGCGGCGGACAACGCGCGCGCGTGGCGCAACTGGCCGGCCGACTGGTCGAGCGCGACGACGCGGGCGCCGTCGCGCGCGAGGTGCACCGACCACCGCGCATCGCCACAGCCGAACTCGAGCACGTCGAGACCGCGGACGTCGCCGAGGACCCCGAGGTCCGCCTCCGGCAGCTGCCAGACCCCCCAGGTGGCCGCGTCGAGACGCGGCGCGTGCGCGGCCTGGTAGTCGTCGGCGTCGGCATCCCAGAACTCGCGGTTCCTGCGCTCGTGGTCGGAGACGCTCACCCGGCTCAGGCCAACGGCAGCACGAGGAACGCGATCGCGCAGTAGTGGAGCAGGGCGGCCAGGATCACGAACACGTGGAAGATCTCGTGGTAGCCGAACGTCTCGGGCCACGGATCGGGCTTGCGGGCCGTGTGCACGATCGCGCCGATGGTGTAGAGGAGGCCGCCGCCCGCGATCAGCAGCACGCCCGGCCAGCCGGTCGATTCGTAGAGCGGGACGAATGAAAACGCGCCGATCCAGCCGAGCGCCATGTACACGGTCGTGACGTAGCCGCGCGGCGCCGGTACCGGCATCCACTCGAAGATGATCCCGGCGGTGGCCACGACCCAGACCGCGGTGAGCGTGGCCACGCGTGCCGTGCCGTCGACCGCGAGCAGCGCGATCGGTGTGTAGGTACCCGCGATCATCAGGAAGATCGCGGTGTGGTCGAGTTGGAGCAGTCGCTTCGCGGTGGCGGGCGACCAGTTCCCGCGGTGGTACAGCGCGCTCGCGCCGAACATCGTCACCATGCAGGTGGCGTAGATCGCGGCCCCGAGCGTCGCCAGCCCGGCGGGCGCGGTGACCACCAGCACGATTGCCGCCACCAGCGCGACGAACAGCGCGTAGAAGTGCGAGGTGCCCCGGTACCGGGGCTTCGGGAGCGTCGCGAGCGTGTGCACCGCCGCGGTCGAGAGCGGGCCCGACTCCGTGTTCACGTCGGCGGGGGCTGGCGGGCGGCCAGGGCGCGCACCTCGGCCCGGTGCGTGTAGCGGCACGCGATCGCGCCGATCACCAGGGACACGATCGCGGTGATGCCCCAGCGCACGCCCACGATCAGCCCCAGCATCACCAGGGCGAGGAAGGCGACGGCGCTGTCGACCCCGAAGTGCACGATGAGCGGTCGGGGCTCGCGGTGGAGGCAGGGCATCAGGTGCCGGCGGCGGGCTCGGATCCGTCGTCACGCGCTGGTCAGCGTATCCGTCCCGTCCAGGTGGTCAACTCAGCACGACGAGGCGGGTCTCGGTCATCTCGTGCACCGCGTAGTGCGGCCCTTCGCGGGTGTTGCCGCTGTCGCGGACACCCCCGTACGGCATCTGGTCGGTCCGCCACGTGGGCACCTCGTTGACGAGCACACCCCCGAAGTCGAGCTCACGTGCCGCGTGGAGGGCGAGGGGGAGGTCGCGGGTGAAGATCGCGGCCTGCAATCCGTACCGGGTGTCGTTGGCGAGGGCGAACGCGTCGTCGACGTCGCGGTAGGTCTGCACCGCGATGACGGGACCGAACACCTCGAGGTTGCACACCTTCATGTCGGGGGTCACGTTCGTGAGCACGGTGGGGGCGAGGACGCCGTTGCGCTCGCCGCCGCCGGTCGCAACCTTCGCGCCCGCGGCGACCGCCTCGTCGATCCAGGCCTCGACCCGCTCCCGTTCGCCGGTCGAGATGAGGGCCGAGACGTCGGTGGCGTCGTCGAGCGGGTCACCGACGACGAGCGCTTCGACCTTGGGCACGAGTTGGTCGAGGAACCGGTCGGCGATCGACTCGTGCAGGTACACGCGCTGCGTCGAGATGCACGACTGACCCGCGTGGCTGAACCCGGCGACGGCGATCTTCGCCGCCGCGGTGTCGACGTCGCCGTCGGGCTCGATGATCACCGGCGCGTTGTTGCCGAGCTCGAGACCGACCTTCTTCCGGGGCGCGCGTGACTTGATGCCCCAGCCGACCTCGGGCGAGCCGGTGAAGGTGATGAGCGCGATGTGGGGGTCATCGACGATGGCGTTGCCGACGGTGCCGCCGCTGCCGGTCGTCACGTTGAGGTAGCCGGACGGGAGCCCGCACTCGTCGATGAGCAGCTCGGCCAGGGCGATGGCCGACAGCGGTGTCTGTGACGCCGGCTTCAGCACCACCGGGCAGCCCGCGGCGATGGCGGGCGCGAGCTTGTGAGCGACGAGGTTCAGCGGGAAGTTGAACGGGCTGATCGCACCGACCACGCCGATGGGGACACGCAGGGTGAACCCGAACTTGCCCTCGCCGACGTCGGACGCGTCGAGCGGGACCACGTCGCCCGCGAGCCGCCGCGCCTCGACCGAGGCGAACGTGAACGTCGACACCGCACGCTTCGCCTCGACACGCGCGGTCTTGATCGGCTTCGCCGCCTCGGCGGCGATGATCCGTGCGAACTTCTCGACGCGCTGGTCGAGCAGGTGCGCGGCGCGATCGAGGATCTCGGCCCGCCGCCAGGGTGGCAGCGGGTCACGGCGCCTCGCCGCTTCGGCCAGTGCCACCGCGCGCGTCACCTCCTCGGCGCCACACGCCGGAACGCGATCGATCTCGTGACCGTCGTACGGCGAGCGCACCACGATCTCGTCGCCGGTGCTCGACGCGCCGACGCGTTCGTCGCCGATCGGGAGCGTTCGCATTGGACTACCGCCTTTCGCGGGTGGAGACGGGTCAACCCGCCGAAGGATGGGTGGTGAGCTCGAGCTCGCGATCGAGGACGCGCTCGAGCAGCGCGCGCTTGCGGCGCGTGCCCCAGATCTCGAGCTCGGCGTCGTCGAGCGCGCGCACTCGGAGCAGCACCAGGGACGGCGTGATCATGGCATCGAGTCCGTACACGTTCTGGTTGCGGCTGCGGTCGAGGCCGTCGGCGACCCGCAGGATGGCCGCGAGCGTGCGCACGCGCTCGATCGCGGCCGCGTCGAGGAGCGGGAACTCGTCGGACACCCGCGGGTCACCCCGGCGGTGCCACCGCACCACCGCGGCCAACAGCTCGACCTCGATGGGTGCGAAGCCGCGCAGCTGTCCGTTGCGGACCAGGTACGCACCGTGCTTGTGGTGACCACTGCTGGCGACGTGCTCGCCGATGTCATGGAGGAGGGCGGCGAATTCGAGCAGCTCGCGGTCGTCGTTGCCGAGGCCGTGCAGCTCGGCGGTGGCATCGAAGAGATCGAGCGACAGCGAGCTGACCTGGCGGGCGTGCGGTTCGGCCCAGTTGCAGCGTCGAGCGAGGCTCAGCACCGCGCTGCCACGGATGGAGTGGGGATCGTCGCTCCACTCCGTCACGTCGTGGTGACGTACGGCGTCGAGCACGATGCCCTCGCGCAGCGCCCACTCGCTGATCGTGAGCTGATCGAACCCGAACGCGTCCATGGCGGTGGCGAGCACCATCGAGCCGGCCATGATCAGGTCGACCCGCCGGGCGTCGAGGCCCTCCAGCCGCAGGCGATCGGTGGCCTTCGACACCAGCAGGTCCTGGTGCAGGGCGAGGAATTCGCTGCGGTCGATCGTGAGCTGGTTGAGCGTCGTGGGCGTGTCCTCGTCGCGGCGCGCCGCGACCATCTCCGCGAGCGACTCGAGCGTGCCGCTGCTCCCGACCGCGAGCTTGGGCTCGAAGCCCGCCACGTCGACGACCACCGGGGCGAGCACCGCCTCGATGTGGTCCCGCAGGGCGCGCCGGTCTCGCTTGGAGATGGGGTCGGAGTGCACGAAGTCAGCACTGAGACGCGCCACGCCGAGAGGCACGCTCGTGGCCCACATGAGGGCGCTGGAGTCGCCGACCATCACCTCGAGGCTGCCGCCGCCGAGGTCGAAGCAGAGCGCGGGTGACGGGTCGAGCACCACCGAGGCGCGCACCGCTCCGAAGATCAGCCGCGCCTCCTCGAGCCCACCGATGACGTCGACGTGCACACCGGTCTCGGCGCGGATCCGGTCGACGACCTCGCCGCCGTTGGCGGCGCGCCGGATCGCGGCGGTGGCCTTGGCCAGGATCTCGGTGGCCCCGGCTGCCTCGGCGAGCAGTCGGAAGCGACGGACAGTGGCGACCGCCTGATCGGCCGCAGTGAGGGGGATCTCGCCGTGACGACTGACGACGTCACCCAGGCGCAGCATCTCCTTCTCCTGCACGAGGGGATCGATGTGCCCGTCGGCGTGCACGTCGGCAACGAGGAGGTGGAACGAGTTCGATCCCAGGTCCATCGCCGCGACGCGCATCACCACCCACGCTACGGGAGCAGCAGCGGGGTTCCGGTCACCGCCGAGTCAGGTTCGCCCCAGGCGGGCGAACGGGCCGGAGATCGCGAGGACGTAGCCGTCGTCCTGGATGTTCGCGAACAGCGTCCTGCGGTCGGGCGAGAAGTTCACGCCGGTGAACTCGCTGCCGCTCACGGCGTTGCCGGCGAGCACGAAGGGCGAGCCGTCGAGGATCGCGACGAGGTGCTGGGTGCCGAGACCGTCCTCGGCGGGGATCAGCCCGCCCCACGGGTTCACGGTGATGTTGTCGGGACCGTCGGGCTGCTCGGCCGTCGCACCCGCGGGATCGGGATTCAGCGGGAAGAACGTCTCGAGGGTCAGCGCGCGAACGCCCGTTCAGAACTGCGCGCTCAGGGCGTCTCGTACTGTTGGGTCGTGAACGGTGCAGAACTCGCGTCGCCCGCTCGCTTCCGGGCCATGGGCACCGACGTGGAGGTGCTGGCGGTCGGCGCCGACGACGGCGCGATGACGGCCCTGGGTGCGCTCGCCGCCGACGCGCTGGAGGTGTTGGAGGCGCGCTGGTCGCGGTTCCGTCCGACGAGTGAGCTGTGTCAGCTCAACGACGCGGCGGGCGCGCCCGTCGTGGTGTCGGAGAGCACGTTCTCCTTGCTCGCACGCGCCGTCGATGCCTGGCACGACACCGGTGGTCGGTACGACCCCACCGTGCTCGCCGCGCTCGAGGCCGCCGGCTACGACCGCGACTTCGACGCGATCGCACGCACCGGTGGCGCCGACGGGCCGACCGGACCCGGGACCGCACCGGGGTGCGGTGACATCGAGCTCGACGATCTCGTGCGGGCGGTACGGCTCCCGCTCGGCGTGACGATCGATCTCGGCGGCATCGGGAAGGGCGCGGCGGCCGACGAGGTGTCGGCCGGCCTCCTGGTGGCCGGCGTAGCCGGCGTGACTGGCGTGCTCGTGAACCTCGGCGGCGATCTCCGCGCGCGCGGCGACGCGCCCGGCGCCGCACGGCTGGGTGGTCGACGTGGACGATCCGTTCCGCACGGGACGTGCCGGCCTGCTCGCACTGGGCGAGGGCGCGGTCGCCACCAGCACCCGGTTGCGCCGGACCTGGACGCGCGGGGATCGGTCCCTGCACCACCTCATCGATCCTCGCACCGGCGCACCTGCCGACGCCGGTCTGGCGTCGGTCACCGTGGTGGCGGGCGAGGCGTGGCGGGCCGAGGTGCTGGCGAAGGCCGCGTTCGTGGCCGGCGCCCGCGAGGGCGCCGCACTGCTCGAAGCCGCCGGGGCCACCGGCCTGCTCCTCACCGACGACGGTGACGTGGTGGAGCTGCCCGGGCTCGACCGGTTCCGTCCGTGACTACCCTCGTAGGTGACGCATTGTGCACGGACGAGGGGAATCCCATGGCCGAGACCGCGACCCGAGACGAGCGCTGGTACCTCCCGACGTACGAGACCGTCGAAGAGGAGCGCCAGCACCGCAAGCAGCGCCTCGCGGCCGGCTTCCGCATCTTCGGGAAGTTCGGGTTCGAGGAGGGCGTCGCCGGCCACATCACCGCGCGCGACCCGGAGCGGCTCGATCACTTCTGGGTCAATCCGTTCGGCATGTCGTTCAGCCACATCCGCGTCTCCGACCTCGTGCTCGTCAACTCGCAGGGCGAGGTCGTGGAGGGCGACGGGAGCGTGAACACCGCGGCGTTCGCCATCCACTCGGCGTTGCACGAGGCGCGGCCCGACATCATCGCCGCCGCGCATTCGCACTCGCTCTACGGCAAGGCGTGGTCGTCGCTCGGCCGTCTGCTCGACCCGCTCACCCAGGACGCATGCGCGTTCTACGACGACCACGCGCTGTTCGACGACTTCACCGGCGTCGTGCTCGACCAGTCCGAGGGCAAGCGCATCGGCGTGGTCCTCGAGGACCGCAAGGCGGTCATCCTGCGCAACCACGGACTGCTCACCGTCGGCCACTCGGTCGAGGAAACGGTGTGGTGGTACGTGACGATGGAGCGTTCGTGTCAGGCGCAGCTCCTCGCCGAGGCCGCGGGCACCCCGATCCCGATCGCCGACGACGTCGCCCGCCTCACCCTCTCGCAGGTCGGCGCGCACGTGTCCGGCTACGCGAGCTTCCAACCGCTCTGGCAGAAGATCACTCGCGAGCAGCCCGACCTCTTCGAGTAACCCTCGCGAACCATGGTGGCGTCACCGGTGTCCGGATGGGACACTGGCCGCCGTGACAGGACCGCCCACTGGCACCGTGACGTTCTTGTTCACGGACATCGAGGGTTCGACGCGCCTCTGGCGTGAACATCCGGACGAGATGGGCGCCGCGCTGGCTCGCCACGACGAGCTCGTCCGCGAGGCGATCGTCGGGGCCGACGGCTTCGTCGTGAAGACGACGGGCGACGGCTTCCACGCCGCCTTCCACGATCCGGGTCCGGCAGTCGCGGCCGCGGTGGCGGCGCAGCTCGCGCTGGGAGCCGAGCCGTGGTCGCTCCCGGAGCGGCTGCGCGTGCGCATGGGCATCCATTCGGGTCCGGCCGAGCTGCGCGACGGCGACTACTACGGCACGCCCGTGAACCGCGCCGCGTGGGTGATGGGCGCCGCCCACGGCGGCCAGGTCGTGGTGTCGCACGCCACTGAGGAGCTCCTCGCCGACGGCGACGTCGAGTTGTTGGACCTCGGCGAGCACGCGCTGCGCGACCTGGGCCGTCGGGAACGGCTCTTCCAGGTCCTCCATCCGCAGCTCGAGCACGAGTTCCCGCCGCTCGCCTCGTTGGCGGCGTTCGCGGGGAACCTGCCGGTGCAGCTCACCTCGTTCGTCGGGCGCGACGACGACGTCGAACGCGTCGTGGAGCTCCTCAGGGACGAGCGGTTGGTCACCCTCGCCGGCACCGGCGGCGTCGGGAAGACCCGGCTCGCGGTCCAGGTTGCCGCCGAGGTGCTCCCGCGCTTCGGCAACGGTGCGTGGATGTGCGAGCTGGCCGCGGCCGACGACGCCGACGCGATGGCATTCGTGGTCGCGTCCGCGCTGGGCTGCGTGCAGCACCCCGGCTTGTCGCTCGCGGCCAGCATCGTCGAGTACCTGAAGGTGCGCGAGCTGCTCCTCGTGCTCGACAACTGCGAGCACCTGCTCGACGAAGCCGGCGATCTTGCCGACGCGCTCGTCCAGGGCTGTCCGAACGTGACCGTACTGGCCACGAGCCGTGAGGCGCTCGACGTCCCGGGCGAACACGTGGTGCGGGTGCGATCGCTCACCACGCCCGCGGTGACGGGAACCGAGCTCGATCTCACTTCCATTCCTTCAGTGCGCCTGTTCCGTGATCGCGCTGTCGATGCGGGCGCCGCAGTGAACTGGGACGCGCGTCAGTGGAACGCGGTGGCCGAGATCTGCCGGCGGGTCGACGGGATCCCGCTGGCGATCGAACTCGCAGCGGCGCGCACGGTGTCGATGAACCCCATGGACGTGGCCGGCCATCTCGACGAGCGGTTCCGGCTCCTCACCGGGAAGCGTCGCGGCCGGGTCGAACGCCACCAAACGCTGCGCGCCACGGTCGAGTGGTCCTACCAGCTCCTCGACGACGACGAGCGGGTGGTGTTCGATCGCCTGGGGACGTTCGCGGGGAGCTTCGACGCCGCCGCCGCGGTCGCGGTGGCGCGGGGCGAGGAGCTCGACCCCTGGACGGTGACCGACGCGCTCGCCAGCCTGGTCGCCAAGTCGATGGTCGGGACCGACACCGGTCCCGACGGCGCCGTCCGCTACACGATGCTCGAGACGCTCCGTCAGTTCGCGCGGAGCAGCTCGACGAGGCCCAGGACACCGACGCCCGCCGGCGCGCGCTCGCTCGCCACATGAGCCAGGTCGCCCACGACGCCGGTCATGGCGTGATGGGCGCCGACGACGCCGTGTGGCTGGCGCGCATCCGGGCCGACATCGACAACATGCGCGCCGCGATCGGGTGGGCGCTCGACTCGGACGAGGCCGACGATCAAGAGCTCGCGCTGTCCATCCTCGCCCCGTTGTCGTGGATCAGCCAGAACTGCTCCGACCTCGCTTTCGACCTGCTCGCGACGCGTGCCGCACCCCTCGCCGAAGATGCGGAACCCTCGCTCCGGACCCCCGTCCTCACCTTGGCGGGGTACCACTACTGGCAACAGGGCGACCTCGAGCAGGCGCGCGCGTTCGTCGAGCGCGCGATCGACGCCGGCATCGTCACGGATCTCATCAACCCCCTCGATCCGTACGTGATGCTCGTCGCCATCGAGATGACCGCCGGCAACCATGTCCGGGCCTTCGAGGCGTTGGAGGCCGCTCGGGTCCACTTCGACGACACGGAATGCAAGGCCGACGTGGCGCGTGCCCTCGGAGGGTTCGCGACGTTCGAGGCGATGGCGGGCCGGATCGACGCCGCGCTCGCCGACTCCGAACACGCGATGCAGCTGGCGCAGTCGAGCGGCAACCTGCAGTTCCTCGCCAACGTGCTCAACGGACGCGCGTGGGCGCTCCAGCGCGACGATCCCGAAGGTGCGCTGGAGGTCGCGGAGGAGTTCGTCGCGATCTATCGGCGCGTCGGCGTGGCGCGCAGCGTCGCACCCGGTCTCTTCGCGCTCGTCGCCGGCCTCCGCGCCCGGCTCGGCGACGACGAGGGCGCGTTCCGACTCCTCCGTGACGCCGTCGTCATCGCGCGGGACGATGGCACGTTGCCCGCGGCCGCGGCCACGCTCGGCTTCGCGCTCACCCCGTTCTGTCGCACCGGCCGTCCCGAGGTCGCGGCGGTGCTCCTCGGCGCCCTCGATCGTGGCGCCCTGGCCCAGGTCGCCAAGTTCCCGGGTGCACACGATGCCCGCGCGCGAACGCGCAGCCGCATCGATGCCGCGCTGGGCGACGAGCAGACCGAGGTGCTCGTCGAGCGCGGCGCGGCGATGACCTACGACGACGCGATCGGCTATGCCCTCGACGAGCTCGCTGACGCTCGCCTTACGCCGTGAGCTCTCTCGCGGTGTCGACGGTGCGGTCGCGCCACCAGGTCAGTTCGGTGCCGGTCTCGTCGAACGCCTTCTCCCAGCCGAGTTGCAACATGACCCCCACGAGGCAGAGCGCGAGCTGACGTTCGAACCACGGCGCGGTGTCGACGCCGTGGCGTTCGAGCGCGGCACGGTACGCGCCGACGGTGACGTCGCGCGCGAGCTCCGACGGGATGCGGGCACGGTTGAGCGCGAGCGAGTGGACGATCTCCGCGAGCGGTGGTCCGGCGCCGGTCTGCGACCAGTCGATGAGGATCGTCCGGCCGTCGGATCCGAATCCCACGTTGCCGAACTTGGTGTCGCCGTGGAGCAACGCGGTGGGGGTGTCGGCGAGCGCGTCGAACAGCGACCACGGCGCGCGTCGCAGCGGGCGGAGTGCGTCGGCCAGCTCGGGGCACGCGTCGTCCAGGCGCTGCCACCCCTCGGTCGCGATGTAGGGGACCGCTTGCGGGAACCCCAGCGCCGCTTCGCACGCGAGCGCATCGGGTCCGAAGAACGAGTAGCGGTTCGCCACCGGGAGCAACCCGACGGTGTCCCGCCAGCCCCAGGTCGCGGCGTGGAGCGACGCGAGATGATCGAGGAACCGCAGGTGCTGCTCCGCGTCGATCTGGTCATCACCCGGCGGGAGGAGCCACGCGCCGACGTCGCGTTGCAACACCGCGCCGTGCGCGCCCTCGTGGGCTGCGCCCACCACCGCGTGGTCGATGACGTCGGGCACCAGATCGAACACGCCTGCTTCCCACACCCGGATCGGGATGCAGCCGATGTCCCCGGTCTGGCGCATGATCCAGTCGTCCCGGGGATCCACGTGCTTCAACAGGAAGTCGTCGCCGTCGAGGACCAGGCGCTCGAAGCGCGCGCCCGACTTCGAGTCGTCGAACGCCACGGGCGTGCGGCTCGACGCGCCGGCGACGAGCGCGTCCACCGATTCGGCCACGGGCCGGGGCATCACTGTGC
Source organism: uncultured Actinomycetes bacterium (assembly GCA_963756895.1). Lineage (GTDB taxonomy): Bacteria > Actinomycetota > Acidimicrobiia > IMCC26256 > DASPTH01 > DASUAS01. Next base: position 168,437 of record CAVWPI010000008.1, on the reverse strand, counting down.
GCCGTCGCCGCCTGTCCCGGCGCAGAACTGACCGAGGTCGACGATCACCTGCTGCGGTGCCTGACCGCACCCGGCGTTCGTGCCGCCCTGCGCGATGATCGACCACGACCCCGCCCCGCCGTGCACGATCACGGTGACCGCGGCGAACTGCGCGCCGGGCTTGGCGGCGAGGTTGACCGCCGCCCACGACGGATCGGACGCCGCGAGCCGGCACCCGGCGACGTCGGCGTCGGTGGCGCCGCTCACGCCGGCGTTGATCGCGACGCGGATGGGTCCGGCATCGGGACCGCACGGTCCGGGGGGACCGGTGGTGCTCGGAGCCGTTGATGTGGACAGTGTGGTCGTGGTGGCCGGCGCGACAGTGGTCGTCGGCGCTGCGGTCGTGCCGGTCGTCGTCGATGTCGTCGCGGCCGCCGACGTGGTGGTGGCGCGCGTCGCGGAATCGGCGTCGGTGTCGTCGTCGCGGATCGCGCGGGCCGCGATGACTGCCGCGACCACGAGCACCGCCGCGAGCACCGCGGTGAGGATCCAGCGCCGTGCCATCGGGCCAGTCTCGCGTCCGGGACGGCGCGCGACGCGGAGCCGGCACGGAGGCGGGTGTGGGTGCGGGCTACATTCCGGGCATCAGCGCCCAAGCCGACCTCTCCGCCGATCCCACGTCCGACCTCGAGCTGGCCCACGCGCTCGCCGACGCGGCCGACACCATCGCCATGGCGCGCTTTCGCGCCGCCGACCTGGTGGTGGAGACCAAACCCGACCTCACGCCGGTCACCGAGGCCGACCGGGCCGTCGAGGAGATGATCCGGTCCCGACTCGCTGATGCCCGCCCCGACGACGCCATCCTGGGCGAGGAGTTCGGCACCACCGGATCCGCCGGCCCCGCGGGCTCGGGCCGGCGCTGGATCGTCGACCCCATCGACGGCACCAAGGGCTACGCCCGCGGCATCCCGGTGTGGGCGACGCTCATCGCGCTCGAGGTCGACGGCGCCCTCGTGGCCGGGGTGGTCTCCGCCCCGGCCCTCGGATCGCGCTGGTCGGGCGCGCGCGGGCTGGGCGCCCGGCGCGACGGCGACGCCGTGTCGGTGTCCCAAGTCGCGCGCATCGAGGACGCGCACCTCGCGTACGACTCGGTCGACGCGTTCGAGTCGGTGGGACTCGACACCGAGTTCCTCGCGCTGGCGCGTCGGTGTTGGCGGGTGCGCGGCTTCGGCGACTTCTGGGCGCACATGTTGGTGGCCGACGGATCGATCGACATCGCGGTCGAGGTCGGTGGCCTCGCGGAGTGGGATATCGCCGCGGTGAAGGTGGTGGTCGAGCAGGCCGGCGGGCGATGCACCGACGTGCGCGGAGACGCGCGGCATCGACACCGGCGACGTGATCTCGACCAACGGGTTGTTGCACGACGACGTGGTGACCGCGTTCGCGCGCACCTGAACACGACAGGGGAGTGGCGCGTGGGCACCGAGGTGACGGTCGGCATCGACATCGGGACGTCGTCGGTCAAGGCGATCGCGGCCGACGGCGATGGCAACGTCGTCGCGCGCTCGCGCGTGACCGCATCACGTGGTGGTACCCGCGCCCGAGCGCTTCGAGCACGACGCCGCCGTGGCGTGGCGCGACGGCCCTCGCCGCGCGCTGACCGAGCTGGGCGACGATCTCGATGTGCGCGGCGTGAGCGTCGCGGCGATGGTGCCGTCGCTCACCGCGGTCGACGACCAGGGCACGCCACTCTCACCGGGCCTCCTCTACGGCGACGAGCGCGGCCGCACCGGCGTCGTCTCGCAGGCCGGCACCGACGACGCGTCGGGTGGATTCCTCGGCTACGTGCGGTGGCAGCACGAGACGGTGCCGGCGGCGCACGGGTACTGGCCAGCGCAGGCGGTGGCCAACCACGCCCTCGCGGGGGAAGCGGTGCTCGACACCACCACCGCATCGCTCGCGCACCCGCTGTTCGACTTCACCGGCTGGGACGCCGCGGTCGTGGACGACCTCGGGATCACGACCGGCCAGCTGCCCCGCCTCGTGCCGACCGGGTGGGAATGCGGGAAGGTCGACGGCGACGGCCCGGCGCTCGCGTCGGGCTGCATCGACGCCATGGCCGAACAGCTCGTGGCCGGGGCCGATCGGCCGGGCGACGTGCTGGTGCTCCTCGGCACGACGCTGATCGTGTGGGTCGTCGCCCACGAGGGTGCCGAGGTGCCCGGCTACGTGACGATCCCGCACACCGCGTCCGGGAACTACCTCGTGGGTGGGCCGAGCAACGTCGGCGGCCTGTTCCGCGACTGGGCGACCCGGATGCTGGCGCCTCCGGGGGACCGGGCGCTGGATCCGGCCGGGATCCCGGTGTGGGTCCCGTACCCCCGCGGGGAGCGGGTCCCGCTGAACGACCACACCCGTCGCGCGTCTCTGCACCGACTCGACCTGACGCACGACGCGGCGGCGGTCGTGCGCGCGACCGACGAGGCGTCGGCGTTCGTGGTGAAGCGCGCGGTCGACGCCGCGGTCGCGCACGCGGGAGTGCGCCCGGAGCGCGTCGTCGCGTCGGGGGGCGGCACGCGCGTGCGACGTGTGGGTACAGGCCATCGCCGATGTCACCGGCCTGCCGGTCGACTGCGTCGCAGTGCCCGAGGGCGGCGCGCTCGGCTCGGCGTGGCTGGCCCGCATCGCGGCGGGCCTCGAGGAGCCGACCGCGATGACCGAGGGCCGGCGCTGGGCACAGGTGGGCAGGAGGGTCGAGCCGCGCGACGTGTGGACCACGGCCGCGGCGGGCCGCTACGAGGAGTTCCTCGCGCTCAGCTGAGCGGCCTCATCCTGGTGGGGGCAGGAGCACCCGCTCGCCCGGGTACACGAGGTTTGGATCGCCCGACGCGAGGTGGTCGCGGTTGACGTCGCACACGCGCGCCCAGTACGGCGCCACTTCGGTGTCGCGGACGTCCGCCCGCGCCCGTGCGCTCGTCGAAGCGAGGTGGCGCGCCGCGAGCTCCCAGAGGTTGTCGCCGGCGACGACCACGACCTCGGCCTGAGTGGACGCGACCACGGCGACCACGGACGTGGGCGCGGGCACGGGTGGCGAGGGTCGCGCGGGCGGGGTGCGTGGCGCGGTCGGCGGAGCACTCGTCGCGTCGGGTGGGAGCTGCGCGATGCCTCCGGTGTCTCCGGTCCCGGCCGACGCGCGTCCGTCGCGCACGATGCTGACGCTGGTGGTGTCACCGGTGCTGCGCGCCGCACCTGCAGCCGCGGGCGCGAGCACCACCGACGTGGCCACCGACACCGCGCACGCGGCGTCGATGGCTCGCCGCGCCGCCGGCAACGTCGACCACCGCACCGCCCGCACGGCCGACGGCACCCGGCTGGCCGCGGCCGCGAGGTAGAGGAGTGTCGAAGACAGGAGCCAGCCGGCACCGAACAACGCGACCCAGCGGAGCAGCGCGATCGACACCGTGGCCGCATCGCCCTCGCGCAGCCACGACCCGAGGTGCCCGAACGGCACGCGCAGCTCGTCCCGGCGCCCGATCTGCACCAGGGCGACGAGCACCGCCGCCTCGACCAGGACCGTACAGATGACGCGAGCGGTTCGCTGTAGAGCTCCCATCCCAAATGCACGATATGCCCGGTTCGACGATGCGGTCAACGCCTTCGTGGGGGAGGGGGATGGTCCGTGCCCCGTTGCGCCGCTGGTGTTATGTTGCGCCCCGCATCAGCAGGGGAGAGGGGTACTCGCATGACGCTCGCCGATGTCATCATCATCATCAGTCGCGACGGCGGAGCCTTCGTCTCGCGGTGGCTCCACGTGGTCGTGGGCATCACCTGGATCGGTCTCCTGTACTACTTCAACTTCGTGCAGGTGCCCGCGTTCGCCGAGATGGAGGCGGCCGCCCGCAACAACGCGGTCGACAAGCTGGCGTCGAGGGCTCTTTGGTGGTTCCGCTGGGCCGCGGCAGCAACGGTCGTCACCGGGCTCATGATCCTGCTTTTCCAGGGTTCAGCCGGATCTGATCCGCAACTGTTCCAGGGCGACTACATCAAGACGGCGCAGGGCATGTCGATCTACACCGGCATCCTCTTGGCGCTGACCATGTTCCTGAACGTGTGGCTGGTGATCTGGCCCAACCAGAAGAAGGTCATCGCCAACGCCCGGAATGTCCAGGCCGGCGGCGAGGCGGACCCCGACGCCGCGGCGGCCGGGCGCAAGGCGCTCCTCGCCTCGCGCATGAACACGATCTTCTCGCTCCCCATGCTCATGTTCATGGTCGGAACGTCGCATCTGTTCGGCGGGTTCAAGCCGTTTCCGAGCGGAGGCGAGCGAGCGACCTACTGGATCATCGCGATCGTCATCTGGCTCGTGCTCGAGCTCAGCGCGCTCGGTGTGATCGGCGGCACCAAGCCGGGTGGCACCAACGTCATCTTCGACACGCACAAGGCCGCGCTGTGGACCGGGTTCATCCTGGTGGCCGTCTACTACGCGGTGTTCTACCTGGTCCTCAAGCCGTAGGTCTAGGTCGCCTCGGTGGCGCCGTGCTCCTCGATCTTGTGGAGCACGGCGCGCTGCAGGTTGCGCTGCTGCGTGTAGTCGGCGATCACCCGCACGTCGCGCGCGAAGCGCTCGACCTCGGCGGAGAACATCGAGCGGAAGCGCTCGGCGTGCTCGTCGTCCCAGCAGTGGGAGTCGACGAAGGTGAACACCTCCACCAGCCGGCGCTGGATCTCGTCGAGGCCTTGCGCGTAGATGCGGCCCACCTCGACCAGCGCCCGGTCGGGGATGGCGAGACGACCGAGGTCGGAGAACGCGCGCAGCACGTTGACGTCGTCGGCGTCGTAGGCCGAGCGCCCGTGCTCGGCGGGGTCGCGCAGGAGCCCCGCGTCGGTCAGGTCGCGCACGAGGGCCGCATCGACGCCGGCCGCGTCGAGGAGCTCGTCGTGGTCGTAGGTGGCCTCCTCGGACCCGGCGAGCAGGCCGGCGAGGGCACCGGGGTCGTCGCGCTCGAGGATGGCGCGGATCGCCGCCAGCGAGAATCGGCGGGACTGGAGGGCGCGGATGCGCTCGAGGCGCTCGAGGTGCTCGGAGCCGAAGCGGCGGGTGCGCCCGCTGCGCTCGCCGCTCGGCAGCAGGCCCTCGCGCTGGTAGTAGCGGATCGTGTCGACCGCGATCCCGGCCCGCTGCGCCAGCTCGTCGATGCGCCAGTCGCTCACGGTTCGGACCTCAAGGCAGGGGGGACGGACGTCGAAACATGAACATCACGTAGGACATCACGTGAGGATTGATTGACAAGCTTACTCCGGAGTAGATACTCTGAAGGTCAGCACGTCGAGAGTTTCCTCCCTGGAGGAAGCTTCTCGGCGACAGGACGAGCGCCCGGGCAGCCGGTGAGCGCCGTACCATCGACCCTTGTCCGCCCCCCCTGGACAGGGGTCGATGCGCGTCCGGAGCCCGCGACTGGGCAGCATGGGCGCGACGAGTCGGCGGCGGGACGAGAGGACGAAGGCGTTGCAGACCGTGGTGGTGGTGGGGGCCTCGTTGGCGGGGCTGCGGGCCACGGAGGCGTTGCGCCGTGACGGCTACGACGGCCGGATCGTCCTGGTGGGGGCCGAGCCCCACCTGCCGTACGACCGCCCGCCGCTCTCCAAGCAGCTGCTCTCTGGCGAATGGGAGCCGCAGGACCTCGCGCTCCGCCGGGCGACCTACGACGAGCTCGACATCGAGCTGCGCCTCGGCGTGCGCGCCACCGCGCTCGACGCGACTGCCAAGGTCCTCACCCTCGACGCCGGCGACGGGGTCGGTGAGCAGCTCCCGTTCGATGGTGCACTGCTCGCCACCGGTGCCACCCCGCGCGTGCTGCCCGACACCCCCGACCTCGACGGCATCTTCGTGCTGCGCACCGTCGACGACGCGCTCGACCTGCGCGCCCGGCTCGACCACGACCCGCGCGTCGTCGTGGTCGGTGCCGGCTTCATCGGCTCCGAGGTGGCGGCGACGTGCCGGGGCCGCGGCCTGCACGTCACGGTCCTCGAAGCGCTGCCCGCGCCGCTCGTGCGCGGCCTGGGCGAGACGCTCGGCATGGTGTGCGGCGAGCTGCACCGCGACCACGGCGTCGACCTGCGCCTGGGAGTCGGGGTGGCCGCGATCGAGGGCGATGGCAAGGTCGAACGCGTCCGGCTCGACGACGGCAGCGCGGTCGACGCCGACGTCGTCGTGGTCGGCGTGGGCGTGGTGCCGGTGACCGAGTGGTTGGAGGGCTCCGGGCTCACGCTCGACAACGGGGTCGTCTGCGACGAGACGTTGCTCGCGGCGCCGGGGATCGTCGCCGCCGGCGACGTGGCGCGCTGGCCCAACCCGATGTTCGACGGCGAGCTCATGCGGCTCGAGCACTGGACCAACGCCGCCGAGCAGGGCGTCGCCGCGGCGCGGCGGTTGCTCGTCCCCGACGGCGGCACCCCCGAGCCGTACGCGCCCGTTCCGTTCGTGTGGTCCGACCAGTACGACCGCAAGATCCAGACCGTCGGCCACTTCCGCGGCGACGACGAGATGGAGGTCGTCCACGGCACCCTCGAAGAGCGTCGTTTCGTCGCGGTGTTCGGCCGCGCCGGTCGTCTGGTCGGAGCGCTCGGATTTTCCATGCCGGCCAAGGTCATGCAGTATCGGAAGATGATCGAGGAGCGCGCGTCGTTCGCCGACGCGCTCGACGCGCCCGCGCGTCGTGAGGCGCCGTCGCACCGAACGCGACGCCGTCGCGCAGGTCCCGCTCATGACCGCGCGCTTCGTCGTGGTGATCATCTCGGGGTTCTGCTACTTCTCGGCGATGGGCGCGATGCTGCCGGTCATCCCGCGCTACGTCGACAAGCGTCTCGGTGGCGACGACATCGCGGTCGGGCTCGCCGTGGGTGCGCTCGCGGTCGGCGCGATCCTGCTGCGCCCGCTGGCCGGCCGCGTCGGCGACCGGTTCGGTCGTCGCGTGCTGATGATCGGCGGCGCGTTGATCGTGGGAAGCACCGCGCTGTGCGCCGGCGTGGTCGAGTCGTTGGGCTGGCTCATCGGCACGCGGGTGCTGATGGGGCTGGGCGAGGCCGGCTTCTTCGTCGGCGCGACGACGATGACCACCGACCTCGCACCGGAGGAGCGGCGGGGCGAGGCCGTCAGCTACTGGTCGGTCGCGCTGTGGGGCGGGCTGGCGTTCGGTCCGGTGCTGGGCGAGCTCCTGCTCGACGGCTCCAACTACGACCTGGTCTGGTTCGTGGCCGGCGCCCTCGGGCTCACGGCCGCGGTCGTCGCGTGCTTCACCAAGGAGACGCACCACGGCGGTCACGAGGAACGCGGTCGCGTCATCGCCCCCGAGGCGATCCGGCCCGGCATCATCCTCGCCGCGACGCTGATCGGCATCGCCGGGTTCAGCATCTTCCTGCCCCTGTACGCGCCCGAGGTGGGGATCGACGACGTCGGTCCGCTGTTCCTCATCTACGGCGTGGTCGTGCTCGTGGTGCGCATCTTCGGCGCCAAGCTGCCCGACCGCCTGGGCCCGATCCCCGCCGGATCGATCGCCATCGGCGCGACCGCGGTCGGTCTGGCCGTCCTGGCCGCGTGGCAGAGCACCGCCGGGCTCGTGGTGGCGACGGTGATCATCGCCATCGGGTCCTCGTTCCTCTACCCGTCGATGCTCCTGCTCGTCCTGCGCGGAGTTCCCGAGCACCACCGGGGATCGGTGGTCGGCACGTTCAGCGCGTTCTTCGACTTCGCGAGCGGCGCGTCGGGCATCGTGCTCGGGGGCGTGGCCGCGGCCTCGAGCTACGCCGGTGCGTTCGGCGTGTCGGCGGTGCTCGCGGGGATCGCGTTCGTGTTGCTGCGGGGTGGGTTCGGACGGCACGACAGCGGGGAGCTGCCGACCGTCGCCGAGATCGGGACGGCATCGGTCGAACCGACCTCCTTGCCGTGACCGGGCTGCTCGTCACCAACGACTTCCCGCCGAAGATCGGTGGGATCCAGTCGTACCTCTACGAGCTGTGGCGGCGCCTCCCCGCGAGCGACGCCACCGTCTTCACCCCGCGCCACGACGGTGACGAGGCGTGGGACGCGGAACAGCAGTTCCGCGTCGTTCGCGCGCGCGAGCGGCAGTTCTTCCCCACACGTTCGTTGGCGGATCGCATCGACGGCCTCGCCCGCGAGATCGATGCGTCGGTGATCCTGCTCGATCCATGGCTGCCGCTCGGACAGCTCGGTCCCCGTCTGACCGCGGCGCCGTACGTCGTGGTCGTGCACGGCGCCGAGGTGACGGTGCCCGGTCGCCTTCCGGGGAGCCGACAGCTCGGGAGCCGGGTGCTGCGCAACGCTGCCGGCATCGTCGCCGCGGGGCGGTACCCGGCGCGCGAGGCGCAGCGCGCGGCCGGCGACGGGTTGCGTGGTGTGGTGGTGCCGCCCGGTGTCGACGTGGAGCGCTTCACGCCGATGTCCGACGCCGATCGGCGTACCACCCGACGGGCCTTCGGTCTCGACGCCGACCGACCGCTCGTGCTCGGCGTCAGCCGGCTGGTGCCGCGCAAGGGGTTCGACGTGCTCGTCGACGCGGTCGCGGGCCTTCCCGACGTCCAGCTCGCGCTCGGGGGCGCGGGACGCGACCGCGCCCGCCTCGAACGCCGCGCGCACCGGCGCGGGATCGCCGACCGGGTGCGGTTCCTCGGGCGCGTCCCCGACGATGACTCCTTCCCGCGGCTGTACGCGTGCGCCGACGTGTTCGCGATGCCCTGCCGCGACCGGTGGGGCGGGCTGGAGGCCGAGGGGTTCGGGATCGTGTTCCTGGAGGCAGCGGCGGCGGGCGTTCCCGCGGTCGCCGGGCGCAGCGGCGGGTCGCACGAGGCGGTGGTCGACGGCGAGACCGGCTTCGTGGTCGACGGTCGTGTCCCCGATGTGCAGGGTGCGCTCGCTGCCCTCCTGGCCGACGACGACCTGCGGCGGCGCATGGGCGCCGCGGCGCGTGCCCGCGCGGTCATGGAATTCTCCTACGAGACGCTGGCGGCGCGGCTCGCGCCGGTCGTCGCCGGCGACCTCGCCGGCCTCGGGTCGGTGACCTGACCCCCGGTACGCTCGGCGGGTGGAGACGCAGCGGCGGAGTGCTCGGACGAGCGGGACGACGAAGCGGAGTCGACCGTAGTGGGAGGCTCCCCCGAGATCGACGTCGAGCTGCTCGCCCGGCAGGGACGGGGGATCATCACGTTCGGCTGGGTCGCCAACGCGCTGTTCGCGGTCACTGCGATCCCCGTCGCCGCCGGGGTCGACGACCTGCTCGGCGTGGCCATCGGCGTGTCGTTGTTCCTGTTCCTCGTGGCGGTGGGCGTGTTCGTGTACGCGTTCGCGCTCGCCCTCGCCCGCAGCAGTCGGGGGGACAACGTGGCGGTCGCCAACCTCTTCTTCCTGCAGGGTTCGGCGCCGAAGCCCATCCGGTACAAGTTCCTGTGGCTGTTCCTCGTCTGCCTCGCCATCACCGTCGGCACCGCGGCGTGGGACCCGTTCGGCGTGCTGGTGCCGATGCTGCCGGTCGGCCTCGCCGGGATGTGGGCGGCCCGCTACGGCGTGTTCCCGCCGCGTCCGGTCGCGCAGCCGCGCCGCCGCGCCTGATCGCCCGGGTACCGAGATGGCCGACGACGCGCGCGAGCAGATCGACGTCGCGGCTTCTCCCGCGCGCTGCTTCGACCTCGCGACCACGTTCGAGCGCTATCCCGACTGGACCAGCGACGTGAAGCAGGCCACGGTGGTGGCGCGCGACGCCGACGGTCGTGGCACCCGCGTCGAGTACCTCGTGACCGGGCTCGGACGCCGGGTTCGCTACGTGCTCGACTACGACTTCTCCGACGCGCCCCGCTCGTTCTCGTGGTCGCTGGTGGAAGGCGACATGCTCCGCGCCCTCGACGGCCGCTACGCGTTCGCGCCGACCGACGACGGCACCCACGTCGAGTACACGCTCCGGATCGACCTGGCCGTCCCGATGCCGGGACTGGTGAAGCGGCGGGCGTCGGGCATGATCATGGGGAACGCGCTGCGCGACCTGAAGCGGGCGGTCGAGGCCGAAGCCCACGACGAGGCGAGGGAGCACGACATGGACGGCGACGACGCAGCCCCGCAGGAGCCCACCCCGGTCGAGCCGGCCGCGTTCGAGACGGCCGAATTCGAGACGGCCGAATTCGAGACGGCGGGTATCCCGCCGACTCCGCTGCCGCACCCCGATGCCGTCCCGTTCGAGGACGCGGCGACCGAGGAACGGCCGCTGCCGCCGCCGTCGATCCTCGAGAGCGTGCTCACCGAGTTGCTCGGCGCGGTGCCCGAGGTGAAGGACCACGTGCTCGAGGCGGCCGACGCGCTCCTCGATGCCGCCAAGGCGCTCGTCGACGCGGCCGACCGCGTGGTGCGTCAACAACGCGGCGAGGAATGACCGTGGGCGACACCGCGACGTTCGGCGTCGATCTCGGCGGGACCAACCTCCGCGTCGCCGTGGTCGATCCCGACGGGTCGGTGGTGGAGGAACGGCGGGTCTCGACCCCGCCGACGCTCGACGGGATCGTCGACGAGATCACCGACGCGGTGCGCGCGTTCGCGCCCCTGCGCCCCGATGCGCGCGCGCTGGGCGTCGGGGCGGCGGGCATGGTCGACCACCAGGGCACCATCCACTACTCACCCAACGTGCCCGCGTTCCTCCACGCCCCGGTGCGGGACCGGCTCGAACACGCCACCGGTCTCCCCGCCGTGGTCGACAACGACGCCAACGTCGCCGTGGTCGCCGAGCTCGTGCACGGTGCGGCGCGCGGGTGCACCGAGGTGTTGCTGATCACTCTCGGCACCGGGATCGGCGGCGGGGTCGTCACCCGCGGCGACGTCCTGCGGGGCGCGCACGGTTTCGGGGCCGAGATCGGCCACTTCCAGGTCGACCCCGACGGGCCGTTGTGCGCGTGCGGGCAGCGTGGCCACTGGGAGGCGCTGGCCTCGGGCACCGCGCTCGGTGCGCTCGGTCGCGAGTGGGCGGCGGCCGGTGCCGCGCCATCGGTGCTCGCGCGCGCGTCCGGGTCGATCGACGACATCACGGGGATCCTCGTGGGCGACGTGGCGCAGTCCGGCGCCGCCGACGCGATCGCGATCGTGGAGGAGTACGCGCGGCGCGTGGCCATCGGCCTGGTCGGACTGGTCAACATCTTCGATCCCGAACGGGTGGTGGTGTCGGGCGGCCTGGTCGAGCTCGGCGACGTGTTGCTCGCACCCTTGCGCCTCGCCTTCGACGGTCGCATCGAGGGCGCCGCGCACCGTCCCGCGGTACCGATCCTGGCCGCCGAGCTCGGCGGGCGTGCGGGTGTGGTGGGCGCAGCGGTGCTGGCCCGGGAGCTCGTGTGAGCGCGAAGGTCGGGCTCACGTTGCCGTCGTTCCGTGACGACGTCGCCACGTCGCTGGCAGTCGCGCAGGCCGCTGAGGCGAGTGGCCTCGACGGTGTGTTCGCCTACGACCACCTGTTCCGTCGCAACGCGGCGGGGGAGCGACGGCCCGCGATCGAGATGTTCGCGCTGATGGGCGCGGTGGCCGGCGCGACCGAGCGGATCGCGGTGGGTTCGCTGGTCGCGCGCGCCACGTTGCGCCCGCCCGCGGTGCTGGCGAACGGCTTCGACACGTTGGCGCGCATCCTCGGACCGGAGCGCCTCCTCGTCGCGATCGGCGCCGGCGACGGCCAGAGCCAGGAGGAGAACGAGTCCTTCGGCCTCGACTTCGGCACGGTCGCCGACCGGATCGCCGCGTTGCGCGATGCGGTCGACGCCACGCGTGATCGCGGGTACCCGGTGTGGATCGGGGGCTCGGACCCGGCGGTGCGCGAGGTGGCGGCGGCGCACGCCGACGGGTGGAACCGGTGGGGCAACGGTGTCGAGCGGTTCCGGGAGCAGGCCACCAACCTCTCGATGGCCGCCGCCCGACGACCGTTCACGGTGACGTGGGGTGGGCTGGTGGTGCTGGGTGACGACGACGACGCCGCCGCGGCGAAGGCCGAGCGTCTCGGGGCGGGCGACCACGTGATCGTCGGTGGCCCCGATCTGGTGGCGAGCGCGCTGCGCGCGTACGTCGACGCGGGCGCCGAGTGGCTGATGGTCGGCCCGATCGACTCGTCCGACCCCGACAACGCGCGGATCCTCGGCGAGGAGATTCTGCCCCGGCTCCGCTGAGGGCCGCCGCTACCCTCAAGATCATGGAATTTCGCCGGATCAACGCGCTGCCGCCGTACGTCTTCGGGATCATGGACGCCCTGAAGATCGAGGCTCGGCGCGCCGGGGTCGACGTCGTCGACCTCGGCTTCGGCAACCCCGACGTGCCGTCGCCCGACGTCGCCGTCGACAAGCTGGTCGAAGCGGTCCGCAACCCGCGCAACCACCGCTACTCGGCGAGCCGCGGCATCCCGAAGCTGCGGATGGCGGTCGCCAACCTCTACCAGCGCAAGTTCGGGGTGGAGCTCGACCCCGACACGCAGGTCTGCAGCACCATCGGCGCCAAGGAGGGCTTCTCCCATCTCATGTGGGTGCTGCTCGGTCCGGGTGACGCAGCGCTCGTGCCGAGCCCGTCGTACCCGATCCACATCTGGGGCCCGATCCTCGCCGGTGCCGAGGTGCGCCACGTGCGTCTCGGGCCCGAGCAGGACTTCTTCGAGAACCTGCTCGAGGCCTGGGAAGACTCGTGGCCGCGGCCGCGCGTCATCGTGCTGTCGTTCCCGCACAACCCCACCACCGCGTGCGTCGACCTCGACTTCATGCAGCGCATGGTCGACTTCGCGCGTGAGCACGAGGTGCTGCTCGTGCACGACTTCGCCTACGCCGACCTCGGCTTCGACGGCTACGACCCGCCTTCGATCCTGCAAGTGCCGGGCGCGACCGACGTCGCCGTCGAGCTCTACACGATGACGAAGTCGTTCTCGATGGCGGGGTGGCGCGTCGGGTTCCTGCTCGGCAACGCCGAGGTCGTCGCGGCACTCGCCAAGCTCAAGAGCTACCTCGACTACGGAACGTTCCAACCGATCCAGATCGCGGCGACCGTCACCATGAACGAGTTGCCCGACTACCCGAAGGAAGCGAACGAGATCTACCGCGGTCGCCGCAACGCGCTGATCGACGGCCTGAGCCGCGTCGGGTGGGAGATCGAACGACCCCAGGGCACCATGTTCGTGTGGGCGCCGATCCCCGAGCCCTACGAGGAGCTCGGCAGCCTCGAGTTCGCCAAGTTGCTCGTGCGCGACGCGAAGGTGGCCGTGTCGCCCGGTGTCGGCTTCGGCCCCGGGGGCGAGGGCTTCGTACGGTTCGCGCTGGTCGAGAACGAGCACCGCATCAACCAGGCCGTCCGCGGCATCAAGCGCGCCCTCACCAAGCTCGGCTGACGCCCGCACCTCCGCCGAAAGGCAGCGACGTGTTTCAGATGTGAAACAAGTCGCTACCTTTTGGCACTAGGGCTAGGCGTCGGGATCGGCCCAGGCGCGGCTGCGGTCGACGGCGCGTCGCCACTCGGCGCGGCGTTGCTCGGCGCGGGGGAGCGGTGCGGGGACGAACGCGGCCTCCTCCCGCCAGGCGGCGGCCGCTTCGGCGGGTGACGCCCAGACGCCTTCGGCGATCCCGGCCAGCGACGCGGCCCCGAGCACCGTGGTCTCGAGGTTGGCGGGACGGCGGACGGTCACGCCGAGCACGTCGGCCTGGAACTGGCAGAGCACGTCCATCGCGCTGGCGCCCCCGTCGACGCGCAGCTCGGTGACGGGGATGCCGGCGGCGTCGCAGATCGCGTCGACCACGTCAGCCGTCTGCCACGCCATCGCCTCGACCACCGCGCGCACGAGATGGGCGCGCGTCGTGCCTCGGGTCAGACCGAACACCGCACCGCGCGCGTAGGGGTCGAACCACGGGGACCCGAGCCCGGTGAACGCGGGCACGAACACCACGCCGTCGGTGTCGTCGACGCTCGCTGCCAGTGGTCCCGCCTCCGACGCGGCGTCGATGAGGCCGAGGCCGTCGCGCAGCCACTGCACCGCGGCGCCGGTCACGAAGATCGAGCCTTCCATCGCGTAGGTGACGGTGTCGCCGAGCTGCCACGCAACGGTCGTGAGCAGGCCGTCGACCGGTGGCGGGTGCGAGTCACCCAGGTTGACCAGCACGAACGAACCGGTGCCGTACGTGTTCTTGGTCATCCCCGGGGTGAAGCACGCCTGGCCGAACAACGCCGCCTGCTGGTCGCCGGCGATGCCCGACACCGGCACGGTCAGCCCCGCGGCGCGTGCGGGATCGGTGATGCCGAAGCGTCCGCTGCTCGGTCGTACCGCGGGGAGGCACGACCGCGGGACGCCGAAGAGGTCGAGGAGCTCGTCGGACCAGTCGTGGGCGTCGAGGTCGTAGAGCATGGTGCGGCTCGCGTTCGACGGCTCGGTCGCGTGCTCACCGGTGAGGTTCCACAACACCCACGAGTCGACGGTGCCGAACGCGAGGTGCTCGTCGGCGTCGACGCCGCCCTCGTCGAGCAGCCACTCGAGCTTGGTGGCGGAGAAGTACGGGTCGAGCACGAGACCGGTGCGCTCCCGCACGAGCGGCTCGACGCCGGCGGCGCGCAGCTCGTCGCAGCGTGCCGCCGTGCGCCGGTCCTGCCACACGATGGCCCGGTGCCGCGGCCGTCCGGTGCGGCGGTCCCACACGACCACGGTCTCGCGCTGGTCGGTGATGCCGATGCCGACGACCGTGTCGCCGTCGTGCTCGAGTGCGGCGACCACTTCGCCGAGGGTGTCCTGCACCGACCGCCAGATCTCGTCGGGGTCGTGCTCGACCCACCCCGGGCGGGGGAAGTGCTGCGGGAGCTCCCGGTAGGCGAAGGCGCGGCTCACGCCGTCGGTGCCCACCGCCACGGTGCGGACACCGGTCGTGCCGGCATCGACGGCGAGGACGACGTCGGTCACGTCCGCGCCCGTTCCCTCAGCGCCGGTTCATTCAGCGCAGGGCGTCGGCGAGGGCGCGCCCGGCGGCGTGGCGCCGGGGTCGGAACTCGAACACGTGCGTGCGCGACGCGGCGTCGGTGGCGAGGACCTGGAGCAGCACGCCGTTGCGCACGCGGCCCAGCTCGAGGTCGGTGGCGGCGGTGTCGAGCAGCACGTCGCCGCGCTTCGAGGAGACCACGACGCGGCCGTCGGTCACCACGACCTGCCGGTAGTGGCGGCCGCGGAACAGGCGCGACGTGTGGCCGGGCGCGACGGTCGTGTACCACGCACCCCCGGTTCGCATGCCAGGAACTTACCTGCCGGCAACGACGTGGCTGCGTCTCGTGATGCGTCAGACTGGTGGTCATGCGGATCGGGATGCTCACCGGTGGAGGCGACTGTCCGGGGCTCAACGCGGTGATCCGCGCTGTCGTCCGCAAGGGCGAGGGTGTGTACGGCGACCAGGTGATCGGGTTCCGCCATGGTTGGCGGGGCGTGCTCGACGGCGAGACGGTCGAGCTGACGATCGGCACGACCCGCGGGCTCATCCACCGAGGCGGCACCATCCTCGGTACCTCGCGCACCAACCCGTTCCAGTTCGACGACGGGGTGGCGCGGGCGCTCGACACCCTCGCGCGCGAGCGCGTCGACGCGTTGGTGGCGATCGGGGGCGAGGACACGCTGGGCGTCGCCGCTCGCCTCGCCGACGAGGCCGACGTCGCAGTGGTGGGTGTGCCCAAGACGATCGACAACGACCTCGCCGCCACCGACTTCACCTTCGGGTTCCAGACCGCGGTGCAGATCGCCACCGACGCCATCGACCGGCTCCACACCACCGCCGAGAGCCACGACCGGGTGATGGTGGTCGAGGTGATGGGCCGCCACGCGGGCTGGATCGCCATCCACTCCGGGATGGCCGGCGGCGCCGACGTCGTGTTGGTGCCGGAGGTGCCGTTCGACATCGCGGAGGTGTGCGCCCGCATCGAGCACCGTCACCGCCACGGCGCCAACTTCTCGATCGTCGTCGTCGCCGAGGGCGCGGTGCCCCGCGAGGGGACCCTCATCGTGCAGAGCGGGGAGGAGGACGCGTTCGGCCACGTGCGCCTCGGCGGCATCAGCAACGTCGTCACCGAGGAGATCGAGCGCCGCACCGGGTTCGAGACCCGCGTCACCATCCTCGGCCACGTGCTCCGCGGCGGTACTCCCACCGCGTACGACCGGATCCTCGCGACCCGCTTCGGCATCGCCGCCATCGACGCGGTGCACGACGGCGACTTCGGCATGATGGTCGCGCTGCGCGGCGAACGCATCGACCGGGTGCCGATCGCCGACGCGGTGCGCGAGCTCAAGACCGTCGACCCCGAGCTGCTCGCGGTGGCCGGCGTGTTCTTCGGATGACCCGGCCGCGATGAGCGCACTCGACGATCTCGTCGGCCTCCTCGACCTGGAGTCGCTGGAGGTCAACCTCTTCCGCGGCGTCAGCCTCGACCGCGACCGCGTGCGCCTGTACGGCGGCGAGGTGCTCGCGCAGGCGCTGATGGCGGCGGGTCGCACCGTCGACGGCGAGCGGCGGGTGCACTCGATGCACGCCTACTTCCTCAAGCTCGGTGATCCCAAGGTGCCGGTGGTCTACGAGGTCGACCGCATCCGCGACGGGCGCAGCTTCACCACCCGACGGGTCGTCGCCATCCAACACGGGACCGCCATCTTCAACCTGGCGGCGTCGTTCCAGGTCGACGAGCTCGGTCCCGACCACCACGACGAGATGCCCGACCTGCCGGCCGCGGAGACGCTGACGTCGATCTGGGAGCCCGGCGGTGGCGACGACCTCGAGCCGATCGACCGCCAGGGGTCACCGCACGTGGTCGACGCGTTCGACATGCGCCACGTCGGTGCGTTCACGCCGCCGGGGGAGCACCGCGGCGACGCCGTCCGCGACCCCGAACAGGACACGTGGTTCCGCACGCGTGGCGCGTTGCCCGACGATCCGCTCCTGCACACCTGCATCGTCGCCTACGCCTCCGACCTCACGTTGCTCGGCACCGCGCTGTTGCCGCACCCGATGACCGACGACCATCCCGGCTACATGGTCGCGAGCCTCGACCACGTGATGTGGTTCCACCGACCGTTCCGCGCCGACGACTGGTTGCTGTACCACACGCACAGCTCGTCGGCCTCGGCCGGACGCGGCTTCGCCACCGGGCAGGTCTTCTGCGCCGACGGCACGCTGGCGGTGAGCGTGGCGCAGGAGGGCCTGGTCCGACCGGTGCGCGCCCGGTGAGGTCGGAGTGAGGGTCGATCTCCGCTCCGACACCGTCACCACCCCGACGCCCGAGATGCGCCGGGCGATGGCCGACGCCGACGTGGGTGACGACGCCTACGGCGAGGACCCGACCGTGCGCCGGCTCGAGACGCTGGCCGCCGCGCTCCTCGGCATGGACGCGGGCCTGTACGTGCCGTCGGGGACGATGGCCAACCAGGTCGCGCTGCGCACGCTCGGCGTGCCGGGCACCGAGGTGCTGTGCGGCGAGCGCGCCCACGTCCTGCGTCACGAGCGCGCAGCGTCGGCGGTGAACGCGGGTGTGCAGCTGCGCCCTCTCCCCGACGGCGACGGTCGCCTGCACGGCGCCGACGTCGAACACGCGCTCGCGGGTGCCGCGCACCACCTCCCCGAGGTCGAGCGCGCTGTTCCTGGAGAACACGAACATGCCGGCGAGCGGTCGGCCCGCCGCGGCCGACGAGGTGGACGAGGTCGTGGCGGTCGCGCGCGCGCACGGCGTCGCGGTGCACTGCGACGGCGCGCGCATCTGGAACGCGGCGGTGGCGCTCGGGGTGTCGCCCGCCGCGTTGGTCGCGGGGTGCGACACCGCGATGTTCTGCCTGTCGAAGGGTCTGGCCGCGCCGGTGGGGTCGGTGCTCTGCGGGACGCGTGAGCACCTCCAGGTTGCGCGCGCGCACCGGGCGCGCCTCGGCGGTCAGATGCGGCAGGCGGGGGTCATCGCGGCCGCCGGGATCGTCGCACTCGAGACGATGGTCGAGCGGCTCGTCGACGACCACGCGCGCGCCCGGCGTGCTGGCCGAGGCCGTCGCCGACGCGTTTCCCGGCAGCGTCGATCCCGACGCGGTGCACACGAACATCGTGTGCGCACGGGCGAGCGCGTTCCCCGCCGACCTGCTCGACGTCCTCGCGGCCGAGGGAGTGCTGGCGGGCACCGTCGATCCCGACACCGTGCGCTTCGTCACCCACAAGGACGTCGACGACGCCGGGCTCGACCATGCGATCGCCGTGCTGCGGACCGTCGCCCGGCGTCGTGCGGGCCGATCGGGCCGTCCGACCTGACCACTACCCTCGAACGGTGGCCGCCTCCGACGACATCCCCGCCCGGGCGCTGGCCGTCTACGCCCATCCCGACGACCCCGAGATCTCGGCCGGCGGCACCCTCGCCCGGTGGGCGGAGGCCGGCACCGAGGTCTGGGTGCTGATCACGACCCAGGGCGACAAGGGCACGCAGGACCCCGACGCCGACCCCGTCGCGCTCGCCGCGCTCCGCGTCGAGGAGACCGCCAAGGCCGCGGCGCTGCTCGGGTTCGCCGGCACCCGCCACCTCGACCATCCCGACGGCGAGCTGGTCGACGACCAGGCCCTGCGCGAGTCGATCGTGCGCGTCATCCGCGAGGTCCGGCCCGAGGTCGTGCTGTGCCCCGACCCCACCGCGGTGTTCTTCGGCGACGGCTACTACAACCACCACGACCACCGCGTCACCGGTTGGGCCACGCTCGACGCGGTCGCGCCCGCCGCCGGCAACCCGCACTACTTCCCCCAGCACGTCGCCGAGGGACTCGCCGTGCACCACGTCGGCGCCGTCTACCTGTCGGGCACGCTCGAGCCGAACTGCTGGGTCGACATCTCCGACACGCTCGAACGCAAGATCGACGCGCTTGTTCTGCCACGCCAGCCAGCTCCCCGACGAGGCGGGGGAGTGGTTCCGCGACTTCCTCCGCGAGCGCGCCGAAGAAGCGGGCGCGGCCGCGAGCGTGAAGTTCGCCGAGCCGTTCCGCAAGCTCACGTTCCGCCGCTGACCCCCGAACGTTCCTGCGTCGGAACGGCTTGATGATCGAGCCGCGGCGACGCAGGAACGGAGAGGAAGGGGAAGGGTCAGGAGGGGCGTCGGCGGACGCTCGGGTCGGGCGGGCCCTGGCGGCGCCACTCGGCCATGGCGCGCAGCACGAGCACGGCGACGATGCCGACCCCGCCCGCGCCGATGACCGCGCCGACGATCGCACCGACGAGGTGGGAGACGTCGCTCCGCGAGCTCACGTCGGCGATGCCGAACCCGATGATGCCGCCGAGGATGCCGGCGAGCACGACCCCGCCGAACGCGAGCAGGAACGCCCACCGCGAGGGGAGCATCGGCGGCGTGGCGTCGTCCGTCGACCGCGGTTCGGGGGCGGTCTCGGACGTTCGCTCGGCTGCCGGTTCAGGAGCTTCCGCCATCGGCCGATGGTATTGCGATGCAGGAGTTCGCAACGACCTGGCCGATAGGCTCGCCGGCGATGCGCGTCCTCGTGATGCTGCCGACGTACAACGAGATCGAGAACATCCAGGACGTCCTCGAACGCGCCCGGGCCGCGCTGCCCGAGGCCGACATCCTGGTCATCGACGACGGCAGTCCCGACGGCACCGCCGACCAGGCGGAGAAGCTCGGCGAGATCCTCGGCGGCATCGACGTCCTCCGCCGCCGCGCAGAAGTCGGGCCTCGGCTCCGCGTACCGCGCCGGGTTCCGCGTCGGGCTCGCCGCGGGGCTACGACGTCATGATCGAGATGGACGCCGACCTCTCCCACGACCCCGCGGTGCTCCCCGATCTCGTCGCCGCGGTCGAGTCCGGCGCCGACCTCGCCATCGGCTCCCGCTACGTGCCGGGGGGCGCGATCCCCGACTGGAAGTGGGTGCGCCGGGCGATCTCGCGCGGCGGCGGTCTCTACGCGCGCACCATGCTCGGGCTCTCGGTGCACGACGCCACCGCCGGCTTCCGCGCCTACCACCGCGACAACCTGTCGCGCATCGACCTCGACCGCGTGCGGGCCGACGGCTACGGCTTCCAGGTGGAGATGACCTACCTCACCGAGCGCAACCACGGCCGCATCGTCGAGGTGCCGATCACGTTCCGCGACCGCAGCCTGGGCCGCTCGAAGATGTCGGGTCGCATCGTGGTGGAGGCGTTCCTGCTGGTCACGTGGTGGGCGGTCCGTGACCGGCCGCGGCCGTGACGCCGGAAGGTGTTCCGCGCGCGACACTGAGGGATGGCCCCGTCCGAGTTCACCGTCGCGGGTGCGCTCCTGGAGTCAGCCGAGGGTCTGCTGCTCGTGCGCAACCAGCGGCGCGGTGGTCACACCGACTGGAGCACTCCCGGCGGCGTGATCGACCCCACCGACGCGTCGCTTGCGCGCCGGCCTCGCCCGCGAGGTGCAGGAGGAGACCGGCCTGCGCGTCACCGAGTGGGAAGGCCCGCTCTACGAGGTGCGCGCCATCGCCCACGAGCTGGGTTGGGTCATGCGGTGCGAGGTGCACCGCGCGCTCGCGTACGAGGGCGACGTCGTGGTCGACGACCCCGACGGCATCGTCGTGGAGGCCACCTTCGCCGCCGCCGACGCGTGCACCGAGTTCCTCGCGTTGTGCGCGCCCTGGGTGCGCGAGCCGCTGGCCGACTGGATCGAGCACCGCTGGGGACCCGACGACGCGCGCTCGTACGCTTACGACGTCTTCGGCGCCGACCGCGACGAGCTCCGGGTGGTGCGGATCTGAGCAGGGTCGACGCCAGCATCCTGCACGTCGACCTCGATGCGTTCTACGCGTCGGTCGAACAGCACGACGATCCGACGCTCGCGGGCCGCCCGGTGATCGTCGGCGGCCTCGGACCGCGCGGCGTGGTCGCCGCCGCCAGCTACGAGGCGCGTGCGTTCGGGGTGTACTCGGCCACGCCGATGGTGCGGGCGCGCCGGGCGTGTCCCGACGGCGTGTTCCTCGCGCCGCGCTTCGACCGCTACCGCGACGCCAGCACCGAGATCATGGCGATCCTCAAGTCGTTCACGCCCCTGGTGGAGCCCATCTCCCTCGACGAGGCGTTCCTCGACGTGGAGGGATCGCGGCGCCTCCACGGGACCGGGCCCGAGATCGCGGTGGCGGTCCGCGCCCGGGTGAAGGCCGACACCGGGCTCAACGCGTCGGTGGGCGTCGCCACCACCAAGCTGCTGGCCAAGCTCGCCAGCGACCTCTGCAAGCCCGACGGCCTCCTCGTGGTCGAACCCGGGACCGAGCTCGACCTGCTGCACCCCCTCGGTGTGCGCCGGCTCTGGGGCGTGGGACCGGCCACCGAACGCAAGCTCACCGAGCTCGGCGTCTCGACCGTGGGCGAGCTCGCCGCGCTGCCCGAGGAGACCCTGGTGCTGACGCTCGGGCGCGCCGCCGGCCACCACCTCCACGACCTGGCGTGGAACCGGGACGAGCGCGCGGTGGTCGCCGACCAGGAGGTGAAGTCGATCGGGCACGAAGAGACGTTCCCGGTCGATCTGCACGACCACGCCGCCCTCGACCACCGCCTCGTCGGTCTGGCCGACGGGGTGGCGTCGCGCCTGCGGTCGGCGGGAGTGACCGCCCGCACCGTGCAGCTGAAGGTGCGCTTCGGCGACTTCACCACGGTCACCCGGTCGCGCACCCTGGCCGAACCCACCGACCTCGCCGCCGACCTGCGCCGGGTCGCAGGGGAGCTGCTCCACGCACTCGACGTGGCGCCCGGCGTGCGCCTGCTGGGCGTGTCGGGCCAGCAGCTCGTGCGCCCGGCCGCGACCACGGCTGATCAGGGCACCCTCTTCCCGGAGACCGCGGGTTCGGAACCCTCGGAACCCTCGGACCCGACGCTCTCGGGCCCGACGCTCTCGGACCCGGCGTCCGAGCCGGCGGACGAGGGGCGCCAGGCCGCCCTGGAGCGGTCGGTCGACGAGGTGCGGGCCCGGTTCGGTCCTGGTGCGGTCGGGCACGGTGCGGCGCATAGCCTCCCAGGGGAAGGTCCGAGGCGTCCGACACGTTGAGTGCGTGGAGGCCGTGCGCGACAATGACCGGCAGCACGACGGATCCCCGCCCGGGGACCCGGGAAACGGAAATGGGAGCGATGCCGCTTTCCGAGGACGAACAGCGGATCCTGCGGGAGATCGAGGAGAACCTGTCGGCCACCGACCCGAAGTTGGTGCAGCACGTCTCCGACAACACGCTCTACCGCCACTCCGCCCGCGTCATCAAGTGGGCCGTGGTCGGGTTCGTCGCCGGTCTCCTGCTCATGATCTTCACGTTCACCACCACGCTCATCCTCGGCGTCGTGGGGTTCCTGGTGATGCTCGGCTGCGCGCTCACCATCGAGCACAACGTGCGCAAGCTCGGAAAGGCGGGCATGGAGAGCCTCACCGGGTCGATGCGCAGCGGCGCGCTCAAGAACGCGCTCGGCAACGCGGGCAGTCGTTGGCGCGAGCGCTTCGGCCGCGAAGACCCGCCGTCCTGAGCGGTTCCGAGCGGGGCATGGGGTACACCGCGATCCAGGCCGCCCGGCTCTCGGGGTGCAGCACCGCGCAGGTCGACGCCTGGCGTCGCATCGGCCTCGTCGTCCCCGACGCCGAGGATCCCGCGGGCCCGTACTCGTTCCGCGATCTCGTCGCGCTGCGCATGGTCGGCTCGCTGCTCGAGGCGGGTCTGCCCACGCCGCGCATCAAGCGGGCGGTGGCGGAGCTGCTCCGCACCGGTGACGACATCACCGGACTGCGACTGGTGACCGACGGCGACGCGGTGTGGGCCTGTCACGACGACGGCCAGATCCTCGACGCGCTCTCGCACGGCCAGCTCGCGCTCTTCGTCGCGGTCGACCGCTTCGCCGACGAGGTCGAGGCCGAGGTGCGCGACTTCGACGCCGACCGCCGCGCGTTCGTCGCCGAGCTGCAAGCCCGCGACGGCCACCCCAGCCGCGGCGGCTGAGCGTCCCCTAGCGGCGCACGAGGGTCGACGCGTCGAGGCGACGCCGCCACCGACGCGTCCACGACA
This sequence comes from uncultured Actinomycetes bacterium, assembly GCA_963756895.1. Classification (GTDB taxonomy): domain Bacteria; phylum Actinomycetota; class Acidimicrobiia; order IMCC26256; family DASPTH01; genus DASUAS01. The sequence goes on along the minus strand of CAVWPI010000008.1, from coordinate 145,404 downwards.
GGCCGTCGTCGAGCGCGTGCTCGAGTTCGTCGAGTGACTCCCACGCGTCGCGCGCGTCGTCGGGCACCACCCCGCCGCCGTAGCGTGCTGCGCCGTACGCGCTGGCGAGCTCGTGCATGGGACGTGCCGTCGCGGGACTGGTGCCGGTGGGCACGGTCGCGGCGAGGTCGAGCGGGGTCTGGGTGGCGCGTGGCACGACCGCGGCCTCGTGCAACCGGTCGAGCGCCTCGGCCCACGCGCCGGTCACCGCGACCGCAGGGTCGGCGGCGGCGTGACGACGCGACCGTCGGCGCCGCTTGAGTCCGAGCACCACGCCGACGTACCCGCAGACGAGGAGCACCAGCAGCGCGAGCACGACGAGCACGGGAAGCCACGCGCCGGTGCTCGACGACGTGCTCGCGGTGACCGGTGCCAGCGTCGGCGGTGCCGGGTCGGTGGCGGGCGTCGACGGGTTGGCGCCGCCGTCGGGGGTCGTGCCCCCGCCCACCGGAGGCGTCTCGACGGTCTGGGGCGGGACGGTGGGGACGGTCGGCGCGACGACGGCGGAGTCGTTGGGGAGCTGGCTCCCCCCGGCCGACGAGTTCGACTGGTCGCTCGGCGTGGGGTCGAACAGGTGCGTCCAGCCCATCCCGGCCAGGTAGATCTCGGGCCAGGCGTGGGCGTCGTGACTGGTGACGCGGTAGGTGTCGCCTGACCTCTCACCCGGGGTGAAGCCCACCGCGACGCGCGCCGGGATGTCGAGCGACCGCGCCATCACCGCGTAGGCGCTGGCGAACTGCACGCAGAAACCGGCGCGGCTGTTCAGGAAGGCGAGGATCGCGGGGGCGTCGTCGCTGCTCCCGACGGTCGTGTCGTACCGGAAGCGGTTGTCGTCGCGGAAGTAGTCGCGCAGCGCCTCGGCCTTGGCGTAGGGAGTGGTCGCGCCCGCGTCGTCGACCACGCGCTGGGCGATCGCCTTGATCTGTTGGATGTCGGGGGTGTCCGGGAGGGCCACGAAACGCGCCAACCGGGGCGGCGGCGGCACCGCCGTGGCTGCCTGCTGCGCGTCGCTGAACTGCGTGCCCGCGAGCGGGGGCAGGTCGGAGCGCACCGTGTACTCGAGGCCCGACACCTCGTCGGCGTCGGCGACGATGGTGCCCGAGGACTCGACCACCAACGTGTCGGGCAGGTCGATGGCCACCGGGCGGAACGCGGCCGGGAGCCAGCGCTCCCCGAGCTGACCGATGGTGAACTGCTGTTCGAGCGTGTCCTTCCGTGCGGTCTCGGGCAGCCCCACCTTCACGCTGCCGTCGCCCTCCGCGCTCAGCGTCCACTGCCCGCCCTCGTCGCCCGAGTACTGATCGAGGGCCACGATGCGCCAGTAGTCGGGCACATTCGACTTCACCGTGAACAGGTCGACGTCCTGCACGTCGTCGAGCTTGCGGCCGATGTCGAAGAACGGCGCGATCGACGGCTTGTAGCTGTGGCCACCCGAACCGGCGCGGCCGTTGCCGGCGACGTCGAGGAGCGGGTCGGCGTCGGACCCGGGCACGAGCGGCGCCACCACCAGCGCGACGACGATCGCCGCGCTCCCCGAGCAGTGCCGCGGGCGCCAACCAGTGCGGGCGCGCGCCGCGTTGCGACACCAGCCAGCTGCGACGCTGGTCGAGCAGCGCGACGTTCTGCGCGAGGACGAACGCGCCGGCGGCGACGCAGAAGCCGACCGTGAGCAGGACCTGCGTGTCGTCGGTGCCGAGCGTCGACGTCCACACGAAGAACACGAGGGCGGGTGACGTGGCCGCCAACGCGGTCTGACGTCCGAACGCGAGCCAGTCGGCCAGGCCGGCCATCACCCAGACCGCCAGCACCGCCAGCAGGATGGCGCCGTCGGTCGTCGGTGCGGGCGCGGGCGCGGTGCGCAGGAGGTGCCATCCGCCGGAGAGCTGCGTCTCGAGCGTGTGCCAGGTGTCGCCCCCCGGGAGTCCGAAGGTGGTGGTCGACGGCTCGAGCGCGACCACCACGTAGACCACCAGGCCGAGGGCGGCGAGCACCCCGCCAACCCACACCGACCAGCCGCGCCACCGCACCAGGGCACCCAACGCGTGGGGGAGCAGCACGGCGCCGACCACGGGGAGCACGAACCGGCTCGCGTCGACGACGCGCCCGAGGGACAGCGCGGCGACGACGCTCAGCGCCGCCAGCGCGAGCGGCGCCGCGACGCGGGCGCGCCGGACCATCACGTCGTCCGCACCGGACGGCGTCCACGTGCGGTGTGGGAAAACGTCTCGTTCCAGGCGGCGGCGAACGGCGCCGTGGAGGCGTCGACCACGACCACCGATGTGTGCGGCGCGACCGCGGCCGGCTGCGTGAGCACCACGACCACGCCGATCCCGCCGAACGTGCCGAGCGCGCGCAGCGTGTCGGGGGCCACCCGGCCGAGCACGGCGACGACGAGGTCGACGCGCCGGTGCGCACGCAGCTGCTCGAACACCGAGGCCAGCTGGTCGCGCTCGTCGGGGCCGACGGTGGCGAGCACGTCGATCACGTCGTGGCGGGGATCGCCGCCGGTGCCCAGCAACGCACCCGCACTGGTGATCAGCTCGACCCGTCGTCGGAGCCGCGCCAGCCGCGCCGCGACCGACGCCGCCGCTTCCACCGCGACCTCGAACGAGGCCGCATCGTGCGCGCCCGGTTGCACGTCGAGCACCACCGCGGCGCGCGACCGCCAGCGGGCTTCGTCCTGGCGGATCATGAGCTCACCGGTGCGCGCGGTCGAGCGCCAGTGCACCCGACGCAGGTCGTCGCCCAGCTCGTACTCGCGCAGGGTGACGAACTCGTCGCCGAGATCGCTCACGACCGCGCGCGCGGCGCTGGCCTCGTGCTCGGCGCTGATGCGGCTGCCCACCGCGACCGGCGCCACGATGTCGTGCACGCGCGGACGGACGACCAGCTCGGCCTCGCCCGCGCTCGGTTCACTGCGCCGCGCCACGCCGAACGGGTCGGTCACCGCGATCGCCAGTGGTCCCACGCGGTACCGGCCGCGCCGGCGCGTGGGAATGCGGTACGCGGCGCGGCGCGGTGGCACCGGCCGCGAGCGGAGGCACCAGGAACCGGGCGGCGCGCCGCCCCTCGTCGAACCAGTCGGTGGCCGCCAGGAGGGGAGTGGCGCGGGTGCCCAGGTTCTCGACCAGCAGGTCGATGCGGCCCTCCGACCCGACGTGCAGCCGGTCGGGATGCACCCGGCGGCTCACCGCCAGGTCGGGCGGGGCCTGGAAGCGCAGCCAGCCGGCGGCGCCGACGACGAGCGCGAGCGCGGCGAGCCCGACCACCAGCATCTCGACCGTTCCCAGGAGGTAGCTCCCGATGACGAGGCCGAAGGCGGCGCCGGTGAGCGACCAGCCCCGACGGGTGAGGGTAGTCGTCCGGCTCGGTTCGCCGGTTGGCGCCAGCGGCGTGACGAGCGGGGTGACGAGCGGGGTGACGAGCGGCGCGACGGGCGGCGCGGCCGGCGCCGCGGGCGAGGTCACGTTGCGGTCACGGTGCGGTCACGTCGGGCTGCTCAGCCGCCCGTCGCGCCCGGGACCGGCACCGAGGTCAGGATCGCCCGGACGACGTCGTCGGCGGTGACGCCGCGCAACTGGGCGTCGGGCGCGACGAGCAGGCGGTGTTCGAGCACCGAGTGGGCGATGCGCTTCACGTCGTCGGGCAGCACGTAGCCGCGACCGAAGCTGGCCGCGAGCGCGCGAGCCGCGCGCTGCAACGAGAGCGAGCCGCGCGGACTCGCCCCGAGCATGAGGTCGGGGTGACGACGGGACGCGGCGACGATGTCGAGCACGTAGTCGCGCACTTCGGGCGCGACGAGCACCGACGGGATCATCGCCGCGGCCTCGGCGACGTCGACCGCGGACACGACCGGGGTGAGCGAGTCGACCGATGCGGCCGCCTGGCCCTGCGAGTCGAGGATCGCGGCCTCGGCCTCGCGCGCCGGGTAACCCATCGGCAGTCGCATGAGGAAGCGGTCGAGCTGGGCCTCGGGGAGGGGATAGGTGCCCTCGAGCTCGATGGGGTTCTGGGTGGCGATGACCATGAACGGACGCGGCAGCCGGTAGGTCTGCGCGTCGACGGTCACCTGGCGCTCCTCCATCGCCTCGAGCAGCGCCGACTGCGTCTTGGGCGACGCCCGGTTGATCTCGTCGGCGAGGAGCACGTTGGCGAAGACGCCTCCCGGCCGGAACTGGAACTCGTCGGCGGAGCGGCTCCACACCGACACGCCGGTGACGTCGGACGGGAGGAGGTCGGGGGTGAACTGGATGCGGTGGCAGGTGCCCCCGATCGACGCCGCGATCGCCTTCGCCAGCGACGTCTTGCCGACCCCGGGGACGTCCTCGATGAGGAGGTGCCCCTCCGCGAGCAGGCACACGAGCGCGAGGTGCACCTGCTCGCGCTTGCCCTGGATCACGCGTTCGACGTTGCCGAGCAGGGCGGAGAACAGGCGGCCGAACGACGAGTCGCGGCTCGGCGCGGTGGCGGGCTGAACCACGAACACCTCCAGAGCGGGCCCCCGACGGTACCAGAGGGTCTCGCGGGCCCCGTGTCAGTCGGGACCGTTGTTCGGGGCTGCCGTCGGGGCGGTCGGGTACCGTTCGCACGCATGACGCACGAGCCGTCGGTGACGTTGCCCGGCCCGTGGTTCTGGTGGCGCGCCACGCTGCTCGTGCTCGCCCGCCCGCGGCTGTGGTGGACCGCGCTGCAGCAGGCGCGGCGCCTGGCCCGACCCCGGTGGTGGGCGCGGGCGCCGTTCGTGCCCGTACCCGATCCCGACTACCTGCGGTTCCGGTTCGAGACGCAGTACGGCGCCGACGGCCGCCCGGATCCCCACGACCTGGTCGACTACCTCGCCTGGTGCAGAGGATGACGCGGGCCGCAGTCGAGCGGGCGAAAACGGGGGTCCCGGTAGACTCGCCGTCGATCCGCGCCTGAAGGCCGCACGACGAACCCCCGCCCGTGGGAGGTGCCGACGCTTGGGAAGAGCCCTGCTGCTCAACGCCAGCTTCGAGCCGCTCTGCGTCGTGCCCATGCGGCGAGCCGTCGTCCTCGTGCTGAAGGAGAAGGCCGAGATCGTGGCGCGCAACGGCGCAGTCCTGCACTCCGAGCGTGCCGAGCTCCCGGTCCCGTCGGTGATCCGCCTGCACCACTTCGTGCGGGTGCCGTACCGGAACCGGGTCCCGCTCTCGCGCCGAGCCGTCTTCGCGCGCGACGGCCACCGCTGCCAGTACTGCAACCGCGCCGCCGAGAACATCGACCACGTGGTGCCGCGCTCACGCGGCGGGCCCCACGCCTGGGACAACGTCGTCGCGTCGTGCCGGGCGTGCAACTCGCGCAAGGAGGACCGGCTCCTGTCCGAGGTGGGGCTGCGCCTCCCGCACCCACCGCGTGAACCGAAGGCCAACCTCTGGATCGTGGCCAGTGCGGGTTCCATCGACCCCGACTGGGAGCCCTATCTTCCGGCGTAGCGAGGTTGCCCTGCTCACGTGAGGTTGCCCGTTTCAGGCGGGGGTCTCCTCGGCGGCGCGCAGCATCCGCGCCATCGTCTGGAGGAGCTTCCAACCCGAGCGCGCCGCTCTCCTGGACGAGGGGCCGGAATTCCCAGTACGTGAGGCCGTGGCAGACGAGGTCGGTCGTGGCGGTCACCGTGGCGAGCCGCTGGCCACCGTCGATCAACGCGATCTCCCCGAAGTGGTCGCCCGGGCCGAGCACGGCGACCTCGTCGCCGCGGATGCTGACGCTCGCGGCGCCGGAGTCGATGATGTAGAACGAGGCGCCGCCGGAGCCCTCGCGGATCACGACGTCGCCCGGGGCGAACCGGCGCGCCTTGCACAGCGAAGCGATCCGATCCACCTCGTCGTCGCCGAGGCCCGAGAACAGCGGCACGCTGGTGAGCACGTCGGCGGGATCGTTCTCCGCCACCGCGGCCGTCGGATCGATGGCGGCCGACCTGGCCGAGGTGGTGGTGACCGCTCGACACTGCAGCAGGTAGACCGTGCCGTCGTCGACCGCCCATTCGATGTCGCGCGCGTTGCCGTAGACCTCCTCGCAGTGCCGGGCGAGGTGGCAGAGCTGCGCGAGCATGTCGTCGTCGAGGGTGAGCGCTTCGGCGCGAGTCGCGTCGATGTCCTCTTCGTAGGTCCCGCCGTCGGCGCGGGAGCGCACGGCGATGCGCTTCAGTCCGGGCGTGCACTCGATCACCTCGCCGTCGTGCGTGAGGCGATAGGTGTCGGGGATCACGAGCCCGGCCACGACGGCTTCGCCGAGCCCCCAGGCCGCCTCGATCACGCGCTCGTCGGCACCGGTGACCGGGTTCTGCGTGAACATCACGCCCGCCGCCTCGGGATCGAGCAGCGACTGCACGACCACGCCGACGCTCGGTCGGGTGAACAGCCCGACCCGCTGGCGGTAGGTGATGGCGGAGTCGGAGTTGGCCGACCACCAGATCTCGCGCAACGCGGCCGGCACGTCGTCGATCGACGGCACGTTCAGCAACGTGAGATGCTGGCCGGCAAAGCTCGCGTCCTTGCCGTCCTCGTCGACCGCCGACGAGCGGACCGCCAGTGGCGTGCGCAGTCCACGCAGCGTGCTCAACACGCGCTCGATGGTCTCCTCGTCCTCGCCCGCGACTGCTTCGACGACCGGGCCCGCGAGCGCGAACCCCGGTGGCACCGGCAGTCCGTCGCGGATGGCGTCGCCGAGTCCGATCGCCTTCGAGCCGTAGACGGAGACGTCGGTCGCCTCGGCGAGCGGGACGACCCCGGTGGCGAGATCGTCAGCCACGGTCGCCGCCCTGGGGCGGTTCGCTGCTCGCCGGGCCACCCGGCTCGCGGGGGCTCACAGCACCGTGACCTCGCCGGCGGCGCCGTCGACGCGCACGCGTGTGCCGTCGGCGATGCGCGCCGTGGCCTCGCGGGTGCCGACCACGCCCGGGATGCCGTACTCGCGCGCGACGATCGCCGAGTGCGAGAGCAGGCCGCCGTTGTCGGTGACGATGGCGCCGAGCAGGGGGAGCAGGATGTTGAACGCCTCGGTGGTCGCGGGCGTGAGGAGCACGTCGCCCTGCTCGATGCGCCCGAACTCCGACGGCCCCGCGATCAGGCGGGCGGGACCCTCGTAGACGCCGGGACTGGCGGCGAGGCCGCGCAGCACGTCGTGCGAGTGCTCGGCGTCGGAGCTGCCGAAGAGCGAGTCGAGGGCGATGCCGGTGGCGCGCATGATGCGGCCGATTGCAGGGGGTAGCCCCGACGGGTCGGGCGGCGGCTGCGGTGGGTCACCGATGAACGGCGGCGCGTCGTGCTGGTCGTGCGTGGCCCGGTACTCCGCGCGCGCGGCGAGCTCGTCGGCCGACGGCCCACCGGTGCCGCTGACCAGCGCGCACATCTCGTCGATGTTCGCGTCGACCATGTGCACCGGTTCGGCGATGGCGCCGCGCGCGGCGACGCGACGTCCGGCCGCGAGCGCGGCACGACGCATGAGGCCTGACGCCCAGATGTCGCTGTAGACGCCGCGCTCGTCGCGCAGCCGGTAGAGGAGCCGCGCCTCGCCGAGCAGCTCGTCGAACTCGTCGCGATGTTCCTCCGGCACCTGCGAGCGGACCCGGGCGGTGAGCTCGGACACGTCGGCGCCTTCGAGGTCGCGACCCTCGAGGGTGATCCGGATCGCCCGGAGCAGCGCATCGGGGAGCTCCAGCGCGCCCGGCTCGGAGATGTCGAAGCCGTCGAGCGGGCGGTAGCCGACCAGATCGAGGTAGCCCGTGACCGCGGCGCCGGTGTCGCCCGGGAGCGCGCGCAGCTGCGCGAGCACGTCGGCCGCGTCGCCGTCGGACGCGAGCAGACGCATCGCCTCCGGGTCGTCGGCGATCGTCTTCAGCCGCTCGAGCTCGTCGGAACCGCCGCGTGACACCGCGGCCGAACCGCGCAGGAGCCCCAGGAGCTCCGCGTGGTCGATGCCGGTCCAGTCGCCCACGTGGGCGAGGAAGTCACCGGTCGGGATCATCGCGCCCGCGGTGTAGCTCATGTGCTGCGTGATCATCGCCGCGTGGTGGTCGTGGCAGCGGCGCAGGTACGCCGCCAGCTCGTCGTCGGAGAGCGCGTCGGGATCGACGGCCTGGATCTCGCGGTGCTTGGCGATGCCCGCGGGCTTGGTCTCCTCGTCCCACTCCCGCAGCTGCTCGCGCCAGAGCTTGCCGGCCAGCACCTCGTCGGCCCGTTGGAACCGGGCGGGGATCTCTGCGTCGGGCGCCGGCCGCACCTGGTTGTACGCGAAGCCGTTGACATACGAGGTCTGGAGTCCGTCGATCAGCAGGCCGTAGTAGCGGGCGAAGTTGTTCGTGCCCCGCTTGAACGGCTCCGGGTGCATCTCGCCCCAATAGGAGGTGACGGGACGCGGGAAGTGCACCGGATCGCGGTTCCAGCTCCCCGGTCCGGCCGGCTCGAACTGCTGCCCACCCGTGGTCGTGTCGGTCATGTCGTCGCCCCTCGTCGCTGCCGTCACCGGTCGCTGCCGGACCCCGCCCCGGAGTCTCGGTGCCGGGAACGAAGAGCGCAAGCGGCGCGTTCGGTGCGGTCGCAGTCGTCTCGTGGGGCGGGAGGGAGAAAAAGGGGGCGATGTGGGTTGAACAGTGGGGGAGAGGGGTGTAGGGTGCCACGAAATGGAGTGAAGTGGTGACCAAGTGGTAGGTCGGGGAGGTCACCGCCCTGCAATCGGCCCCGAGGGGGCGGACGAGGACCGAGAGGCGAGGGATTCCGGATGTTCCTGGGAGAGTTCCAGCACTCCCTGGACACGAAGGGGAGGGTCATCCTCCCGGCGAAGTACCGGGACCAGCTCGCTGACGGCGCGTTCGTGACCAAGGGCAAGGGCGGCTGCCTCTCGGTGTTCACACCGGAGGAGTTCGAGCAGGTGGCGACGGAGATCCGGGAGCAGTCGAAGCGGGGACCCAAGGAGCTCAATGCGGCTCGGGTCTTCTTCGGCGGCACGAGCGAGATCCAGCCCGACAAGCAGGGTCGGGTCGCGTTGCCCGGGAACCTCCGCGAGTTCGCCCACCTGGAGCGAGAGGTGATGGTCGTCGGCCTGTACTCCCGGATCGAGATCTGGGACCGCGACCGCTGGCTCGAGCTGGACCGGTTGGGGGCGGAGGCCCTCACCGAGTCGGACGACCTGCCCGACTTCGGGATCTGACACACGAGAGCACGAGCAACTGGCGACACATTGACAACGGTGAGCCCGCGGGCTCGCCACCAGTCCCCCGGGCGGCGCGGCGCAAGCGCCCCTTCCGCCCGCTTCGCTTTCGCCGATGCGTCCGGGGGGCTGGTGGCGGTCCCGAGGAGACGAGGTCGGACGGGGGATCGGGGATGGCTGAGGGCAACGAGACCCTCCCCTTCCAGCATCGGTCGGTGATGGCGGAGGAGGTCACCGACCTCCTGGGCGCAGTACCGACGGGGCTGGTCGTGGACGCGACCGTGGGTGGCGGAGGCCACTCCCGGGCGCTCCTCACCACCCGCCCCGACCTCCACCTCCTCGGCATCGACCGGGACCCCGTCGCAGTGGCAGCGGCGGAAGCGGCACTCGAACCCTTCGGGGACCGGGTCCGCATCGTGCAGGGCGGCTTCGAAAGGGTCGCCGACATCGTGGGAAACGAGGAAATCGTGGCGATCTTGTTCGACCTCGGCGTCAGCAGCCCGCAGTTGGATCGCCCCGTGCGGGGCTTCTCCTACTGGGCCGACGCCGCACCGCTCGACATGCGGATGGACAGCGTGCAGACGCTGACCGCCGCGACGGTCGTCAACGAGTACTCGGAGTCCGACCTCGTCGCGCTCATCGCGCGCAACGGCGAGGAGCGCTACGCGCGCCGGATCGCGGCCGAGATCGTCGCCGCGCGGCCCGTGCGCACCACCGGTGAGCTGGTGGAAGCGGTGAAGCGCGGGATCCCCGCCGCCGCCCGCCGGCGCGGTGGCCACCCCGCCCGGCGCACGTTCCAGGCCATCCGCATGGAGGTGAACCGCGAGCTGCCGAGCCTCGAAGCCGGCCTCGACGAGTCGGTGCACCTCCTCAAGCCGGAGGGCCGCGTCGTCGTGCTCGCGTACCACTCGCTCGAGGACCGGATCGTGAAGGAGCGCTTCGTCGACTGGTCGCGCACCGAGGAGCCGGGCTACGTGCCCACCGGTCTCCCGCGCGCCACGCGCAACCCGCTCACGCGTCTGCTCACCCGCCGCGCGCTGCGTCCGACCGACGCAGAGGTCGAGGCGAACCCCCGTGCGAAGAGCGCCCGTCTCCGGGCCGTGGAGCGCCTCGGCTCGTGACGACGATCGCCGCACCCTCTCGCCGCGCGCGCCGAACTCGCGCACGACGGCGCGGAAGCCCGCGCGCACCGCTTCGCGCACCACCACGCGCGCGACGGCGGCACCGCGCGCGGCCGCCCGGCCGTTCGCGCTCGGGCGAGTCGGTGCGCTGCTCGCGATCGTGACCGTGTTCGCGCTCGTCACCGCGGTCGTGTTCCACGTGGTCCTCGCGCAGAACCAGATGGAGCTCGATCATCTCAACGTCCAGATCACCAAGGCCCAGCGCACCTTCGAGCAGAACCGTCTCACCGCCTCGCTCCTGGCGTCGCCGCAGCGCGTCATCCAGGAGGCCGAGCGCCTGGGCCTCGTCCAGCCGCCGGGCTCCGTCCAGATCCTCTACGTGCCGAAGGCGCCGCTGCCGGTGACCGACGACGGCTCGACCGCCGACACCATCGCCGACTGGTCGAAGACGAAGCCGAGCCTTGGCCCCCAGCAGCCGTGATCCGCGCGGCCCCCGCCGCACCGCCGCCACCGCGCGCCAACCGGCGCGCGGTGCCGCGCGCCGCGCCCGTCGCGCGGGCGCTAGCGCCGCCACGCACCCGAGCGCCGGCGCGTCACGGGAGGCCGGTGCCCCGTCCGGCGCCGGCTCGGCCCCGGACCACCAGCCGGCCCAAGCGCGCGCCGGCGCGTCCGCTCCCGCCCATCCGGGCGCGCGTGCTCGGCATCGTGCTCGTCACCGTGCTCGCCTTCACCGCGATCGGCGTGCGCCTCTTCGACCTGCAGGCACGCGACCGCTCGCACCTGTCGTCGCTCGGGCTCGGGCAGCGCGTGCGCACCGTCGCGATCCCCGCGGAGCGCGGCATCATCTTCGACCGCACCGGTAAGTACCTCGCGGTCTCGGTGCCGCAGACCACGATCGTGGCCGATCCGCGGGTGATCAAGGAGCCGCTGGTGTACGCGGCGAAGCTGGCGCCGCTCCTGCACGTCGACCAGGCCGACCTCGAGGCGCGACTGTCGAACACGAAGAGCGCGTTCGCGTACGTCGCCGCGCAAGGTCGACGACCCGACCGCCAAGCAGGTGCGCGACCTCGACCTCGTCGGCATCTCGTTCCAGGACGAGTCGCGCCGCTACAACCCCCTCACGTCGACCGCCGCTCCGGTGGTGGGCTTCGTGGGCACCGACAACAACGGGCTCGGCGGCATGGAGTACCACTTCGACAAGCTGCTCACCGGCACGCCGGGGAGCGTGCAGGTGGAACGCGACCCACAGGGCAACGACATCCCCGGCGGTGAGCACCAGGTGTCGGCGGCGAAGCGCGGCCAGGACGTCGTGCTCACGATCGACGCCTCGCTGCAGTGGAAGACCGAGCAGGCGCTCCTGCAGGGTGTCAGCTCGATGGACGCGCTCGGCGGGATGGCGATCGTCGTCGATGTGCAGACCGGCGACATCCTCGCCATGGCCACGGTCGACGGCGCCACCGACACCGAGCCCGCACACGCCGCGACCTCGGCCGAGAAGAACCGCCCGGTGACCGACGTGTACGAGCCGGGCTCGACCAACAAGGTCATCACGATGGCGGGCGCGATCCAGGAAGGCGTCACCACGCCGGACAGCGTCTCGACCGTCGCGGATTCCATCACCGTCGGCGACAAGCCGTTCGACGACGACGAGGAGCACGCGACCGAGGAGCTGACGACGGCGCAGATCCTTGCGCAGTCGTCGAACGTCGGGACGATCCAGATCGCGCACGACCTGGGCAAGGACCGTCTCGCCGACTACCTCCGCGCGTTCGGCTTCGGTCAGCGCACCGCCTTGAACCTGCCCGGCGAGGAGCCTGGTGTGACGTTCGACGCCTCGAAGTACAACGACACGAGCATGGGCGCGGTGCCGATCGGCTACGGCATCGCGGTCACCGCCATGCAGATGCTCGACGTCTACACGACGATCGCGAACCACGGCATGTCCCGCCCGCCACGACTGGTGACCGCGACCATCGACGCCGACGGCAACCGCCACGACGAGCCGCTCCCGGCACCCCAGCAGGTGGTGTCGCCGGCGACCGCCGACGCGGTGAACGGCATGCTGCAGAAGGCAGTGAACGAGGGCACCGGGTGGAAGGCCCAGATCCCGGGCTACCAGGTGGCGGGCAAGACCGGGACCGCCCGCAAGGCGCCGTACGACTCGGGCCAGACCAATGCGTCGTTCGCCGGGTTCGCGCCCGCCGGAGATCCCAAGCTGGCGGCGATCGTGGTGATGGACGCGCCGCAGGGCAGCCCGTACGGCGCCGACGCCGCCGCCCCGGTGTTCCAGCAGATCATGCAGTTCGCGCTCACGTACGAGCGCGTGCCGACGTCGTGAGCGCCCGGCCCGGAACCGCGACCACTGCCCGGTACCCTGACGCGGCTGCTGTGACCCACCCGAGAGGACGCCCGCGCGTGCGTTGGCACGACCTGCTCGCCGGTCTCGACGACGCCCGGTACCTCCCGGATCGGGCCGGCGATGCGGACGTCGAGGTCGCGGCGATCACCCACGACAGTCGTGACGTGACCCCCGGCTCGTGCTTCGCGTGCATCCCGGGCGAGGTGACCGACGGCCACGACCACGCTCCCGAAGCCGTGGCGCGCGGCGCGGTGGCGCTGCTGGTGGAGCGCCCGCTGGCGCTCGACGTCGCCCAGGCCGAGGTGCCGAGCGTGCGCGCCGCGCTCGGGCCGGTCGCCGCCACCCTCTACGGGAACCCCTCGGCCGCGATGCGGGTGCTCGGGGTCACCGGCACCAACGGCAAGACCACCACCACGTACCTGCTGGAGGCGATCGCGCGGAGCGCCGGCGACCGTGTCGGCGTCGTGGGCACGGTCGGCGCGCGCGTCGCGAACGAGACGATCTCCAGCTCGAGCACCGGCGCGCACACCACGCCCGAGGCGAGCGACCTGCAGGCGCTGCTGGCGCGCATGCGCGACGCGGGCGCGCGCACCGTCGCGATGGAGGTGTCGTCGCACGCGCTGCACCAGCACCGCGTCGACGGGGTGGCGTTCGCCGCGGTGTGCTTCACCAACCTCAGCCGCGAGCACCTCGACTACCACGGTTCGCTCGACGACTACTTCGAGGCCAAGGCGTCGTTGTTCGCACGCTCGCGCACGCCCGCGGCCGCGGTGAACGTCGACGACCCGCGCGGTCGCGAGCTCGCGCGACGCGCGGTCGGCGAAGGCATCGACCTCTGGACCTACGGCGTCGACGACGACACCGCCGACGTCGGCGTGACCGCAGTGACCTTCGGCCCGACCGGCACGCGCGCCACGATCGTCGAGCGTCGCCGCGGCGGCGGCGAGTCGGTGGTCGACCTCCCGCTCGTCGGCTCCTTCAACCTCGCCAACGCGGTCGCCGCCGCCACCACCGCCCGGGCAGCCGGGATCGACATGGAGGCGGTGGCCGCCGGGCTCGGTGCGCCCCTTGTGGTACCCGGACGGTTCGAGCGGGTCGACGCCGGCCAGCCGTTCGCGGTGCTGGTCGACTACGCCCACACCCCCGACGCCCTCGGCCGGGTGCTCGCCGCCGCCCGCCCGTTGGCGGTCGCCGGTGGCCGGGTGCTCTGCGTGTTCGGGGCGGGTGGCGACCGCGACCCGGGCAAGCGTCCGCTCATGGGCGCGGCCGTGGCCGCGGGTGCCGACATCGCCGTGCTGACCTCCGACAACCCCCGGTCGGAGGACCCGCAGGCCATCGCCGACGCGGTGCTGCCCGGGCTCGCCGGTGCCGCCGAGGTGCGGGTCGAGCTCGACCGCCGGGCCGCCATCGCCGGCGCGCTCGCCGAGGCGGTGCCCGGCGACGTGGTCGTGGTCGCGGGCAAGGGCCACGAGACCGGCCAGACCGCGCACGGCCGCACGCTGCCGTTCGACGACCGCGTCGTCGCGCGGGAGGAGCTGGGGGCGCTCGGGTGGAGCTGACCGCGGCGGAACTCGCGACGATCACCGGCGGCACCGTGATCGCGGGCGTCCCCGACGCGCGAGCCACGTCGTTCACCATCGACTCGCGCGTCGTCGAACCGGGCGCGTGCTTCGTGGCCCTCGTCGCCGAACGCGACGGCCACGACTTCGTGCCCGACGCCTTCGCACGCGGTGCCCGGATCGCGGTCGTCACCGACGCGCGTGACCACGTGGCACCCGACGCGGGCGCGGTCGTGCGCGTGCGCGACGCCTTCACCGCCTTCGGCGAACTCGCACGTGCGGCCCGTGCCGCGCTCGGCGACGTCATCGTCGTCGGCATCACCGGTTCCGCGGGCAAGACGGGCACCAAGGACCTCACCGCCGCGGCCCTGGCGCCGAAGTACCCGCTGCACGCGAGCCCCGGGTCGTACAACAACGAGGCGGGTGTGCCGCTCACGCTGCTCGCCGCGCCGGCCGACACCGAGGCGTTGGTGCTCGAGATGGGCGCACGCGCCCACGGCGACATCGCCGCCCTCTGCTCGGTGGCCAGCCCCACCGTCGGCGTGATCACCAACATCGGCCTCGCCCATGCCGGATCGCTCGGCGGCCGGGAGGGCGTCGCCCGGGCCAAGGGCGAGCTGCTCGAGTCACTCGGCACGTCGGGCACCGCGGTCCTGGACGCCGGCGACCAGGCCACGCCCGGTCTCGTCGCCCGCACCGCGGCAAGGGTCCTGCGTGTGTCGGCGGGTGCCGTCGCCGGCGGCGACGCCGACGTGCGCGCCACCGACATCGTGCTCGATTCCGACCTGCGGTCCCGGTTCACCCTGTCGTCGCCGTGGGGAGAAGGCGAGGTTGCGCTCGCGGTCCGCGGCGCGCACCAGGTGGTGAACGCGCTGCTCGCGGCCACGGTGGGTCTCGCGCACGGCGTCCCGCTCGACGAGGTCGCCGCCGGTCTCGCCACCGTGGAGCCGGCGCCGTGGCGCATGGAGGTGGCCCGCACCGCCGACGGCGTGGTCGTGCTCGACGACGCCTACAACGCCAACCCGTCGTCGATGGCCGCTGCACTGGAGGCGCTCGCCCGGATCGACGTGTCCGGCCGGCGGGTGGCGGTCCTGGGTGAGATGCGCGAGCTGGGTGAGCTCAGCGGGCCCGAACACGCGGCGCTCGGCGATCTCGTCGCCGCGACCGCGGTCGACGCCCTGGTCGCGGTCGGCCCGGAGACCGCGCCGCTCGCCGAGCACGCCCGCACCGCCGGGGTCTCGGTCACCGAGGTGCCCGATGCCGCCACCGCGCTCGAAGCGGTCGCGGGCTTCGTGCACGACGGTGACGCGGTCCTGGTGAAGGGCAGCCGTGCGGTCGGGCTCGAGCTCGTGGCCACCGCGCTGCGGGGCACGAGCAGGGCCGCCGGCCGGGACGACCGCGCGTGATCGCGCTCCTCGTCGGTACCGGCGCCGCGTTCGTGCTGTGCATCTTCAGCACGCCCGCGCTCATCCGCGTCCTGCGGGCCAAGGGCATCGGGCAGCAGATCCGCGACGACGGCCCGTTCGCGCACCCGCACGAGAAGAAGGCGGGCACGCCCACGATGGGTGGCATCGCCATCGTCGTCAGTGCGCTGTTCGGCTACATGGTGGCGCACGTCAGCACCGAGCAGACGAAGTTCGCGCGCACCGGGATCACGCTCATGGCCCTCGTCGTGGGGATGGCCGTCGTCGGCTTCGTCGACGACTACCTCGGCGTGCGCCGCGGCCGCAACCTCGGTCTGCGCAAGCGGGGCAAGACCGGCGGCCAGCTCATCGTGGCCGTCGGCTTCGCGCTGCTCGCCCTGAACTACGTGAACGTGTCGACGCACCTGTCGTTCACGCGCGTGTTCGATCTCGACCTCACCACCGGCCTGTGGTTGGTGCTCGCGGTGTTCTGGGTCTACGGGTTCTCGAACGCGGTGAACATCACCGACGGGCTCGACGGCCTGGCCGCCGGTTCGGCGGCGATGGTGTTCGCGGCGTTCGTGATCATCGCGTTCTGGCAGTTCCGTCACCCGGGCGTGTACCACGTGCTGCCGGCCGGCTCGCTCGACCTCGCCATCGTGGCGGCGGCGATGCTCGGTGCCTGCCTGGGATTCCTGTGGTGGAACGCCGCGCCCGCACAGGTGTTCATGGGCGACGTGGGCTCGCTCGCGATCGGGGCCGCCATGGCCGGCCTCTCGCTGCTCACCAACACCATCCTGCTGCTGCCGATCCTCGGCGGCCTCTACGTGTTCGAGACGCTGTCGGTGATCGCGCAGGTGATCTCGTTCCGCGTCTTCCATCGCCGGGTGCTGCGCATGGCGCCGATCCACCACCACTTCGAGGTGGGCGGGTGGCCCGAGTTCACCGTGATCGTGCGCTTCTGGTTGCTCGCGGCCCTCGTCGTCGCGCTCGGCCTCGGGTTCTTCTACGCCGACTTCATCCGCATCCCCGGGGTGCTCGACTGATGCGGGTCCTGGTGGTGGGCCTCGCGACGACCGGCGCGTCGGTGGTGTCCTACACGCGTGCCGCGGGTCACGAGGTGACCGTGCTCGACGACGCGCCCGGAACGACTGACGCCTTTGCCGCTCGCGTCGCGCGCGCGGAAGCCGACGGCGCGCGCGTGCTCGAGCGTCCGGACGCCACGGAAGCGGCCGCGCAGGGGCGGGCCGCCGACCTCGTGGTGCCCAGTCCGGGCGTGCGCCCCGACCATCCCGCGCTCGTCGCCGCCCACGAGGCCGGCGTGCCGGTGCGCTCCGAGATCGACCTCGCCGCCGCACGGTTGCGGGCGCGGTCCGACGCGCCGCGACTCGTGGCCGTCACCGGCACCAACGGCAAGACCACCGTCACCACGCTGATCGATGTCATCCTTCGCGAAGCGGGGATCGCGAGCGCGGCGGCCGGCAACATCGGACGTCCGTTGCTCGACGCCGCCGGGGACGACGTCGACGTGGTCGTCGCCGAGGTGTCGTCGTTCCAGCTCGCGTTCATCACCGACGCCTTCGCCCCCGACGTGGCGGTGCTGCTGAACGTGGCCGAGGACCATCTCGACTGGCACGGCTCGGTCGACGCGTACGCGCAGGCGAAGGCCGAGCTCTTCCGGCACCAGGGGCCGTCGGGCCTGCTGGTCGTGAACCGTGACGATCCGGTCGCGGCGGACCTCGCGGCCGACGCCCCGGGGCGGGTCGAGCGGTTCGGGACCGGAATGCCCGCGCCCGGCGACTACGGCGTGGTCGGATCCGATCTCGTCGGTCCGCCCGGCGTCCTCGCCTCGGTGCCGGCGTCGGGGGCACCCCACGACACCGCCAACGCGCTCGCCGCGGCGGCCGCCGCGCTGGCCGTGGGTGCCGACCTCGACGCGGTCGCGCGTGCGCTCGACGGCTTCGGCGGGTTGGCACACCGCGTGCAGCTGGTGGGGGAGCGCGAGGGCGTGCGGTACTACGACGACTCCAAGGCCACCAACCCGCACGCCACTGCCGGCGCGCTGGCCGGGTTCGAGCACGCGGTCCTGATCGCGGGCGGACGCAACAAGGGCCTCGATCTCGACGGGCTGCGCGCGCACGCTCCGCAGCTGCGGGCCGTCGTCGCCATCGGCGAGGCCGCGGGCGAGGTGGAAGCGGCGTTCGCGGGAGCGGTGTCGGTCGTGCGCGCGGACTCGATGCACGATGCGGTGCGAACCGCGGCGACCCACGCGCAGCCCGGTGATGCCGTGCTGCTGTCGCCCGCGTGCGCGTCGTTCGACTGGTACGAGAGCTACGCCGCGCGCGGCGACGACTTCGCGCGCGAGGTGGCGTCGCTGATCGACGAACCGGAGGGGTGCCGGGCCGGGGGCTCGCCCCCCGGTGCGAACGGAGGGGGAACATGACTGCGTTCACCAGCCCGCTGCGGGCGCGACGCCACGTCGAGAGCGGGGCCGACACCGCGACCAAGGCGACCGCGGTAGCGCGGTCGTCGACCGCGCTGCTCCTGGTCGCCACGGTCGCGGTGCTCAACGTCGTCGGCGTGGTGATGGTGCTGTCGGCGTCGTCGGTGGCGTCGCTCACCAACTACGGCTCGCCCTGGTACTTCTTCTTCCGTCAGATCATGTGGACGCTGCTCGGCCTCGGCGCGTTCGTGTTCGCGGTGCGTTTCGACTACCGCAACTGGCGCAAGCTGGTGCGCCCGCTCCTCATCGCGAGTGTCGTGCTGCTCGTGGTCGTCCTGATTCCGGGGATCGGCGTCTACGTCTCGGGATCGCGTCGCTGGCTCGGCGCCGGCATGTTCCGCTTCCAGCCCAGCGAGATCGCCAAGCTCGCGTTGCTGCTCTACGCGGCCGACCTCGTGAGCCGGCGCGGTGGCGAGCTGCACGACTGGCGTCGGGTGGTGCGGCCGGTGCTGCTGGTGCTCGGACTCTGCACCGCGTTGGTGATGAGGGAGCCCGACCTCGGCTCGGCCATGGTGCTCGCCATCGTCGTGCTGGCCGTGCTCGTGGCGGGGGGTGCGAAGAAGCGCCACCTGGCGGTCGTGTTCGGGCTCGGCATCTCGGCGGTCACGTTCCTGGCGCTCGCGGAGCCGTACCGACGCACGCGCATGCTCACGTTCCTGGACCCGTTCGCCGACGCCAGCAACTCCGGCTACCAGATCTCGCAGTCGTTGATCGCGCTGGGCAGCGGTGGGTTCACCGGCGTGGGTCTCGGCGCGGGCCGGGCGAAGTGGAACTTCCTCCCCAACGCCCACACCGACTTCATCTTCGCCATCATCGGTGAGGAGCTCGGACTCATCGGCTGCTTCCTCGTGATGGGGTTGTTCATCGCGTTCGCGATCTTCGGTGCCCGCGCGGCACTGCGAGCGCCTGACCGCTTCGGTGCGCTGATCGCCGCCGGCGCCACCGTGTGGGTGGTCGCTCAGGCCGTCATCAACATCGGCGCGGTGGTCGGTCTGCTGCCCGTCACCGGCATCCCGCTCCCGTTCGTGTCGTTCGGTGGTTCCGCGCTGATCACGACCATGCTCGCGACCGGCATCCTCGTGAACATCGCCCGACAGGAGCGGGGCCCCGGCCGGACGGCTCCGGCGCGCGCACCGCGCACCGCCGCCGGTGCTCGCCGGTGACCGCGCGTCGGTGAGCACGACCGACGTCCTGATCAGCGGGGGCGGCACCGGCGGTCACGTCTTCCCCGCACTCGCGTTGGCCGACGAGTTGGTGGCGCGCGGGTACGCGCGCGACCGGATCCGATTCGTCGGTGCCGCGCGGGGCCTGGAGGCGACGGCGGTGCCGGCCGCCGGATTCGCCGTCGACCTGCTCCCGGGGCGCGGGCTCGAGCGGAGCGCGTCGCCGGCCGCGATCGGGCGCAACCTCCGCACCGCGTTCGACACCGTGGTCGCCTTCGCTCGCGCGTGGACGCTGGTGGGACGGCTCCGGCCCCGCGTCGTCGTCGGCGTCGGTGGGTACGCGTCGCTCCCCGCGTTGGTCGCCGCCCGTGCCCGGCGGATCCCCGCGGTCATCCACGAAGCCGACGCCCGTCCGGGTCTGGCCAACCGGATCGCGGTACGCCTGGGCGCCCGGGCCGCGGTCAGCCTCCCCGGCACCGCCCTCCCCGGTGCAGTGGTGACCGGCAACCCGATCCGCCCCGCCATCGCCGCGGTCGAGCGGTCACCGGTGGCCCCGCCCCGCATCGCCGTCGTGGGCGGCAGCCTCGGAGCCCGGTCGCTCAACCGGGCGGTCCTGGGGCTCTACGAACGCTGGCGCGACCGCACCGACGTCACGATCCACCACGTCACGGGCACCCGCGACTACCAAGGGTGCAGCACGACGCTCGCAGCGCAGCGCACCGCGGGCGACCGGCTGTCGTATTCGCTCGTCCCGTTCGAGGAGCACATGGAGGTCGTGTACGCCGAGGCCACCCTGGTGGTGTCCCGCTCGGGTGGGATGACGGCGGAGCTCACCACCGTCGGGATGCCCGCGGTGCTGGTACCGCTGCCGGGCGCGCCCGGTGACCACCAGACCGCGAACGCCGACGCGCTGGTGGCGGTGGGTGCCGCGGTCAAGATCCCCGACGCCGAGCTCGACCCTGCCCGTCTCGCCGCCGAACTCGACGCGCTGCTCGCCGACCCGACCCGCATCGACGCGATGAGCGCGGCGGCCCGGACGCTCGGGCGGCCCGACGCGACCGCCCGCTTCGCCGACCTGGTGGAGGACACCATCCCGGATGGTCTCGGCACGGATGGTCTCGGCACGGATGGTCTCGGCACGGATGGTCTCGGGTGACGCCCGACCGCGAGCTCGATCTCACCGAACCGCATGCGATCCACGTCGTCGGCGTCGGCGGCGCGGGCATGAGCGCGATCGCCACCGTGCTGGCACGGATGGGTCACACGGTCAGCGGCTCCGATCTGCGCGAGTCGCGCGTGCTCGAGCGGCTCGGTCTGCTCGACGTCACCACCCATGTCGGTCACGCCGCCGCCAATCTCCCCGACACGCTCGACGCGGTCGTGATCTCCACCGCCATCCCGGAGAGCAACCCCGAGGTGGTGGCGGCGCGCGAGCGCGGGATCCCGGTCTTGCGACGCGCCGACGCGCTTCGTGCGATCGTCGCCACCCGCACCACCGTGGCGGTGGCGGGGAGCCACGGCAAGACCACGACGTCGTCGATGCTCGCGCTCATCCTGCGCGCCGCGGGGTGGCACCCGAGCTTCCTGATCGGCGGCGATCTCAACGAGGTGGGCACCAACGCGGTGTTCGACTCGGGGGAGTGGCTGGTGGTCGAGGCCGACGAGAGCGACGGCACCTTCCTCGAGCTGGCGCCCCACGACGCGGTGGTCACGTCCGTCCTGCCCGACCACCTCGACCACTACGGCGACTTCGCCGGGCTGGTCGACGCGTTCCGGGCCTTCGTCGCCCGCATCCCCGGCGTGTGCGCACTCTGTGCCGACGACGAGGTCGCGGCGTCCATCGCCGCGCGCGCCGGGGCGGTCCGGGGCGCCAACGTGGTCACCTACGGTTTCGCCGACTCTGCCGACTACCGCCTCGACGACTACGAGGGTGGTCGGGGTGGCACGCAGTTCTCGCTGGTGCACCGCGGCGAGGCCCTCGGCGTCGTGCAGCTCCCGGTGCCGGGCCGTCACAACGCGGCGAACGCGGCCGGCGCGGCGGCGATCGCGCTCGAGCTCGGCGTGCCCTTCGACGCGGTGACGCGCGCGCTCGGCGGCTTCGCGGGCGTGGCGCGGCGGTTCCAGTTCCGGGGCGAGCGCGACGGTGTCACCTACGTCGATGACTACGCGCACCTCCCGAGCGACGTCGACGCCATGATCCGCGCCGCGCGCGAGGGCGGGTGGGAACGGGTGGTCGCGGTGTTCCAGCCCCACCGTTACACGCGCACCGCCGCGCTCTGGCGCGACTTCGCCGACGCGTTCGCGGGCGCCGACGCGCTCGTGCTCACCGACGTGTACGCGGCGGGAGAACAGCCGCAACCCGGCGTCTCCGGCCGGCTCGTCCTGCGCGCCGTGCTCGACGCCCACCCCGAGCAGGCGGTCACCTACCTCCCGCGCCGAGCCGACCTCGTCGCCCACGTGCCCCGTCTCGCCCGCCCCGGCGACGTCGTGCTCACGCTCGGCGCCGGCGACCTCACCACCGCCCCCGACGAGTGGTTGGCGCCGCGCTCGTGAATCCCGACGCACTCGCGGCGCGACTCGCCGGCGCCGGCGTGCGCGTCGAGCGTGACGTCCGCGTCGCCGACCTCACCACCTACCACGTGGGCGGGCCGGTGGCGGTGCTCGCGCGCGCGGGCTCGCCCGGGGAGCTCGCAGCGGTGGCCGGCGCCCTCGACGGCGACCCGCTGCCGCCGCTCCTGGTGATCGGCCGGGGCTCCAACCTGCTCGTCGCCGACGCCGGGTTCCCGGGCCTCGGGCTCGTCCTCGACGCCACGTTCGACCACGTCGACCTCCGTGCCGGGGCCGACGCGCTGCGGGCCGGGGCCGCCGTGGCCCTGCCCGTCCTCGCCCGGCGGGCGGCCGCCGCGGGGCGCACCGGGCTCGCGTTCTACGTGGGGATCCCGGGGAGCGTCGGTGGCGCGGTCCGCATGAACGCGGGCGGACACGGGCGCGAGACCGCCGACGTGCTCGTGGCGGCCGAGGTCGCCGACCTCGCCGCCGGCGGCGACCCGGTCGGCGCGGCCCCTGGCCGCACTGAGGTTCGGCTACCGGTGCTCGGCCGTCGCGCCCCACGAGGTGGTCACCGGGGCCACGTTCCGGGTGGTCGACGGCGACGTCGCCGCCGGCGAGGCCGAGGTCGCGGGGATCGTGCGCTGGCGGCGCGAGCACCAGCCCGGGGGCTCCAACGCAGGCTCGGTGTTCGCCAATCCGCCCGGCGACTCCGCCGGCCGCCTGATCGACTCGCTCGGGCTCAAGGGCCTCCGGGTGGGGGGCGCGGTGGTCTCGCCGAAGCACGCCAATTTCTTCCAGGCCGAGACCGGTGCGACCGCCGACGACGTGCGGACGCTGGTGATCGAGGTGCGACGACGGGTCCTCGACGCCACCGGCGTGGCGCTGGTCCCGGAGCTGCGGATGATCGGTTTCGCCGACGACCTCGGGCCGGGAGGGGCGTGAGCACGCGCGCACGCACCGCGACCGGCGTCGTCGTCCTCGGACGCGCCGGCGCCGCCGCCTCGCCGCGGTCCCCGTCGGGGCCGGTCGCCGAAGGCGGCAGCACGACGCCGGCGCCGGCTGCTGGTGGTCGGGGTCGTCGTCGCCGTGCTCGTCGCGATCGCGTACGGGGTGTCGGTGTCTCCTCTCCTCACCATCGACACGTTGCAGGTGCGGGGCACCGCCCACCTGTCGCCCGCCCAGGTCACCGCGGCGGCGGGAGTGCACGAGGGCGACGCGATGACCTGGATCGACACCAGCGCCGCGGTCGACGGGATCGAGCGGCTGCCCTACGTCCGGAGCGCGACGCTCGCACGCGAATGGCCGCGCACGGTGCGCATCACCGTGCGGGAGCGCACCCCCGCGGCATGGATCGATGGCCCGGGTGGGAAGGCGCTGGTCGACGGGACCGGTCGGGTGCTCGAGACGGTCGACGCCGCGCCCGAGGGGATCCCCCAACTGCTCGGGGCGAAGGTCGTGCCGATCCCCGGAGGCACGATCGACGCGGTCGGTGCCGCCCGCGTCGCCGGCACCCTCACCGGGCTCAGCGCCGCCGGCACCGCGTCGGTCGAGGCCACCGACCACGGCATCGTGCTCCACCTGCGCGCCGGTCCCGAGATCCGGATGGGGGAGGCGACGCAGATCGCGGTCAAGCTCCGCGCCGCGCTGGCGGTGCTCAACGCATCCGGCGACCACCCGGTCACCTACGTCGACGTGAGCGCACCCACCAATCCCGTCACCGACTGACGCCCCTTGTCTCGTCGTCGGGGGTCGGCGTCGACCGAGCGTTCGGGCGGGCGTTCGGGTGAGCGTTCGACGGTTGTTGAGCGTGGGGAGTTGACCACTGAATGTTGCGAGAGTAAAGTCTGCACCGAAAGTACAGCTTGACATAACTCTCAACCTCGACTGGAGGTTCAGGGTTGTGCCTGGCGACCACGAAGAAGGCCCGAAATACAGGGCCAAATCCCCGAGGTAGCGGCGGTCCACCGCCACAATGAGGCGGACGGGGTCCGCGCGACGAGCAAAGGACGCAACACCATGCTGGGCGAGCCGCAGAACTACCTGGCGGTGATCAAGGTCATCGGCGTCGGCGGAGGCGGGTGCAACGCCGTCAACCGGATGATCGACGCCGGGCTCAAGGGCGTCGAGTTCATCTCCGTGAACACCGACGCGCAGTCGCTCCTCATGAGCGACGCCGACGTGAAGCTCGACATCGGCCGTGAGATCACGCGTGGTCTCGGGGCGGGCTCCGATCCCGAGATCGGCCGCCAGGCCGCCGAGGACCACCGCGAGGAGATCGAGGAGGTGCTCAAGGGCGCCGACATGGTCTTCATCACCCTCGGCGAGGGTGGCGGCACCGGCACCGGCGCGGGCCCGGTCGTGGCCGAGGTGGCCAAGGCCGCGGGCGCGCTCACCATCGGCATCGCCACCCGGCCGTTCAGCTTCGAGGGGCGCCGGCGCGGCGTGCAGGCCGAGAACGGCATCCAGAAGATGCGCGAGAAGGTCGACACGCTCATCGTCATCCCCAACGACCGGCTGCTCAGCGTCGCCGACGAGCGCACCTCCATGCTCAACGCGTTCAAGACGTGCGACGAGGTCCTGCTCCAGGGTGTGCAGGGCATCACCGACCTCATCACCACGCCGGGTCTCATCAACACCGACTTCGCCGACGTCCGCATGATCATGAGCAACGCCGGGAGCGCGCTCATGGGCATCGGCTACGCGTCGGGCGACGGTCGTGCGGTCAACGCCGCCCGCGCCGCGATCTCGAGCCCGATGCTCGAGGCCAGCGTCGAGGGCGCGCGCGGGATGCTGCTCAACGTGTCGGGTCCGTCCGACCTCGGCCTCTTCGAGGTCAACGAGGCGGCGGAGATCGTGGCCAAGGCCGCGCACCCCGACTCCAACATCATCTTCGGTGCGGTGATCGACGACAGCCTCGGTGACGAGGTGCGGATCACCGTCATCGCCGCCGGCTTCGACCGCTACGAAGGCGAGAAGCGTCCGTCCCGCGGGCTCACGTCGCTCGGGCTCGACGACGACGACATCGGCGACGGCATCGACTTCGGTTCGAGCGGCGACGACGACGCCGACGACGACCAGTTCGACGTCCCCGAGTTCCTTCGTTGACGCGAGTTCGTTCGTCGATGCCGAGTTCGTTCGTCGATGCCGAGTTCGTTCGTCGATGCCGAGTTTTTTCGTTGATGTAGGTCTGCGCTGATCGAGTTCACCGGACCGGGTGTCCGGGTCGTCTTCACCGATCGCCTCGGCGGCGTGTCCGGCGCGCCCTACGCCTCGCTCAACCTGGGTGACCACGTGGGCGACGATCCCGACGTGGTCACCCGGAACCGCGCGCTCCTCGCCGTGCGCCTGCGCACCGGTGCCGATGACCCGCGGGAGTGGGTCTGGCTCCGTCAGGTGCACGGTCACGAGGTCGTGACCGTCGCCGCCGCCCCGACCGACGTGCCCGCAGCCGACGCCGCCGTCACCACCGCCGTCGGCCTCCCGCTCGTCGTGCTCACCGCCGACTGCGCGCCGGTGGCCCTGGCCAGTCCCGGGGGTGTGGCCGTGGTGCACGCGGGCTGGCCCGGGCTCGAGCAGGGCGTCCTCGGCGCCGCGGTCGACGCCCTCCGTGCCGTCGCCCCGGGTCCGGTCACGGCCTGGCTGGGTCCGTGCGTGCACCCGGCGCGCTACGAGTTCGGCGCCGACCTCCTCGCCCGGCTGGTCGACCGCCTCGGTCCGGAGGTGGCGTCGACCACCGACGCCGGTGCCCCCGCCCTCGACATCCCCGCCGCGGTGCGCGTGTCCCTCGACGCGCGCCGGCGTCGAGCAGGTCACCGACGTCGACCTGTGCACCGCCGCGTCGCCCGACCACTTCTCCCATCGCGGTGACGGCGTCACCGGTCGCCAGGCGGTCGTGGTGGTCCGGACCCGATGACGACGACGCCGGTCGCCGCGCCGCGTCGCCGAGGTGCGCGACCGGATCGCGGCGGCCGCCGCTCGCGCGGGGCGCGACCCGGGGGCGATCACGTTGGTCGCCGCAACCAAGACCGTCGACGTCGCCCGCGTCCAGCAGGTCGTCGACGCGGGGGTCGTCGACGTCGGCGAGAACCGCGCGCAGGAGCTCCTGGAGAAGACGGCGGTGCAGGGCGCCCGGTGGCACTTCCTCGGGCAGCTGCAGCGCAACAAGGTGCGGCAGCTCGCGCCCTGGGTCGGGTGCTGGCAGTCGGTCGACCGCCCCGAGCTCGGCGCCGAGATCGCCCGCCGTGCTCCCGGCGCCCGCGTGCTGGTCGAGGTGAACGTGGGGGAGGAGCCCCAGAAGGGCGGGTGCGCGCCGGCCGCGGTGGCCACGCTCGTCGGCTCCCTGCGCGCCGACGGGCTCGACGTCGCCGGGCTGATGACCGTGCCGCCCCACGGCGACGACCCGCGCCGCTGGTTCGCGCAACTGCGGGAGCAGGCCGCCGCGCTCGGACTCGCCGAGCTGTCGATGGGCATGACCGACGACTTCGAGCTCGCGGTCGAGGAGGGCGCCACCATGGTGCGCGTCGGCCGGGCCCTCTTCGGCGCTCGCCCCTAGGGGCGAGAACGCCCAGGCGGCGGCATGGTCCGGCTACCACCCGGGCCGTCCGGCCCGGCGTCCGTTCCATCTCCTAGGCTGGCTGGCCTGTCGAGGGAGGCAGACGCGCATGGCATCGATGTGGCGTCGGGCGATGGTCTACCTGGGGCTCCAGGACGACGACGAGCTCGACTACGGCGGTGAGTACGAGTCCTACGGCGACTACGGCGAGGCCGCCGAGGAGCCGCAGCCCGCACGTCCGCGTCGCGAACAGGCTCCCGAGCCCCCCGACGGACGCTCCCGCGACACCGGCACCGTGCGCACCCGCCCGACCGAGACCGACTACGCGACCGAGTACGGTGCCGACTACGGCGCCGCGCCCGAACCGGTCCCGGCGGCCGCGCCCGCACCCCCGCGTGCGGCGGCGCGCGAGGAGCCGTCGGGCATGTCGGCGCCCCGCCCCAGCGTCGTGCGCACCATCGGCCCCACCACCGCCGCCCGCGTGCACGTGGTGGAACCGCAGGGCTTCAACGACGCCCAGGAGGTGGGCGATCGACTGAAGGCCAACCAACCCGTGATCCTCAACCTGCAGGGCCTGCCCCGGGAGCTCCAGCGGCGCCTCATCGACTTCTCCAGCGGCCTCGCCTACGCGGTGGCCGGCAACATGCAGCGCGTCGCCAACCAGGTGTTCCTGCTCACGCCCAGCAACGTCGAGGTCTCCCAGGAGGAGAAGGACCGGCTGCAGGCGCGGGGCCTCTTCCAGCCCTGACCGCAGCGCCCGATCCGACTCCGCACCCGTGGCCAGCATCCTCGCCAACATCATCACGATCTACCTGGTGATCCTCGCGGCCCGGGCCGTGCTCTCGTGGTTCCCGGTGCGGGGCGGCACCTTCCTGGCCACCGTCAACACGCTGCTCTTCGAGCTCACCGAGCCGGTCCTGCGCCCGGTCCGACGGGTCATCCCGCCGGCGGGGATGTTCGACATCTCCTTCATGGTCGTGTTCTTCCTGCTGATCATCCTCCAGCAGGCACTCCGCGCCTCCTGACCGGAAGACGGCTGACCGGAAGAGGCTGACCGGCGCGCTGACCGGCCGCGCTGACGGGATGGCGCCGCCGGGGTTCGGCGGTGCCGGGCGGGTCCTCGCTACCATGACCTCCCATGGATGTGACCCCCCAGGAACTCCGCAGCAGTGAGATCAAGGACTCGTGGCGCGGGTACGACCGCGACGAGGTCGACGATCTGCTCGAGCGCGCCGCGGTCACCATCGAGAGCCTCACGCAGGATCTGCAGTCGGCCTCGAGCCGTCCCGCCCCTGCGGCGGCTGCTCCGGTCGCCGCCGCGGCGCCGGCCGAGGTGCCGCTCCCGTCGAGTCGTGACGACGCCGAGATGCTGCAGCGCACACTGCTGCTCGCGCAGCGCGCCGCCGACGACGCGGTGAACGAGGCGCAGGCCCGTTCCAAGCAGATGCTCGAGGAGTCGGAGGCCAAGGCGCAGGCGTTGGTCAGCGACGCCGAAGCCACCGCCCGAAGGATCGCCGAGGGCGAACGCCGCCGGCTCGAGGCCGAGCTGCTCGACCTGTCGGCACGACGTGAGCAACTGCGCGCCGACGCCGACGCGCTCGAGGAGTACGTCGCCGGCTATCGCGACCGCATCCGCGGCGCGCTCGAGGAGGACCTCGCGCGACTCGGTGGCGGTGGCGAGGTCGAGCCGCCGTCGGAGCGTCCCGAGCTGCACGACGTCGACATCCCGGTCGAGCGCGAGCCCGCGCCCACCGCCGCGGTCGCGGCAGTGGCCGAGCCCGCACCGGTGCCCGAGGTCGACCTCACCACCGACTCGGATCCCGCCGAGCACGCGTCCGCGACGCCGTCCGGTGGCGACGCCGACTGGGACTCGGGCCCGCCCACCCATGCCATCAGCAGCCTCGACTCCGGTCCGGAGACCGGCCCGTTGGTCGCGGAGGCGTCCGCCAGCCGGTCGCCGGTCGCAGCGCCGCCCCGGCCCGAACCGGCAGACTGGCCGCCCGCGCCGGTCGCCGACGCCGCAGCCGCACCGGCGTCGGACACCTCGTGGCTGTCGTCGTCCGACGCCGACTGGGCGTCGTCCACGTCGGGGTGGGACACCCCCGCCCCGTGGGAACGCGAGAGCGCGCGCCGGCTGACGCGCAGCCGCAGTCCCAGCCGCAGGCGCAGGCGTTCGCCTCCGACGTGCCGATGGAGGCCAACGCCATCGACACCGACTCCCTCGACGACGACGCGTTCTTCGCGTCGCTGCGGGAAGCGGTGCGCGACGACGCGCCGCTCGGGCCAGCGCGAGGACGAGCAGGCGCAGTTCTTCGACAGCGGGAGCGAGCAGGACCGTCGGCGCTTCCGCCGTCGTCGCTCAGCGCGCCACCTTCACGAGCACGATCGCAACCACGTCGCCGTCGAGGTCGATGTTCGACGCGCCAGTGGGTGCGTCGGCGAGCGGCAGGACCTCGAACTCGACCGCGAGGACCTCGCGCGCGATCCAGTCGCGGTGCGCGTGCGCGGCCGCAGCGACCCGTCCCTCGGCGAAGACCTGCACCCGGACGCGATCGGCGATCTCCAGACCGGCGGCCTTGCGCTGGTCGTTGAGCAGGCGGATGAGGTCGCGCGCGACGCCCTCGGCCCGGAGCTCGTCGTCGACGGTCGTGTCGATCGCGACCGCGTAGCCACCTTCCTGCGCGAGCGCGAGTTCCGCGTGCGATGACGCGCGCACCTCGACGTCGTCGGGACCGAGTGCCACCGTGGTGCCGTCGCCGAGCACGAGGTCGTAGTGGCCGTCGGCGTCGAGCGCGCGCTTCACCGTGCCGCCGTCGGCGGCGAGCAACGCCTCCTTGACGAGTGGCATCTGGCTGCGCACGCGCGGGGCGAGCGCCTTGAAGTTCGGCACCACCGCGTACTCGAGGAGCCCTTCGAGGTCGGTGACCCACTCGAGCTGCTTCACGTTCAACGCGTCGGTCACCTCCGCCGCGACCGCGTCGGAGAACGACCTGGCGCCGTGCCCGAGCGGCGAAGGGGCGTCGGGCAGCAGCACCAGCGCGCGGCGGAGCGGTTGGCGCACCTTGAGCTTGGCCTCGTTGCGTGCCGACAGTCCGAGGGACACCACGGCGCGCGCTCGTACCATCTCGGCTTCGAGCGCATCGTCGAGCGCGTCGGCATCGACTGCGGGCCAGTCGGCCAGGTGCACCGACTCCGTCGTGTCGCGCAGGTTCCGGTGGAGCTCGTCGGCCACGAACGGCGTGAACGGTGCGAGCAACAGTGCCACCGTCGACAGGCACTCGTGCAACGTGGCGTGCGCAGTGGGGTCGTCGGCCTGCCAGAAGCGCGCGCGTGAACGACGCACGTACCAGTTCGAGAGGTCGTCGACGAAGGCGTCGAGCGCCTGCGCGCCACGCAACGCGTCGAAGCCTTCGAGCGCGTCGGTGACCGCGGCCACGGTGTGGTGAAGGCGCGAGCGCACCCACCGGTCGAGCACGTGCGTCGACACGGTCGACGTGCTCGCACCGGGTGTCCAACCGTCGAGGTTCGCGTACGTGACGAAGAACGAGTACGTGTTCCAGAGCGTGACGAGGAAGCGCGCCGACTCGTCGACCGCCTCCACCGACACGCGTCGCGGCGTCCAAGGCGAGCCGGCGGAGAAGAAGTTCCACCGCAGCGCGTCGGCGCCGCGCGTGTCGAGCACCGTCCACGGGTCGATGACGTTGCCCTTCGACTTCGACATCTTCTGGCCGTCCTTGTCGACCACCAATGCCAGGCACACGACGTTGCGGTACGGCGTGCGCCCGAACACCAGCGTGTTCACCGCGAGCAGCGAGTAGAACCAGCCGCGCGTCTGGTCGATGGCCTCGCAGATGAAGTCGGCGGGGAAGCGGGTCGCGAACTGATCGCCTCCCCCGAGTGGGCTGGCCTCGAACGGGTGGTGGAACTGCGCCGCCGGCATCGCGCCGGAGTCGAACCACGCGTCGAGCACGGGATCGACGCGACGCGCGCCGGGCCGCTCGCACTTGGGGCAATCGATGGTGACGTCGTCGACGGCGGGACGGTGCAGGTCGAGCTCGGTGAGGTCCCGGCCGGAGCGCTCCGAGAGCTCGGCCACGGATCCGATGCAGGTGTCGGTGCCGCAGTCGTCGCAGCGCCACACCGGGAGGGGCGTGCCCCAGAAGCGGTCGCGCGAAAGCGCCCAGTCGACGTTGTTCTCCAGCCAGTCGCCGAAGCGCCCGTGCTTGATGTGCGCCGGGTGCCACCCGATGGTCTCGTTCTCGCGCAGCAGCTCGTCCTTGTGCGCGGAGGTGCGTGCGAACCACGTGGGCTTCGCCCAGTAGACGAGGGGCGTGCCGCAGCGCCAGCAGTGCGGATAGGAGTGCGTGTAGTCGACCACACGCTCGAGCCTCCCGGCCGCCGCGAGCGCGTCGACGATCGCGGGGTCGGCGTCCTTCACGAAGGTGCCCGTCCAGGGGGAGGTCCCGCCGGTGGTCGCGACGAACGTCGCGGCCGGGCCCACCGGGTTGATCATCGGGAGCCCTTCGGCGTGGGCGACCTCGCGGTCGATCTCACCGAACGCGGGCGCGAGGTGCACGATGCCCGAACCGTCGTCGACGGTCACGAAGTCGGCGGCGACCACGCGCGCGCCACCGTCGCCGAGCTCGAGGAAGTCGAACGGGCGCTCGTAGTGCAGCCCGACCAGCTCGTCGACCGGCACCGGTCCGAGCACCTCGGCGTCGTCGCCCAACACGTCGGCGGCGCGGGCCGCACCCATCACCAGATCGCGGCGACCCTCTCGACCCTTCAC
Source organism: uncultured Actinomycetes bacterium (assembly GCA_963756895.1). Lineage (GTDB taxonomy): Bacteria > Actinomycetota > Acidimicrobiia > IMCC26256 > DASPTH01 > DASUAS01. Next base: position 114,201 of record CAVWPI010000008.1, on the reverse strand, counting down.
GCGGACGTACTCGACCTCGGGCCCGACCGCGGCGCCGACGTTCGACACCAAGGTCCACGGTGTGGTGGTCCACACGAGGAGGTCGAAGTCGCGGTCGACGACGGGGAAGCGCACGTACACGGACGGTTCGGTGACGTCCTGGTACGCACCCGGCTGGCCGAGCTCGTGGCTGGAGAGCGCAGTGCCGCACCGGCCGCAGTAGGGCACGACCTTGTGGCCCTCGTAGATGTCGCCGGCGTCCCACATCTGGCGGAAGAGCCACCAGACGCTCTCGATGTACGAATTGTCGAGCGTCCAGTAGGCGTCGTCGGTGTCGAGCCACATGCCGATGCGACGGGTGAGGGCCTCGAAGTCGGCGACGTAGCGGTGCACCGATTCCCGGCACAGCCGGTTGAACTCGCCGATCCCGAACGCCTCGATCTCGTGCTTGTTGTGGATCCCGAGCTCCTGCTCCACCTGGACCTCGACCGGAAGGCCGTGGCAGTCCCAACCGCCCTTGCGGGCGACGTGGTGGCCGCGCATGGTCTGGTAGCGCGGGTACAGGTCCTTGAAGAGGCGGGCCCACACGTGGTGGATCCCGGGACGGCCGTTGGCCGTGGGCGGACCCTCGTAGAACACCCACTCGGGCGCGCCGGCGCGGCGGCGGAGGCTCTCGGCGAACACGTCGTCGACGTCCCAGCGGTCGAGGGCGGCGTGTTCGAGCGCCACGAGATCGAGCGAGGGCGCGACGGCGTCGAAGGTCACCCCGGGATCGTACCGGCGGCGGCTCCTGGCCCTTCCCCTGATTGACGTCGCGGGCGGGCAACCAGGAGGGCGGCGGTGGTGCGCGGTCGAAACCCGGTCGACCACTACAATCCGGCGCTCGCTCCTCGGGGGAACGTCATGGCCAAGGCCGCAGCACCCAAACCGCCTGCCCGCAAAGCGGCCGCCAAGCCGGCGGCCGCGAAGGTCGTCGCGGCGAAGAAGGCCACCCCGGCGAAGAAGGCCGGGTCGAAGAAGGCCGCTACCGCCACGAAGGCCGCCGCGAAGACGGTTCCGGCCAAGAAGGCCCCGGCCAAGAAGTCGGCGCCGGCGAAGCAGACCCCGGCGAAGAAGGCCGTGTCGGCGAAGAAGGCGGCCCCGGTCAAGGCCCCGGTCAAGAAGACAGCTCCGGTCAAGAAGGCTGCACCCGCCAAGAACGCGGCACCGGCGAAGGCTGCGCCCGCGAAGAAGGCCGCCGCCACCAAGGCCGAACCGGTCAAGAAGGCGCCGAAGAAGCCCACCACCGTCATCTGTCCGCTGTCGGGCTTCGAGGTGAAGCCCGAGAAGCCGGGTCTGTCGCCCAAGACGATCGAGCGCCTGCAGGCCAGCCTGAACGAGGAGCGGGCCCGCCACGTCACGCAGGCCGCCATCCTCCAGGCCGACGCCGACCAGCTCGCGGCCGAGCGCGAGGGGGGCGACACCCAGTTCGACGAGGAGTCGGGCGAGGGCGACACCATCAACATCGAACGCGAGCGCGACCTGCTGCTCTCGGCCTCGGCGCAGCAGATCGTCGACGAGATCGACCGGGCGCTCGAGCGGATCGCCGCCGGCACCTACGGCGTGTGCCTCCCCGCCGGTCGCCGCATCAACCTCGAGCGCCTCGAGGCCCTGCCGTACGCCGAGACCTGCGTCGACTGCAAGGCTCGTGCCGAGCGACGCCGTTAGCCCCCGTCGTTCGCATCCGCTCACTCCGTCCCCGCCCGCGGGACGGGCGCAGCCCGATCCCTCCGAGGGCGACACCGGCAGCACCACGCCGCGAGCCGGCCGGCCCCTCCTCGCGACCGCCATCGTCCTCGGCGTCGTCGCCCTCGACCAGCTCAGCAAGTGGTGGGCGGTGCGGGAGCTGCCGAACGACCCGGTCCGCCTGTTCGACGACGTCGGGTTCGTGCTGGTGCGCAACACCGGGAGCGCGTTCAGCCTGTTCCAGGCGTTCACGCCGTTCCTCGCCGTCGTCGCCATCGTCGTGGCGGTGATCCTCGTGCGCACCGTGCGCCGCACCCGCGACACGTTGATGGTGGTCGGGCTCTCGCTCGTGCTCGGCGGTGCGCTGGGGAACCTGATGGACCGGCTGTTCCGCACCCCCGGCTTCCTCAAGGGCGCGGTCGTCGACTTCGTGCACGTGGGCGACTTCCCGACCTTCAACGTGGCGGACTCGGCCATCACCGTCGGCGCGATCCTCATCGTGGTGTGGGCGATCCGCGCCGACATGCGCGAACGGCGCGAAGAACGCGCCCACCAGGAACCCGGCGATGGCTGAGCAGCTCGCGGTGCCGGAGGCGTTGGCGGGGGAGCGCCTCGACCGCGCGGTTGCGTTGCTGACCGGCTGGACCCGACCGCGAGGTGCAGGACCTCGTCGAGGCGGGTGCGGTGCTGGTCGACGGCGAACGCGTCCGCAAGAGCAGCAAGCTCGAGACCGGCAGCGTGATCGAGCTCCTCGGCGAGCCGGAGGTCGCGGGCCTGCCCGTGGCCGATGCCGCGGTCGAAGTGGTGGTCCGGCTCGAGGACGACGACATCGTGGTGGTGGCCAAACCCGCAGGCCTGGTCGTGCATCCCGGTGCCGGTCACCCCGACGGCACCCTGGTCAACGGCCTGCTGGCCCGCTACCCCGAGATCGCCGACGTCGGTGATCCGGCCCGTCCCGGGATCGTGCACCGGCTCGACCGCGACACCAGCGGGCTGCTCGTGGTGGCGCGCTCCCCGGCGGCCTACGACGGTCTGGTCGAGATGCTCGCCGCCCACGACGTCGAACGTCGCTACGACGCGCTGGTGTGGGGGATCCCGGCGTCGCCGCGCGGCGTCATCGACGCCCCCATCGGACGCTCGGTGCGGCGCCCCACGCGCATGTCGGTTCGCGAGGGTGGACGGGTCGCGCGCACGGCGTTCGAGGTCGTCGACACCTATCGGGAACCCGAGGTGGCGCGCCTCGTGTGTCGCCTCGAGACCGGTCGCACCCACCAGATCCGGGTGCACCTCCAGGCCATCGGCCACCCCGTGGTCGGCGACGCCGCGTACAGCGGACAGCGGGCCGCGATCGTGCTCGACCGCCCCTTCCTCCACGCCGGTGGCCTCGGGTTCGCGCACCCGGTCACCGGCGATCCGGTGATGGTGGAGGAGCCGCTGGCGCCGGAGCTGTCGGCCCTACTCGACCGATTGTCGTCACCTGGTCCTTGACGACGACGTGCAGGCTTCCCTAAGTTAAGGCCTCCTTAGTGACTCTGGGCACAGGAGGCATCGTTCGTCGTCGGCATCTCACCGATCGTCCTCGGCGTCACCGGGGTGACCATGTGGGTGGTGCGACGGAACAAGCGCGCCAAAGGGGCGGAGGGGTCGACGGCGCCGGCGGGTGCGCTCGCGGCACCCGAACCGGAGGTCACGGTGTGGAGGGGACGCGCTTCGCCGTCACCGTCGACACCCCGGACGGCGTGGAGGTCGTCCGACCGCCCGGCGGCCCGGTGTCGCTCGCGCTCGCGGCGAGCGGCGACGCTGCCTCTTCGTCTACCTGGTGCTACCGGGTCTCGCACCCCTGCTCGGGTCGATGGTCACCCTCGCGCTGCCGCTCGTGCTCGGCCTCGGCCTCTACGGCATCAGCATGTGGGCCTCGGTGCGGGCGGTGCGCACGTGTGCGAGCACCGGCCGCACCGTCGCCGCGGTGGGCGCCGGCTTCCTCGTGCTGTTCAACGCGCTGAGCCTGGTCCACGTGCTCGGACGCGTCGGCGCATGACCCGATTCGTCTGACCGCGCTCAGTCGTCGGCGTCGGGTCCGAGCCGCGACGTGGTGACCACGAGAGGGGTCGCGGCGCCGCCCGCCGACGCCGACACCACACCGTGGTGGTCGTCGAGGCGGCCGATGGGGGAGTCCGGTTCGGCCTGGCCCACCAGCCCGAAGTTGGCGCCGATCGCGAGCGTGGCCGCGAACGCGGTCACGCTCAGCACCCCTGCGGTCGCCACCAGCTTCCGTCGTTGCATGCCCCGCCTTCCGGACGCGCCTCTCCTCCGCCGCCCTATCGACCGGTCGCCGCTGCCGGTGAAGGGGTTGTGACGCACGACCGGTTCCCGAGAGGCGGGGAGCCGACCACGCGGGGGTCAAGGGAAAGCACGGGCATGACGAAACAACTCGCAGGGCGCCGCCCGTGGCCCCCCGACCAGGAGCGACAGCCGACCCATGCGAGTCCTGATCGTCGAGGACGACGACGCCATCGCCACGCCGCTCGCCAAGGGGCTCGAACGGGAGGGCCTCATGGTCGACCGGGTCGAGACCGGCACCGCCGCGCTCGACCGCAGCGCGTCCGCGTCGTTCGACGTCGTGCTGCTCGACCTCGGCCTGCCCGACCGCGACGGCTTCGACGTGTGTCGCGAGCTGCGGGCCCGCTCGGACGTGCCGATCATCGTGGTGACCGCGCGCTCGGAGGAGGTCGACCGGGTGGTCGGGCTCGAGCTGGGCGCCGACGACTACATCGTGAAGCCCTTCGGGTTGCGGGAGCTGGTGGCGCGCATCCGTGCCGTCGTACGGCGACGCAACCCGGTTGCCGGCACCGACGACGGCGTCACCGTGAACGGCAACGGGAACGGGACCGGGCACGGTCCCGAGCACCACGCCTCGCTGGTCGAGGTCGGGACGCTCACGGTCGATCGGCGGACCCGTCGCGTCACCGTGGAAGGCGACGTGGTCGCGCTGACGCCCAAGGAGTTCGACCTGCTCGCGTTCCTCGCCGACGACGCCGGCGCGGTGCGGCCGCGCCAGGAGCTCCTCGAGAACGTGTGGGACCCGCACTGGTACGGGCCGACCAAGACGCTCGACGTGCACGTCGCGTCGTTGCGCAAGAAGCTCGGCAACCCGGGCTGGATCGAGACCGTGCGCGGCGTCGGGTTCCGGTTGCGCGCGCTGACCGACTGACGAGCGGGGGCGCACGGTGAAGCGGCGGCTGCTCGTCAGCTACCTCTCGATCACCGCGTTCGTGTTGCTCGTGCTGGCGGTACCGCTCGGGGTCTCGTACTCCAACTCGGTGGAGCGGCGGCTCACCAGCGACTTGCAGCACGACGCGTTCTCGCTCGCGATCCGGTCGCGCGCGTCGTTGGCCGACGGCGCGTCGGTCGAGCAGACGAGCGCGCTCGAGAAGTTGGCCGAGCGCTACCGCGACTCGGCCGGCGGCCGCGTGGTCATCGTCGACGCCGACGGGCGCAGCATCGCCGACTCTGCGTCCGGGAGCCCGGTCGGACGCGACTTCTCGACCCGCCCGGAGATCCAGCGGGCGCTGCAGGGGGCCGAGGTCAGCGGACACGCGCTCGTCCGAGACGCTCGGAAGCGATCTGCTCTACGTGGCGCTGCCCATCGGCTCGGTCGACGGGATCCAGGGCGCGGTGCGGATCACCTATCCCGCCTCCGTCATCGACGAGCAGATCCAACACATCTGGTTGCTGCTCGCGGCGACCGGAGGCGTCGTGCTCGGCATCGTGTTCCTCGCCAGCCTGCTGCTGGCCCGTTCGGTGACCAAGCCGATCGACGACCTGGAAGCGGCGGCCGAGGACCTCGGCGCCGGTGACCTCGCTGCGCGCGCCGAAGTGCCCAGGGGGCCCGAGGAGCTGCGCGTGCTCGCGCAGTCGTTCAACATCACCGCGGCGCGGCTCGAGCAACTGGTGGGCACGCAGCGCGCGTTCGTCGCCGACGCGTCGCACCAGCTCCGGACTCCGCTCGCGGCGATGCGTCTGCGGCTCGAGAACCTCGAGGCCGACGTGCACGGCGCGGCACTCGAGGATCTCGAGGGCGCGCTCGACGAGGTCGCGCGGCTCTCACGTCTGGTCGACGGGTTGCTCGCGCTCACGCCGCGCCGAGCAGTCGGCGTCGGCACCTGCGCCGATCGCGCTCCACCAGGTGATCGACGGGCGGTGCGACGCCTGGGACGCATTCGCAGCCGAGAAGCACGTGCGCATCGAGGCCGACGTCGCGGGCTCGCCCACGGCACGCGCGACGCCCGGCCGGCTCGAGCAGGTCGTCGACAACCTGCTCAACAACGCGCTGGACGTCGCGCCCGAGGGCAGCGCCGTGCGCCTCGCGGCCGCCGAGCGCGGAGACTGGATCGAGCTGCGGGTCAGCGACGAGGGGCCCGGCATGTCGGTCGAGGAGCGCGGCTGTGCGTTCGACCGGTTCTGGCAGTCGGGAGAGGCCCGCAAGGACGGCCGCCCGAACGGGCACTTCGGTCTCGGCCTCTCGATCGTGCGTGAGCTGGTCGTGGGCGACGGCGGCGACGTCGCGCTCGAGCCGTCGGCGACCGGTGGCCTCGAGGTGGTGGTCAGGATTCGACGCAGCGACGTGCCCGCGCCCCGTCACGAGCACGAGCGGGAACGTCAGCTCTCGACGGCCTCCGCCACCTGAGCGTCAGCGCCCTTGATCGAGCCGGCGTCGGGGTGGCCGATGCGGGTGCGCGCCACCAGCTCCGCGAGCGTGAAGCGCTCCAGGATCTGACGGGTCTCGTCGGACACGCCGACCCACACCTCCTGCAGGATGCAGTGGCCCTCGCAGTGGTCGTGCTCACCCAGCAGCGTGGTGAGCGGGCCGTCGACCGCGGCGAGGATGTCGGCCAACGTGATCTCCGCCGGCGGGCGGGCGAGCACGTAGCCACCGCCCACGCCCCGCTTCGAGCGCACGAGCCCTGCGCCCTTCACCGCCAACAGGATCTGCTCGAGGTAGGGCTGGGGGAGGCCGGTGCGCTCGGCGATCTCCTTCACCGACGTGGGTTGCTCCGAGCCGTGCAGGGCGAGGGAGAGGAGCGCACGCGCGGCGTAGTCGCCCCGGGTCGACACCTTCACTTGGGCCTCGCGGCCGCTCGGCAAATACCCGCGTCCATGTCGACATTGTCGCGCGTGGCGGCCCGGCCGACCGGGTGCCCCCCTCCTCCTAGCCTGGCAGTGGTGCATGCGACGGAGGCCGTGAAACCCGACTACTCGGGGCCGAACGTGACGGGCGTGGTTCCCGGGCTGCTCGGCGTGCGTCCGGTCGAGTGGATGCCGGCGCCGGTGGCCGGCGCCCGGGCCACGGTCCTGCTCGTGCTCGACGGCCTGGGCTGGAGCGCATTCGACCGGTTCCCGGCCCAGTTGGGCGAGCTGCGGGCGTTCTCCGGTGGTCCCGTCACCACCGTCGTGCCGTCGACCACCCCCGCGGCGCTCACGTCCATCACCACCGGGCTCCCGCCGTCGCGCCACGGCATCACCGGGTTCCGGCTCCGTCACGAGAAGGGCGTGCTCAACGCGATCCGCTGGACGCTCGCCGACGGCGGGCGCCCGCCCGACCCGGAGCACGTGCAGAAGGAGCGGGTCTTCTGCGGCAAGACGGTCCCCGTGGTCACCAAGGCCATGTTCCGCACGACCGGGTTCACCGCCGCGCACATGCGCGGCGCCGACTTCCACGGCTGGCAGACGACCTCGGTGCTGGTGGAGGAGGTGCGCGCGCTCGTCGCAGATGGCGCGCCGTTCGTCTACGCGTACTACTCCGGCGTCGACGAGGTCGCGCACGCGCACGGGCTCGACACCGCGTTCTTCCCCGCCGAGCTCGCGGCGACCGACCGCCTCGTGGGCAACCTGCTCGACGCGCTCCCCGACGACGTCGCGCTGGTGGTCACGGCGGATCACGGCCAGGTGCAGGTCGGACCCGACGGCTGGCGCACCCTCGCCCCGCTGCACGCGCTGGTCGAGACGTACGCGGGCGACGGCCGCTTCCGCCACCTCCACGCGAAAGCCGGTCGTGCGGCCGAGCTCCACGCCGCCGCCGAGGAGCTGCACGGCGGGAGCGGGGGCGAGGCGTGGGTGTTCCGTCGCGAGCAGCTGCTCGACGAAGGGTGGCTCGGGCCCGACCCGGTGCCCGCGGTCTACCGGCGCGTCGGCGACGTCGTGCTCGCGGCGCGTGCACCCGTCGGCTTCGTGGACCCGACGCTCCCGTACGAGGCGCAACTGCTCGGTGCGCACGCCTCCATCACCGCGGCCGAGGTCGAGGTACCGCTCGTGGCCTCCCGGGGTCGAGCGCGCTAAGGTCGACGAACTACACCGGTGTGATTCATCCACAGGCTGTGGACACGGTGTGGAAATGCCTGGGGAGGCAGGCGCGGCATTGGCCAAGTCCTTCGTCCACCTCCACCTGCACACCGAGTTCTCGATGCTCGACGGTGCCGCGCGCATCGCCGAAGTGGTGGCCACGGCCGCGGCCGACGGGCAGCCTGCCGTCGGCATCACCGACCACGGGAACATGTACGGCGTCCTCGACTTCTACCGCGCCGCGCGCGACGCCGACCTCACCCCGGTCATCGGCACCGAGGCCTACATGGTCACCACGTCGCGCCACGACCGGCCGCGGCGCGACCAGCACGACATCTACCACCTCACCCTGCTCGCGGAGTCCACGCAGGGCTACAAGAACCTCATCAAGGTGTCGTCGGGCGCGTACCTCGACGGGTTCTTCCAGAAGCCGCGTGTCGACTTCGACCTGCTCGAGCAGCACCACGAGGGCCTCGTCGGCACCACCGGCTGCCTCGGTGGCGCGGTGTCGCAGGCCATCCTCGCCGGTGACTACACGCTCGCCCAGCAGCACGTCGAACGCTTCCAGTCGATCTTCGGGCGCGACTCGTTCTTCGTCGAGCTGCAGGACCACGGCCTCCCCGAGCAGCTCCAGGTCAACCCGCAGCTGATCAAGTTGGCGCGCGACATGCGCGCGCCGTTGCTCGCCACCAACGACTCGCACTACACCCACCGTCACGACGCCGAAGCACACGACGCGTTGCTGTGCGTGCAGACCGGCGCGCTGCAGTCCGATCCGAAGCGCTTCAAGTTCGACGCCGACGAGTTCTACCTGAAGACGGCCTCCGAGATGCGCGCACTGTTCGCGGACTACGAGGAGGCGTGCGACAACACGCTGCTCATCGCCGAGCGCGCCGCGGTCGAGATCGAGTTCGGCAACGCGGTCCTGCCGTCGTTCCCCACGCCGCCCGGTCACGACGAGGACTCCTTCCTGCGCGAGCTGTGCATCGAGGGCGCCAAGGAGCGCTACGGCATCTCGCCGGGGCCGGAGGCGCTCGAACGCATCGAGTTCGAGCTCGGCGTGATCAAGACCATGGGCTTCTCGGCCTACTTCCTGATCGTGTGGGACCTCGTGCGCTACGCACGCTCACGGGGCATCCGGGTGGGCCCCGGGCGGGGGAGCGCGGCGGGGTCGTGCGTCGCCTACTGCCTGCGCATCGTCGACATCGACCCGATCAAGTACGACCTGCTGTTCGAGCGGTTCCTCAACCCGGGCCGCAAGCAGATGCCCGACATCGACATGGACTTCGACTCGCGCTACCGCGGCGAGATGATCAAGTACGCGGCCGAGCGCTACGGGTGGGACCACGTCGCGCAGATCGTCACCTTCTCCACCATCAAGGCGCGTGCCGCGGTGCGCGACTCCGCGCGCGTGCTCGGCTACCCCTACCTGGTCGGCGACAAGATCGCCAAGCTCATGCCGCCGCTCATCATGGGCCGCGACACCCCGCTCCGCGCGTGCTTCGAGAAGGTGACGGGGCACGAAGACGGCTACAAGATGGCCACCGAACTGCGCACGCTCTACGAGAGCGATCCCGACGCCAAGCGCGTGATCGACGTCGCCGCGTGGCCTCGAGGGGCTGCGCCGTCAGGACGGCATCCACGCCGCCGCGGTGGTCATCACGCGCGACCCGCTCACCGAGTACCTGCCGATCCAGCGCAAGCCGGAGGCGGGCGGGAAGATCGAAGACGCGCCGATCGTCACCCAGTACGAGATGCACGGGGTCGAAGACCTCGGGCTCCTCAAGATGGACTTCCTGGGGCTGCGCAACCTCGACGTCCTCGAGATCGCGCTCGACCTCATCGCCGAGAGCACCGGCGCGCGTCCCGACATCGACCGCGTCCCCCTCGACGACGGTCCCACGTTCGACCTGCTCCGCCGGGGTGACACCGTCGGCGTGTTCCAGCTCGAAGGTGGACCGATGCGCGCGCTGCTCCGCTCGCTCGCGCCCACCGACTTCGAGGACGTCGCCGCGCTCATCGCGCTGTACCGCCCGGGCCCGATGGCCCAGAACTGGCACAACGAGTACGCCGACCGCAAGAACGGACGCAAGCCCGTCACCTACCCCCACGAGGACCTGCGGGAGGTGCTCGAGCCCACCTACGGGCTGATGATCTACCAGGAGCAGCTGATGCGGGTCGCGCAGCGGCTCGCCGGCTACTCGCTGGAGGAGGCCGACAACCTCCGCAAGGCGACGGGCAAGAAGATCCGCGCCCTCATCGCCAAGGAGCGCACCAAGTTCGTCGCCGGCTGCATCGCCAGTGGCCACACGTCCGAGTTCGCCGAGAGCATGTTCGACACCATCGAACCCTTCGCCGACTACTCGTTCAACAAGTCGCACTCGTTCGGCTACGGCTACGTCACGTACCAGACCGCGTGGCTCAAGGCGAACCACCCACCCGAGTACTTCGCCGCGCTGCTCACGTCGGTCAAGACCAACAAGGACCAGACCGCGGTCTTCCTCAACGAGTGCCGGCAGATGGGCATCGAGGTGCTCGTCCCCGACGTCAACGAGTCGGTCTCCGACTTCTCGGTGCGCGCCCATGCCGACGGAGGGAGCGCCATCCGCTTCGGGCTCTCCGCGGTGCGCAACGTCGGCGAAGGCGTGGTCGCCCACATCGTCGCCGCGCGCGACGAAGGCGGGCCGTTCACCGACTTCTACGACTTCTGCGACCGCGTCGACCCGTCGGTGCTGAACAAGCGGTGCATCGAGTCGTTGGCCAAGGCGGGCGCGTTCGACTCCGTCGGCCATCCCCGCCAGGGTCTGGTGTTCGTGCACGAGACGATCATCGAGACCGTGCTCGGTCGTCGACGCAACGAGGCCGAGGGTCAGTTCGACCTGTTCTCCGCGGTCGACGATCCCGCGCCCGAGTCGGTCGTCGGCCACCGCACCGAGATCCCCGACACCGAGTTCCCGAAGTCGCAACGCCTGGTGTTCGAGAAGGAGATGCTCGGGCTCTACGTGAGCGACCACCCGATGATGGGGGCCGAGCGCGCCCTGCGGAAGTACACCGACTGCACGCTCGGCGAGCTGCGCGACGGTCGGGAGGGCGAGATGAAGACGGTGGGCGGCATCGTCACCGTGCTCAACCGTCGCTACACGAAGCGCGGCGATCTCATGGCGACGTTCGTGCTGGAAGACCTCGGCGCCGCACTCGAGGTGATGGTCTTTCCGAAGACGATGGAGCAGTACGGCCACCTCCTCGAGGAGGACGCCATCGTGGTGGTGAAGGGCCGCCTCGACGTGCGCGACGACACGCCCAAGATCATCGCCATGGAGGTGGTGCGACCCGAGCTCTCGGTCGACACCGGGCCGCCGGTGCGGGTGAAGGTGCGCCTCAACGTGCTGTCCGACTCCAAGGTCGGCAAGCTCAAGGACATCCTCTCCGAGCACCCCGGCGACAGCCCGGTCTACGTCCACCTCGAGAGCCCGGAGAAGACCACCGTCCTCCGCCTCGGCGACGACCACCTCGTCGACGCCGGCACCGGCCTCTACGCCGAGCTCCGCATCCTCCTCGGCGCCGACTGCATCACCTGACGCTCCTCCATCTCCGAACATCTCAAAGTACGCGTCTGCATGTGACGGTCAACTTCGAGATGCTCGCTGCAGGGCGGCGCTCACGGTCTCAACGATCGTCTGGTTGCTGGACTTCGACGTGAATTGGAGGACGGCGAATCCGAGGAGCACGAGTTCGTTGGCGCGCGCACGGTCCTCGTCGAACGACCGTCGACCGGAGTGGAACTGCCAGCTGTCGAACTCGATCGCGAGCAGAGCGTCCGGGTAGCACAGGTCGATGCGATAGCGCTTCCCGTTGATCTCGACGGGGTGCTGCATCGTCGGTTCGGGCAATCCGGCACGTATCAACAGGTCGGCGATGCGCCGTTCCGGATGGCTCTCGCCCGGGTCGTAGCCAGGGCGGCGACGATCGAGGATCTCCCGCATGACCGTGCAGCGATGGCGTCCTCGCCCTTCGAGTCGTTCTGCCGTCTCGACCAGGTCGTCGAGCCGAACCGTCTTGCGCCGGAGTGCTTCGTCGACCGCGCGTTCGACGACCCCGCGTCGGGCGACGACCGCGGTGAGGTCGCAGAGCGTGCGGGCCACGGAAGTGACGGGTACGTCCGTGACCCGTACGACATGTCGCGCGTCGAACACGTTCGATTCGTGGATCACGACGCCGGGGAGCGGTGACGGTCTGGCTCCGAAGTGCGTGATCTCCAAGCCCGCGCGAGCGAACCCATCGAATCCGTGGAGCGCGGCTGCCGAACGGAACGACGCACGGGCTTCGGGCCCCGCCGCAAGGCATGACGCGAGCAGGCGCTGCTCCCAGGTCTCCGGAGCACCGGCCATGCGATACACGCCCCGTCGCATCGGTTCGAGTCTCCTGCTCCGGAGCCAGCGGTCGAGGGTCGAGCGCGACATGACGCTCAGCGCCTGCGCGCGGGTCAGCAGGCCGTGCTGGTGCCGGGCGATGGCTGCGAGAACATCGGACACCTTCGAAGGACGCCCAACGGAGCTCGGGGTCACGCCGCTCGAACATCTCGCAATTGACCGTCACATATGCACGCGAACCTTGAGATGTTCGGGGTTGTGGGGGTCCCGAGAGCGCGTGTGCGAAGCTCTCGGACATGCACATCGGCGTGTTGGGGGGTACCGGGCCTGCGGGACGGGGGATCGCGACCCGGCTCGCGGCGACGGGTCATCGGGTCACGTTGGGGTCGCGTGACCGCGCCCGGGCATCCGAGGTCGTCGACGAGCTACGCGAACGCTGGGGCGACCGGGTCGCCGGGCTGGAGCCGGGCTCGAACCAGGATGCGGCCGACGCCGACCTGGTCGTCCTCGCCACGGTCTGGGACGCCGCGGTCTCGACCGCTCGGGCCCACGCGGACCAGCTCGCGGGCAAGATCGTGATCTCGATGGCCAACGGTCTGGAGAAGCGGGGCCGACAGTTCGTCCCGGTCCCGTCGCCTGCGGGCTCGATCGCCGCCGAGGTGAAGGCCGCAGCGCCCGCCGCGTACGTCGTGGCCGCGTTCCACCTCGTACCCGCCGCGGCGCTCGCCGACATCAGCTCTCCGCTCACCGGCGACGTCTTGGTGGTCGGTGACGAGGAAGGTCGCACGACCGTGCTCGACCTCGTGGACTCCATCCCCGACTTGCGGGCCTTCGACGCCGGCCCCCTCGAGAACGCGATGGGGCTCGAGACCTTCTCCGCTGCCCTGCTCACCGTCAACCTCCGGCACAAGGGCGAAGGGTCGCTCCGCATCGAGGGCGTCGGCCCCCGCCGCGCCACATGACCGCCACACCCGCATGACCGTCCAGCTCTTCGACACCGCGCAGGGCGTCGTCGTCCCCTTCGAGGTCGGCCCGGTCGTGCGCATGTACGTGTGCGGCATCACGCCCTACGACTCCACCCACCTCGGCCACGCCGCCACCTACCTCACCTACGACCTCCTCATCCGCCGGCTCGAGGAGCTCGGTCACGACGTGCGCATGGTGCGCAACGTCACCGACGTCGACGACTCGATCCTGCCGAAGGCCCGCGAGCTCGGCGTGCCCTACCTCGACCTGGCCGAGGCCGAGCTCGCCCGCTTCCGCTCCGACATGGACGCGCTCGGCACCCGACCTCCCCTCGCCGAGCCCCGCGCCACCGAGTCGATCGACGGCATGATCGACATGGTCGGTCGTCTCCTCGACGACGGCCACGCGTACGCCGCGCACGGCACCGTCTACTTCGACGTGTCGACCTTCCCCCGCTACGGCGAGCTGTCGCACTACTCGCGCGACGAGATGGTGCGACTCGCGCGCGAACGCGGCGGCAACCCCGACGACCCGCACCGTCGCGATCCGCTCGACTTCGTGCTCTGGCAGCCGTCGCTCCCCGACGAGCCCTCGTGGGACGCGCCGTTCGGCGTCGGCCGGCCCGGCTGGCACGTCGAGTGCTCGGTGATGGCCATGCACGAGCTCGGCCCCACCCTCGACCTGCACGGCGGCGGCACCGATCTCATCTTCCCGCACCACGAGTGCGAGGTCGCACAGAGCGAGAGCGTCACCGGCGAGCCGTTCTCGCGCCACTGGGTGCACTCGGCGATGGTGAGCTACGAGGGCGAGAAGATGTCGAAGTCGCTCGGCAACCTCGTGTTCGTGAGCGAGCTGCTCAAGACGGCCGACGCGCGTGCGATCCGCCTCGCGCTCATGGGTCACCACTACCGCGCCGGCTTCGAGTGGCACGACACCGACCTCGACGACGGCACCGCGTTGCTGCACCGCCTGCTCGCCGCCGCCGAGCGGCCCGACGGCGCCGATCCGCGTCCGTACGCCGACCGGGTGCGCGCCGCCATCGACGACGACCTCGACGCCCCGCGCGCGCTCGAGGCCCTCGACGACCTCGCCAGCGCGGTGCTCTCCGGCGGTGGCGACCCCGCCGCGCCCGCGACGCTCCGCGAGCTCGGCGCACTGCTCGGCATCGACCTCGACCGACCCTTCAACGCACCGCGAAACGGCGGAGGGACGGCGTAGGGCCACTGGTAACGTCGGCGACCCATGACGATCACGATCACGCTGCCCGACGGTTCGACGCGCGAGCACGAGCAGGGCGTCACCGCGGGTGACGTGGCGGCGTCGATCGGCCGGGGACTGGCGAAGGCCGCGCTCGCGGCCCGGGTCGCGTTCGATGCCGGAGACGGCGGAGACGGCGACTGGTACGACCTCGACCGTCCCATCGACCACGACGCCCGCGTCGCGATCATCACCCCCGACTCCGACGACGGCCGCGAGGTGCTGCGCCACTCCACCGCGCACGTGATGGCGCAGGCCGTCACCGATCTGTTCCCCGGCGCCAAGTACGCCATCGGCCCCGCCATCGCCGACGGCTTCTACTACGACTTCGAGCTGCCCGACGGCGAGCACTTCTCCGACGCCGACCTCGAACGCATCGAGTCGCGCATGCGCGAGATCGTCAAGGCCGACGAGCCGTTCGTGCGCGAGGAGCTCGACCGCGAACACGCCATCGCCACCTTCGCCGATCAGCCCTACAAGATCGAGATCATCGAGCGGGTCGACCCCGACGACAGCAGCGAGGTCGGCGAGGGCAACGTCATCTCCGTGTACCGCAACCCGCACGCCTCCATCGCCGAAGGGGGCCAGCCCGAGTTCGTCGACCTCTGCCGGGGCCCGCACGTGCCGTCCACCGAACGGCTCGGTGCGTTCAAGCTCACCAAGGTCGCGGGCGCGTACTGGCGGGGCGACGAGAAGCGCCCGATGCTCCAACGCATCTACGGCACCGCGTGGGAGTCGAAGACCGCGCTCGAGGAGCACCTCCACCGCCTCGAGGAGGCCGAGAAGCGCGACCACCGCAAGCTCGGTGCCGAGCTCGACCTCTTCTCGTTCCCCGACGAGATCGGGTCGGGCCTCGCGGTGTTCCATCCGAAGGGCGGTGCCGTCCGCCGGGTGATGGAGGACTACTCGCGCCGCCGTCACGAAGAAGCGGGCTACGAGTTCGTCAACTCGCCGCACATCACCAAGTCGCACCTGTTCGAGATCTCGGGGCACCTCGACTGGTTCGCCGACGGCATGTACCCGCCTATGGAGCTCGACGGCGGCACCGAGTACTACCTCAAGCCGATGAACTGCCCGTTCCACATCCTGATCTACCGCAGCAGCATGCGGTCGTACCGGGAGCTGCCGCTGCGGCTGTTCGAGTTCGGCACGGTGTACCGCTACGAGAAGTCGGGCGTGGTGCACGGACTCACGCGCGTGCGCGGCATGACCCAGGACGACGCGCACATCTTCTGCACGCGCGAGCAGATCGTGCCCGAGCTCACGCGAGCGCTGGAGTTCGTCATCAGCGTGCTGCGCGACTACGGCCTCGACGACTTCTACCTCGAGCTGTCCACCAAGCCCGAGGGCAAGGCGGTCGGCACCGACGCCGAGTGGGACGAGGCCACCGAGGCCCTGCGTGCGGTCGCCGAAGCCGACGACCACGAGCTGGTGATGGACGAAGGCGGCGGCGCGTTCTACGGCCCGAAGATCTCGGTCCAGGCGCGCGACGCGATCGGGCGCACCTGGCAGATGTCCACCATCCAGCTCGACCTCCAGCTCCCGCAGCGCTTCGAGCTCGAGTACGTCGGCGCCGACAACGAGCGCCACCGTCCGGTCATGATCCACCGCGCGCTGTTCGGCAGCATCGAGCGGTTCTTCGCCATCCTCACCGAGCACTACGCGGGCGCGTTCCCCACGTGGCTGGCCCCGGTGCAGGTCACGGTCGTGCCGGTCGCCGACCGCCACGAGGACTACGCGGCCGAGGTGGCGGCGCGGCTGAAGGCCGACGGCCGTCGCGTCGAGGTGCTGCACGCGCACAGCGACACGCTCGGCGCGCGCATCCGCAAGGTCAAGCTCGAGAAGGTGCCCTTCGTGCTCGTCGTCGGTGACGACGACGTCGAACATCGCACCGTCGGTGTGAACGAGCGGGGGAGCGAGTCGCCGGAGCGCGGCGTCGCGCTCGACGAGTTCGTCACACGCGTCGCGGCCGACGTCGACAGCCACGTTCACGCGTGAGCCTCGAACGCCTCTGGGCGGGGTGGCGCACGACGTACATCGACGGCGTCGCGACGCAGGCGCCGCCCGACGCTGACCACGAGTGCCTGTTCGAGCGGCTGGCCAATGAGCCCGACGACGTCTCGCTCGTGCTGGCCCGCAACGAGCACGCGTTCGCGGTGATGAACGCGTACCCCTACGGGTCCGGGCACCTGATGGTCGCGCCCCTGCGGCACGAGTCGACCCTCGCCGGCCTTTCACGCGTCGAGGCCGCGGCGCTCATGGAGCTCGTGCAGGACGCCAACGTCGCGGTGCTCGCTGCCTACTCGCCCGACGGCATCAACGTCGGCGCCAACATCGGTCGGGCCGCCGGCGCGGGCGTGCCGGGTCACATCCACATGCACGTGCTCCCGCGCTGGAGCGGCGACACCAACTTCATGACCACGGTCGCCGAGGCCCGGGTGCTCCCGGAGCCACTCACGAAGAGCTACGAGAAGCTCGCCGCCGCCTGGCCTCGCTGAGGGCTCGTCCCGACCCCGGCGCTACCGTGCGGGCGATGGCGGACGACGACCTCGCACCGGTGCCGACCGACGGTGACGCCGAGTACCGCGACCAGCTGCCGGCCGATCTCGACGTCACCGGCTACGTCGGTCCGTACCTCTTCCCGCCGATGCGTCGTCGGCGGATCCCGGCGACGATGTACCTCGTCCTCGCCGCGCTCTGCGTGGGCGGGTACGCGGTGTCGTCGAACGGTGGACTGCTCGCCGCCGCGATCGTGCTCGCACTCATCGCCGCGTACCACTTCGCGAGCGCGTGGCCACTCGTGGTCGACCAGACCGAGGCCCTTCTCATCGCGTCGCGCACCGTCGGCTTCGCGGTCGGCCACTCGAGCGCGCAATTGGCGTGGCACGGCCTCCGCGCCCGGCCGGTGTGGCGGATCCTCCTCTACAGCGCCGACGAACCGCCGACGATGCGCGGCCTCGTGCAGATCGACGCGGTCGATGGCGCGCTGATGGGCGAGTACACCGAACCCAACCCAGAGGACTGGTCGAAGTACGGGCTCGAGTCGGCCGGCTGACCAGTCCGGTCGCCCCCGAGTGAACGGCCCGCTGGGCAGGCGGACGCAGGGAGGGGCAGGGTCTCCCGTCGTCGACGCCCGCACCGGCGGGCCTACGCGACAGAACGTGACCGGGGGCACGTCTATTCCGCGCCTCGCCCGCGCCCCGTGTGCGCCGGCTACTCGGCGATCGCGGCCCGCACCTTCTGCACCAGGTGCGCGGGCACCGGGTCGTAGTGCGAGTGCGAGGCGCTGAACCGACCCCGCCCGCCGGTCATCGACCGCAGGTCGATCGTGTAGCGCAGCACCTCCGACGTGGGCACCAGCGCCACCACCTCGACCTCGCCGTTGCCGGCGGTGCTCGACCCCTGGATGCGGCCCCGCTTCGAGTTGAGGTCACCCATGATGTCGCCCTGGTGCGCCTCGGGCGCCAGCACCACCAGCTCGCTCACCGGCTCGAGCAGGATCGGCTCGGCCTTGGCCATCGCCTCCTTGAACCCGATCGACCCGGCCATCTTGAAGCTCATCTCCGACGAGTCGACCGAGTGGTACTTGCCGTCGAAGCAGGTGACCCTCACGTCGACGACGGGGAAGCCGAACACGCCGCCGTGCTCCATCGTCTCGATGACGCCCTTCTCCACCGCGGGGATGAACTGGCGCGGGATCGCACCGCCCACGATCTTGTCGACGAACTCGAAGCCGCCGCCGCGCTCGAGGGGTTCGACCTTCACGAACGCGACGCCGAACTGGCCGTGTCCACCGGTCTGCTTCTTGTACTTGCCCTCGGCTTCGGCCTCGTGGGTGATCGTCTCCCGGTAGGCGACCTTCACGTCGTCGGTCTCGACCTCCACCCCGAGCTTGGTGTGCAGGCGCGCCAACGCGATCCCGAGGTGGGTCTCCCCCTGACCCCAGAGCAGGGTCTGATGGGTCTCGGGGTTGCGCTCCAGCTTGAGCGCGGGATCTTCGTCGAGCAGACGGTGCAGCGCGTTCGCGAGCTTGTCCTCGTCGCTCTTGGACTTGGCCCGGATCGCGACCGCCAGCACCGGCGCGGGCGCGTCGAACGGCTCGACGTCGATGTCGGCGCCACGCGCGCCGAGCACGTCGCCGGTCGTGGTGTCGGCCAGCTTGGCGACCGCGGCGATGTCGCCCGCCGGCACCTCCGAGACGGACTCCTGTTCCTTGCCCCGCATCACCGAGAGCTGGTGCAGCCGCTCCTCGTGCACGGTCCGGCCGTTCACCAGCGTGGCGTCGGCCTTCACCGTGCCCTGCAGCACCTTGAACAGGTTCACGTGCCCGACGTAGGGGTCGACGATCGTCTTGAACACGAACGCGACCGGGGGACCGTCACCCGCGGCCGCTGCGGGAGCGGGGCCCTCCTCGGTGACGAACTGCGCCAGGCGGTCGACGCCGATCATCTTGGTGGCGCTGCCGCACAGCACCGGGAACACCGATCCTGACGCCACGCCGTCGGCGAGTGCGTGCGCGAGCTCCGACACCGGGATCGTCTCGTCGGCGAGGTAGCGCTCCATGAGGTCGTCGTCGCCGACCACGATGCCTTCGATGAGCGCATCGTGGATGGAGTGCTCCTCCATCTCCATCTCGGGTGGGATCGGGCCCTCGGTCGCCTTGCCGTCGACGTAGTGCACCGCGTGGTCGTCGAGGAGCTCGACGACACCGTGGAACTCGCCTTCTTCGCCGATCGGCAGCTGCAAGGGCGCGACGCCCGCACCGAACTTGTCCTTGAGCTCGTCGAGCGTGCGCGAGAACGACGCGCGTTCACGGTCGAGCTTGTTCACGAACACTGCGCGCGGCAGACCGAGGTCGTCGGCCATGCGCCACACCAGCTCGGTCTGGACCTCGACCCCCTCGACGGCCGACACCACGAAGATCGCGAGGTCGGCCGCCCGCAACGCCGCGGTGACGTCGCTCACGAAGTCGGCGTACCCCGGGGTGTCGATCACGTTGACCTTGTGGCCGTCGTGCTCGAACGGGGCCACGGCCAACGACACGGAGATGCGGCGTTTGGTCGCTTCCGGGTCGAAGTCGGTGGTGGTGGTGCCGTCCTCGACTCGGCCGAGGCGGGTCACGGCGCCGGCGTCGTACAGCAGCGCCTCGGCCAGGGAGGTCTTCCCCGAGCCCCCGTGACCGACGAGGGCCACGTTGCGGATCTTCTCCGTCGGGTAGGTCTTGGCCGCCACCGGCACCCCCAGGGTTCTTCAGCAAGAAGGCCTCGAGAACGGAAGTGCCGCGAGTCTACGCATGCCCTTCGCTGCTCGTCCCGGGGCCCGGCACTCCGCGCGGCGGGTGTTACCCTGAGCAGACCGTTCCACCTGCTCCAGCCGCCGAACGAGGACTCACTGCCCATGCTCGACGGACGCTGGCGAGCGACAGTCGAGCGAGGACTCGAGCCTGTCGGCCAGGGACTCCACCGGGCCGGCATCACCGCCGACAGCCTCACGATCATCGGTCTGATCTTCGCCATCGGCACCGCGCTGCTGATCGCCGACGGTCACCTGCTGCTCGGCATGTTCGGGGTGATCCTCACCGGCCTCCCCGACATCCTCGACGGATCCGTGGCGCGCCAGAGCGGCCGTGCCGGTCCTCGTGGCGCGTTCTTCGACTCGGTGTGCGACCGCGTCGCCGACGCCGCGCTGTTCATCGGTGTCGCGTGGTACCTGGCCGAGACCGGAGTGGCGAGCGAAGCGGTGCTGGCCATGGCCGTGCTCGCGCTCTCGATGCTCATCACCTACGAACGGGCGCGGGCCGAGTCGCTCGGGTTCCAGGCCCGGGGCGGGCTGATGGAACGGGCCGAGCGCCTGGTGCTCCTCGGCGTCGGTCTCGCCTTCGACATCCTCGTGCCGGTGCTCTGGATCATGTTGGTGCTCACCGCGTTCACCGCGGTGCAACGATTCGTGAAGGTGTGGCGCCAGGCCACGCCCGAGCGGCCGCGCCGCACCCGTCACCACCGGGGTTCGGGCACCGAAGAACCGCGCGCCGGCAGCCTGGCGCAGTGGTGGGCGGCGCACCGTCCGCAGACGGAGCGTTCCGCCGGCTCGCGCTCCGCTTCGCGTCGTCGCTGATCTCCACTCGTACCGCGTTGTCGATCCTTCCTGCGCGCACGGCGTACTTCGCGTACCGGGCTGCCGAAGCGGTGGCGCGCGTCGTGCCGCCGGTCATCGGCGCACCCGCGGCGCGCGCGATCTCCCAGCTCGCGCCCGCGGTGATGGGCGATCGTCGCGCGCAGGTCGAGCGCAACCTGCGGCGCATCCACGGACCCGACTACGGAGGTGCCGCCCTGCGGCACGACGTGGCGGCCACGTTCGACTCGTACGGGCGCTACTTCTACGAGCTCTTCCGCCTCTCGACGCTCACGCCGGAGTGGATCAACGAGCACTTCCACTGCACCGGCCTCGAGCACGTCCGCGCCGGCGTGCAGGCGGGGAAGGGCGCGGTGCTCGCGCTCCCGCACCTCGGCAACTGGGACTTCGCCGGCGCGTGGCTCGCGCTGCAGGACCTGAAGGTTGCGGTCGTCGCCGAACCGGTCGAGCCGCCCGAGCTCTTCGAGTGGTTCGTCGAGACCCGCGAACGCCTCGGCATGCGCGTGATCCCGCTCTCGCCGACCGCCGGTACCGACGTGCTGCGCGCGGTGCGGGCGAACGAGGTGGTCTGCCTCCTTGCCGACCGCGACCTCACCGGCGACGGCGTCGAGGTCGAGTTCTTCGGCGAGCGCACCACGATGCCGGGCGGCCCCGCGATGACCGCGCTGCGCGGCGGCACCCCGTTGCTGCCGGTCGGGTGCTACTTCATGGACCGCGGCGACTGCCGGGCCGACATCCGTCCGCCACTCGACACCTCCCGTTCCCGGGCCACCGGCGCGGCCCGCACCGGCCGGCTCCGCGACGACCTGACCCGGGTCACCCAGGACCTCGCCCACGCGTACGAGGACCTCATCCGGGTCGAACCGACGCACTGGCACCTGCTGCAGCCCAACTGGCCCAGCGACCGCGCCGCGCCGCCGAGCTCCGACCGCGCGTCCCGAGGCGCCACCGACACCACGCGGATGGGATGATCGGGGTGTGTCGATGAGGGTCATGCTGTCGTGCCCCTACTCCCTGACGCTCTTCGGCGGGGTGCAGGGCCAGGTGCTCGGGCTCGCCCGCGCCCTGCGGGCCCGCGGGATCGACGCCCGCATCGTGGCCCCGTGCGACGGCCCGCCGCCCGAGCCCGGGATCACCACCGTCGGCCCGAGCTCGCGCGTACCGAGCAACGGGTCGGTGGCGCCGATCGCCACCGGACGCGCGGTGGCGCGACGCACGATCGAGGCGTTGCGCACCTTCCGCCCCGACGTGCTGCACCTGCACGAACCGCTCTCGCCGGGCCCCAACCACGCCGCGCTCGTCGGCACCACCCTCCCCGCCGTGGGAACCTTCCACTCCGCGCGGACGGGCCGCAACGGCTGGTACGAGACGTTCCGGCCCGGTCTCAAACCGATGATGCGACGC
Organism: uncultured Actinomycetes bacterium; assembly: GCA_963756895.1. Lineage (GTDB taxonomy): Bacteria > Actinomycetota > Acidimicrobiia > IMCC26256 > DASPTH01 > DASUAS01. The sequence goes on along the minus strand of CAVWPI010000008.1, from coordinate 92,029 downwards.
CTCGCGGTCTCCACCGCGGTGTCGGAGGACGCCAAGCGCCAGGTCACGCTCACCTTCGGAGGTGAGTGCGAGATCCTGCCCAACGGCGTCGACGTCCCGAGGCTCGCGCACGGGCCGGTCGCGCCGTCGGTCGCGCCTGCGATCGTGTTCGTCGGGCGGCACGAACGACGCAAGGGACTCGCGGTGCTGCTCGACGCGTTCGCCGGGCTCGAGCGCGACGCCGACCTCTGGGTGATCGGCGACGGGCCCGAGCAGGCGTCGCTGCGCGCCCGGGGCGTGCCCCGCGTGCAGTGGCTCGGTCGCGTGACCGAGGAGGAGAAGCAGGCCTGCCTGCGCGGCGCCACGATCGCCTGCTTCCCCGCGATCGAGGGCGAGTCGTTCGGCGTGGTGCTGCTCGAGGCGATGGCCGCCGGCACCGCAGTGGTGGCGTCCGACATCGACGGCTACCGCACGGTCTCCCGCGCCGATCGCGAGGCGCTCCTCGTCCCGCCGGGAGACACCGAGATGCTCCGGGCCGGGCTCCGCACCCTCCTCGACGAGCCCGTCCGCCGGGCGCAGCTGGTGGCCGAAGGGTCCCGCCGGGCCGACGAGTTCTCGCTGGACCACCTGGCGGAGCTGTTCCTGCCGCTCTACGAGCGGGCCATCGCCGCCGACCTGTCCCCGATCGCTCGCCGCTGACCACCGTGGCCCGGTTCCCGGAGGGCGCGCCGATAGCATGACGGGATGATCGCAGTCATCGTGATCGTCGCCATCGTGGTCATCGTCGGGCTGTTCTTCTGGCTCGGCTACAACAGCCTCGTCAAGCGGCGCAACCAGGTCGACAACGCCTGGTCCCAGATCGACGTCCAGCTCAAGCGACGCCACGACCTCATCCCCAACCTGGTGGAGACGGTCAAGGGCTACGCCGCCCACGAGCGGGGCACGTTCGAGGCGGTCACGCAGGCCCGCGCCAACGCGATCAACGCGCAGTCGCCCGCCGATCAGGCCCAGGCCGAGAACGTCCTCAGCGGCGCGCTCAAGAGCCTGTTCGCGGTGGCGGAGGCGTACCCCGACCTCAAGGCGAACCAGAACTTCCTGAACCTGCAGGAGGAGCTGACGAGCTCCGAGGACCGCGTCGCCTACGCGCGGCAGTACTACAACGACAGCGTGCTGAGCTACAACACGCAGATCCAGAAGTTCCCCACTGTGCTCCTCGCGGGGATGTTCCACTTCGAGAAGCGCGAGTTCTTCGACGCCGCGCCCGAGGACACCGCGACGCCGCAGGTGCAGTTCTAACCACCCGCTGATCGGCGCCCGCGCCCGCGTGACACTTCCCTCTCGGAAGGACCGCGGCGGCCGGCGACGAGGCCACCCACCCGAGACAGGTCACCACCCGTGAACGAGCAGATCGCGCGCAACAAGCGGCGCACGTTCCTGATGTTGTTCGTGTTCGTCGGGCTGATCACGCTCGCGGCCACTGCGATCGTGCTGCTCTTCGGCGGCGGCTGGGTCGGCGTGGTCATCGCGTTCGTCATCGCCATGGCGTTGGCCTGGGGCTCGTACTACAACTCCGACAAGATCGCGATCGCCGCCAGCCGGGCCAAGCCCGCCGACGAGACCGAGTACCGCCGCTATCACAACCTGGTCGAGGGGCTGTGCATCGCAGCCGGTCTCCCGAAGCCGCGCCTCTACGTCGTCGACGATCCCGCACCGAACGCGTTCGCTACGGGGCGCAACCCAAAGCACGCCGCGCTCGCGGTCACCACCGGGTTGTTGGAGGTGATGAACCGGGTCGAGCTCGAAGGCGTGATCGCACACGAGCTGTCGCACGTGAAGAACTACGACATCCTGGTCACCACCATCGCGGTGACCGCGGTCGGCACCCTCGCGCTGATCTCCGACATCGGCCTCCGGTTCGCGTTCTGGGGTGGCCTGAGTGGTCGGCGCGACAACAACAGCGGCGACTCCGGACCTCTGGGCATCGTGATCGCCATCGCGTCGCTCGCGGTGCTGATGCTGGCGCCATTTGCCGGCTACCTGATGCAGATGGCGATGAGCCGCAACCGGGAGTACCTCGCCGACGCGAGCGGCGTGCAGCTCACCCGGTATCCACCCGGTCTGATCTCCGCTCTGGAAAAATTGCGTGACGACCACGCGGTCGTGCACAACGCGACGAAGGCCACGGCCCAGATGTGGATCGAGCAGCCGCTCGAGACCGACAAGAAGAAGCCTGGGTCGAAGTTCAACGACCTGTTCGACACCCACCCACCCCTCGAGGACCGCATCGCGCGGTTGCAGGAGATGTAAGTGCCGGAGTTCAAGAAGGTCCGATCGACGACTGCCGCGACGAGTGCCGTCGTCGCGGCCCTGGCCCTGTTCGTCTCCGCCTGCGGGGGCGGCGACTCCAAGGCGGCGACACCCGAGGCGACCACCACCACGGTCGCCCCGACCACCACCACGGTCGCACCGCCCACCGCGCCGCTCACCGGACTGGTCGACCCCGGTGCCGCCAGCCACGGCCGCCCCGCGCTCTCGGTGAAGGTCGAGAACACCGAGGCCGCGCGGCCCCAGACCGGCATCGACCAGGCCGACGTGGTCTACGAGGAGGTCGTCGAGTACGACATCACCCGTTTCGTGGCGATGTTCAACTCCACGGTGCCCGCGGTCATCGGTCCGGTCCGCTCGGTGCGTTCCGAGGACCCCGACATCGTGTGGCCGGTCGGCGGGATCTTCGCCTACTCGGGCGGCGCACCGGTCAACGTCGACGCCATCAACGCGTCGCCGGTGCACGCGGTCGACGAGGACACCGCGGGCTCGGCCATGGTGCGCAACCAACAGGACCAACCCCCGCGCGACGCGCCGCACAACCTCTACGGGCTCGGCCAGCCCCTGTTCGACCTCGGCGGCGACCCCAAGCCTCCGCCCGCGCTGTTCCAGTACGTCGCCAACGGCGCGCCGGCCGTCGTCGGGCAGGGCGTCATCGACTTCCACGTCGGGTTCCAGGAGGGGTACGACCCGACGTGGACCTGGGTGGCCGCCACCGGCCTGTGGGCCCGCACGATCGACGGCGTCCCGCAGACCGTCGTGGGCGGCGCGCCCATCGCACCGGCCAACGTGGTGATCCAGTTCACGCCGTACACCGGTGAGGCCGAGGCCCAGACCGTCGGCGAGGGCGACGTCTGGATCTTCACCGACGGCGTGCTGCGCACCGGCCGCTGGGTGCGGCCGGACAAGGCCCAGCCCGCCAAGTACGTCGACGCCGCCGGCAACCCGATCCCACTGCGGCCGGGCCGCACCTGGGTCGATCTGCTGCCGGTGGGGAGCGCGGTCGACATCACGCCCGCGCCCGCGCCCGCGCCCACGGTGCCGCCGGCCACGACGGTGCCGCCGACCACGGCCAAGAAGAAGAAGTAAAGGGCTCGTCGGGGTCGGCCGGTAACCTGACGGCCATGAACGAACGCACCACGGGGACCGCACGGGTCAAGCGCGGGCTCGCGGAGATGCTGCGCGGCGGCGTCATCATGGACGTCGTCACCCCCGAGCAGGCCACGATCGCCGAGGACGCCGGCGCGGTCGCGGTGATGGCGCTCGAGCGCGTGCCCGCCGACATCCGGCGGGACGGTGGCGTCGCCCGCATGAGCGACCCGGCCATGATCGAGGGCATCCAGGCCGCGGTCACCATCCCGGTGATGGCCAAGTGCCGGATCGGGCACTTCGCCGAGGCGCAGGTGCTCGAATCGCTCGGCGTCGACTACATCGACGAGAGCGAAGTGCTCACCCCGGCCGACGAGGCGCACCACGTCGACAAGTGGTCGTTCACGGTGCCGTTCGTGTGTGGCGCCACCAACCTGGGCGAGGCGCTGCGCCGGATCTCCGAGGGCGCGTGCATGATCCGCTCGAAGGGTGAGGCCGGCACCGGCAACATCGTCGAGGCGGTGCGCCACCTGCGCTCGATCCTCGGCGACATCCGCAAGCTCACCGTGGCCGAGGAGGCCGAGGTGTTCGCGTGGGCCAAGGAGCTGCGGGCGCCGGTCGACCTGGTGCAGGAGGTCGCGAGCCTCGGCGAGTTGCCCGTGCCGATGTTCTGCGCCGGCGGCATCGCCACCCCCGCCGACGCCGCGCTGGTGATGCAGCTCGGCGCGCAGGCGGTGTTCGTCGGCAGCGGGATCTTCAAGAGCTCCGACCCGCCCACGATGGCGAAGGCCATCGTCGAGGCCACCACCCACTACGCCGACGCCACCATCGTGGCCAAGGTGTCGCGCGGGTTGGGCGAGGCGATGCGGGGCGAGGAGATCGACACCCTCGACGTCAAGCTCGCCGACCGGGGTTGGTAGCGATCGTGAGGCCCCCAGGCCATGAAAGTCGGCGTGCTGGCCCTGCAGGGGGCGTTCCGCGAGCATCGTGAGATCCTCGACGCCCTGGGCGTCGAGGCGATCGAGGTGCGCACACCCGCGGAGCTCGGCGCGCTCGACGCGCTGATCCTGCCCGGCGGCGAGTCCACGACGATGAGCAAGCTGCTCGACTCGTCGGGGCTGCGGGCACCCCTCGCCGAGCTGCTGCGCGACGGCGTCCCGGTCCTCGGCACCTGCGCCGGCATGATCCTCTTGGCGCGCGACGTGGTCGACGGCCGGCCCGACCAGGAGTCGTTCGGCGTCATCGACGTCGCCGTGCGGCGCAACGCCTACGGCCGTCAACGGGACTCGTTCGAGGCCGACCTCGTCGTCGACGGCCTCACGGGGGGTACGTTCCCGGGCGTGTTCATCCGCGCGCCCCGCATCGAGCATGCGGGTGTCGACGTCGAGGTCCTCGCCCGTCACGACGACGTCCCGGTGCTGGCTCGCCAGGGCCGGGTCTGGGTCGCGAGCTTCCATCCTGAACTGTCCGGAGACCTCCGGCTCCACGAACGGTTCCTCACCGAAGGCGAACGCTCATGAGCGGACATTCCAAGTGGCATTCGATCAAGCACGCCAAGGGCGCGGCCGACGCCGCCCGTGGCAAGCAGTTCGCGCGCCTCGCGCGCCAGATCGAAGTGGCGGCGCGCAGCGGCGGCGGTGACGCCGACGCCAACCCCACGCTCCGCACGATGGTGCAGAAGGCGCGCGACGCGTCGATGCCCAAGGACAACATCGAGCGGGCGATCAAGCGCGGCACCGGCGAGCTCGAGGGCGTGACCTACGAGAACATCACGTACGAGGGCTACGCCACCAACGGAGTCGCGGTCTACGTCGAGACCTTGAGCGACAACCGCAACCGCACCGGCGCCGAGATCAAGAACGTGTTCACCCGCAACGGCGGATCGCTGGCCGAGCCCGGCGCGGTGGCGTGGCAGTTCGAGCGCAAGGGTGTCGTGGTGCTCGCGCACGACGCCGCCACCGAGGACGACCTCATGCTCGCTGCGCTCGAAGCCGGCGCCGAGGACATCGCCGACCTCGGCGACACCTGGCAGGTCACCACCGCGCCGACCGACGTGTCCGCCGTGCGCACCGCGCTCGAGGAAGCGGGCATGCCGGTCACGAGCATCGACCTCACCATGTTGCCGAGCACCACCGTCGAGCTCGGCGAGGCGTCGAAGGCGAAGTCGGTGCTGCGCGTCATCGACGCGCTCGAGGAGCACGACGACGTGCAGAACGTCTACGCCAACTTCGACATCCCCGAGGCCGTCCTCGAGTCCGTGTACGCGTAGGACCGGTATGGATCTCGATCGCGCGCTCGACTTCGTCCGCGAGCACCACAACGCGGTGATGACCACGTTCCGGCGCGACGGCTCGCCGCAGATGTCGCCCATCGTGTGCGGTGTCGACGCCGACGGCCTCATCGCCGTGAGCACGCGCGAGACCGCCCTCAAGACCAAGAACCTGCGGCGCGACCCGCGTGTGTCGGTGTGCGTCATGAGCGACGGCTTCTACGGCGACTGGATCCAGGTCGACGGTCGCGCCGACGTGGTGTCGTTGCCCGACGCGATGGAGCACCTGGTGGAGTACTACCGGTCGCTGCGCGGCGAGCACCCCGACTGGGACGACTACCGCGCCGCGATGGTGCGCGACCAGCGCGTCATCGTGCGCATCACCCCCGAGCGCGCCGGTCCGGACCGTTCCGGTTGACGGTCGCCGCCGCGGTCCTCGCCGCCGGTCGCGGATCCCGTCTCGGCGGTGACGCGTCGAAGCCGTTGCTCGAGTGGCGGGGGAGACCGCTCGTCGCGTGGGCGCTGGACGCGGTGCTGGCGTCCGGGCTCGCGCCGGTCGTGCTCGTCGCCGGCTACCGCGCCGACGACGTCCGCGCCGCCGTCGCCGCCCACCGCTCTCGAGGTCGCCGTGGATGTGGTCGGGAACCCGGAGTGGGAGGAGGGGATCGCGTCGAGCCTGCGAGCGGTGCTCCGCCTCCTGACGCCGCTCGCCGACATCGACGCGGTGTGCGTCGGACTCGCCGACCAGCCGCTCGTCGCTGCCGAGGCCTACCGGCGGGTGGCGGCGACCGACGGCGACCTCGTCGTACCCATCTACGACGGACAACCGGGCAACCCGGTCAAGTTGGCGCGTAGCCTCTGGTCCGAGGCGTTGGAGCTCCGCGGCGACGTGGGGGCCCGGGCGCTCGCCCGGGACCGTGCGGTCCACGTCGACTGCACGGGTACCGGCAGTGCCGCCGACGTCGACACCCTCGAAGACCTCGAACGACTGCAGCAGGAGGACCAGTGAAGATCGAAGACAGCTTCCGGGTGGAGGTGCCGGTCGAGGAGGCGTGGAAGGTGCTCCTCGACCTCGAGCGCATCGCCCCCTGCCTCCCCGGCGCGCAGCTCACCGAGGTCGAGGGCGACGAGTACCGCGGCACGGTGAAGATCAAGGTCGGTCCCATCACCGCGCAGTACAAGGGTGTGGCCAAGATCGAGGAGGCCGACGAGGCCAACCGCAAGGTCGTGCTGCAGGCCGAGGGCCGTGACACCCGCGGCCAGGGCAACGCGTCGGCGACGGTCGTGGCCACCCTCGTGCCCGACGGCGACGGCACCACCGTCAACATCGACACCGACCTCAACATCACCGGCAAGGTGGCGCAGTTCGGCCGCGGCGTGATGGCCGACGTGTCGAGCAAGCTGCTGGGCCAGTTCGCCGACAACCTGAAGAAGGACGTGCTGACCGGCGGTCCCGGCTCGAACCTGGCTGCCGACGATGCGCCCACCGACCCCGGGACCACTGCGGCCGGCACCACTGCGTCCGGTACCACCGTGGCCGGCACCGGGAGCCCGGCCGACGCCGGCTTCGCGTCCACCGGCGAGCTCGGACGCCGGCCCGCGCAAGATCGAGTCCCGGGAGGCCGAGCCCATCGACCTGATGGACGCGGCCGGCGGCTCGGTGGGGAAGCGGTTGGCGCCGGTCCTGGCCGGGTTGGTCGTGGTGGTCGCGATCCGTTCGATCTTCAAGCGCCGCAAGAAGCGCCGCACGAAGAACCGCGCCATCCGCCACGACGCCGACTGACCCTTCTAGGATCGAACCCGTGTTCGATCCGGCCGGAGGGGGAGAGCAGCTGGTCCTGGGCATCGACCCGGGCGTGTCGCGCTGTGGGTACGGCGTGGTGCGGCGCGACGGCTCGCGCTTCTGCGCCGTCGCCTACGGCGTGATCCGCACGCCGCCGCGCGAGGAGCTGCCGATCCGCCTCGGTACGTTGCTGCACGAGCTCGGCGAGCTCATCGACGAGTACCACCCCGCGGCGCTGGCCGTCGAGCGGGTGCTGTTCCAGGTGAACACCCGCACCGCGATGTCGGTGGGCCAGGCGAGCGGGCTCGCGCTCGCGCTGGCCGGACGCGCCGGCATCCCCGTCGTGAACTACAGCCCCAACGAGGTCAAGCTCGCAGTCGCCGGCGACGGCGGCGCGGGCAAGTACGAGGTGCAACAGATGGTGATGCGGCTGCTGCAACTGGCCGAGGTCCCCGACCCGCCCGACGCCGCCGACGCGCTCGCCCTCGCACTGTGCCACTGGTGGCGCGCGCCGCTCGCGGCCGCGGTCGGCAACGCTCAGTCGTCCAAGCTCGACGACGCCATCGCCGCGGCGCTCGCCAAAGACGCCTCGCCGAAGGACGCTTCGCCGAAGGACGCTTCGCTGAGGGGCGCGCGGTGATCGGCTCGGTCCGGGGCACGGTGATCGAGCGCACCGCGGTCGGTGAGGTCCTGGTCGAGGTCGGTGGCGTCGGTTACCGCGCCTACGTCCCGGCGAGCGCCCTGCCTGCGCTGCACCCCGGCGACAGCACGTTCCTCTTCACGCACCTGCACGTGCGCGAGGACGCGATGGTGCTCTACGGGTTCCTGACGCGCGACGAGCGCGACACGTTCGAGGCGCTCATCGCCACCACCGGCGTCGGACCCAAGCTCGCGCTGGCGATGCTGTCGGTGCACTCACCCACTGCGCTCCGCCGCGCGCTGCTCGAGGACGATCTCGCCGCGCTCACGATGGTGTCGGGCGTCGGCAAGCGCACCGCCCAGCGTCTCCTGGTGGAGCTCAAGGCCCGGCTCGCGGTGCCCGAGGTCGACCTCACCGAGACCGGTGGCGCACGCGGCGCCCCGCGCCGAGGTGCGGGCCGCGCTCGCCGGGCTCGGCTACGCCCCCGACGAGGTGCGCGACGTCGTCGCCCAGCTCCCGGAGGAGGGTTCGGTCGAGGATCTCCTCCGCGAGGCCCTGAAGCTCCTGGCGGTGACCCACGCATGAGAGACGAGCTGATGAGCGCGGCGGCCGATCCGGTCGAGGAGGCCGAGGAAGTCACCCTCCGGCCCCGGCGACTCGACGAGTTCGTCGGCCAGGCGCGGCTGAAGGAGCAGCTCGAGCTCCTCCTCGGGGCTGCGCGTGGTCGCGGGCAGGCTGCCGACCACATCCTCTTCGCCGGTCCGCCCGGTCTCGGCAAGACCACCCTGTCGGGGATCGTCGCCGAGGAGATGGACGTCAGCCTGCGCATCACCAGCGGTCCCGCACTCGAACGCGCCGGCGACCTCGCGGCCATCCTCACCAACCTCGACGACGGCGACGTGCTGTTCATCGACGAGATCCACCGCCTCCCGCGCCCGGTCGAGGAGGTGCTCTACCCGGCGATGGAGGACTTCCAGCTCGACATCGTGATCGGCAAGGGTCCTGCGGCGCGCTCGATCCGTCTCGACCTGCCGCGCTTCACCCTGATCGGCGCCACCACCCGCACGGGGCTCATCACCAGCCCGCTGCGCGACCGCTTCGGGTTCATCGCCCGGCTCGAGTACTACGACCTCGACGACCTCGTCGCGATCATCGAGCGCGCCGCCGGCATCCTGGGCGTGCCGCTCGAGACCGAGGGCGCAGTCGAGATCGCCCGGCGCTCCCGCGGCACCCCGCGCATCTCCAACCGGCTGCTGAAGCGGGTGCGCGACTACGCCGAGGTGCGCGCCGACGGCGCGGTCACCACCGAGACCGCCCGCATCGCGCTCGAGCTGTTCGAGGTCGACGAGCTCGGCCTCGACAAGGTCGACCGCGCCATCCTCACCGCGCTGTGCGAGACCTTCGGCGGCCAGCCCGTCGGACTCCACACCCTCGCGGTGGCCGTGGCCGAGGAACCCGAGACGGTCGAGGAGGTGTACGAACCGTTCCTCCTCAAGGCCGGGCTCCTGCAGCGCACCCCGCGTGGCCGGATCGCGACCCCCGGCGCGTACGCGCACCTGCACCTCCCCGCACCCCACGTGCCGCCCAACCTCTTCACCGCCGACGAATGAAGCGAGCGAGCGGCGTGGCCGTGATCAGTGGGGATCTCAGGCAGAAAGAGGCGGCGGCCCTGGCGGCCGTGGCCCGGGTCGACAGCGGTCGGTGACGATCGGGCACGCCGCCGCCGCCGCTGCCAGAGTCGTGCGGTGACGGACCGCTAGCATCCGCGACCGGTCCGGCCCCCGCTCGGACCTGCGCACACGCCAAGGAACCGCTCGGGCAACCAATGGTCATCTTCGTCTACTTCGCCGTCATCGCGCTGGCGTTCTTCCTGTTGATCGTCCTCCCGCAGCGGCGCCGCACCAACGCCCACCGCGCCCTGCTCACTGCGCTCCATGTCGGCGACGAGGTCATCACCATCGGCGGGATCCTCGGCACCATACGCGAGCTCGACGACGAGAAGATCCGGCTCGAGGTGGCCGACGGCGTCGTGCTCACGGTGGCGCGCAACGCCATCGCCCAGTCGGTGATCGACGTCCCGGTTCCATCCGACGATGAGGCCGGCGACGGGCAGGTCGAGGAGTGACCGTCCGCCGCAACGTCACGTACCTGATCATCACGCTCGTCTTGGTGTTCGGCGCGTTCCTGATCACGGTCGGCGGCGGTCACTCGCCCGTCCTCGGCCTCGACCTCCAGGGCGGCACCTCGGTGGTGCTCTCGCCGGTCGGGAAGTTCAAGCCCGACACGCTCGACGTGGCCATCGACATCATCCGGAACCGGGTCGACACCTTCGGCACCCTCGAACCGGAGATCACCCGCCAGGGGAGCGACATCGTCATCGACCTCCCGGGTGTGAAGGATCGCGACAAGGCGATCGCGCTCGTCGGCAAGACCGCCGAGCTGCGGTTCCGACCCGTGCTCGCCCCGTTGCCGTCGGAAGCGGCGCAGGCCAAGGCGGCCACCACCACGACCACGACCGCACCGGGTGCGACCACCACGACCACCGCGCCGCAGCCGACCGAGGCCGAGGCGCAGCAGGCGATCGCGTCGTGCGACACCGCCACCGTCGCGACCCTGACCACCATCCCCACCACGACTCGTGCCGAGGACCAGCGCGACGCGTGCGTGGTGCTGCCCGACAAGCCCGGGAGCAAGACATCGCCGCGCTACTTCCTGGGGAAGACCGGCCTCACCGGCAAGGGCACCGTCAGCACCGCGAAGGCCGAGTTCGTGTCCGGTGACGGTTGGACCGTGAAGATGGATCTCACCGACTCCGGCAGCAGCAAGTGGGACGCGCTGGCGCAGCAGCAGTTCCAGAAGGAAGTCGCGATCGTGCTCGACGGTCAGGTGCAGTCGGCGCCGACCATCCAGCCGCGCAACGCGACCTTCGAGTCGTTCGGCGGCACCGCCGTGATCTCGGGGCAGTTCACCCAGGACGAGGCCGACAACCTGGCCAAGCTCATCAAGTTCGGTGCGCTGCCCGTCGTGCTGAAGCAGGTGAACGTCGAGAACGTGTCACCGACGCTGGGCAACGACCAGCTGCACGCGGGCATCCTCGCCGGCATCATCGGGCTCGCGTTGGTCGCCCTCTACATGCTCGTGTTCTACCGACTGCTCGGACTGGTCGTGATCGCCGGCATCCTGCTCAGCGGGATGGCGCTCTACTCGCTGATCGCCTGGTTCCTGCCCGAGGTGCTCAACATCACGGTGGTGCTCAGCCTCGCGGGCGTCACCGGGATCATCGTGTCGGTCGGTGTGACCGTCGACTCGTACATCGTCTACTACGAACGGATGAAGGACGAAGTGCGCGCGGGTGCGACGGTGCGGTCGTGCGTCGACCGGGCGTTCACCCGCTCGTTCCGCACCATCGTCGCCGCCGACCTCGTGTCGCTCATCGGTGCGGGCGTGCTCTACATCCTCGCCATCGGGTCGGTGCGCGGCTTCGCGCTCTTCCTCGCCATCTCCACGATCCTCGACCTCTTCGTGGCGTACTTCTTCATGCACCCGCTGGTGTCGCTCATGGCACGGCGCTCGCACCTCGTCCGCATGAAGGGTGTGGGCATCGCCGCCGGTCTCGACGCCCCCGCGGGGGTCCAGGCGTGACCGCGGTCGCGACTTCGCCGGCGCCGGAGAAGCGGCAGCGCCACACGCTCAAGGACCTCTACCACGAGCGCACCCACTTCGAGTTCATCGATCGCTCGTGGCGCTGGGCGCTGCTGTCCGGCACTCTCATCCTCATCTCGCTGGTCGCCTTCGGCGTGAAGGGCCTCAACCTCGGCATCGACTTCGAGGGCGGCACCCAGTGGCAGTTCACCGTGAGCAGCGCGAAGGGCTCGGCGTCGGCGGGTGACGTGCGCGACGTGCTCGAACCGCTCGGGCTCGGCGACGCCAAGGTGCTGATCGTCGGGGACAACTCGGTGCGGGTCCAGTCGGAGGACACCAGCCGCGACCGAGCAGGTCAAGATCACCGCCGCGCTGGCGAAGTACGCGGAGAGCGACGCTGCGCAGGTCAGCGTGAGCAACGTCGGCCCCACCTGGGGCGACAAGGTGAGCAGCAAGGCGCTCACCGCGCTCATCGTGTTCTTCTTCGTGATCGCGGCCTACCTCACGTTCCGCTTCGAGTGGCGCATGGCGCTCGCCGCGATCGTCGCGGTGGTCCACGACATCATCATCACCATCGGTGTGTACGCGGTCACCGGTTTCGAGGTCACGCCGGCGACGGTCGTGGCGTTCCTCACCATCCTCGGCTTCTCGCTGTACGACACCGTCGTGGTGTTCGACAAGGTGAAGGACAACACCGCACGCGTCGGTACCGTGCGCGGTGACACCTACTCGTCGATGGTCAACCGCTCGCTCAACCAGGTGCTGATGCGCTCGATCAACACGTCGATCGTGGCGCTCCTGCCGGTGGCGTCGCTGTTGTTCGTGGGCACCTACGCGTTCGGCGGGCTCGCACTGCGCGACTTCGCGCTCGCCCTCTTCGTCGGTCTGATCACCGGCGCCTACTCGTCGATCTTCGTGGCCACCCCGGTGCTGGCGTGGCTGAAGGAGCACCAACCCCGGTACCGCGCGCTGCGGGAGCGGGCGGCCGCCGACCTGGCCAAGGCGAGGCTCGTGGCGCCGGTCCCGCCGGTCGTCGCCGGTGAGCCTGCCGACGTGCCGGTCGACGGTGAGGACATCGACCCCGGCGACGACCTCCCGGCCGACGACGTCGTGCCCGTCGACCGGGTCGACGCACCCGCGCCCGCGCCGACCGCCGCGCAAGACGCCGGCCGCACCGAACGCGCCGAGCGCGCCGCACGGCGCCACGACGGCGTCGCGCGGTTCGGCCAACCCGCGCGGCCGGCAGCAGCGGGGCAAGAAGAAGAAGCGCTGACTCTCTGACGGCTCCCTGACCGTCGCCGGGGAACACCGTCTGCACCGGTAGGGTTGTGGAGGAGATGAGCACGACGGAGCCGCGGGTCGAGGTTCGCACCGACCGGCGTTCCGTGCTGCCCTGGCGCCGCCCGCACACCGTCGACGCCGAGCTCGCCCCGCTGGTGAACGGCTACCTCGAGCGGCACCGCCGCGGCGACACCACGATGATCGAGCATGCCTACGACATCGCCCGCGACGCCCACCGCGAGCAGGTCCGCCGCTCCGGCGAGCCCTACATCACGCATCCCGTCGGCGTCGCCCTCGTGCTCGCCGACCTCGGGCTCGACGACGTCACCATCGCCGCCGCCCTGCTCCACGACGCGGTCGAGGACACCACCGTCACCAAGGACGACATCGAGCGAGAGCTCGGCGTCGACGTGGCCACGATCGTCGACGGCGTCACCAAGCTCGACCGCCTCCAGTTCGACTCCAAGGAGGCGCAGCAGTCGGCCACGCTGCGCAAGATGCTCGTGGCGATGGCCAAGGACATCCGGGTCCTGCTGATCAAGCTCGCCGACCGCCTCCACAACATGCGCACGATCGCGTCGCTGCCCGAGTTCAAGCAGCGCCGGATCGCCCAGGAGACCCTCGACATCTACGCGCCGCTCGCCCATCGGCTCGGCATCGCCGACATGAAGTGGCAGCTCGAGGACACCGCGTTCGCGGTGCTCTACCCGCTGCGGTACGCGGAGATCGAGCAGATGGTCGCCACGCAGGCGCCCGAGCGCGAGGAGTTCCTCTCGACCGTGCTCACCGATCTGCGGGCGCGTCTCGACGAGCTCAAGGTCGACGCCGACGTGAAGGGTCGGCCGAAGCACTATTGGTCGATCTACGAGAAGATGATCACGCGCGGCAAGCAGTTCGACGACGTGCAGGACCTCGTCGGCGTGCGCGTCGTGGTGGAGTCGGTGAAGGACTGCTACGCCGCGCTGGGTTCGATCCACGCGATGTGGAAGCCGGTCCAGGGCCGGTTCAAGGACTACATCGCGATGCCCAAGTTCAACCTCTACCAGTCGTTGCACACGACGGTCGTCGGACCGACGGGCAAGGCGGTGGAGGTGCAGATCCGCACCCAGGAGATGCACCGCCGGGCCGAGTTCGGCGTCGCCGCGCACTGGGGCTACAAGGAGCGCGAACCGGCCGAGGACCTCCAGTGGCTGCAGCGCATGGTCGACTGGCAGCAGGACACGTCCGACCCCGGCGAGTTCATGGAAGCGCTGAAGATCGATCTCGAGTACGACGAGGTCTTCGTCTTCACGCCCAAGGGCAAGGTCATCACGCTGGCGGCGGGGGCCACGCCCGTCGACTTCGCGTACGCCATCCACACCGACGTCGGGCACCGGTGCATCGGCGCGCGCGTGAACGGTCGTCTCGTACCGCTCGACTCCGGGCTGGCGTCGGGCGACTCGGTCGAGATCTTCACCAGCAAGGTCGAGGGTGCGGGTCCGTCGCGCGACTGGCTGCAGTTCGTGCACACGCCGAAGGCGCGCACGAAGATCCGGCAGTGGTTCTCACGAGAGCGCCGCGTCGACGCCATCGACTCCGGCCGCGAGGAACTGGCCAAGGCGCTGCGCAAGGACGGCCTGCCGGTGCAGAAGCTGGCGTCGTCGTCGTCGTTGCTCGACGTCGCAGTGGCGATGCACTACGCCGACGTCGAAGCGCTCCATGCCGCCATCGGCGAGAACCACGTGTCGGCCAAGGCCGTCGTGCAGCGGCTCCAGAAGGAGCTGCGCAGCGGCGAGGAACAGCTGCCGATCACCGCCACCCGGCCTCCCGAGCGCGCCCGTCGCTCCGAGCGCCGCGCCACCGGCGTGCACGTCGAGGGCCTCGACGACGTGATGGTGCGGCTCTCGCGGTGCTGCACCCCGGTGCCGGGCGACGAGATCATGGGCTTCGTCACGCGCGGCCGCGGCGTCTCGGTGCACCGCACCGACTGCGCCAACGCGGCGGGTCTGGTGGACCACGCCGAGCGGGTCATCGAGGTGGAGTGGGACCACGACCAGCCCGCCACGTTCGTGGTGTCGGTCGAGATCGAGGCGCTCGACCGGTCACGGCTCCTGCGCGACGTCGCGCACGTCCTCGCCGAGTACCACGTGAACATCCTCTCGTGCACGTCGCAGACGTCGACCGAGCGGGTCGCCAAGTTCCGCTTCGACTTCGAGCTCGCCGACCCCAGCCACCTCGAGTCGATCCTGTGGGCGGTCAAGCGGATCGAGAGCGTCTACGCCGCGTACCGGGTGCTGCCCGGACACGCGAAGGCCGAGGCCGGGGCAGGGGCGTAGGTCCCACTCGATGGCAGATCCGGAAGACGGAGCGGAGCCGGCTGGCGACCGGTCGAGTCTGCGCGGTGGGCGGAGCGGAGTCGACCATCGAGGGGAAGACGGAGCGGAGCCGGCTGGCGGCCGGTCGAGTCCGCGGTGGGCGGAGCGGAGTCGACCATCGAGGGGAAGACGGAGCGGCGTTCCGCGAGGAGATTCAGCGCGCCACGGAGCTCTTGGAGCGCGTCGTCGCCGATCCGTCGGTGCTCGAGGCGATGTCCGAGCAGGAACGCGTCCGCTTCGTCAACGCGGCGGGCGACGTGTTCTGTCCCGACGTCGACGAGCGTCGCCGCCGCAGCAAGGCCCGCCAACGTCGGCAGCGGTCGGCGACGCTCGCGCACGACGACGCGGTCCTCGCCGGCACCGGCATCCGCCGACTCCGGGCCAAGCCCGTGTTCACCACGCCCAACGTGTTCCCGCCCGACGGCTTCACGCCCGACGACGTGCTCGACGACGAACGCGGCGCTGGTGTGGTCCGCGACCCGCAGCACTGCTACGTCTGCAAGGACAAGTTCACCGCCGTCCACCACTTCTACGACCAGCTCTGCCCGACGTGCGCGGCGTTCAACTACGGGAAGCGCACCGAATCAGCCGATCTGCGCGGGCGGGTGGCGCTGCTCACCGGCGGGCGCGTCAAGATCGGCTACCAGGCCGGCATCAAGCTGCTGCGCGCCGGAGCCGAGCTCATCGTGACCACGCGCTTCCCGCGCGACGCCGCCTTGCGGTACGCCCGGGAGCCCGACTTCGACGACTGGGGTGACCGGCTCGAGGTCTTCGGGCTCGACCTGCGCTACACGCCGAGCGTCGAGGCGTTCTGTCACCACGTCGACCGCACGCGCGACCGCCTCGACTTCGTCGTCAACAACGCGTGCCAGACGGTGCGCCGGCCACCGGCGTTCTACGAGCACATGATGGACGTCGAGACCGCGTCGCTGGCGCGGATGCCGGCCACGGTTCATGCGTTGATGGGGGAGTATGCCGACGCCGTCGCGTCCTCCGCCAACCTGTCGCAGCGCGCCCTGCTGCCCGGCGAGGCTTCGCCGCGTCGTGACCTGTTCCCGGAGGGCGCGCTCGACCAGGACCTGCAGCAGGTCGACCTCCGCGACCGCAACTCGTGGCGGCTGATGGCGGCCGAGGTGCCGACCGTCGAGCTGCTCGAGACGCAGCTGGTCAACGCGGTCGCACCGTTCGTGCTCAACGCCCGGCTGAAGCCCCTCATGTTGCGCTCACCGGAGCGCGATCAGCACGTGGTCAACGTGTCGGCGGTCGAGGGCCAGTTCTACCGGCGGTTCAAGACCACCAAGCACCCGCACACCAACATGGCGAAGGCCGCGCTCAACATGATGACCCGCACCTGCGCCGCGGAGTACGAAGCCGACGGGATCCACATGAACAGCGTCGACACCGGATGGGTGAGCGACGAGGACCCGGCCGACATCGCCGCCCGCAAGACCGCGGAGCACCGGTTCCACCCGCCGCTCGACATCGTCGACGGCGCCGCCCGCATCGTCGATCCGATCATCGCCGGGTTCAACACCGGCGAGCACGTCTCGGGCCAGTTCCTCAAGGACTACCGACCCACCGACTGGTAACGGAGCCGGACTCGGCGAGGAGCCCCCGGTACGATGCCCGCGTGAGCGAGGGCCCTTCGGACGACAAGTCGCGCTACCGCGCCCCCATCGGCACCGCCGACGTCCTCCCGCCCGAGTCGGCGCAGTGGACCGCGCTGGTGTCGGCGTTCGCCGACCGCGCGTCGCGCTACGGCTTCGACCTGGTCATCACCCCGATCTTCGAGCACCTCGAGGTGTTCCAGCGGGTGGGGGAGTCCACCGACGTCGTCCGCAAGGAGATGTACGACTTCGAGGACAAGGGCGGCCGTCGCGTCGCGCTGCGGCCCGAGGGCACGGCAGGTGTCGCGCGCGCGTTCGCGCAGCACCACCCGGTCGTGCCGTGGAAGGTCTGGTACGTCGCGCCGCACTTCCGGTACGAGCGGCCCCAGAAGGGCCGGTACCGCCAGCACTTCCAGGTGGGGGCGGAGGTGCTGGGCGTCGACGACCCGCAGCTCGACGTCGAGGTCATCGCACTCGCGCACGGCTTCTACCGGGCTCTTGGCCTGCGCGACTTCACGCTGAGCATCAACTCGATGGGCGACGAGGCCGACCGCGCCCGCTACTCCGAGCTCCTCACGACGTACCTGCTGCAGCACGGCGACGCGCTGGGCGAGCCGTTCCGGGATCGGGTCGCCGCCAACCCGCTCCGGGTCCTCGACTCCAAGGACCCCGACTGGCAGGACGTCGTCGAGCACGCGCCCCAGATCACGGAGTGCCTCGGCGACGCCGCCCGCACGCACTTCGAGGCGGTGCAGCACGGGCTCGACCGCCTCGGCATCGCCCACGAGATCAACCCGCGGTTGGTGCGCGGGCTCGACTACTACACGAGCACCACGTTCGAGTTCTCGAGCCAGGCGCTCGACGCCGCGCAGAACGGCATCGGTGGCGGCGGTCGCTACGACGGGCTGGTCGAACAGATGGGCGGCAAGCCCACACCGGGCATCGGGTTCGGCATCGGCATCGAGCGGGTCCTGATCGCCTGCGCGGCGGAGGGTGTGGTGCCCGGAGCCGAGCCGACCGCCGACGTGTTCGTCGTCGACGGGATGGGCAACGGCACCGAGGTCACGTTGCTGGTCACTGAGCTGCGCGAGGACGGCATGCGGGCCGAGCGCACCTACGGCGACCGCTCGTTCAAGGCGCAGATGAAGATGGCCGACCGCTCCGGAGCGCGCTACACGGTGCTGCTCGGCAAGCAGGAGGCCGAGCGCGCCGCGGTCGCGGTGAAGGACATGCGGACGAGCGAACAGATCGAGGTCCCGCGCCAACTGGTCGCGGGATGGCTACGGGAACGACTCGAAACAGAGGACACGACGCAATGATGCGCACCGATCGCGCCGGCGATCTCCGGACCACCGACATCGACCGCGAGGTCGTCGTGTGCGGGTGGGTCGACGGCCGTCGCGACCACGGCGGGGTGGTGTTCCTCGACGTGCGCGACGTCGCCGGCCTCCTGCAGGTCGTCGTCGACCCGGGCGACGACGTCGGCGCCGACGTGCACCGGGTCCGCGGTGAGTACGTCGTGCGGGTCACGGGAAAGGTGCGCCACCGGCCCGAGGGCACCGTCAACGACACGTTGCCCACCGGTGAGGTCGAGTTGGCGGCGACCGCGCTCGAGGTGCTCAACGAGGCCGAGACGCCGCCGTTCCCCGTCGACGATCGCATCGAGTCCGACGAGATGCTGCGCCTGCGGCACCGTTACGTCGACCTCCGCCGTCCGCGTCTCCAACGCAACCTGCGCGTGCGCGCGCAGGTGAACGCGTCGCTGCACCGCTCGCTCGACGCGGAGGGCTTCACCGAGGTGGAGACGCCGATGCTGATCGCGTCGACGCCCGAGGGCGCACGCGACTTCGTGGTGCCGTCGCGCCTGTCGCCGGGTGAGTTCTACGCGCTCCCGCAGAGCCCGCAGCTGTTCAAGCAGCTGCTCATGGTCGGCGGCTTGGACCGCTACTACCAGATAGCCCGCTGCCTGCGCGACGAGGACCTGCGCGCCGACCGCCAGTTCGAGTTCATGCAGCTCGACGCAGAGATGAGCTTCGCCGACGCCGACGACGTCATGGCCGTGATCGGCGAAGCGGTGCTCGACGCGGCCGAGGCCGTCACCGGGACGCGCGCCGGTCCCGTGTCGCGCATGACGTGGCACCAGGCCCAGGAGCACTACGGATCCGACAAGCCCGACGTGCGCTTCGGTCTCGAGCTCGTCGACCTGAGCGAGGTCTACGGCGCCACCGAGTTCCGCGCCTTCCAGGCCGACCTGGTCAAGGCCATCCGGCTGCCCGGTGAGGGCGGGATGTCACGCGCCCAGGTCGACAAGCTCGTCGACCGGGCCAAGCAGCTCGGTGCCGCGGGTCTGGTGTGGATGCGGGTGATCGACGGCGGTGGACTCGACTGCCCGGTGCTCAAGTTCCTGTCGGAGGCCGAGCAGCTCGGGACCGTCGACACGATGGGCGCCGAGCCCGGCGACCTCCTGCTGGTCGCCGCGGGCACTCGTCGCCTGGTCGACCACGTGCTCGGAGCGCTGCGGGTGGAGCTCGGCCGTCCGCCGGTGCACGAGGGCGGCTTGCAGTTCCTGTGGGTCGTCGACTTCCCGTTGTTCGAGGCGCTCGACGACGAAGGTCGGCCCATCCCGGCCCACCACCCCTTCACGATGCCCCACCCCGACGACGTCGAGCTGCTCGAGCACGGCACGGGAGAGGACCTGCTCGCGGTGCGGTCCCTGGCCTACGACCTCGTGCTCAACGGGTGGGAGCTGGGCTCGGGCTCGGTGCGAATCCACCGGCCCGACCTGCAGCAGCGGATCTTCTCGCTGCTCGGCATCTCCGAGGAGGAGGCGCAGTCGCGCTTCGGCTTCCTGCTCGACGCGTTCCGCTACGGCGCGCCGCCGCACGCCGGCTTCGCGTTCGGCATCGACCGCCTCACCGCGATCCTCGCGGGTGAGGACAACATCCGCGAGGTCATCGCGTTCCCCAAGACGCAGTCGGGCGCCGACCCCCTCACCGGGGCACCCACCGCCATCGACGCCGCCCAGCTCAAGGAGCTCGGCCTCAGCGTCCTCCCCAAACCCAAGAAGTAGCGCCCCCAACACCGTTTCTGCGTCGAAGTGGCGCGATAGTTGCTCCACTTCGACGCAGGTCGGCGACGTGCGGGGGCCGTCAGCTCGCGAAGCGCCCCGCCCAAATCCGTAGCGCAGGGCGGGGGCGGCTACGGCAGGGCGGGGCGATCGGGCGGGTTCGGGTTGGCCGACCCCACGTTGCGTCTAGGTGTGGAACACGAGGCTCACCGAGCCGTTGTCGAACAGAGGCACCGAACCCAGTCGCGAGGCCTGCGCTGCGGTGCCAGTGGCGTTGTCGACCCACATACCGATGATCGAGTAGTCGCCGGGCGCCAGGTTGCTGGCGGAGAAGGAGCCGGCCGCGTCCGCGACGACCTCGACTGAACCTCCGGGGCCGGTCAACGTGAGGGTCACAGTGGTGTTCGCGGGGTTGCCGGTCACGGTGCCCGACAGGGTGAACGTGCTCGGCGCGACCGGGACGACCGGTGCAGTCTCCGCGGAGGTGGCGGCGGGCGCTTCCTGCGTGGCGGCGGGAATCGTGGCCTCGGTGGGTGCAGGCGCGGGCACGGCGGCGACGGTCGTGGGCGTCGTAGCTTGGGTGGTGGGCGTGGACACGGTGGTGTCGGAGGCGCTGCTCGCGGCCTCGACCCGGTTGGTGCCACCGGCGCCGGAAGAGCCGCCGGCCGTGAGCGCGGCCACGCTCACGGCAACGGCGGCGACCAGTGCAAGCGCGCCTCCACCCTGCACGAGACGGCGGCGGCGTCCCAGTTCGTGGGCGCGTGCCGCGACGAGAGCGCGTTCCCGCTCGCCCGGGACGGGCGGCTGCGGGTCGCTGAGGTCGGAAGAGAAGTTCGGCATCAGTGGTGCTCCTGCTGAGTGGTGCTGTCGTCATCCGTGTCGTCGACGGCCATCGACGTGCGGAGGGTCGCGAGTCCGCGGCTGGCGTGCTGCTTCACCGATCCGACCGAGCAACCGAGGACCTTGGCCACGTCGGCTTCGGGGAGGTCGGCGAGGAACCGCAGGACCAGGACTTCGCGTTGGCGTCGCGACAGGGTGTCGAGCGCGCGGTGGAGGTCGACCCGCTGGCCGTCGGGGCCGGGCGCGAACGCGCCCCGGCTCTCGGCGTCGGCGTCGGTCTCGACCCGCTGCCGGCGGCGCCAGGCGTCGATCGCCAGGTTGCCGGCCACGCGCACGACCCACGCCTCGGCGTAGCCGCGGATGCGCCGCCACCGGACGAATGCACGCGCCAGGGTCTCCTGGGCGACGTCCTCCGACTCACTGCGACGGCCGAGCAGCTGGTACGCCACGCCGTAGGCCCGGGTGTAGAGGTCTTCGAAGACCTCCTCGAAGACGAGGTCGATGGTCACCGATGCGACGGCCTCGACGGGCTCGACCGCGTCCGACGGTTCGTCGGTCTCGACGGCTTCCGGGGGGTGCACCCGGGAACGGGGTCGTTCGGCCTCCATCGTCACTGCCACGGGAAGAATACGCCGGGCCTCCCCGGAAGGTTGACATGCCGTTGAAGAAAACCCACGTCGCGCGGCGCGACATGCGTCACAGTCGGTGGCGCTCCATCGCCCAGACGGCACGAGCGCGACCTTTCGCCCCGCGCTGCCCGCTCTGCGTGCTCACTCCGCGCTGGCGGTGGTCGTCACCGAGTGGTCGACCGCACCGATGCACGGGTCGAGTTGATCTAGCGCTGACAGACCGACCCGGGTCCGGAGAAGCAGTTCGGGTCCCGCGGGTCGGTCCCGATCGAGAACTCCGCCAGGTCGTCGTCACCGTCGCCGTCGGTGTCGGCGAGGGAGCACTCGCTGAACCCGCTGTTGGCCTCGAACGCGTCCCCGAGACCCTCGCCGTCGGTGTCGGGCGCGTTCACGTCGCAGCTGTGGTCGACCTCGAGCGCGTCGGTCAGACCGTCGGAATCGGTGTCGGTGTCCAGCGGGTTCGAGCCCAAGGCGTTGACCTCCCGACCGTCCGGGATCCCGTCGCCGTCGCTGTCCGGGTTGTTGGGATCGGTGCCCAGCTGCAATTCCTCGGCGTCGGTCAGCCCGTCGCTGTCGGTGTCGGTGGACGGCTGCGTCGTCGGGGGCGCGGTCGTGGTCGCCCCACCCGACGCCTTGGTGGTGGGAGCGGGGTTGTTGCGACCGGACCCGCCACCTGACCCACCGGACCCGCCGGATCCCACGTTCCCGCCCGACGGTGTCCGCGTGATCGGTGCGGTCGTCACCACCGTGCTGATGGTCGTCGTCGTGTCCGACGACGCCGAGAGCGAGTCCTCGGAGTCGGAACCGCCACCACCGCAGCCCCCGAGCGCGGCGACTGCCGCGACGAGGACCACTCCGCGTGTCATGACCTTCATTGGGACTGCCCTCCCGGTCGGTGAGAAACGGTAGCGAGCGTGGAGGCTTCGCTCAACCACGGTCGGCCGTAGCATCGGGCGGTGGCCGACGACCTCTTCAGCGCTGCGGTCACCGAGCGCCTCGAGCGGCGGGCTCCCCTCGCGGCCCGCCTGCGGCCGCGCTCGCTCGACGAGGTGTTCGGCCAGCAGCACCTCCTCGGGCCCGGCCGGCCGCTGCGGGTGCTGATCGAGGCCGACCGGCTGTCGTCGGTCGTGCTCTGGGGTCCGCCCGGCACCGGCAAGACGACCATCGCCCGCCTCGTGGCCGGCGCCACCAGCAAGGCGTTCGAACCGCTGTCCGCGGTCACCGCGGGGGTGAAGGACGTGCGCGAGGTCGCCGACCGCGCGCGGGCCCGCTTGGGCGAACAGGGCCGCGGCACCATCCTCTTCCTCGACGAGGTCCACCGCTTCAGCCGCACCCAGCAGGACGCGCTGCTCCCGCACGTCGAGGACGGCCTCGTCGTCCTCATCGGCGCCACCACGGAGAACCCCTTCTTCTCGCTCACCGGTCCACTGCTCTCGCGCTCCACCCTCTTCCGCCTGGAGTCGCTCACCGCCGACGAGCTGCGCGCGCTCATCGAGCACGCGCTCACCGACGAGGCGCGTGGCCTCGGCGACGAACACCTCGGCATCGACGACGAGGCGCTCACGCACCTCGCCGACCGCGCCGAGGGCGACGCCCGCCACGCGCTCACGTCGCTCGACGTCGCCGCCGCGCTCGCGGCCGAGGCGGGACGGACGTCGATCACCCTCGCGGACAGCGAAGCCGCGCTCGCGTTGCGCGCCCTCCGTTACGGCGACGACGAGCACTACGACGTGCTGTCGGCGTTCATCAAGAGCATCCGCGGCTCCGACATCGACGCCGGGCTGTACTGGCTCGCGCGGATGGTCACCGCGGGGGAGGACCCCCGCCTGATCGCGCGCCGCCTCGTGATCCTGGCGTCGGAGGACGTCGGCATGGCCGATCCGAACGGCCTCGTCGTCGCCGACGCCGCCGCGCGCGCGGTCGAGTTCGTCGGCATGCCCGAGGCGCAGCTCAACCTCGCGCACGCGGTGATCTACCTGGCCAACGCACCCAAGTCGAACTCGGTGATCACCGCGATCGGCGCGGCCATGCAGGACGTCCGCGACCAGCCGGCCGGCGCCGTCCCCGCTCATCTGCGGGACGCCCATTACCCTGGCGCGGCGAAGCTCGGGCACGGCGAGGGGTACGTGTACCCGCACGACGAGACCGACGGTTGGGTGGAGCAGCAGTACCGCCCCGCCGACCACCTCGAGCGGTACTGGACTCCCACCGGGCGCGGTGGCGACGTGGACCGAAGGACAGCGGAGTGACTGACGGCGGGGTGAGCCGAGCGTGAGCGGGAGCGAGTGGGCGGCGGTCCTCGCCGCGCAGGTGTGCCTGGTCGCGCTGGTGGTGCTGGTGGTCGTCATCGTTCGCCTCGACCGTGCCGCCAAGGACCTCCGCCGGGCCGCGCTCGACTTCCGGGCCGAAGCCGAACCGGCCCTCGCCGAACTGCGCGAGGTCGTCCGCACCGCAGACTTCGAGCTCGACCGCGTCGACGCCATCGTGTCCGGCGCCGAGCGCGTCGGCGGACGGGTCGACGCCGCGTCCGACCTCGCCTACCGCACCTTCACCAACCCGGTGGTCAAGGCCCTCGCGGTCGGCACCGGCACCAAGCGCGCGGTCCAACGGCTCAAGGGCGACAAGCCGGTCAAGCGCACCCGCGCCGAGCGGAGAGCGTCCTGATGGTGGAGATCTGATGTTCAAGCGCGCCACCTGGCTCGGCGTGGGCTTCACCCTCGGTGTCGGCACGACAGTCGTCGCCGCCCGCAAGGCCCGCCAACAGCTCGACCGCTACAAGGCCCCCGCGCTCGTCGACCGCGTCACCACCACCATCTCCACCAGGACCACCACCCTCAAGGACCAGGTCGTCGTCGCCCTCCACGAAGGCCGCTCCGCCGCCAAAGACCGCGAACAAGAGCTCCGCGCCGACAACCCCCGCCTCGACCCGCTCCCGCCCCTCCCTCCCCACGCAGCCGTCGCCGACCTCGACGACCACCGCAAGAACTGACCGCGCCAGCAAAGGTCAAGAGCGGCTCCGAAGGAGAGAGAATCCAGGCGGCGCGCACGGCGAACCACCGAACGCCGGACGATAGGACCCGTCGGACGAGACCCGGCTCGAAGAGCCACGCCGACGAAGGAGGCGTGCAGGGGCTCGGACGAGAGAAGGGTCCGTGTCCGGCGAGCGGTGGAGCGGCGGGCGTGCCGCCGTGACCCAGGCCCAGTCGTGTGCGGGAACACCAGGGAACACCGGGGAAGACCGTCGCAGGTGGCGGGTACGATTTGTACCGTGTCCGTAACGCACACACCCGTACGCACCGCCGACGAGCTGCGCGCCACCTTTCTCGACTTCTTCGCGCAACGCGGCCACACCCCGGTGCCGTCGTCGAGCCTGATCCCGCACGACGACACCCTGCTGTTCACGAACGCGGGGATGGTCCCGTTCAAGCCCTACTTCGTCGGTGACGAGACGCCGCCGTACCGGCGCGCCACCTCGATCCAGAAGTGCGTGCGCGCCGGAGGCAAGCACAACGACCTCGACGACGTCGGCCGGACCAACCGGCACTTCACGTTCTTCGAGATGCTCGGCAACTTCAGCTTCGGCGACTACTTCAAGGAAGACGCCATCAAGTGGGCGTGGGAGCTGTACACCGATGTCCTCGCGCTCGACCCCGAGCGACTCTGGGTGACGGTCCACACCACCGACGACGAGGCCGAGAAGATCTGGCACGAGCAGGTGGGCGTGCCGCGGGAACGGATCCAGCGCCTGGGCGACGACAACTTCTGGAGGATGGCCGACACCGGCCCCTGCGGTCCCAGCTCCGAGATCTTCTGGGACCTGGGACCCGAGCACGGTCCCCCCACCGGACCGGGCGGCAACGAGGATCGCTACGTCGAGATCTGGAACCTCGTGTTCATGCAGTACGACGCCAAGCCCGACGGCGAGCTGGTGCCGCTGCCGGCGCCGAGCGTCGACACCGGCGCCGGGCTCGAGCGCAACCTGGCGGTGCTCCAGGACGCGGCGTCGGTGTGGGACATCGACGTGTTCCGTCCGCTCGTCGCCGCCGCCGAAGCGGTCACCGGTGTCACCTACGGCACGTTCCCGGGTTCCGCCACCGACGTGTCGTTGCGCATCCTCGCCGAGCACGGTCGCACGATGACGTTCCTCGTGGCCGACGGCGTCGTGCCGTCCAACGAGGAGCGGGGCTACGTCCTGCGCCGCATCATTCGGCGCGCGGTGCGTCACGCGTTCCTGCTCGGCGCCGAGGACCTCGTCACGCCCGCGCTGGTGAACGCGACCGTCGCCGTCATGGGCGCGGCGTACCCCGAGATCGTGAAGCAACACGAGCTCGTGCTCGGCGTCGTGAGCCGCGAGGAGGAGCGCTTCCGCCAGACCCTGGCGCGTGGCCTCGAGCTGCTCGACGGCGTGCTCGGTCGCGGCGACGTCACCGGCGACGACGCGTTCTTCCTGCACGACACCCTCGGCTTCCCGATCGACCTCACGCGCGAGATCGCCGAGGAGCGCGGCCGGCGCGTCGACATCGACGGCTTCCACGCGCGCATGCAGGAGCAGCGCACGCGCGCCAAGGAGGCGCACAAGGCCGCGGGTGGCAAGGGTGAGGGCGCACCGCTCGAGCTCTACCGGGAGCTGGCCGACGAGCTCGGGCCCACCGACTTCACCGGCCGTCAGGAGTACGAGACGATCGGCGCCAAGGTGCGTGCGCTCGTCGGTGGTCGCGATCGCCTGGTGCAGGCCGACGCCGGCACTCCGGTGAGCGTCGTCCTCGACCGCACCCCGTTCTACGCCGAGTCGGGTGGCCAGGTCGGCGACACCGGCGTCATCGAGACCGCGAGCGGTGCCCGTGTGCGCATCGACGACACGCAGTACGGACTCCCCGGCCTGGTGTTGCACCGCGGCGAGGTCGTCGAGGGCACGATCGCCGAGGGCGACGAGGCGGTCGCCCGCATCGACGGCGCCCGCCGCGACGCCATCCGGCGCAACCACACCGCCACCCACGTCCTGCACTGGGCGCTGCGCGAGGTGCTCGGCACGCACGTGCAGCAGGCGGGATCGTTCGTCGGCCCCGATCGCCTGCGCTTCGACTTCAGCCACCACGAGGCGCTCACCCGCGACCAGCTCGACCGCATCGAGGCGCTCGCCAACGTCGAGATCATCGGCGACGCGCCGGTGCGCCACTACGAGACCACCAAGGAGCACGCCGAGTCGCTGGGCGCCATCGCGTTCTTCGGCGACAAGTACGGCGACCTCGTGCGGGTGCTCGAGGCGGGGGACCACTCCATCGAGCTCTGCGGGGGCACGCACGTGCACGCGCTCGGCTTCATCGGTCCGGTCAAGATCGTGAGCGAGGGATCGATCGGCGCCAACCTTCGGCGCATCGAGGCCGTCACCGGCGAGGGTGCGCTCGAGCGGATCCACGGCGAAGAGCTTGCACTGCGCAGCCTGGCCGACACGTTGAAGGTGAGCGTCGGCGAACTGCCGGCGCGCGTCGACGGCCTGCTGGCGCGGGTGAAGGAGCTCGAGGACGAGATCGCCAAGGCGCGCACCCGTGACGCGCTCGCGGAGGCGGGCACGCTCGCCGCGTCGGCCACCGACGGCACCGTCGTCGTCCGGCGTGACGGTCTGACCCCGGGTGACCTGCGCACCCTCGCCATCGCCACGCGCGACGCGCTCGGCTCCGGCGTCGTCGCGTTCGTCGGGGTGCAGGACGGCAAGGCCGGCCTCGCGGTCGCGGTGAGCAAGGACAAGGTGGAAGGCGGCGTGTCCGCGGCTGACCTCGCGCGCGACGCGGCGAAGGCGCTCGGCGGTGGCACCGCCAAGCACGCCGACGTCGTGCAGGGCGGCGGTCAGAACGTGGACGCGGTCGGCGACGCGCTCGCGCTGCTGCAGTCGGCGGTGCAGGCCGCCGGAGGGTGAGCAGACCCGGCACGCGGATCCTCGGCGTCGACCTCGGCGAACGCCGGATCGGTCTCGCGGTCACCGACCCGTCGGGCGTGCTCGCCAGCCCGCACTCGACCCTCACCCGCGCGGCCGACCGGGCCGACGACCACCGTGCGATCGTCGCCGCCGCCACCGAGGCGGGGGCGACGTGCATCGTGGTCGGTCTGCCCCGCTCGCTCTCGGGTGAGCTCGGTCCGGCGGCGCGGTCGGTGCTCGAAGAGGTGTCGGCCATCACCGAGGTCGCGGCGCGCGTTCGGGATGGAGGTCGACACCTACGATGAGCGCTTCTCCACGATGATCGCGCAGCGCAACCTCCGAGAGGCGACCCCGCGTCGCGGCAAGCGCCGCAGGGCGCAGCGCGAGTCGATCGATGCGTCGGCCGCCGCAGTGATCCTGCAGTCGTGGCTCGACGCCCGGCCCCCGTCGGACCACACCGGGTGACCTCCGACGAGGGAGTGCCCGACGAGGAATGGCCGCCCACGCCGACGGACCCGGCGGGGGAGGAGCGCCGCCAGGATGTTGCAGCATCAGCTGACGAGTCTGCCCAACGTGACTTCTGGGACGGAAGCCGACCGCCGGAGCGGCCTCCGGAGCGGCGGGCGCGGGGCGAGGCCCGCCGGGGCGAGCAGCGCCGTCGCCGGCGCCGCCGATGGTTGGTGCTCGGGGTCCTCGCGGTGTTGGTGCTCCCGTTCGTGGTCGCGGCCGCGTGGTTCGCGTGGCAGGTGTACGCACCGGGTGACGACGGCGCGCCGGTCTCGGTGACGGTGGATCAGGGGTGGGGCGCGAAGCAGATCGGCGACGAGCTCGCGAGCAAGGACGTCGTCGGATCGTCGCTCGCGTTCCAGCTCTGGTACCGCGTGTCCGGAGGGTCGTCGCAAGCCGGGACCTACGCCATGCGCGAGCACATGGGGGCGAAGGCGGCCACCGACGTGCTCGGGCAGCGCCCCGACGGTGCCGCCGCGAACGCGGGCCACACCGTGCTCGCCCTCCCGCCCGGACTCCGGCTCGAGCAGATCGCCGACCGCGTCGGTGCGCTTCCGGGTCACGACCGCCCCGCGTTCCTGGCGCTCGCGCAGTCGGGTCGGATCCGCTCCGAGTACCAGGGCGATCAGACGTCGGTCGAGGGCTTCACCTGGCCCGACACGTACTTCGTGGAGGGCTTGAGCGACGAGCAGGTGCTGCAGACGATCGTGTCGGAGTTCGATGAGCACGGCGACGCCGTCGGCCTCGGCAACCCTGCCACCGGGCTCACCCCGCAGCAGACGGTTGTGGTGGCGTCGTTGGTGCAGGCCGAGGCGGGCTCTGCCGAGGATGCGCCCAAGGTCGCGGCCGTCGTCGGCAACCGCGTGAAGCAGGGCACGCCGCTCCAGATCGACGCCACCCTCTGCTACGCGAAGGGCGGCTGCCCACCGGTGCCGAACAACGCCGACAAGCAGATCGACTCGCCCTACAACACCTACCGAGTCGACGGGCTGCCCCCGACACCGATCATGACCGTCACCGAGCAGTCGCTGCGCGCGGCCCTCGCGCCCGCCAACGTCCCCTTCTTGTTCTACGTGACCGGCAAGGATGGAGTCACGTACTTCGCCACCACGCTGGCGGAGCACGAAGCGAACATCCAGGCCCACGGAGTGCGCGGCGAGTGAGCATGGAACCGAACCCGGCATGACCATCGACGGCGAGACGAGGATCACCGGACTGATCGGCGATCCGGTCGCGCACACGCGCTCTCCCGCGATCCTCAACACCGCATACCGCGAAGCCGGACTCAACTGGATCTATGCCGCGTTCGCGGTGCCCCGGGGAGGCGGTGGCGACGCGGTCCGCGGCGCCCGCGCGCTGCGGTTCGCCGGCCTCACCGTCACCATGCCCCACAAGGCCGACGCCGCGGCGGCCTGCGACGAGCTCACGCCCGACGCGTCCGCGCTCGGCGCGATCAACGTGGTCACGATCACCGACGACGGACGGCTGCTCGGGTCGTCGACCGACGGCGAGGGGCTCGTCCGATCGGTGCGCGACGAGTCGTTCGACCCCGCCGGCACCGATGTGCTCGTCGCCGGCGCCGGCGGCGCGGCGCGGGCCATCGTGCTCGCACTGGGTGGTGCGGGTGCGCGCGTCACCGTCGGCGCGCGCCGGCTCGACGCGGCCGAATCGGCGGCGGCGTTGGTGCCCGGCGGACAGGCAGTGACGCTGGGTGACGTCGACCCCGGTGTCTACGCGCTCGTCGTGAACGCCACACCCCTCGGCATGCAGGGAGAACCCGGGCCGGTTCCCGTGGAGCGACTCAACCCGGGCCAGTTGGTGGTCGACACCGTGTACCACCCCATGGAGACTCCCTTCCTCGCCGCCGCCCACGCCCGCGGGATCCACGCCGTCAACGGCCTGGGCATGCTCGTGCACCAGGCCGCGCTCGCGTTCGAGTCGTGGACCGGCCTCGACGCGCCGGTCGCGGCGATGCGCGCGGCCGCCGCCCGCACGACGATGGGGGAGCAGCACGCATGACCGCCGTCCTCGTCGTCGGGTGCTCGATCCTCGGGCTGGTGGTCGGCTGGTTCCTCGACCCGGTGATCACGCGCGTCCCGCGCAAGGTGCCGGTGTTCGGGCCGCCCGCCGACGACGAGCCGCCGGTCTCGATGACGCGCCGGGTGTTGGTCACCATCGTCACCGGCGCGCTCTTCGGCGCCACCGCGGCGCGCCTCGACGACTCGTGGCTGCTGCCCGCGTACCTGGTGCTCACCGGAGCGCTGATCGCCCTCGCGGTGATCGACTTCGAGACGTACCTGCTGCCGAACCGCATCGTCTACCCGCTGACCGTCGCGATGCTGGCGCTGCTCGCGCTGGGGGCCGCGATCGACGGCGACCTCGATGACTACGTGCGCGGCCTGATCGCCGGCGCCATCGCGTTCGCGATCTTCTTCGTGCTGCACCTGGTCTCGCCGCGGAGCATGGGCTTCGGCGACGTCAAGCTGTCCTTCACCCTGGGCCTCGCGCTCGGCGTGCTCGGCTGGGGCGAGATGGTGCTCGGCCTGTTCCTCGGGTTCCTCTACGGCGCGGTGATCGGGCTGATCCTCATCGCCACCAGGATCCGTGGCAAGAGCCAGGCCGTCCCCTTCGGCCCCTTCCTCGCCGCCGGCGCCATCACCGCCGTCCTCGTCGGTGCACCCATCCTCGACTGGTACAAGGGCAGCTGAGCCCTCAGATCCCTGCGCCCCACCCTGCGGGCACGTGTCACGCGGCGGCGGTCTGTGCACCCGAACGTCACATGCTCGCGGTGAGGGCGCCGGTATCCTGGAGCGTTCCCTGCGAAGCCCGACTGCGAGGTCGTCCGCGTGTTGCGTTACCTGACCGCCGGTGAGTCCCACGGCCCCGCCCTCACGGTGGTGGTCGAGGGTCTGCCCGCGGGCCTGCCCGTCACCGTCGACCAGATCGGCGACGAGCTCGCCCGTCGCCGCCTGGGGTTCGGCCGCGGCCCGCGCATGCGCTTCGAGCGCGACGACGTCGAGCTCCTCGGCGGGGTCCGGCACGGGCTCACGCTGGGCTCGCCGATCTCGATCGTGATCCACAACACCGAGTGGCCGAAGTGGCAGGAGGAGATGTCGCCCGCGCCCGGCGCCACCGAGAAGCCCCTCCACCAGCCCCGTCCCGGCCACGCCGACCTGGTCGGCATGCAGAAGTACGGCTTCGACGACGCACGCAACGTGCTCGAGCGCGCCAGCGCCCGGGAGACCGCCGCCCGGGTCGCCGTCGGCACGCTGGCCAAGCTCCTCCTCGCCGAGCTCGGCACCCAGGTGATCAGCCACGTCATCCAGATGGGCGCCGCCCGGGCCGAGGTGATCCAGCGGCCCACGCCCGTCGACCTCCCCGCGGTCGACGAGTCCCCCGTGCGCTGCTTCGACCCGGGCGCCGAAGTGGCGATGATCGCCGAGGTCGAGGCCGCGGCCAAGGTCGGCGACTCGCTCGGCGGTGTCGTCGAGGTCCTGGGTTACGGCGTGCCCCCGGGCCTCGGGTCCCACGTCCACTGGGACCGCAAGCTCGACGGCCTCCTCGCCCAGGCGCTCATGAGCATCCAGGCCATGAAGGGCGTCGAGATCGGTGACGGGTTCGAGGTCGCCGGCCGCCGCGGCAGCGACGCGCACGACGAGATCCTCTGGGACGACGACGCGCAGGAGTACACCCGCGGCTCCACGCTCGCCGGTGGCACCGAAGGCGGCATGACGACCGGCGGGCTGCTCGTGGCCCGGGTGGCGATGAAGCCGCTGGCCACGCTCAACCGTCCCGTGCTCAAGACCGTCGACACCACCACCAAGGAGGAGACGGTCTCGTTCAAGGAACGCACCGACGTCACCGCGGTGCCCGCCGCGGGCGTGGTGGCAGAGACCATGACCGCGCTCGTGCTCGCCAACGAGGTCACCCGCAAGTTCGGCGGCGACTCGCTCACCGAACTCCTGCGCAATCACGCCGCGTACCGCGCGTCCTTGCGCGACGGCTGAGCGACGACCGAGCGATGGCTGCGCCCCATCTCGTGCTCGTCGGCTTGATGGGCGCGGGCAAGACCACCGTCGGCCAGCGGTGCGCCGAGCTCCTCGACCGTCCCTTCCTCGACACCGACGAGCTCGTCGTCGCGGCCGCGGGTGTGCCCTTCGACGACATCTGGGCCGCCGAAGGGGAGGCCGGCTTCCGACGGCGTGAGCGCCTGGCCGTGGCCGATGCCGCCGCATCGCCCACCCCGCTCGTGATCTCGTGTGGCGGCGGCTCCGTGCTCGACGCCGACAACCGGCGCACGCTCCGCGCTCACGGTGTGGTCGTGTGGCTCCTGGCGTCGTCCGCCGAGCTCGCGTCGCGCCTCGTGCACGACGACTCCCGTCCGCTGCTCGCGGGTGGCGACAAGACGGCCACGCTCCAGCGCCTGCGCGCCCAGCGCGAACCCGCGTACGAGGCTGCCGCGCACGTGCAGGTCGCCACCGACGGCCGCGCCGTCGACGAGGTCGCCGACACCGTCCTGGAGGAGTACCGCGGTGGAGCGGGTGACCGTCGCGCTGCCCGACGCGCCCTACGACGTGATCGTCGGCGCCGGCGCCCTGGCCGACGTCGGCTCACTGCTGGCCGGCCGCCGCCGCGTCGCGGTGGTGAGCCAACCGGGCATCGCCGATTTCCACGCACCTTCGCTTCTCGCCGCGCTCCAGCACGCCGGCATCACCACCGACCTCTTCCTCATCGGTGAAGGCGAGGACGCCAAGGCGCTGACCACGGTGGACGATCTGTGCTCGCGCCTCGCCGGCTGGGGTCTCCTCCGCGACGACGCCGTCGTCGCCCTCGGCGGGGGAGTGGTGGGCGACACCGCCGGCTTCGCCGCGTCGGTGTACCACCGCGGCGTCGCCGTCGTGCAGGCCCCCACCACGCTCCTCGCGCAGGTCGACGCCGCCATCGGGGGCAAGACCGCGGTCAACCTTCCGGAGGGGAAGAACCTGGTGGGCGCGTTCCACCAGCCCATCGCGGTCTACGCCGACGTCACCACGCTCACCACGCTGCCACCGCGCGAGTTCCGCGCCGGCCTCGGCGAGGTCGCGAAGTACGCGCTCATGCCCGGCGGCGAGCGCGTTGCGTCGATCATCGAACACCGTGCCCCTGCGGTCGTCGCCCGCGACACCGACGTGCTCACCGATCTCGTCGCGGGTTGCGCGTCGATGAAGGCACACGTGGTCGCCGTCGACCCCCAGGAGCGCACCGGGCTCCGGGCGACGCTCAACCTGGGGCACACACTCGCCCACGCGCTCGAGTCGGTCGGTGGCTACGAGCTGCTGCACGGTGAGGCGGTCGCGGTCGGACTCGTGTTCGCGGGTGCGCTCGCCGGCGCGCTCGAGCGCATCGACGGCGACACCGTCGACCGCTACCGCAACGTGGTCAGCGCACTCGACCTGCCGACCGCCGTGCCAGGGCTGCTCTCGAAGGGGATGCCTGACCGCGATGCGCTCGTCGCCTCGATGCAACGCGACAAGAAGTCGGTGGGAGGACTCACGTTCGTGCTCCCGGGGCCGCTCGGGCTCGAGACCGTGCACGATCCCGACCCGCGCGCGCTCGACGTCGCGTTCGCCGCGGTCGGTGTGGGAGGCTGATTCGTGTGAACGCCCCGACTCGCACGATCCTCCTACTGTCCGGCCCCAACCTCAACCTGCTCGGTGAGCGCGAGCCCGAGATCTACGGCACCACCACGCTCGCCGATCTCGTCGACATCGCCACCAAGACCGCCGCCGAGCACGGCTACGAGGTCGAGCACATGCAGTCGAACCACGAGGGCGATCTCGTCGAGGCCATCCACGGCGCCCGCAACCGTTGTGACGCCGTCGTGCTCAACGCGGGCGCGTTCACGCACTACTCCTTCGCACTCGCCGACGCGCTCGCCACGTTCACGGGCGTGAAGGTCGAGCTGCACATCTCCAACCCCGAAGCCCGCGAGCATTGGCGTCACGACTCCGTGATCTCGCCGTACATGACCGCGACCATGGCGGGCTTCGGTGCCGCGGGCTACGGCCTCGCCGTCGAAGGTGCGATCGCACTCCTCGCCGCGAGATCGGAGTCCTGATGACGGTCGTCGAACTGGATGCGCTCCCGGCGATGGACGTCGTTGGTCGGGCGGCGCGGTTGCGGCCTGCGCTCGCCGCGGCCGGCGTCGACGCGCTCCTCGTCACCAGTCTCCCGAACGTGCGATACCTCACCGGTTTCACTGGCAGCTCGGCGATGCTGCTGGTCACCGACGACGCGCTCGTCTTCACCTCCGACGGCCGGTACCGCACGCAGGCGGGTGAGCAGCTCGCCGCGGCGCGGGTCGACGCGCAGATCGAGATCGGTGCCACGGTGGCGCAGCAGCGCGCCGCGCTGGCGGCCGCGCTCACGCCCGGCGCACGCGTCGGTCTCGAAGCCCACGCGGTCACCTGGGGTCAGCAGCGCGACTTCGCGGTCGTCCTCGACGGTCACGAGCTGGTCCCCACCGACGGGCTCGTCGAAGCCCTGCGCCGCATCAAGGAACCGGCCGAGGTCGCCCGCATCCACGCCGCGTGCTCCATCGCCGACGACGCCCTGGGACACTTGCTCCCGCGGCTCGCCGATCGCCCCACCGAGCGCGACTTCGCGCTCGACCTCGAGGTCGAGATGCGCCGGCGGGGCGCCAGCGGCAACAGCTTCGACCCGATCGTGGCGTCGGGTCCGAATGCCGCGAAGCCGCACGCCCGCCCGAGTGCCCGGCAGGTGGAGGCGGGGGAGCTCGTCGTCATCGACTTCGGGTGCATCGTCGACGGCTACTGCTCCGACATGACGCGCACCGTGAGCGTCGGTGACCCCGGTCCCGACGCCCGGCGCATCTGGGACGTGGTGCGTGAGAGCCAGTCCGCCGGACGCGACGCGGTGCGCGCCGGGGTCGACTGCTCGGCCGTCGACCGCGCGTGTCGCGACGTCATCGCGGCCGCGGGTTGGGCCGACTCGTTCGTGCACGGCACCGGCCACGGCGTGGGTCTGGAGATCCACGAGGCGCCACGAGTGGCCGCGAGTGCCCGTGATACCTTGGAACCCGGTTCGGTCGTCACGGTCGAGCCCGGCGTGTATCTCCCTGGTGTCGGCGGCGTACGCATCGAGGACACCGTGGTCGTCACCCCCGGCGGCTCCGATCCTCTCACCGCCTTCCCGAAGCACCTGATCATCTGAATCCGTCAAATTGAAGGCTGTTCGTTGAGCATCTCCACCAACGACCTGAAGAACGGCATGGCGCTCAACCTGCCGTCGGAGGGTCTCGTCACCGTCGTCGAGTTCCAGCACGTGAAGCCGGGCAAGGGTGGCGCGTTCGTGCGCACCAAGCTCAAGAAGGTGTCGGGCGGTGCGGTCCTGGAGCGCACGTTCCGCGCCGACGAGAAGGTGCCGCTCGCCGTCATCGACAAGCGCGAGATGCAGTACCTCTACCGCGAGGGCGACTCGCTCGTGTTCATGGACAGCGAGTCCTACGACCAGCTCAACGTCGCCACCAGCGACCTCGGCAGCGCGGTCCACTTCCTCAAGGAAGGCGACACCGCGGTCCTGCACATGTACGACGGCGACGTCGTCGCCGCCGAGCTCTCCGCCGCGGTCGAGCTGACGGTCACGAACACCGAACCGGGCGTGCAGGGCGACCGCGTGTCGGGCGCGCGCAAGCCGGCGACGCTCGAAACCGGTCTCGTGGTGCAGGTGCCGTTGTTCGTCGAGCCGGGTGAGAAGATCAAGGTCGACACCCGTACCGGGGAATACCTGGCGCGAGCCTGAGCGCCGGCGCCGATCGAGATGGCCGTCACCGGAAGCCGCCGCGAAGCTCGGGAACGCGCCCTCGGTCTCTGTTACGAGCTCGAAGTGCGCGACCTCGGTGTCGACGCGCTCATCGAGCAGCAACCCGCGCCGCCCGACGAGTACGCGGTGCAGCTCGTGCGCGGCGTCGAGGAGCACGGCGCCGACGTCGACGAGCTGCTGCGCAAGTTCTCGGAGCACTGGGCGCTCGAGCGCATGCCCGCGGTCGACCGCGCCGTGCTGCGCCTCGGCGCCTACGAGCTCGGATGGGAGCCCGACGTCCCGAGCGCGGTCGTCATCAGCGAGGCGGTCGAGCTGGCCAAGCAGTACTCCACCAAGGACTCCGGCCGCTTCGTCAACGGGTTGTTGAGCCGGATCGCCGCGGAGCTGCGGCCCACGGGAGCTGCGGGAGCAGCCGAGTCGTGACCATGCCGGTCGAGGTCCAGGAGCCGGAGCTCGAGGAGCTCACGGTCACCGACAAGCCCTGGATCGTGATCGTGTGGAACGACCCGGTGAACCTGATGGACTACGTCGTCTACGTGTTCCAGAAGTTGTTCGGGTACTCGCGCAAGAAGGCGACCAAGCTCATGCGCCAGGTGCACGAGGAGGGCAAGGCCATCGTGTCCGACGGCACGGTCGAGAAGTGCGAGGCCGACGTCGCCCGCCTCCACGCCCACGGCCTGTGGGCCACGATGGAACACCCGTCGTAATGGAGATGCAGCGGAGGCGTGGGCGGCCGGTCGGGACGCCGCAGCGGAATCGACCAGTCTGATGGCGAGGTGGAAGCGGTTCCGGTCCGGTCGCGACGGCGCGCTCACGGTGTCGTTGGCGGAGGAGGAGCTCGCGCTCATGCGCGCGCTGCCCGAGCAGCTGCGCGACGTGTTCGACGACGACAACGACGACCCCGCGCGCTGCCCGCCTGTTCCCACGCGCGTACCTCGACCCGACCGCGGAGACGGAAGAGGCCGAGTGGCAGGCGCTCGTGCACCCGTCGCTGCTGCGGGAGCGGCTCGATGCGCTCGAGCTCATCACCGTCACCCTCGACCGGGCGACGTTCGACGGCGACTGGTGGCAGATCGAGCTCACGCCGGAGGAGGTGCACGCGTGGCTCGGGGTGCTGAACGACACGCGGCTCGTGCTCGGCACGCGCCTCGGCGTCACCGAGGAGGAGCGCCAGCTCGATCCCGCCGATCCCGAAGCCGGTGCGTACGCGCTGTACCAGTGGCTCACCTGGGTGCAGGGCGACCTCGTGCAGGAGCTGTTGTGAGCGCCGAGCACGGGCGAGCCTTCCGGTCGATGATCACCGCGTTCGGAGCGGGAGATCGCGACGGCATGGGTTCGTACCTCGCGGAGTCGTTGGTCGCGTACGTCACCAAGCGGTGACGGCGGCGTCGGACGAGGTGCCGACGGACGCGCGCACGGCGCCGTCCCAGGCTTCCTCGCGCGGTTCGACGACGACGCCCGCATCGACGAGCTCTGGATGGTCGACGCCTTCCCCGCGTACAGCGACGAATTCTGGTCCTGACGCCGCCGGTCAGTCGGTGATCGTGTAGATCCCCGACGGCGACTCGAGGTGCTCGACGGTGGCGGTCGCGGCGCGATCGAGGCCGACGCGCGGCTCGTCGGGGAGCGCGTCCGGGTCGGGGTAGTAGGTGTCGGGGCCGTGGAACTGCCCGTAGCGGAGCACGATGCCATCGAGCGCGAGGACGGCCGACTCGAGGTGGTCGACGGCCTCGGCAGCCCGGTCCCTGACCGGCCAGGCGATGCTCTGTGCGATCACCCGGCGGGCGCCCGCGGCCTGCATCGCGGCGAGGAGGTTGTCGGTGCCTTCGGTGCGCATGCGGGAGTTCCGCCTGCCGAATTCGGGGAGCTGGTCGGCGTCGTCGGGGAGGTCGGTGAGCTCGTGCAGGAGCAGGTCGGGCGCCGTCGCGACCACGGCCTCGACGAGCGCGGACCGGTCGTACACGTCGCACACGACCGGGCTCGCGCCCAGCTCGGTGAGGAGCGCGACCTTGTCCGGCGAGCGCGGTCATGCCGACCACCTCGTGGCCGGCGTCGGCGAGGAGGGGCACGAGCCGCACCCCGAGCAGGCCGGTGGCGCCGGCCAGGAAGATCTTCACGCGTCGAAGGTATCCATGTTCGGGACTGGTGAATT
This sequence comes from uncultured Actinomycetes bacterium, assembly GCA_963756895.1. GTDB lineage: Bacteria > Actinomycetota > Acidimicrobiia > IMCC26256 > DASPTH01 > DASUAS01. Next base: position 54,130 of record CAVWPI010000008.1, on the reverse strand, counting down.
GGGTCTTGCATCCCGAACACACGTTCGGTAGAGTGGGGGCACGCCTCGAGGGTCTGGCGTGATGACTCTCCTTCCCAATCGTTGCTGCGGTGTCCGGGAGGAGGGTCGTGTCGCGTCTTCGGGAGCTGACTGCGGAGCTGCGCGCGGAGCTCACCCGCTTCGAGGCCGATCGGTGGACCGGTGCCGACTGCGCGGCCATCGCCGAAGACCTCGCGCGCACGCAGAAGGCGTGCGCGGCCGCGTCGGCGCGTGCTGCGGCCCGGGCACTCGAGTGCAACGCGGGTGATGTGGAGTGGGTCGCCCGCACGTCGGGTGCGACGCCGAGCCAGGCCCGGGAATCCCTGGCGACCACCGCGGCATTGGATGCGTGTCCGGCGACCGGTGACGCGGTCGCGGCTGGCGTCGTGTCGTTGTCGCAGGCACGCGAGATCGTGCGCGCCGAGGAGGCGGTGCCGGGCTCGGAAGCCGGGTTGTTGGCGGTGGCGACGGCTCGAGGCATGGCCGGCCTGCGGGAAGAGGCGCGCCGGCTGGTGCTGGGCGCAGCCGATCGCGACGAGTTGCATCGTCGCCAGCGGGCGGCGCGGTCGCTCCGTCATTGGGTCGACGGTGAGGGGATGGTGGCCGGACAGTTCCGGTTGCCGCCGGAGGTGGGTGTTCCGCTGGTCAATCGCCTCGACGCGCAGACCGATCGTGTCCACCGGGCGGCGCGCAGGACCGGGAGTACGGAGGCCCGCGAAGCGCACGCCGCCGATGCGTTCGTCGCGATGGCGAAGCACGGCGGGAAGGGGAAGGCCGACCGCGCCGACGTGGTGTTCGTCTGCTCGTTCGACGCCTTCCGCCGGGGTCACACCCAGCGAAGCGAGGTGTGCCACGTGATCGGCGGCGGTCCCGTTCCGGTCGACGTCGTGCGCGACGCGGTCGCCGACGGCGCCTTCGTCAAGTTCGTGCTCACTCGCGGCGTCGAGATCCACACGGTGGCGCACCTGGGACGGCGCCGGCCCGCGGCGCTGCGCACCGCGTTGGAGTTAGGTCCCGCACCGCGGTTCGAGGGCGTCGTGTGCGTCGAGGAGGGATGCGACCGCCGCCACGACCTCGAGTGGGACCACGACGATCCGGTCGCGAACCGTGGACCGACGAGCTACGAGAACCTGAAGGCCCGGTGCAAGCCCCACCACTGGGAGAAGACCGAACGCGACCGCAAGGCCGGGTTGCTCGACGGCGGGCGAGCACCGCCGTGAGGTCAGCGATCGTCGAGGGCTTCGAGGGCTTCGAGGGCTTCGAAGGCGGCGAGGATGTCGTTCGCGCGTTGGTCGGCGATGTCGCGCACGGGAGGGTGGGTCATGATCACGAAGTCGCCGCGGCGCATGCCGTCGACCGCGAGCTCGCCGACGGCTTCGGGGTCCATGCCGCCTTCGAGGCTGAGCCAGGGGTTGGTCGGGGTGGGTCCGCCGAAGCGCTCGGGACGATGACGGCCGGCGGTGGCGAGGTCGGTCTCGACCATGCCCGGGCAGAGCACGCTGACGCCGACGAACTCGGGCAGCTCGCGGCGCAATACGTCGGAGAAGCCGAGGACGGCGTGCTTCGAGGCGGTGTAGAACGCGGCGTGGGTGTGCGGGACCCCGACGCTGTTCTCGGAGCCGGTGTTGAGGATGTGCGCGGGGGTTCCCTGCTCGACGAAGCGACGACCGAACGCGGCGCAGCCGTACCAGACCCCCATGAGGTTGACCTCGAGCACCCATCTCGCATCGTGTTCGTCGAGGTCGAGCACCGACGCGAACTTCGGGAACACCCCGGCGTTGTTCGCCACCACGTCCACGTGGCCGTAGCGATCCCACGCAGCTTCGGCGAGCTGCTCGACCGCCGCCCGGTCGGTCACGTCACACGTGACCCCGACGGCATCGACCCCGACCGCGGTCAGCTCGGTGACCACGTCGGCGACGCGGGCCGGATCGACGTCGGCGACCACGAGGTCGCTGCCGGCACGCGCCAGCGCGAGTGCGATGCCCCGACCGATCCCGCTGCCGCCCCCGGTGACGACCGACACCGAGCCCTCGAATCGCTCCACCGGGCGACGCTACCGGCGCACGCCGGTCAGAGCAGTTCCTCCGAGCACGCGTGATCAGAGCCATCTTCGATCCGGCGCCGGTGAGCGGTGCTTCGAGGCGTGCTCCGGTTCGGGAGGAACCAGAAGCTTCACCGGGATATCCGACCCGGCACTCCGTTCCGTCGGTAGAGTCCGGCCGTGGAGCGCAGCCGCACTGGGACCGTGCGTGGGGTTGGGAGAGGGAGGGGCCAGTGCCGACGTACACAGAGCGCCTGGATGACGGGCGCCTCCGGTCGGATTCCTCGGTCGGCCCGCTCGTCACTGCCGGTGTTCACACCTACCGGATGACGCCCGACGACGTCGTGCTGGTCACCGGCGCCGGTGGGTTGGTCGGACATGCGCTCGAGCGCGAGCTCCGACGGGCTGGCTACGAGCGCCTCGTCCTGCTCCAGCGTCACGACGCCGATCTCACCGATCGAGAGCGTGTGATCGACGTCATGACCCGGTCGTGCCCGACGGTTGTCTTCCACCTGGCGGCGCGTGTGTCTACGGGATCATGGGGAACCTGGAGCAACCGAGCCGCGCGTACCTCGACAACGTGCTGATGAACACCCACGTGATCGAAGCGGCCCGTGCGAGCGGCGTGCGCAAGGTCGTCGCGATGGGTTCGGCCGCCATCTACTCCGACCTGGCCGAGCTCCCGATGTCGGAAGACGACATCTGGCGCGGGGCTCCGCACGATTCCGAGGCGCCCTACGCACACGCGAAGCGGGCGATGCTCGCACAGCTCGAGACCTATCAACGCCACGACGGCTTGGACTTCGCCTACGCCGTGTCGACCAACCTGTACGGACCGCACGACCGCTTCGACGAGCAATGGGGCCATGTGATCCCCTCCCTCGTCTCCAAGTTCCACCGCGCCGTCACCACCGGGGAGCCGGTCGTGGTGTGGGGGACCGGCACGCCGACCCGAGACCTCCTGTTCAGTCGGGACGCTGCGAGCGCCCTCCGCACGATGGCGGAGTGCGGGAGCGGCGCCTTCAACCTGGCGACCGGCCGATCGCACACGATCCGCGAGGTCGTGAACGTGCTGGCCGGCATCTCCGGCTATGCGCCGCGTGAAGTCGTCTGGGATGCCTCGAAGCCCGACGGCCAGCGACTGCGTTCCTACGACGTGTCGAGGCTGCAGTCGTTCGGCTTCGCTCCTCACGCGTCGTTGCAGTCCGGCTTGGAGCAGACCTACGACTGGTACGCAGAACACGCACGCTGCGCTCGTCACTGACGATACCGGAGGGTCGTGATGGTGTTCGTCTCGCACGCGCGAGAACCTCGAGGACGTGGTGCTCTGGCGTGCGCTCGTGGGATTCGGCCCCGGCTTCTACATCGACGTCGGCGCAGCCGACCCCTCGCACTACTCGGTCACCAAGGCGTTCTACGACGCCTGGTGGCGCGCATCAACGTGGAGCCCATGCTCGACGCGTTCGAGTCGCTCCAGCAGGCGCGCGAAGCGCGACATCAACCTGCGGATGGCGTTGGAAGACCACGCGGCACGGCCGTGTACTTCAGCGTCGGCGACTGAAACGGATTGTCGACCGGCGATGCGGACGTCGCCAGCCGGCACGCGATGCTCGGCTGTACCGTGCAGGGCGTTGGCTCGAACGGCTGGTCGCCGAACTCGACGAGCGCGTCGACCGTCGATCGTCGGAGATCGAAGCCCTGCGCCAGGAGCTCGAAGCGACGCTCCAGGCGCTGTGGGAGTCGTCGCGGCAGGTCGGCGCCCTGTCGGCGGACCTGCAACGCGCCGAGGACCGGTGGTACCACGCCGCTGACGCACGGTGACGCCGTCGTGTCGGAGCTCCAAGCGCTCTACGCGACGCGTGCCTGGCGGCTGACCAAGCCGCTCCGCTTCGTCCGCTCGAAGCTTCGCCGGTCTCGCGTCGACACATGAACCGCGTCTACCACGGAAACGACGGCGGCTCGATGTGCGTGGTGACGCGCACGTCGTGGCAGTCGGGCATCGGTGCGATCGGAGCTGCGGCCTGCGAGCTGTTCTCGCGCCATCTGCCGACCTCCGTGCTTGCAACGGATCGGCCGAACGAGGACCGCACACCGGTCGTGCTGCCGAGCGGCCGGACCCTGCCGGTCGGCGCGGCTGCCGGCGACCAGGCGGTGGTGCTGTTCTGCGACGTGCTCGTGAACGGCGTGCGTGACCGGAAGCTCAGCGAGCTCCCGGATGCCGGCGTGCGGCTGGCTCACGTGTGCTTCGACTCGGATGTGCTTCCTCCGGAGTGGGTGTACGCGTTGAACAACCGCTTCGACGGTGCGTACCTCCCCTCGGTGGCCCAGCAGGAGATCGCGCTCCGCTCAGGCGTCCGCGTCCCGGTCGGGGTGCTCCCCATCGCCCTGCCGCTCGAAGAGCTGCTGGCTCGACCCTGGCGTCGCCCGGGAGCTGTGCTCCGGATCGGGACCATCACCGCGTACCACGAGCGCAAGGATCTCGATTTGCTCGTGGAGGCGTTCGTCGCGGAGTTCGACCCGACCGAGCCGATCGAGCTGGTGATCCACTCGAACCTCTCGTTCGGGTCCGTCTTCGACGACCTGACCGACCTGGTACGGCATCGTGCCGAGGAGAGGGTCACGCTCTCCCGGCAGGACCTTCCCGTCTCCGCGTGCGACGACCTGCTGCGGTCGTTCGACATCTTCGTGAACTGCTCGCGGGGCGAGGGCTACTCGATCGGAGCACGCGAGGCGCTCGCCCTGGGGAAGGTGCTGGTGCTGTCGGACATCGGCGCGCACCGCGATCTCCTCGGCATCCCAGGCGTCGTCGGCGTCCGTGCGGACCATCGCAATCCGGCGCGATATCCCGAGATCGACGGACGGACGTTCGGCTCGCAGATGCGAACGTCCGTACCCGAGCTCCGACGTGCGCTCCGTGCTGCCGCCGACTTCGCGCGTTCCGAGGATCGTCCCGCCTTCGTGCACACGAGGAGGAGCCGCGCCGCCGAGTTCTCGTTCTCGAAGCTCTCGCTCGACTACGCGTCGATCATCGACCCGGAGGCATCGAGCGCACGACCGTCCCGGGGGGCGACACCGTCGCCCACGTGCTGGCACCCTCCGGAGCTCGTCGAACGAGTGCGGTTGGCGCGGGCCGATCGTGGGCTCGACCGGCGTCAGAAGGTCGTCGTGCCCTCCCACGACGGCGGCTTCTTCTCGGTCTTCAACGCCTTCATGAGCCACCTCGTGTGGGGGCTCCTCGACGATCGCTGCCACATGGTGCTCCCCGATTGGGACCAGGCACGCATGTCGACACGGTTGGGGACCGCGGAGCGCGAGAGCTTCTGCTACGGAACGGTCGAGGACGGCAACATCTGGACGAAGCTCTTCGAGCCGGTGTTCGGATGCTCGGTCGAGCAATTGAACGACGCGGAGTTCCTCACTCGGGACGTTGCCGTGCCGGACGCCACGTTCAACCAGGATCGAGAGCCGCTCCTCACCTACAAGCACGCGTTCGACCTGTACGCATCGCCGGACTTCTCGAGGTTCCGGTCCCAGTACCACGAAGCGTTCGAGCAGCACGTGCGCCTCTTGCCCGGTCCGCAGCAGGACGTCGTCGACCTGCTCGAGCCGCGAGTCGGCGAACGGGTGCTCCTCGCCGCGCACGTCAAGCATCCGAGTCACGTGATCGAACAACCGAACGAGCTGCTCGCCGCGAACGAGCAGTACTTCCGTGAGATCGAACGCGTGCTGGAGGAGCGCCGCGTCGCTCGGCAGTCGGACGAGTGGCGACTCTTCCTCGCCACCGACCAGGAACGGGTCATCGCCGAGTTCGAGGCGGAGTACGGCGAACACCTCGTCTGGTTCCCGGAAGCCCGCCGCACGACGTCCACCGACGACGAGCGCTACCAGCGCGCCGCGAGCCAGGGTGAGGAAGTGGCGCTCGGATACCAAGTCCAGAACCTGATCGCGGCTTCGCCGAGCTCGTGGTCCACGGCGATGGCGACCGAGGTCCTGCCGCGACGCGCTCGCCCTCGCCGCGCGCCGACATCTTCCTCCACGTGGTCAGCAACGTCGCGACGGCCGTGTCGTTCATGAACCCGAACGCGGAGATGCGATTCGTCGCGCCGACCTGAACCGGCGTTGATCACAACCATTGGCTCCCGAGCTCGGAGATCGGCGACGAACCCTTGCTCGCGTGGAACACCCCGTTGAGGAAGTGAGGGGTCCACATGCTGGTGACGCCGCGGGCGGAATCGCCGATGCCGCCCGACTGCGCGAGCTTCATCGCGCTCGAGTGCGCGGCGCCACGGAGCGCGGCCTGCGCGGCCTCGGGCGTGGTCCACGCGGTGAAGGTGTAATTGCGGTGGCCGATGGTGGCGAAGCAGGCCCCGAGGTAGTCGTCGTTGCCGAGCTGCTCCATCACGATGTTGGTGGTGGCATCGACGAGCGTGAACTGGTGCTCGGGTTCGATCTCGATCCAGGTGACCGTGAACGCGCCGGGGACGGTGTCGCGGCCCGTCTCCACCCGGATGCTGATGCCGAACTCGGTCACCCCGTCCACGTTCGATGGCGTGATGTGCGCCTGGAGCCCGAGCTGGCCGAGCATGGTGGCGGTGTCGAAGTAGCCGACCACCGAGCTGACCTTGTCGGCCTCGGCGTCGTAGGTGAAGAAGTCGGCGCCGGGCAGGTCGAGCGAGCCGCCGGTGGCGGGCCCGCCGGGCAGCGGGCCGGTGTTCGTGCCCAGCATGCGCCACTGCGCGCTGGCGCGGTCGCCGTCGGTCGACACGCCGTCCACCTCGAAGTGCACGTCGGGGAACCCCGCCAGCACGCCGGCCACGCTCGCGTGCAGCGCGTCGCCGGAGATGGGCCCACCCGTCGTCGGATCCTCGTAGGTGCCGCCGTCGGTCAGCGCATCGACGACCTGCTGTGGCTCGTGGCTGTTCCAGGAGTCGAAGTAGCGATCAAGGGCGGTCTGCAGGGTCATGTCCGCTAGTCTTGCCCAGACCGTGAAGGGAGTCCTGTGAGGCTCCTACGGAAGGACGACCCAACGTGAGTGTGCTCGACGCCGGCGATCTGCGCCGCGCGCAGACCCGAATCGCCCACGAGATCGTGGAGCGCAACCGTGGCGCCGGCGACGTGGTGCTCGTGGGTCTCTACACCCGGGGTCTGGCCATCGCCCGTCGCCTCGCCGACGCCATCGCCGAGTTCGAGGATCTCGACGTGCCCGTCGGTGCCCTCGACGTCTCCTTCTACCGCGACGACATCGGCCTCCGCGCGGTGACACCCACCGGTCCCACCGAGGTCCCGGTCGACATCACCGGGCGGGTGGTGATCCTCGTCGACGACGTGCTCTACACCGGCCGCACCGTGCGCGCCGCCATGGACGCCCTCACCGAGCTCGGCCGACCGCGGGCGATCCAGCTCGCGGTGCTGGTCGATCGCGGTCACCGGGAGCTGCCCATCCGCCCCGACTTCGTGGGCAAGAACCTGCCCACCCGCATCGGCGAGGACGTCCGCGTTCGGCTGCACGAAGTCGACGAAGTCGCTGACTGCGTCGAACTCCGGCAGGGAGAGGAAGTGGAAGGAACGGGGGTGGCCTCGTGAAGCACCTGCTGTCGATCGACGACCTCGACGTGGAGAGCCTCAACCAGCTGCTCGACCTGTCGGAGCAGTTCGTGGCGGTGAACCAGCGCGACATCCCCAAGGTCCCGGCGCTCCGGGGCAAGGTGGTGGCCTCGCTCTTCTACGAGGACTCCACCCGCACCCGCCTCAGCTTCGAGACCGCGGCCAAGCGCCTCTCCTGCGACGTCATGACCTTCAGCGTCTCGCAGTCGTCGGTCAAGAAGGGCGAGAGCCTGCTCGACACCGTCCAGACCATCGAGGCCATGGGCATCGATGCAGTCGTCGTCCGCCACCCCGCGGCCGGCGCGCCCCAGCGCATCGCCACCTGGATCGACGCTTCGGTCATCAACGCCGGCGACGGCCGTCACGCGCACCCCACCCAGGCGCTGCTCGATGTGCTCACGCTGCGCCGTCACCGCGAGATGAACGGCCTGCGCGTCGCCATCGTCGGCGACGTGCGCCACTCGCGCGTCGCCCGGAGCAACGTCAAGGCCCTCCACCTCCTGGGCGCCGAGGTCACGCTGGTCGCGCCGCCCACGTTGCTCCCGGAATCGCTCGAGGGGTGGCCGGTGCAGGTGAGCCACGACTTCGACGACGTCATCTCCGAGGTCGACGTCGTGATGCTGCTGCGCATGCAGTTCGAGCGTCAGCAGGAGGCGCTCTTCCCCACCGTGCGCGAGTACACCGCGCGCTACGGGCTCACCGAGGTGCGCGCCGAGCGGCTGAAGCCCGACGCGCTGATCATGCACCCCGGCCCGATGAACCGCGGCGTCGAGGTCGCGGCCTCGGTCGCCGACGGCCCCGCCTCACTCGTCACCGAACAGGTGGCCAACGGCGTCGCCGTGCGCATGGCCGTACTTTTCACTCTTCTGGGATCCGGAGCGACGATTGCCTGAGTACCTGATCAAGGGAGGTCGCGTCATCGACGCGACTGGTGAACGCGTTGCGGACGTGCACGTACGCGACGGGCTCGTCGTCGACGTCGCTCCCGACTTGCCGACGACCGGGGACGTGCTCGAAGCAAGGGGGTGCGTGGTGAGCCCGGGGTTCGTCGATCTGCACGTGCACCTGCGCGAGCCGGGCGACGAGGAAGCCGAGACCATCGAGACCGGGACCCGCGCCGCTGCGCGCGGCGGGTTCACCGCGGTGGTGGCGATGCCCAACACGCGGCCCGCGCTCGACGACGCTGCCGTCGTCAGCTCGGTGCTCGCGCTCGGCAAGCAGGCCGGACTGTGCGACGTCGTGTCGTCGGGTTGCATCACGGTGGCGCGCGCCGGTGAGCAGCTGGCGCCCATGGGAGAGCTCTACGCCCTCGGCGTGCGCATCTTCACCGACGACGGCTTCTGCGTCGCCAGCGCGGGCGTGATGCGCCGGGCGCTCGAGTACGCGGCGTCGTTGCCCGGCGCGATCGTGGCCCAACACGCGGAGGACGAGACCCTCGCCGCCGGCGGGCACATGCACGAAGGCGCGTGGTCGAGCCGGCTCGGCATCCCCGGTCGGCCCTCGGTGGCGGAGACGGTGATCGTCGCCCGCGACATCGAGCTCTGCGCGGTCACCGGCACCCCCGTGCACTTCCTCCACTGCTCCGCGGCGGGCACCGTCGACCTGGTGCGCGCGGCCAAGGCGCGCGGCCTGCCGGTGACGGCCGAGTGCGCGCCGCACCACTTCTCGCTCACCGACGCGTGCTGCGAGAGCTTCGATCCCATGTTCAAGGTGCACCCGCCCCTGCGCACCCAGGCCGACGTCGAGGCCATCCGCGACGGCCTGGCCGACGGCACCATCGACGCCATCGCCACCGACCACGCGCCGCACACGCCGGAGTCGAAGGAGCGACCCTTCGAGGAGGCCCCGCCCGGCATGCTCGGCCTCGAGACCGCGCTCGCGGTGACGCTCACCGAGTTGGTGGAGCCGGGGATCCTCTCCCTCTCCGATGCCCTGGCCCTTCTCTCCTGGCGACCTGCCGTGCTGGCGGGCCTCGTGGCGCACGGCGGCCCGGTCGTGCCGGGCGCCGACGCGAACCTGACGATCTTCGACCCCCGCCACGAGTGGGTCGTGGACTCGGGTCGGCTGGCGAGCCGCGCTCGCAACACACCCTTCGCCGGGCGTGAGTTGCGGGGCAAGGTCAAGCACACCCTCCTCGCCGGCGACGTCGTCGTGCGTGACGGGGAGGCAACCCGATGACCGACGCGATCCTCATCCTCGCGGATGGGAGTGAGTACGAAGGTGAGGCGATCGGCGCACTCCGGGACGACGCAACGACGGTCGGCCAGGGTGAGTTGGTCTTCAACACCGCGCTCTCGGGCTACCAGGAGATCGTCACCGATCCCTCCTACGCGGGGCAGGTCATCACGTTCACCTACCCGCACATCGGCAACTACGGCGTCAACGCCGACGACGACGAGAGCCGTCGTCCGTTCTGCGCCGGTGTGGTGGTGCGCGACCTCGCGCCGCACCACAGCAACTGGCGCTCGCAGGGGAGCTTCGACGACCTGCTCGTGCGCCACGGCGTGCCCGGCATCAGCGGCGTCGACACCCGCCGCCTCACCCGGCACCTGCGCGACGAGGGCGCGCTCCCGGGCGCGTTCGGCACCGACGAGGCCGCGGTCCGCGCCGCGGTGGAGGGCGCGCGCAGCACCGACGGCATCGACCTCGTCGCCACCGTCACGACGCCCGAGCCCTACGTCGCGGGAAGCGAAGACGCGCCCTTCACCGTCGTCGCGTACGACTTCGGCATCAAGCGCACCATCCTGCGGCATCTTGTTGCGTCGGGTTGTCGCGTCGAAGTGGTTCCGGCGAGCACAACCGCCGAGGACGTGCTGGCTCGCGAGCCAGATGGTGTGTTCTTGTCGAACGGGCCGGGTGATCCTGCTGCGGTGACCGGCGCGATCGAGCAGGTGCGGGGATTGGTGGGTCAGGTTCCGGTGTTCGGGATCTGCCTCGGTCACCAGATCCTCGGGCTCGCGCTCGGCGCCGACACCTACAAGCTGCGCTTCGGCCACCACGGCGGCAACCACCCCGTGCGGCACGAGGCCACCGGCCGGGTCGAGATCACCAGCCAGAACCACAACTACGCAGTCGACGCCGACACCCTCGCCGACCGGGGTCGCGTCGAGCTCACGCACGTGAACCTCAACGACGGCGTGGTCGAGGGCTTCCGCATGCTCGATGCCCCCGCGTTCGGGGTGCAGCACCACCCCGAGGCCGGTCCCGGCCCGCACGACGCCCGCTACCTCTTCGACGACTTCACCGCTCTGATGACAGGAAGCGCCTCCTCCGGAAGGAAGCAGAGCTAGTGCCCAAGCGCACTGATCTCGAGACCATCCTCATCATCGGGAGCGGGCCGATCGTCATCGGTCAGGCCTGCGAGTTCGACTACTCGGGCACCCAGGCGTGCCGGGTGCTGCGCGACGAGGGGTACCGCGTCGTGCTGGTCAACTCCAACCCGGCGACGATCATGACCGACCCCGAGTTCGCCGACGCCACCTACGTCGAGCCGCTCGACGTGCAGAGCCTCACCCGCATCATCGAGCGCGAGCGTCCCGACGCGCTGCTGCCGACGCTCGGGGGACAGACCGCGTTGAACCTCTCCATCGCGCTCGCCGACGCCGGCGTGCTCGAGCAGTTCGGGGTCGAGCTCATCGGCGCCAGCGTCGAGGCGATCAACACCGCGGAGAACCGTCACGAGTTCAAGGCCGCGATGATGGAGATCGGTCTGCACGTGGCGAAGTCGGGGTTCGCCTACACCCTCGACGAGGCGATGCTGATCGGCGAAGAGGTCGGCTACCCGCTCATCATCCGCCCGTCGTTCATCCTCGGCGGCAGCGGTACCGGCTTCGCGAACGACGCCGATGAGCTGCGCACGGTCGCCGCCCACGGTCTCGCCACCAGCCCGGTGTCGGAGATCCTCATCGAACAGTCGATCGCGGGGTGGAAGGAGTACGAGCTCGAGGTGATGCGCGACCACGCCGACAACGTGGTCGTCATCTGCTCGATCGAGAACTTCGACGCCATGGGCGTGCACACCGGCGACTCCATCACGGTCGCGCCCGCGCAGACCCTCACCGACGTCGAGTACCAGCGCCTCCGCGACGATGCCTTCGCGTGCATCCGCCGCATCGGCGTCGACACCGGTGGTTCCAACATCCAGTTCGCGGTGAACCCGACGAACGGCGACGTCGTGGTGATCGAGATGAATCCGCGCGTGTCGCGCAGCAGCGCGCTGGCCAGCAAGGCGACCGGGTTCCCGATCGCCAAGATCGCGGCGCGGCTGGCGGTGGGGTACCGCCTCGACGAGATCATGAACGACATCACCGGCGAGACGCCGGCGTCGTTCGAGCCCACGATCGACTACGTGGTCACCAAGGTGCCGCGGTGGGCGTTCGAGAAGCTGCCCGGCGCGTCGCCGGTGCTCGGCACGATGATGCAGTCGGTCGGCGAGGTGATGGCGATCGGGCGCACGTTCCCCGAGAGCCTGCAGAAGGCGCTGCGCTCGTTGGAGACGGGCCGCGCCGGGCTCAACTGCGATCCCACCGAGCGCGAGTACGACGCGCACACCCCTGAGCAGCTGCTGCGCATGGTGACGCAAGCCACGCCGGAGCGACCGTTCCTTCTCGAAGCTGCGCTGCGGCGTGGCATCTCGGTGGAGCGCCTCCACGCTGCGACGGGGATCGACCCCTGGTTCTTGGAACACCTGGCCTCCCTCGGCCACACGCGGGCGTGGTTGAGTCAGAAGACGGTGGACGAGTTGACGCGGCGGGAGTGGAAGCGCGTCAAGCGTGAGGGCTTCTCCGACGCGCAGCTGGCCTACCTCTGGGGGATCGACGAGCAGGTCGTGTACGACGCACGAACCTCGCACAACGTGCAGGTCACGTATAAAACCGTGGACACGTGCGCGGCAGAGTTCGCGGCGCGGACGCCGTACCACTACGGGACCTACGAGGACGAGGACGAGGTGGCGCCGCTCACGCGACCGGCCGTCGTCATCCTGGGGAGCGGACCGAACCGCATCGGGCAGGGCGTCGAGTTCGACTACTGCTGCGTGCACGCCGCGTTCGCGCTGTCGGACGCCGGCTTCGAGACGGTGATGTTGAACTGCAACCCCGAGACCGTCTCCACCGATTACGACACCAGCGACCGCCTCTTCTTCGAACCGCTCCACCTCGAAGACGTCCTCGCGGTGTGCAGACGCCTGCAGGAACGAGCTGCCCCGGGTGGCGGCGAGCTCGTCGGAGTCGTGGTGGCACTCGGTGGTCAGACACCGCTGAAATTGGCCAGGAGTTTGGAGATGGGAGGTGTGCGAGTTCTCGGCACGAGCCCCGACTCGATCGACCTGGCCGAGGACCGCGAGCGCTTCCACGAGCTGTGCACCCGTCTCGGCATCGCGCAGCCCCCGGGCGGCACCGCGACCACCACCGAGCAGGCCCAGGCCATCGCCGCCGACCTGGGCTTCCCCGTGCTGGTGCGACCGTCGTACGTGCTCGGGGGTCGGGCCATGCAGATCGTCTACGACGACGAGAGCCTGGTCACCGCGATGGAGGAGCTCGCCGCTGAGGGCAGCCTGGGCCGCGAGGGCGGCCTGTCGGCCGAGCGCCCGGTGCTGGTCGACCGCTTCCTCGAGGACGCGGTGGAGGTCGACGTCGACGCCATCCGCGACGCCAGCGGCGAATCGATCGTGGGCGGCGTGATGGAGCACATCGAGGAGGCCGGGGTGCACTCGGGCGACTCCGCTTGCGCCATCCCGCCCCAGACGCTGTCGGCGGCGATGGTCGCCCGCATCGAGGCCCAGACCCGGGCGTTGGCCAATGCGCTCGACGTCCGCGGCCTCCTGAACGTGCAGTACGCGGTGAAGGACGACGACCTCTACGTGATCGAGGCCAACCCACGGGCCAGTCGCACGGTGCCCTTCGTGAGCAAGGCGACCGGCGTGCCGCTGGCCAAGGTCGCGTCGCGGGTGATGGTGGGCGCCACCCTCGCCGAGCTGCGCGACGAAGGGCTGCTGCGACCGCCGGCCGAGGGCGGGCACGTCGCGGTCAAGGAAGCGGTCCTCCCGTTCAACCGGTTCCCCGACGTCGACACCGTGCTGGGACCCGAGATGCGCAGCACCGGCGAGGTGATGGGCATCGACCGCACCTTCGGGATGGCGTTCGCCAAGAGCCAGACCGCCGCCGGCAACCGGATCCCGCGCGAGGGAACGGTGTTCTTCTCGCTCGCCGACCGCGACAAGACGGCCGGAGTGGTGGCGGCCCGTCGCTTCGTCGAGCTCGGCTACAGCATCCTGGCCACCGCCGGCACCGCGGCGGTACTCGAAGGTGCGGGGCTCAAGGTGGAGGGGGTCATCGGCAAGATCTCGATGGGTGGCGAAACGGGTGGTTTCCCGAGCGAGGGGCTGGATGCGGTGGAGCTGCTGCAGTCGGGCAAGGTCGACCTGGTCGTCAACACGCCCCGGGGCCGGGGACCGCGGGCCGACGGCGCCCACATCCGCCGCACCGCCACCGCCCGGGGCATCCCCTGCGTCACCACCGTGGCCGCGGCGCTCGCCGCCTCCGCCGGGATCGTGGAGTGGGAGTCGACCGAGGCCACCGTCCGGTCGCTGCAGGAGTACCACCGCGACGGCCAACTGCGGCTCGAGGTGTAGGTCCGTGGCTGTCGACCTCGCAGTCGTCCTCGGCCGTCTCTCGCTGGAGAGCCCGGTGCTGACCGCAAGTGGAACGTACGGCCACGGCGACGAGGTGGCCCGGCTCGGCGATCCCGGTCGGCTCGGCGCGGTGACGGCCAAGTCGGTGAGCCCGGAACCGTGGGCCGGGAAGCCCGCGCCGCGACTGCACATGACGGCGGCCGGGATGGTGAACGCAGTCGGCCTCCAGGGGCCCGGCATGGAGTCGTGGCTCGCGGCGCGACCTCCCCGCGCTGCGCGCCACCGGCGCGCGCGTCATCGCATCGGTGTGGGGCCACACCGTCGACGACTTCGCGCGCGCGACCGAGATGCTCGACGGCGCCGACGTCCTCGCCGTCGAAGTCAACGCGAGTTGTCCGAACCTGCATGCGCTCGATCAGCAAGGTGCCATCTGGGCTCACAGTGCGCGCGCAACCGGCGAGGTCGTGCGCGCGGTGCGCGACGCGACCGCGCGCCCGGTCTTCGCCAAGCTGTCGCCCAATGTGACCGATCTCACCGAGATCGCCCGAGCCGCGATCGATGCCGGCGCCGACGGTCTCACCCTCGTGAACACCGTTCTCGCGCTCGTGATCGACGCCGAGACCCGCCGGCCGGTGCTCGGTGGCGGCGGCGGCGGACTGTCCGGTCCCGCGATCAAACCGATCGCTCTGCGCGCGGTGCGCACGGTCTCGCGCGCGCTGCCCGACGTGCCCATCATCGGCACCGGTGGTGTGCAGACCGGTGTCGACGCGGTCGAGATGCTGCTCGCCGGCGCCAGCGCGGTCGCGGTCGGCACCGCCAACTTCCGCGATCCGCGCGCCCGGTACCGCGTGCTCGACGAGCTCGTCGAGTGGTGCGCGCGTCACGATGTCGCGCGCGTGCGCGACCTCACCGGTACATTGGAGGACGCATGACCGACACCGCCACGCACGACGCGCGCGACCACCTCGCGCTCGCACTCGACGTCGGCGACCTCGACACCGCGCTCGCGGTGGCGCAACGCGTGCAACCGTGGTTCGGCGTGGCCAAGGTGGGCTTCGAGCTCTACGCCGAGGCCGGCCCCGTCGCCTTCCAGGCCTTGCGGGACAAGGGATTCCTGGTCTTCGCCGATCTGAAGCTCCACGACATCCCCACCACCGTCGGCCGGGCCGCGCGCGTCCTCGGGCGTCACGGCGTCGACTTCCTCAACTTCCACGCCGCCGGTGGTGAAGCGATGCTGCGCGCCGGCGTCGAAGGTCTCGCCGAGGGCGCGCGCGAAGCCGGCCACGCGCGTCCGGTCGCGCTCGCGGTCACCGTGCTCACGAGCGATCCGAACGTCGACGCGATGGACACACGTGCTCGACGCCGCACGCGCGTCGGGGTGCGACGGGGTCGTGTGCGCGGGGAGCGACGTCGAACGCGCTCGCGCGCGTGCGTTGCGCACGATGGTGCCCGGCATCCGACTCGCGGGCGACGACGCGAACGACCAGGCCCGCGTCGACACGCCGCGTGACGCGATCGCGCGCGGCGCCGACTGGCTGGTGATCGGCCGCAGCGTCACCGGTGCCGACGACCCCGAGCGCGCGGCCGGCGCGGTGGCGCGAGCGGTGGCGGAGGGGCTCGCCCTCGGCGTGTCCTGACCGGGTTGCGGCCCAGTTGTCAGGCGGGAACTGCTGCGTATACTGGCCGCCGCCGTCGTCCCGGAGGTAGCCGGATGCCACTGCCCCCTGCGCTCACCGCCGAGCAACGTCAAGCTGCACTCCAGAAGGCTGCCGAGGCGCGCCGCACGCGGGCCGAGGTCAAGGTGAAGCTCAAGGCGGGATCGCTCGGCCTCGGTGAGCTGTTCGACCAGGGCACGCGCGACGACGCGCTGGCGAAGCTCAAGGTCGTCAGCGTGCTCGAGTCGCTCCCCGGGGTCGGCAAGGTGCAGGCGCGCCGCATCATGGCGGAGCTCGACATCAGCGAGAGCCGACGGTTGCGCGGGCTCGGGCGCAACCAGCGCGAAGGCCTCCTCTGCCACCCCAAGATCGCCCGCAGCGCCTGAACCTTGCTCCTCGTCGTCGCCGGGCCTTCGGGCGTCGGCAAGGGCACGATCGTGGCGGGCCTCCGAGCGCGCGTTCCGGACCTCTGGGAATCGGTCTCCTACACGACCCGTCCAGCGCGACCCTCGGAGGTGGAGGGACAGGACTACCGCTTCGTGACCCGGGAGGCGTTCGAGTCGTTGCGGGACGCCGGCGGGTTCCTGGAGTGGTTCGAGGTGTTCGGCGACCTGAAGGGCACGCCCCGGGGCCCGGTGGAGGACCATCTCGCCGCCGGTGACGACGTCCTGCTCGAGATCGACGTCCAGGGTGCCCTGAAGGTGCGAGAGCAGTTCCCCGAGGCGGTGCTCGTGTTCGTGCGCCCACCGTCGCCGGAGGAGCTGCGCCGCCGACTGGTCAGCCGGGGCACCGAATCGCCGGAGTCGCTCGACCGGCGCCTGGCCGCGGCGGCGGCGGAAGAGGCCCGGGCGCCCGAATTCGACCACGTGGTGGTGAACGACGACGTGGAACGGGTCGTGGCCGAGGTGGCTGGTATCCTTTCGGGCCCGTCGCCCTCGTGACGCCACCCTGACCCGACCGCCCTTCCAGAGAGAAGGCCTCATGGCCCCGCGCGCCAACCTGATGAACCCCCGCATGGAAGAGCTGCTGGAGCGGGTGGATTCCAAGTTCACGTTGGTCACGCTGTCCGCCATGCGCGCCCGCGAGATCAACGACTACTACAACCAGCTCGGCGAGGGCCTCGGCAAGATCGTCCCGCCGCAGGTCACCTCGGTGTCTCGCAAGCCCCTCTCCATCGCCATGGAGGAGATCGAGGTCGGCAAGATCGAGTCGGTGCCGCTCCCCACCGAGGAGGAGCTCGCCGAGCTCGCCGCGGCCGAGGCTGCCGCGGCCGAGGCGGCCGTCGCCGCCCTCGCGGCCGACGCCGGACCCAGCGAAAGCGCCTAGCTCTGACCGGGTTGCGAGGCTCACGCATCGTCCTCGGCGTGAGCGGCGGCATCGCTGCGTACAAGGCGGTCGAGATCTGCCGTCGTCTCGTCGACGCGGGTGCCAACGTGGCGCCGGTCCTCACCGCCGGTGCGCTCGAGTTCGTCGGCGCGCTCACGTTCTCGGCGCTGGCGTCGGAGCCCGCCCGCACCTCGCTGTTCGCCGACGGCGGTGTGGGCCCGGAGCCGATCCCGCACACCCATCTGGGCCAGAACGCCGACCTGGTCGTCGTGGCGCCGGCGACCGCCGCGGTGCTGGGCAAGTACGCCCACGGCATCTCCGACGACCTGTTGACCGCCACCCTCCTGGCCACCCGGGCGCCGGTGCTCGTGGCGCCGGCCATGCACACCGAGATGTGGGAGCACGCCGCGGTCCAGGAGAACCTGGCGACCCTGCGGCGCCGTGGCGTCCACGTGATCGACCCGGTCTCGGGACGCCTCGCCGGCGGTGACGTGGGGGAGGGGCGGCTCGCCGATCCCGCCGACGTCGTCGCCGCCGCCGAGCGGATCCTCGGTCCCAACGACCTCGCCGGGGTTCGGGTCCTGGTGACCGTGGGCGGCACCCGCGAGCCCATCGACGCCGTGCGCATCATCACCAACCGCTCGTCGGGCAAGCAGGGCTACGCCATCGCCGAGGTGGCCGCGCGGCGCGGGGCCGACGTCACCCTCGTCACCACCATCGGCCGGCCGGCGCCGGCGGGCGTCGAGATCGTCGCGGTCCAGACCGCGGCCGAGATGCAGGACGCAGTGATGGGCCGCGCACCGGGTGCCGATGTGGTCGTGATGGCCGCCGCGGTCGCCGACTTCCGGCCCAAGGAACCGCCGAGCCGCAAGCTCAAGAAGCACGAGGGCATCCCCGACATCGTGCTCGAGCCGACCCACGACTTCCTGGTCGACCTCGGGCGCGACAAGCCCGTCGGGCAGGTGCTCGTGGGGTTCGCGGCCGAGACCGACGACCTGGTGGCGCACGCCGCCGAGAAGCTGCGGGCCAAGCGCCTCGACCTCATCGTCGGCAACGACATCTCCCAACCCGACGCCGGATTCGAGGTCGACACCAACCGAGCGGTCATCCTCGACGCCGACGGGGGGAACGAGGCCCTGCCGTTGCTCGCAAAATCCGACCTCGCGGGGGTCATCCTGGATAAGGTCGCCCGCCTCCTGTCGCAGAAGAGAGAACCATGAGCACGTTCACGTTCACGTCGGAGTCGGTCACCGAAGGCCACCCCGACAAGATGTCCGATCAGGTCAGCGACTCGGTCCTCGACGCGATCTTCGAGCAGGACCCCCAGAGCCGCGTCGCCTGCGAGACGCTCTGCACGACGGGGTTGATCGTGGTCGCGGGTGAGATCTCCACCCAGGCGAACATCGACTACCAGCGCACCGTGCGCGACACCGTGCGCGGCATCGGTTACTCGAGCAGCGCCTACGGCTTCGACGCCAACACGTGCGCGGTGATCACGTCGATCGACGAGCAGTCGCCCGACATCGCCATGGGCGTCGACAAGGCCAAGGAGATCCGCGACGGTCTCACCGACCACTACGACGAGGTCGGCGCCGGCGACCAGGGCATGATGTTCGGCTACGCGTGTGACGACACCGACGACCTCATGCCGATGCCGATCTGGCTCGCGCACCGTCTCGCCCGCCGCCTCACGGCCGTCCGCAAGGAAGGCATCCTCGACTACCTGCGTCCCGACGGGAAGACGCAGGTGAGCATCGTCTACGAGGACGGCAGGCCCAAGGCGCTCAGCACCGTGCTCATCTCCAGCCAGCACGGCCCCGGCATCGACATCGACGGCCAGATGCGCAACGACCTGATCGAGCACGTGATCAAGCCCACCGTGCCCGAGGTGTTCGCCGGTGACGGCTACGAGGTGCTCGTCAACCCCACCGGTGCGTTCGAGCTGGGTGGCCCGCACGCCGACTGTGGCCTCACCGGGCGCAAGATCATCGTCGACACCTACGGCGGCATGGCCCGGCACGGTGGTGGCGCGTTCAGCGGCAAGGACCCGACCAAGGTCGACCGCTCGGCCGTGTACGCGGTACGGCACGTGGCGAAGAACGTTGTCGCGTCGGGCATCGCCACGCGCTGCGAGGTGCAGGTCGCGTACGCGATCGGAGTCGCGCACCCGGTGTCGGTGATGGTGGAGACGTTCGGCACGTCGCAGGTCGACCCAGACAAGCTCCCCGGCCTGGTCAAGGAGGTCTTCGACCTCCGCCCCGCGGCGATCATCGAGCGCCTCGACCTCCGCCGCCCGATCTACCAGCAGACCGCGGCCTACGGGCACTTCGGTCGCAGCGACCGGGACTTCACGTGGGAGCGCACCGACCACGCCGCCGAGCTCAAGAAGGCCGCCGAGTCGCTCTGACCCCGTCATGAGCGGGCGGGTCGTCCGGGTGCAACCCGACGTCCCCGCGATCCACCGCGGGTTCGACTACCTGCTGCCGGACTCCCTGTCGTCGGCGCGCGCCGTCCGCACGGGGACGGTCGTGCGCGTGCCGTTGCACGGTCGCCGGGTGCGCGGGTGGGTGCTCGACGCCGAGGTGACGCACCCGGAGGCGAGTGACCTGCGCGACGTGCTCGCGGTGTCGTCGGCCGGACCACCCGCCGACGTCGTCGACCTCTGCCGCTGGGCCGCGTGGCGCTGGGCCGGACCGCTGACCGCGTTTCTGCGTGCCGCGTCGCCGCCCAACCTGATCACCTCCTTGGACGTGCCCGAACCCGAGACGGCGGTTTATCCGGGCCGTCCGCTCGAGGGCGCTTCCGTCGAGATGGTCGCGCCGCGGGGCGAGCTCGACGTGCCGCTCGCGCCGGAGGGGTCGACGTTGGTGATCGACCCGTCGGCGACGCGCGCCGCCGCGCTCGCAACGCGGTGGGAAGGAGAAGGTCGCGAGGTCGTGCTCCTCGGGTCGGAGCATCCCGACGCTGCGCGCACCGCACACTGGGCGCGCGCCGCGCGCGGGAGCGTGCGTCGTCATCGGGGGGCGCAGCGCGGTGTGGGCGCCGGTGCCGGACCTCGCGGCGGTGGTCGTGCTCGACGAAGGCGACGAGTCGTTGGAGGACGAGCGCGCGCCCACGTGGAACGCGCGCGACGTCGCGTTCGAACGGGCAGCGCGCGCGTCGGTGCCGCGGTCCGTGTGGTCACGCCCGCGCCGACCGTCGACGCAGTGGTCGCGCTGGGCGCGCCGACCGGCGACCTTCCCGCACGCGCGTGGCCGCGTGTCGAGGTGGTCGACCAGCGCGACGAGCAACCGGGACTCGGGCTCCTCAGCGCCGCGCTCGCCGACGCGCTGCGCCACACGATCGATCGCGGCGCGCGGGCCGTCTGCGTGCTCAACCGGCG
The DNA here is from genome assembly GCA_963756895.1 of uncultured Actinomycetes bacterium. Classification (GTDB taxonomy): domain Bacteria; phylum Actinomycetota; class Acidimicrobiia; order IMCC26256; family DASPTH01; genus DASUAS01. Next base: position 33,470 of record CAVWPI010000008.1, on the reverse strand, counting down.
CGGTCGGGCGCGTCTGCTCGCCTGCCGCACGTGCAGCGAGCTGGCGCGCTGCGAGGTGTGCGGCGCGACCGTCGAACCGCGCGACGGGCAGGATCACTCGAGCCTGGTGTGCGCGCAGTGCGCAACCGCTCGACCGCTCGTGTGCCTGCACTGCCACGGGAGCACGTTCCGCGCCGTGCGGCCCGGCATCACGCGCGTGCGCGACGATCTCGCCGCGCTGCTGCCGCGGGTGGAGGTGGCCTCGGTCGACGCCGCCACCGACGGCGTGCCCGACGTGCCCGTGCTCATCGGCACCGAGGCGGTGCTGCACCGGGTGGCCGGACCGGTCGGCCTGGTCGCCTACCTCGAGCTCGACCAGGAGCTGCTCGCCCCCCGGGCCCGAGCGGCGGAGCAGGCGCTCTGGCTGCTGGTGCGGGGTGCCCGTCTGCTCGACGCCGCGTCGACCGGGGAGGGCAGCCGGCTCCTCCTGCAGACACGCCTGCCCGAGCACGAGGTCGTGACCGCGGCGCGGCGCGGCGATCCGATGCTCGTCGTCGCCCACGAGGCCCCGCGCCGCGAGACCCTCGGCTTCCCGCCCTTCGGGGGTCTGGCCGAGCTGCGCGGCGCCGCGGAAGCGGTCGTAGCCGCCTGCGAGGCGCTCGTGGCGGCGGGGGTGACGGTCCTGGGTCCGGTGAGCGACGGACCTTCGGCCGCCAGCCGCGCGCTGGTGCGGGCGCCGTCGGTGGGTGCGCTGTGCGACGCACTCGCGGTCCCCGGTGTCGACGCCGCCCGGAGCCGGGGACGGCTGCGGATCGACGTGGATCCCCGCCGGGTCTGAGGCGCTCGGGCACCGATCCGAACGCCGGCCGGAACGGTCCTACCGGGTAGCTTGGAGGCATGTATCCGCTGCGGCTCTTCGGTGACCCCGTGCTGAAGCAACGCTCGCGCGACGTCGGTGACATCGACGCCGAGGTCGTCACCCTCGTCCACGGGATGTACACCACCATGGACCTCGAGGAGGGCATCGGCCTCGCGGCGCCGCAGGTCGGTGTGCGCAAGCGCCTGTTCACCTTCGACCTCCACGAGGGCGACGGTCCCGCGGTCGTGATCAACCCCGAGATCGTCGAGCGTGACGGCGAGGTGCTCTCGGAGGAGGGCTGCCTGTCGGTCCCCGGCTATCGCTTCGAGGTGGTGCGGTCCGAGCGGGTCACGATGCGCGGTCTCGACCTCGACGGCAACGAGCTCGTCCTCGAGGGCGACGACCTGCTCGCCCGCATGATCCAGCACGAGATCGACCACCTCGACGGTGTGCTGCTCCTCGACCGGGTCGAGCCCGACGTGCGACGCGAGGCGCTGCGCGACATGCGCACCCGCGAGCTGGGGGCCACCGCGCCCACGCCGCACTCGGGTCACGACCGCGGCCTCTGAGCATCCCGACGGTGAAACTGGTCTTCTTCGGCACGCCCGCCGACGCGGTGCCGGCGCTCGAGGCGCTGCACGCGGTCGGACACGAGGTGGCGTTGGTCGTGACGCAGCCCGACCGCCGGCGCGGCCGCGGGAGCGAGCCGAGTCCCAGCCCGGTGCGGGAGGCGGCCGAGACGTTGGGGCTGGCGGTGCGCACCCCCGAGAAGTCAGGTGAGGTGGTCGACGAGGTCGCCGCGGTGGGCGCCGACGTGGGCGTGGTCGTCGCGTTCGGGCAGCTGCTCCCGCCCTCGCTGCTCGAGGCGGTGCCGCACGGGTTCGTGAACGTGCACTTCTCGCTGTTGCCGCGCTGGCGCGGCGCGGCGCCGGTCGAGCGGGCGATGCTGGCGGGAGACCGCGAGACCGGCGTGTGCATCATGGCGCTGGAGGCCGGACTCGACACCGGACCGGTGTTCGCGCGTGGAACGTACGCCGATCGGGGGGTCGGAGACCGCGGGCGAGCTCCGGGCCCGGCTGGTCGCCCTCGGCACCGACCTCCTGGTGGCGACCCTGCCGCGTGTCCCCGAGGTCACCCCCGCGCCGCAGACGGGTGAACCCACCTACGCCGACAAGCTCACCGTCGACGAGTTCGAGCTCGACTGGGAGCAGCCCGCCGAGGACCTCGCGCGCATCGTGCGGGCGGGCAACCCCCGTCCGGGCGCGTGGACGACCGATCACGGCGGCCGCCTGAAGGTCTGGCGGGTACGGCCGCTCTCGGCGTGCATCGACGCCGAGCCGGGTACCGTGTTCGGACACACGCGCGTCGCCACCGGCGAGGGCGCGCTGGAGCTGGTCGAGGTCCAGCCCGAGGGTCGGCGCGCCATGGACGCCAACGTGTGGCTGGCGGGCCGGCGCGCGCCCGATCCGTTGCTCGGCACGTGAGCAAGGACTCTGCGAAGGGCACTCGCTCCAAGAAGGCCGCGTCGAAGAAGCCCTCGTCGAAGAACGTCTCGGCGAAGAGTGTCTCGGCGAAGGACGCCCTCTCGAACGACGCCCCGTCGAAGGACGAGCACGTCACCGCGCGCGTCGTGGCGTTGGACGCGTTGGTGCGCGTCGACGACGGCGCGTACGCACACGTGGTGGTGCCGGCGATGCTGGCACAGACCAACCTCAGCGACCGCGACCGCGCCTTCGCCACCGGGCTCGTGTACGGCACCGTGCGCTCGCAACGACGCCTCGACGACCTGTTGGAACGCGTGGTCAAGCGCCCGCTCAAGCGGCTCGACCCCCCGGTCCTCGCCGCGCTCCGTCTCGGCGCGTACCAGCTGCTGCACGACACACCGCCCCACGCCGCGGTCGCGTCGACGGTCGACGCAGTGGGTGCCCGTTCGCCGCGTGCGCGCGGGTTCGTGAACGCCAACCTGCGTGCGCTCACCCGGCTGCCGCAACCGTGGCCCGAACCGTCCGACGATGCCGTCGCGCTCTCGTACCCCGACTGGCTCGTCGCCCGGCTCACCCGCGAGCTCGGCGCCGACGACGCGCGTGCCGTGCTCGTCGCCATGAACGAACCCGCCGCAGTCACCCTGCGACCCGACCCTCGCCGGCTCACCGCCGGCGCGCTGGCCGAGGAGCTGCGCGCCGTGGGTGCCGAGGTGGAAGTCGGGCGGCTGGTCCCCGACGCGGTGATCGTCGGCGGCGTCGGTGACCCCGGACGTCTCGCCGCGGTGGCCGACGGCCGGGCCACCCCCCAGGACCAGGGGAGCCAGGCGGTGGTGGCGGTGCTCGCCCCCGAGCCGGGCGAGCGGATCGCCGACGTCGCCGCCGCGCCCGGCGGGAAGGCCACCGCCATCGCCGAACGCGTCGGCGCCGACGGCGCGGTCGTCGCTCTCGACCTCGACGCGGGGCGCGTGCGCATGATCGACGGCGCCCGTCACCGCATCGGCCTGCCGCACCTCTTCCCGGTCGTGGGCGACGGCCGCACCCCGCCCTTGCGCGAGGCGTCGTTCGACCGCGTGCTGCTCGACGTGCCGTGCACCGGCATCGGTGTGCTCCGTCGCCGCCCCGACGCCCGCTGGCGTCTGCGCGCGGAGGCGGTCGACGAGCTCGCGGCGCTGCAACGCGCGCTGCTCGCGGCGGCCGCCCCGCTCGTGCGTCCGGGTGGGGTGCTCCTCTACTCGGTGTGCACGCTCACCGCGGCCGAGACGGTCGCCGTCGACGAGTGGGCGTCCACCGCGCTCTCCGGATTCGTGGCGCTCCCGCCCCCCGGCGCGCCGTGGCGTTCGCACGGTCGCGGTGCGCTCCTGCTCCCGCAGGCGGCCGGCACCGACGGCATGTACGTCCTCGCGCTCCAACGTTCGCCATCTGGCGTCACCAGTGCTCGGTAGTGGCGCACGACTGACGCCGAAACGGAGTGACAGGGCGAGGTAGCGTGCGGCCGGTGGGTGCGACGAGGAAGTTGAAGCTGGCGCCGTCGATCCTGTCCGCCGACTTCGCCCGCCTGGGCGAGGACGTCGAGCAGGTGCGCGAGGTCGCTGACCTCCTGCACGTCGACGTGATGGACGGCCACTTCGTCCCCAACCTCACCATCGGCCCACCCGTCGTGAAGTCGCTCCGCGCGCACACCGACCTCTTCCTCGACTGCCACCTCATGGTCGACAACCCCGGTGTGCTGCTGGCCGACTTCGCCGACGCCGGTGCCGACCGCTGCATCGTGCACATCGAGCTCGGTGATCCGCGCCCCCTGTTCGACGAGCTGCGGGCGCGCGCCGTGGGCGTCGGCCTCGTGCTCAACCCGCCCACGCCGGTCGACACCGTGATGCCGTTCCTCGACCAGGTCGATCTCCTCCTGGTGATGAGCGTGAACCCCGGCTGGGGTGGGCAGCCGTTCCTCCCCGAGGTGCTCGACAAGGTCGCCACCGCCCGCAAGGAGATCGACGCTCGCGGCCTCGCGTGCGAGCTCGAGATCGACGGCGGCATCAACGTCGACACCGCGGGCGCCGCCGCCGAGGCGGGCGTCGACATCCTCGTGGCCGGCAGCGCGGTGTTCCGGGCCGACGATCCCGCGGCGGCCGGTCGCGCCATCGTCGCCGCGGCCGAAGCGGGTCTGACCCGGTGAGCGGGACGTGAGTCCGGCACCCGAGGTCGACGTGGCCCTGGTGGCGAAGGTGCTCGTCGTGTCCGACGGCGTGCACGAGGGCGTCCGCGAGGACCGCGCCGGCGTCAAGGTCGTCGCCCGCCTCAACGACGCGGGCTGGGCCGTGATCGACCACCAGGTGACCGCCGACGGCATCGACGAGGTCGCCTTCACGTTGCGCGACCTGGTCGCCGGCTTCACCGGCGTCGTGCTCACCACCGGTGGCACCGGGTTCGGTCCGCGCGACCTCACCCCCGAGGGCACGCGGATCGTGATCGATCGCGAAGCGCCCGGCCTGGCCGAGGCGATGCGACGAGCCAGCGACACGCCGGGCAAGCCGTTCGGCATGCTCGGGCGCGGGGTGTGCGGCACCGTCGGCACCGCCATCGTCTGCAACCTGCCCGGCTCCAGCAACGGCGCGCTCGAGTGCCTCGAGGTCATCCTCCCGGCCCTCCCGCACGCGCTCGACCTGCTGAGCGGCGGTCGGCCCCACTGACCTTCCCCCGATCGCTCGCCGCCGCTCCTTCGAGACCGAGAGGACGCCATGAGAGCAGCGCTCTACGAGGCCGGTAGCACCACCCTCGCCGTCGGCGAGGTCGACATCGACGACCCGGCTCCCGGGCGGGTCCGGGTACGGGTGCACCACTGCGGGATCTGCCACTCCGACTACACCGCGCTGCACAGCACCTACGGCGCCAGCCCATCGGTGCTCGGCCACGAGGCGGCGGGCGTCGTCGACGCGGTGGGGGAGGGCGTCACGATGGTGGCGCCCGGCGACAAGGTCGTGCTCACCCCGATCGCGCCCTGCGGCCGCTGCTACTGGTGCCAGCGCGACCAGCCGGGCTGCTGCGTCAACAACGCGGCCGTCCTCGGCGGCGCGTTCCTCGACGGCTCGACCGGACTGTCGCGCGGTGGTCAGCAGGTGTTCCGCGGGCTCGGGGTCGGGGGCTTCGCCGAGTACGCCATGACCGGCGAGACCGGTGCGGTGAAGGTCCCCGACGACACCCCGCTCGAGACCGCGTGCGTGATCGGCTGCGCGGTGCAGACCGGGGTGGGTGCGGTGCTCAACACCGCCAAGGTCGAGCCCGGCGCGACCGTCCTCGTGCTCGGCCTCGGGGGCATCGGCCTCTCGGTCGTGCAGGGTGCGCGCGCCGCCGGCGCCGCGCAGATCATCGCCAGCGACCCGCTCGGTCGGCGACGGGAGGCCGCGCTGCAGATGGGCGCCACCACCGTCGTCGATCCCGGCGCCGACGACGTGCTCGCCGCCACCCGTGACCTCACGAGCGTGGGTGCCGACTACGCGTTCGAGTGCGCCGGCGTCGCCGCGCTCGCCTCCGTGGGCGTGGAGGCGACCCGCGCCGGCGGGTCGACCGTCCTGGTGGGCGCCCCGCCGCTCGAGGGCAAGCTCGAGCTCGACCCGCTGGTGCTGTTCGGGATCAGCGAGAAGAAGCTGATGGGCTGCTTCCTCGGGAGTTGCAACTCGCTGCGCGACATCCCCCGCATGGTCGCGATGTGGCGGGCCGGTCAGCTCGACCTCGAGGCGCTGGTCACCGCCCGTCGGCCCCTCGACGAGATCAACGACGCCTTCACCGACCTCGCCGCCGGCGTCGGCATCCGCACCGTCATCGACCTGGTGCGAGCATGAGCGAACGGCAGCGACTGCACCATCGAGGCGGGCGTACACTTCCCCCTCCACAGAGACATCTCGACGAAGCGAATCCACAACTGAATGCCCTCGGGGTTGGGTGAAAGTCCCGACCGGCGGTGGCCAGGCGGTGCGCCTCTCGTTATAATGGGAGGCATTAACAGCCTGGGAGCCCGCGAGCCCACGGCAGCCTGTCGTGTGGTCGACCCGGTCAGAAGCCGGGGCCGACGGTGAGAGTCCGGATGGGAGAGGGCGCAGACCAGGACCGGCGACACGCCCCCGTGGGCGTGCGTGGCCGGCCCGTCGTCGCTGCGACCCCTCCGACCGGCCTCGATCCCGAGGTGACCAGGGGAGACGGAGCAGCACGACAGTGGCCGCCGACACGGAGCTCATGGACCGGGCGCTCGCCCGGGGTGAGACCGCCCGTCGGCGGAGCGCGCCCAACCCGTGGGTCGGCGCGGTGGTCGTGCGCGACGGCGAGGTCATCGGACACGGGGCCACGCAGCCGCCCGGCGGCGCCCACGCCGAGATCGAGGCGCTGCGTGAGGCCGGCGACCGCGCCCGCGGCGCCACCGTGTTCACCACCCTCGAGCCCTGCGCCCACCAGGGCCGCACCGGCCCCTGCGTCGTGGCGCTGGCCGAGGCAGGCGTGACCCGGGTCGTGGTCGCGCTCGAGGATCCCGACCCGAACGTCGCCGGGAAGGGCATCGCGCAGATGCGCGACCTCGGCGTCACCGTCGACGTCGGCGTCGGTGCCGCCGCCGCCGCCCGTTCGCTCGCGCCGTACCTGCTGCACCGCCGACTCGGTCGCTCGTTCACGGTGGTGAAGACGGCCATGAGCCTCGACGGCCGCATCGCCGCCCGGGACGGCTCGTCGCAGTGGATCACCGGCGCCGCGTCCCGGGCCGACGCCCACCGCCTCCGGGCGGAGTCGCAGGCCATCGTCATCGGAGCGGGCACCGCCCTCGCCGACCGGCCCCGCCTCACCGTGCGCGACGCCGCCGGACCCGCGGGCCCGCCGCCCTTGCGGGTCCTGCTCGACGGCACCGGCCGGGTGCCAGCCGTTGGTCCGTTGTTCGACGCCGAGCTCGCGCCCACGCTCGTCGTCACCACCGAAGCCACCCCCGACGCGGCCCAGCGGGCCTGGCTGGCGTCCGGGGCCAAGGTGCTCACCGTGCCTCCGGCCCCGAGCGGCACCGGCGTCGACCTCACCGCCACCCTCGAGGTGCTCGCCGGCCTCGGGGTGCTCCAGGCCCTGGTCGAGGGAGGTGCGGCGCTCAGCGGGTCGCTGGTCGCCGCCGGCCTCGCCGACCGGCTCGTCACCTACGTGGCGCCCACCGTGCTCGGGCGCGACGGCCGCCCCGCGCTCGACCTCGCCGGTCCCGCCCGCATCGCCGACGCCGCCCGCTGGCGTCTGGTCGACGTCGCCCGCGTGGGCACCGACGTGCGCCTCGAGTACGAGCCACCGGCGCCGCCGCCGTGGCCGAACGGCGAAGGCGCAGGCGAGGCGGTCTGATGTTCACCGGCATCGTCGAGGAGCTGGGCTCCGTGCGCGCGATCACCCCCAACGCGGGCGGCGCGCGCCTCGAGATCGTGGCCAAGACCGTGCTCGACGACGCCGAGCTCGGGGCGTCGATCGCGGTCAACGGCTGCTGCCTCACGGTGGTGGAGCTGCTCGACGACGGCTGGGCCGCCGACGCCGTCACCGAGACCCTCGACCGCACCTCGCTCGGCGCGCTCGTCGCCGGCGACCCGGTGAACCTGGAACGCCCGGTGCGCCTCGTCGACCGCCTCGGCGGGCACGTGGTGCAGGGCCACGTCGACGGTGTGGGCGCGCTGCAAGAACGCGTCGCCCTGCCCGACGGCTCCACGCACATGACCTTCACCGCGCCCCCGTCGGTGTTGCGCTACGTCGTCGAGAAGGGATCGATCACCGTCGACGGCATCAGCCTCACCGTCGCCGGCCTCGCCGCCTTCGATGATGGAGACGGCGCCTTCGATGACGGGGGCGGCACCTTCGCCGTCGCCGTCATCCCGCACACGTTGTCCGTCACCACGCTCGGGACCAAGCAACCCGGCGATCCCGTGAACCTCGAAGCCGACGTGCTCGCCAAGTACGTCGAACGCCTGCTCGACCCGACCACCCTCAACCAGGGGGAGTGACATGCCCTTCACCGAGATCGAGAACGCCGTCGCCGCCATCGCGCGCGGGGAGCTCGTGATCGTCGTCGACGACGCCGACCGCGAGAACGAGGGCGACCTCATCATGGCCGCCGAGGCCATGACGCCCGAGGCCATGGCGTTCATGATCCGTCACACCAGCGGTGTGATCTGCATGCCGGTCGAGGGCCACCGCCTCGACGAGCTGCGGCTGCCGCTGATGGTGGCCGACAACACCGAGAGCCAGCGCACCGCGTTCACGGTGTCGGTCGACGCCCGTCAGGGCACCACCACCGGCATCTCCGCCGCCGACCGCTGTGCCACGGTGCACGCGCTGCTCGACGACGCCACCCGTCCCGAAGACCTCGCCCGACCCGGGCACATCTTCCCGCTGCGCTACCGCGACGGCGGCGTGCTCAAGCGCGCCGGCCACACCGAGGCGGCAGTCGACCTGGCTCGCCTGGCGGGGCTGCGGCCCGCCGGCGTGCTCGCGGAGGTGGTCAACGACGACGGGACGATGGCGCGGATGCCGCGCCTCGAGGAGTTCGCGGCGCAGCACGGCCTCCAGCTCATCTCGATCGCCGACCTCATCCGCTACCGCCGTCACCGCGAGAAGCTGGTGCGTCGCGTGTCGGAGGCGCGGATCCCCACCCGCCACGGCGACTTCACCGGTTACGTGTTCGAGTCGCTGCTCGACGGCACCGAGCACATGGCGTTCGTGAAGGGCGAGGTGTCGGGTCAGGAGAACGTGCTCGTGCGCGTGCACTCCGAGTGCCTCACCGGCGACGTGTTCGGGTCGATGCGCTGCGACTGCGGTCTGCAGCTCGACGCGGCCATGGAGCTCATCGCCCGTGAGGGCACCGGCGTGGTGGTGTACCTGCGCGGCCACGAGGGCCGCGGCATCGGTCTGGGTCACAAGATCCGCGCCTACACGCTCCAGGACCAGGGTCGCGACACCGTCGAGGCCAACGTCGAGCTGGGCTTCCCCGCCGACTCGCGTGAGTACGGCATCGGGTCGCAGATGCTCGTCGACCTCGGCGTGTCGACCATGCGCATCATGACCAACAATCCGGCCAAGTACGGCGGGCTCGAGGGCTACGGTCTGGAGATCGTCGAGCGGGTGCCGCTGCACGTGCTGCCCAACTCGGAGAACATCCGCTACCTGCGCACCAAGCAGGAGAAGATGGGGCACCTCCTCGAGATCACCGACGAGGGTCTCGGCACCAGCTAGAGGGTCATGGGTACGTATCGGGAGTACGAGGGCGCGCTCGACGCCACGGGCATGCGGATGGCGGTGGTCGCGGGTCGGTTCAACGATCACATCACCACGCCGTTGCTCGACGGCGCGCTCGCGACCCTGCGCAAGGCCGGGCTCGACGACGTACCCGTGCACTGGGTGCCGGGCGCGTTCGAGATCCCGTTGGTCGCGCAACGCCTCGCGACGACGGGTGGGTGCGACGCGGTGATCTGCCTCGGTGCCGTGATCCGGGGTGACACCCCGCACTTCGACTACGTGGCGGGGGAGTGCGCGTCGGGCATCATCCGCGTGTCGCTCGACACCGGCGTACCGATCGTGTTCGGCGTGCTCACCGTCGACGACCTCGACCAGGCCCGGGCCCGGTGCGGCGGTACGGCCCACGACGGCGTGGGGGTCAACAAGGGTGAGGAGTCCGCCGCCACCGCGGTCGAGATGGTCGACCTGCTCCGTCAGATCTCAGAACCAACCTCCGACGAGAAAGCAACCTGATGCTCCGCCTGGTCCTGCCGAAGGGCTCGCTCGAACGTGCCACCCTGCAGCTGTTCGAGGACGCCGACCTCGCGGTGTCGCGCGGGTCCGACGTCGACTACCGCGGCAGCATCGACGACCCGCGCGTCGACGAGGTGCGGATCCTCCGCCCCCAGGAGATCCCCAAGTACGTCGCCGACGGCATGTTCGACGTCGGCATCACCGGACGCGACTGGATCGAGGAGCGCAACGCCGAGGTCGTCACCCTCACCGAGCTGCACTACTCGAAGGCCACCGCCCGACCCATCCGCATGGTGCTGGCCGTCGCGGCCGACTCGCCCGCGCAGTCGGTGTCCGATCTCCCGGCCGGCCTCGTGGTGCACACCGAGTACCCGGAGGTCACTCGCCGCTACTTCGACCAGCACGGTGTCGACGCGACGGTGGAGCTGTCCTACGGCGCCACCGAGGCCAAGGTGCCCGACATCGCCGACGCGGTCGTGGAGATCACCGAGACCGGTCGTGCCCTGCGCGCGGCGGGGTTGCGCATCCTCGACACCATCCTCGTCTCCTACACGGAGCTGATCGCCAGTCCCACCGCGTACGCCGATCCCGACAAGCGCAAGGCGATGGAGCAGTTGCAGAGCCTGCTCACCGGCGCGCTCGAGGCCCGGGGCCGGGTGCTGCTCAAGCTCAACGTCGACGCCGGCGACCTCGACGGCGTGATCGCGCTCCTGCCCGCGCTGAAGTCACCCACGGTGTCGAAGCTGTTCGGCCCTGACACCTCGGAGCCCGGCTTCGCGGTGGAGACGGTCGTGGCCAAGAGCGAGATCAACACGCTCATCCCCGCGCTGCTCGACCTGGGCGCCAACGGCATCATCGAACTGCCGATCTCCAAGATCGTCCCGTGACCGGCACGGTGCAGTGAAGGCCGTCTACACGGGCCGGGTCGCGTCCTTCGACGACTTCGTGGGCCGCGGGGAGGTCGAGGCGGGCGGCGGGATGCACTTCCCGTTCCACTGCACCGCCATCGTCGACGGCACCCGCACCATCGCCCCCGACACCGCGGTGAGGTTCCGTCTCGTGCCCGGTCCCCTGGGCGCACTGGAAGCGATCGCGATCACCGCCCCCAACTGATTGGGGCAGACTGACCGCCGTGCAACGACGGCGCCTCGGGGCGAGCGGGCTCGAGGTGTCGGCGCTCTCGCTCGGGGCGATGACCTTCGGGTCGGGCATGCCGCCGGTCACCACGGTCGACGAGCGTGACGCGCGTGCGATGGTCGACCGCGCCCTCGCCGCCGGCGTCAACCTGATCGACACCGCCGACGTCTACGCGTTCGGGCAGTCGGAGGAGATCGTGGGACGGTGCGTCCGCGGGCTCGGTGGTGGGCGCCGCGACGACGTGCTCGTCGCCACCAAGTGTGGGTTCGGTTCGCACGACGCGGGCGCGCTCTCGTACGACAACGTCGTCGCCGCGTGCGAGGCGAGCCTCGGTCGACTCGGCCTCGACCACATCGACCTCTACCAGTTGCACCGCCCCGACCGGGCCACACCGATCGAGGAGACGCTGCGAGCGCTCGACGACCTCGTCACGCGGGGACTGGTCCGTGCCATCGGCACCAGCAACTTCCGCGCCTGGGAGACCGCGGGCGCGGTGGCGCGGCAGCGCGCGGTCGGCCGGCCCGCGTTCACCGCCACCCAGCTCTACTACTCGCTCGTCGCGCGCGAGGCCGAGCACGAGCTCATCCCCGAGTGCCGGGCCGACGACCTGGGCGTGATCGTGTGGAGCCCGCTGTCGAGTGGCTTCCTCACCGGTCGCTATCGAACCGGCTCTCCTGACGGGGGTGAGGGTGCGGAAGCAGGTCGCCGCACGACGTTCACGTTCCCGCCCGTCGACGCCGAACTGGGGGAGCGGGCGCTCGTCGCGCTGGCCGCGGTCGCCGACGGGCGCGGTGTGCCGATGTCCCGCGTGGCGCTGGCCTGGGTGCTCGCGCAGCCGGGCGTCACCTCGGCCATCGTCGGGGCCAGCAGCCTCGAGCAGCTGGACGACAACCTCGCCGCCGCCGCGCTCACCCTCACGCCGGACGAGCTCGCCGCGCTCGGCGCGGCCACCGCGTTGGCGCCGATCTACCCGGCGTGGTGGGATCCCGCCATGGGCATCCCCGGCCCCACCGATCTCCTGGAGACCGACCAGCCAGAGGAGCAACCGTGAGCGAGTGGACCGACCGCGACCAGCGCCAGGCCGACGCCTCTGCGCAGTACGAGCACATCATGACCACGCCCGCGCCGCCGGCCATGGGCGCGTACATCGACGCGGGTGTGATCGGGTTCGTGTTCGGCGAGATGTGGCGCCGCGGCGTGCTCACACCGCGCGACCGGCGGTGGGTGACCCTCGCGTGCGTGGGCGTCGCCGGCGCGCCCGTCCCGATGGAGACGCACACCTACGCCGCGCTGAACAGCGGCGACGTCACCAACGAGGAGATCGACGAGTTCCTGCTGTTCTTCGGGACCCAGACCGGCTGGCCGCGGGGCTCGGCCATGAACCAGTGGATCCTCACCGCGATGGCCAAGATCGCCGAGGAGCGGGGCGAGGAGATGCAGCTCCCGCAGTACGTCCCGTGGACCGACCCCGTCGACGACGACGTGCGGCGCGCCCGTGGTGAGGCCGCGTACGAATCGGTGCACGGCGTCCGGCCGACGGAGGCGACCACCGCGTTCCGAGGGCCGCGCGTACTACGACTTCCTCTACGGCGAGGTGTGGACGCGCGACGAGTACCTCACCACGCGGGATCGCCGTCTGGTCGCCATCTGCTGCAGCGCGGAGCTCGGCGTCGACGCCGAGACCGGCGAGCACCTGGAGGCGACCCTCCGATCGGGCGAGCTCACCTACGAGGAGCTGCAGGAGGTGGTCATGCACGTGGCCGTCTATCTGGGGTGGCCCGTCGCCCGCCGCCTCGACGACCTGCTCGTCGACGCCGCCACGCGCGCCGGGGTCATTCCTCGTTGAGGGTGAGACCGTCCTCACCGGTGGAGCGGTGCGAGCGCGGGACGGGTCGCGCTCGACAGGTTCCCCGCGGTGTTCACCAGCGACACGTGGGTGAACGCCTGCGGGAAGTTCCCGAGCATGCGCCCCGACGACGGGTCGAACTCCTCGGAGAGGAGGCCGACGTCGTTGCGCAGCGCGATGAGGCGCTCGAACAGTGCCCGGGCCTCGTCGGTGCGGCCCAGCAGCTGCAGGTTGTCGGCCAGCCAGAACGAGCAGGGGAGGAAGACCCCTTCGCCGGGCGGGAGGCCGTCGACGCCGATGTCGGACTGGTAGCGGCGCACGAAGCCGTCGGTCAGCAGCTCCCGCTCGATCGCGTCGACGGTGCCGGCCACGCGCGGATCCGTCGGCGGGAGGAATCCCACGAGCGGGATCATCAGTGCGCTGGCGTCGAGGTCCTTCGAGCCGTAGTACTGCACGAAGGCGTTGCGCTCGGCGTCGAACCCCTCCGAGCACACCTCGTCGTGGATCGTGTCGCGGCACGCGCGCCAGCGGTCGACCGGTCCCTCGAGCCCGAACTCCTTGACGCCCTTCACCGCCCGATCGAACGCCACCCACGCCATCACCTTCGAGTGGACGAAGTCCTTGCGCCCGCCGCGCACCTCCCAGATGCCTTCGTCGGGCTCACGCCAACCGGACTCGAGGAAATCGAGGATCGCCTGCTGGACCGCCCAGGCGTTGGGGTCCTCCTCGATGCCCATGTGGCGGCTCTGGTGCCAGGAGTCGACCACCTCGCCGTAGACGTCGAGCTGGTACTGGCCGTGGGCGGCGTTGCCGACCCGCACCGGGTTCGAGCCCTCGTAGCCGGGAAGCCAGTCGACCTCGTACTCGTCGAGGCGGCGCTCGCCGGCCGGCCCGTACATGATCTGGAGGTGGGCGGGATCGCCCGCCACCGCGCGCAGCAGCCAGTCGCGGAACGAGCACGCCTCGTCGGTGTAGCCGGCGGTCATCAACGAGTAGATCGTGAACGTGGCGTCGCGCAGCCAGCAGTAGCGGTAGTCCCAGTTGCGCACCCCGCCGATCCGCTCGGGCAGCGACGTCGTCGGCGCGGCCACGATCCCGCCGGTGGGCTCGTAGGTGAGCGCCTTCAGCGTGATGAGTGAGCGCTGCACGACGTCGGCCCACTCGCCGTCGTACGTCGAGCGGCCGCTCCACTCCTGCCAGAACGCGGTCGTGCGGTCGATGGCCTCGACCGCGTCGACACGGGGCGGCGCCTGTTCGTACGACGGGTAGCCGGCGAGCACGAACGGCACGCGATCGCCCTCGGAGACGGTGAACTCGGCGGTGTGGCGGTAGTCGTGGCCCTCGACCCGCACCGGCGTGGTGAGGCACAACGCCGCGGGCCCGGCGATGATCCGGATGGTGCCCGCCTCGGAGTGGACCCAGGGCAGGATGCTGCCGTAGTCGAAGCGGACCACGAAGTCCATGCGCATGGTCACGCGGCCGCGCACGCCCTCGACCATCCGCACGACGTCGACGCTCTGGTCGCGCACCGGCATGCAGTCGACGATCCGCACCGTGCCCTCGGGGGTGTCCCACTCGGTCTCGAGGACGAGCGTCCCGTCGCGGTAGCGGCGCCGGGTGGCCCGCTCGCCCGAGGCCGGGCCGAGGCCCCAGTGGCCGTGCGAGGCATCGCCGAGCAGCGCGGCGAAGCAGGCGGCGCTGTCGAAGCGGGGCACACACAGCCAGTCGATGCAGCCGTCGTCGCCGACGAGGGCCGCGGTCTGGGTGTCGCCGATGAGCGCGTAGCGCTCGATCGCCGTGGTCATGGAGCCGGTGTCACTGTTGGGCGGACAGCTCCACGAAGGCGAGCCGGAGTTGGGACACGGCCTCCCGGAGGGCCTCGTGATGGGGTGCGAGGCGGTCACCCAGAGTGTCGACCAGTGCGCCCAGCGCGTCGATGGCCAGGCCGGCCTCCGCGAGGCGGGGTGCGCCGGGGTTGCCGGCGGCGTCGGGATCGGGCAGGAGGTGGATGACCGCCAGCTGCTGCAGGCCGATGGCGTGGTTGGCCACGATGTCGGCGACGGGGATGGCCGCCAGCTCGGCCCGGGCCTGCATCAGCTCCTGGTACTGCTCCTCGGTCATCTCGACCGCTTCGCCCTCCCGGGGCACGCCGCCGCCGGGCCCGGGATCGGGGCCGCGATCGGGGCCGTCGTCCGGTTGGTGCTCGCCTGATGGTGTCCAGATGCTGCTCACCCGTGTATCCTGGCAGGAAATCCGGTCACGACCGGCATAGCAGGGAAGTGGGACCCGCCCTCCGGAGAAGGCTCTTCGGACCACAGGATCCCCACCCGGCCACCATGTAAACACCAGCAAGAATGGTGCGCCGGGTCCGCATGTTGCGCAGCCACCGCAATTCGGTGGTCGTTTGATGGCGGACATTCCCGTGTCCGCCATCGTCGCGTCCGGCCCCCAGTTCCTCCCGTCGGAGGAATCCCCGAACCGAGTAGGTGACCAGATAGCTGCACACGAGGTCAGGATCAACGACCGCATCCGAGCCCGCGAGGTGTTCCTCGTCGGTGCCGAAGGCGAGCAGCTGGGGGTCCGCCCCCTGCCCGAAGCGCAGGCCCAGGCCCGCGAACAGGAGCTCGATCTGGTGGAGGTCGCGCCCAACGCCAACCCGCCCGTCTGCCGGATCATGGACTACGGCCGGTACGTCTACGAGCAGGAACAGCGGCGCCGGCAGTCGAAGCGCAAGGCCACGAACGTCGTCATCAAGGAGATGAAGTTCCGGCCCAAGATCGACGAGCACGACTACACCACCAAGATGAAGCACGTCGTCCGGTTCCTGGGCGAGGGCAACAAGGTGAAGCTCACGATCATGTTCCGTGGTCGTGAGATGGCCCACCCGGAGCTCGGCATGAAGATCCTCAGCCGGGTCGCCGACGACGTCGCCGAATTCGCCACGGTCGAGAGCGCCCCCCGCCAGGACGGCCGGAACATGACCATGGTGTTGCACCCCACCCGCAAGGACGGCAAGAAGTCGTCGAGCAGGCCAGAACAGCAACAGGAAACTCCCGAGAGTGGAGCTGCGTGAAATGCCGAAGATGAAGACGCACCGGGGCGCGGCCAAGCGCTTCAAGGTGACCGGGACGGGCAAGATCACCAAGCGCAAGGCGAACCGCGCCCACTTGCTGGAGAAGAAGCCCAGCAAGCGCACCCGCCGGCTCGCCCGCCCGGCCGAGGTCACCGGCGGCGACAAGAAGCGTGTCGAGCGTCTGCTCGGTCGCGCCTGATCGGGAGCAACTCCGATGGCAAGGGTCAAACGATCCGTCCACAGCAAGAAGAGCCGCCGCAAGGTCCTCGCCAGGGCCGAGGGCTACCGCGGGTCGCGCAGCCGGAGCGTGCGCAAGGCCAACGAGCAGGTCATGCACTCCGGCAACTACGCGTTCCGCGACCGCCGGGCCCGCAAGGGTGAGTTCCGCCGGCTCTGGATCGTGCGCATCAACGCGGCGTGCCGTGAGAACGACATCTCGTACTCGCGCTTCGTCGCCGGTCTGAAGGCCGCCGAGATCGAGGTCGACCGCAAGATCCTCGCCGACCTCGCGGTGCGCGACTCGGCCGCCTTCGGCGCGCTGGTCAGCACGGCGCGCGAGGCGCTCGAAGCTGCCTGAACGACTCGCAGCCCCGCTCGGGCCGCGCCACGGCGAGGTCCGTCGGCTCCGTGAGCTGCTGCGCGATCCCCGTGCCCGTGCAACGGCTCGGGCATTCGTGGTGGAGGGCCCGCGAGCGGTCGATGCCGCCCTCGACCGCGGCGCGCGGATCGAATCGGTGTTCCTCGGCCCCCGAGCAGACGTCGCGTTCCCTGGGCTGTGCAAGCGCCTCGACCAGGCGGGGATCGACGTCGTCGCGCTGAAGGAGGGCGTGCTCGAGAAGGTCGGGTCGACGCGCACGCCGCAGCCGGTGCTGGCGGTGACGGCGATGCCCGCGCCCGATCGCGACGCCCTCGCGCGCGACGGGCTCGTGGTCGTGGCCGTCGGCGTGTCCGATCCCGGCAACCTGGGCACGCTCGTGCGCAGCGCCGAGGCGTCGGGCGCGGCGGCAATCGTCCTCGGTCCGGGATCGGTCGACGCGTACAATCCCAAGGTCGTTCGGGCGTCGGCGGGTGCGATCTTCGGGATCTCATTGGTCGACGCGGAGTCGGAAGGGTGGACTGCGGTGGAGGCGCTCGACGCGCTCGGTGAGCTCGGTCGGCAGCGACTGGGAGCCACCGCCGGACGCGGCACCCCGCACCCCGACGTCGACTTCACCCGCCCGACCGCCGTCGTCCTCGGCAACGAGGCGCACGGGATCGACGCCGCAGTCGACGCCCGCCTCGACGGTCACGTGCGCATCGCGATGGCCGGGCCCGCCGAATCGCTGAACGTGGCGATGGCGGGCACGGTGCTGTGCTTCGAGTCGGCGAGGCAGCGCGGGAGGAGCACATGAACCTCCTGCCCGACGACTATCTCGACCGCGCCGCCGCCGAGATCGCGAGCGCACCCGACGACGCCGCGTTGGCGGCTGCCGAGCGCGCCTTCGTCGGCCGCGGGTCGGCGGTGTCGGAGCTCAAGAGCTCGATCAAGACGCTCAATCCTGCCGACAAGCCCGTCGCGGGGAAGCTCGTGGCCGAGACGACCGCTCGCGTCGCGGAGCTGGTCGAGGCGCGCCGGGCCGAGCTCGCCCGCGCCGAGGCCGCGCAGGCGGGGGAGCGCGACCGGCTCGACCTCACCCTGGGCGGCCACGGACGCGAGCGGGGCCACCTCCACCTCGTCACCCAGGTGCAGCGCGAGCTCGAGGACATCTTCGTGGGCATGGGCTACCGCGTCGTCCAGGGCCCCGAGGTCGAGGACGACTGGCACAACTTCGAGGCGCTCAACATGGTGCCGGGCCACCCGGCGCGCTCCATGCAGGACACCCTCTACGTCGAGCTGGGCGATCCCGAGCAGGTGATGCTCCGCACGCACACCTCCCCGGTGCAGATCCGCACCATGGAAGCCATGGCGCCGCCGATCTTCGTGGTCGCGCCCGGGCGCACCTACCGCAACGAGACCCTCGATGCGCGCCACTCACCGGTGTTCCACCAGATCGAGGCGTTGGCCGTCGACCGCGGCATCACCCTCGCCGACCTCTTCGGCACCATCGAGACGTTCGTGCGCCGTCTGTTCGACGACGACCGCATCCGCACGCGGTTCCGTCCCGACTTCTTCCCCTACACGGAGCCGTCGGCCGAGCTCGCGGTGAGCTGCATCTTCTGTGGCGGCGACGGCTGTCGCGTGTGCTCGCAGTCCGGGTGGATCGAGCTCGGTGGTTGCGGCATGGTCGACCCCAACGTGTTGCACGGGGTGGGCATCGATCCCGAGGAGTACACCGGGTTCGCGTTCGGCTTCGGCCTCGAGCGCATCGCGATGATCCGCTACGGCATCGACGAGATCCGCACCTTCTTCGACGGCGACGTGCGCTTCCTGGCGCAGTACTGAGGCCCCCGATGCGCGCACCGCTCTCCTGGATCCGCGACTTCACCCCCGTCGACGCGCCCGTCGCCGACGTCGTCTCCGCGCTCAACCAGCTCGGATTCGAGGTCGAGGGCGTCGAGCAACCCGGTGAGGAGATCACGGGCGTCATCGCGGCGCGGGTCCTGAACGTCGAGAAGCACCCGAACGCTGACAAGCTGTCGCTGGTCGACGTCACCGTCGGCGACACCGAGACCCGCGTCGTGTGCGGTGCCCCCAACGTGGTCGCGGGCATGGTCGTGCCCTACGCGCCTTCGGGTGCGACCTTGCCCGGGCCCGGTGGTGGACGCTTCACGCTCGAACGGCGCAAGATCCGTGGCGAGGTGAGCGACGGCATGCTCTGCTCGGCCCAGGAGCTCGGGCTGGGCGACGACCACTCCGGCATCCTCGGCCTCGACCCCGGCACCGAGCTCGGCCGCGACGTGCGCGACGTGCTCGGCCTCGACGACGTGATCTTCGACCTCGCCATCACGCCCAACCGGCCCGACGCCATGTGCATCATCGGCGTGGCCCGCGAGCTCGCGGCGCACTTCACGCTCGACTTCACCGTTCCCGAACCGTCGGCACCGACCGACGCGTCCGTCGCCAGCGACGTCACCGTCGTCGTCGACGACGAGGCGCGCTGTCCCCGGTACCTCGGTCGGGTCGCCCGCGTGACGATGGGTCCCTCACCGGCGTGGATGGCGCAGCGGCTCGTGAAGGCCGGCATGCGCCCGATCAGCAACGTGGTCGACGTCACCAACTACGTGCTCCTCGAGCGCAACCAGCCACTGCACGCGTTCGACCTCTCGCGCCTCGCCGGCCGCGGCATCGTCGTGCGCACCGCGCAACCGGGCGAGACCCTCACCACCCTCGACGACGTCGAGCGCACGCTGACCGGCGACGACCTGTTGATCTGCGACGCCGAACGCGCACCGCAGGCGATCGCCGGGATCATGGGGGGCTCGACCTCCGAGGTGTCCGAGGCCACCACCGAGATCCTGCTCGAGTCGGCCTACTTCGAGCGCATGGGGATCGCGCTGAGCTCGAAGCGGCTCAAGCTGCGCAGCGAGTCGAGCGCCCGCTTCGAGCGCGGCATCGACCCCGACGCCATCGCGGTGAACGCCGAGCGGGCCATGGAGCTGCTGGTGGAGGTGGCGGGCGCGCAGGTGGCGCCCGACGCAGTCGACGTCTATCCGGCGCCGGTCGAGCGGGCCCGGATCCGCCTCCGCACCAGCCGGGTGAACGCGGTCCTCGGTACCGACCTCGACGCCGAGGACGTCTGGGAGTCGCTGACGCCGCTCGGCATCGAGCTGACCAGCTCCGACGTCACCGGTTCCGACGAGCTCGTCGCGATCGTGCCCACCTTCCGCCCCGATCTCGACCGTGAGATCGACCTGGTGGAGGAGGTGGCGCGGCGCATCGGCTTCGACGGCATCGGTCGTACCCTGCCCGACACCCACGGTCAGGTGGGCATGCTCACCGTCCGGCAGCAGGAGCGACGCCTCGTCGCCGACGCCCTCGTCGGCGTCGGGCTGTCGGAGGCGATCACGCTGTCGTTGGTCTCGCCCGCCGATCTCGAGCGCGCCGGCGCGCCGCTCGACCGGGTCGTGCGGGCCACCAACCCCCTGCGGGCCGAGGAATCGGTGCTGCGCACCGCGGTGCTCCCGGGACTGCTCCGTGCCGTCGCCGGGAACCGGGCGCAGGGATTGGCCGACGTCGCATTGTTCGAGATGGGCCGCGTGTTCCTCACGTCGGTCGCGCATCGTGGCGCCGTCGACAGCCCGCTTCCCGACGAGCCCGAGCACGTCGCGCTCGCCTGGGCGGGCTCGGTGCGGCGGCGTCCGGTCGAGGACGACCGCCCGGTCGACGTCTACGACGCCGTCGACGCGGTGCGCGTCGTGGTCGACGCCCTCGGCATCCACGACGTCGTCCTGCGCCCCGCCACCGTCACCGGCTACCGGGCCGGCCGCGCCGCGCGTGTCGTCGTCGACGGGAACGACGCGGGCACGGTCGGCGAGGTCGCGCCCGAGGTGCTCGTGGCGCTGGGGCTGGAAGCGCCCGTCGTCGCCGCGGAGCTCGTGCTCGACACGCTGCTCGACGCCGCTCGCCGCGACCGCACGTTCGCGGCGCCGTCGCGCTTCCCGGCGTCGAGCGTCGACCTTGCGTTCGTGCTCGAAGACACCGTCGCCACCGCCGACGTGCTCGTCACCCTCCGGGCCGCGGTGGGCGACGCGCTCGAGGACGTGCGGCTGTTCGACGTGTTCACCAGCGGCTCGTTCGGCGCCGGTCGCCGCAGCCTCGCCTTCGCGCTGCGCTTCCGCGTGGGCGATCGCACCCTCACCGACGCCGACGTCGCCGAGCTGCGCCAGCGGGCGATCGACGCCGTGGTCGCCGCGCACGCCGCCGAGCTGCGGGGCTAGCGGCGCGGCTGCAGGTCAGTGCGGCGATCGGGTGCGCCGGCACGGCACCGCCGACGATCCCGCGGGGAGACGGGGCGCGCGCGGACGGTACGGGACTGCCGGATCGGTCGACGAGCCGGCCCCCAGCGCCGCCGGGTCGTCGGTTCCGCCGTCGACCACCTCGGCCCTGACCAGACGCCGCTTCCGCCGGCGCTCGAGCAGCCAGTCGACGATGAGCGCGAAGGCGAACAGCACCGT
Organism: uncultured Actinomycetes bacterium; assembly: GCA_963756895.1. Taxonomy (GTDB): domain Bacteria; phylum Actinomycetota; class Acidimicrobiia; order IMCC26256; family DASPTH01; genus DASUAS01. The sequence continues at coordinate 12,255 of CAVWPI010000008.1, read as the reverse complement.
CGCCATCACCGCGTCGAGCCAGTAGTGGTTGGCGGTCAGCACGATCGCCGCCAACGTGATCACGGGATGCGCGATCACCAGGAAGCGCCAGCGGCTCTTCGTCGCGATGAGCACTGCCCACGCGATCACCAGCGCCCACCCGAAGTGCAACGACGGCATCGCCGCGAACTGGTTGGCGAAGCCCTTGTACGGACTCCCGGCTCCGTACGACGCGGGTCCGAAGACGCGTGCGGTGTCGACGAAGCCGAGGTTCGGGAACATGCGTGGCGGCGCGAGGGGGAGCACGAGGTGCACCACCATGCCCGCGAGCGTGATCACGATCATCACGTTGCGGAAGCGGCGGTAGGTCGGTGGGTGGCGCACGTACAACCAGATGAACGCGGCCGCGGTCGCCGCGACGTGCGCGACGAGGTAGTACACGTTGAGGAAGCGGACGAGCGCGGTGTCGTGCAGGACGAGGTCCTGCATGCGCGCCTCGGAGAACACGCCGAGCGAGCGCTCGACGCCCATGACATCGCGGGCGTTGTCGAGTGCGTCGCGGACGTGACCCTTCGTGAAGAAGCGGCCGTACTTGTAGGCGAGCAGGAGCGCGACGACCAGGGCCAGCTCACGCACGAGCGAGCCGCCGAAACGCGAATGCCACCAACGCCGCGTCGTCATCCCATCGCGAATACCCAACACGTCCAGGCGTGATTCGTGTTCCCGGGGGACCCGGCTGACCGCGAATCTGAAATTACTGCCGGCGCACCTGGCGTGGCGCCTGCCCGGACCGCCACGAGTCGATCACCATGAAGCCGTCCTCGACCCGGGCGAGGGACCCGTCGGTGAGCTCGGCCCGGAACAGGGCCATGCCGCTCGCCGGCAGCTCCATGGGGAGGCGGGCCACGAAGCGGGCGATGGTGTCGCCGTCGGTCACGAGCACCGCCCGCCCGCCCACCTTGGCGTCGCCGTCGACGAGCTCGACGTCGGGGGCGCTGTGCAGGGCGAACCGGGGATCCCGCCGCAGGTCGTCGGCCTTGCGCGAATCGGGCATCATCGCCAGCCACAGCTCGCCCTCGCCGAAGTGGACCTCGAGCCCGGTGAGCCGCGGGGAGCCGTCCGCACGCAGCGTGCCGAGGATGCAGTGGAGCGTGGCGGTCAGACGGGCGTGGACCGCGCCCGCCAGCGCCGGTGCCTCGCGCTCGAAGGCGCTCCACGTGGTCACGGCGGGCAGTCTCGCAGGCGCCCGAGCACAATGGGAGCCGTGGCGCTCCGGCAACCGCTCGGCGATCTCTACGAGGAGCTCGGGATCGCGCGCGACGCGACCCGCGAGGAGATCGCGGCGGCGTACCGGGCGCGGGCCAAGGAGCTCCACCCCGACACGCGTCCGGCCGACGCCGACGCCGCCGACCGGTTCGCGCGGGTCGGTGTCGCCTACCGGGTGCTGTCCGATCCGGACGAGCGGGCCCGGTACGACGCGTCGCCGCGTCGCCCCGCTCCGGTCTCCGCCGATCGCTGCTCCACCACCGCCCGCCCCGGTGGTGGAGCCCGTCGCGCCGCCGAAGCCGCAGCGCCTCAGTCGCAAGAACGCCCGCTGGTGCGTGGCGGGCGGCACGGCGTTGCTGGTGCTCGGGCTGGTCGTCGGCACCTTCGTGTTCTCGGTGCAACGCCACGACGCCGATCTGCGCGCGAACGGTGTGGAGGCCACCGCGGTGGTCGTCCCCGTGAACGGTGAGCGGCGACTCGAGTTCGAGACGCGCGACGGCACCGTCGTCCGGGCGTCGGAGTCGGTGAAGACGGGCGAGGAGCAGCCCGCGCTCGGGTCCCAGGTGCACCTCCACTACGACCCCGACGATCCCACCACGATCGTCACCGACGTGAGCCACACCGGTCGCGACGTCACCCTCTGGATCGTGGCGGTGAAGCTGGTGCTCGGTGGTGGCGTGCTGGTCGGGTTCGGTGTGCGGCGGCTGCGACGCGCCTGAGCTAGTGACTCGTGGTGCGTCGGTAGCGGCGCACCGAGAGCGTCGCGAACACCACCGTGATGCCGATGGCCCACGCCAACGCGACCCAGGGGTCGGAGCCCGGATCGCGACCGTTGTAGAGCGCACGGCTGGCATCGGTCACGATCGTCACCGGATTGTGCTCGGCGATCGGCTGGAGCCAGCCCGGCATGTTCTCGGGGGAGACGAACGCCGACGAGATGAACGTGGCCAGGAACATCCAGAGGAACGCGATCGAGTTCACCGCCTCGGCCGAGCCCGCGACCAGTCCGGTGTAGGCCTGGATCCAGCTGAACGCGTACGCGAACAGGAAGAGCAACAGGGTGGCCGCGGCCGCGCCGGCCAGTGAGCCCTCGAAGCGGAAGCCGATGATGAACGCGACGCCGAGCATCACCGCGAACGAGATCGCGTTGCGCACGACGTCGCTCATCGTGCGACCGATGAGGTACGCCGAGGAGTACATGGGCAGGGACCGCAAGCCGGTCGATGAACCCCTTGCTCAGGTCTTCCGCGATGCCGAGTCCGGTGTAGATGGAACCGAACAGGACGGTCTGGGCGAAGATCCCCGGGATCACGAACTGCTTGTAGTTGCTGTAGCCGGGCACGGTGATCGAGCCGCCGAACACGTACACGAACAGCACCACGAACATGATCGGCTGCAAGCAGGCGAACACGAGCAGCTCGGGGTTGCGGGGCAGCGCGCGCAGGTGGCGCGTCGCTTCGGTCCAGGCTGTCGCGGCAGCAGCCACGTCGGCCCGGTGGGCGGATCCGTGAAAACGTCAGGGCTGATGTCGACGGGCGTCGGTGCGGCGGTCACGACGCCACCGCCACGTCGTCGGTCGCGAGTTCGTCGTCCTCTTCGAGACCGCGACCGGTGAGCGCGAAGAACACGTCGTCGAGCGACGAGTGGCGAACGCCGACGTCTTCGATGGCGATGCCGAGGTCGTCGAGCTCGCGCACCGCGAGGGGCACGACGCCCTCGACCTTCTGCACGGGGACGACGATGCGCCTGCCGCCGTCCTCCACGTGTGCATCACCACACGCGAAGTGCGCGAGGCCCTCCACGACGCGAGCGGCGTCGCTCGAATGCGTGGCGACGACGACGATCTGCTCGCCGCCGACGCGTTGCTTCAGCTCCTCGGGCGTGCCCCGCTCGATCACGAGTCCGTGGTCGATCACGAGCGATGTCGTGGGCGAGGCGGTCGGCCTCGTCGAGGTACTGCGTCGTCAGGAGCGTGGTGGTGCCCGCCTGGCACCAGCTCGTCGATCACGTCCCACATCGCGAGGCGGCTGCGCGGATCGAGCCCGGTCGTGGGCTCGTCGAGGAACAGCACCGACGGGCGGCCGATGAGGCTCATGGCGATGTCGAGGCGCCGGCGCATGCCGCCGGAGTAGGTGCTGGCGGCGCGGTCGGCAGCATCGCTGAGGTCGAAGCGCTCGAGCAGCTCGCCGGCGCGCTGGCGCGCGTCGCGCGCGCTGCTGGTGGAACAGGCGCCCGACGTGCTCCAGGTTCTCGAAGCCCGTGAGCCGTTCGTCGACCGCGGCGTACTGGCCGGTGAGGCCGATGCGGGCGCGGGCGCGACCGGGGATCGGCCACGACGTCGATGCCGTCGATGAGCGCACGGCCGGCGTCGGGACGCAGCAACGTGGTGAGGATGCGCACCGCGGTCGTCTTGCCCGCGCCGTTGGGCCCGAGCACGCCGAGCACGGTGGCGCGTTCGACGGTGAGGTCGACGCCGCGCAGGGCCTCGGTCGCGCCGAAGTGCTTCACCAGCCCTTCCGCGAAGACGGCCGGCATCGATTCGGCGCGCGTGAAGCATCGAGAGAATCAGGGGACACGGGGAAGACCTCCACGTCCGAAGCTATGCGGGGCGCCGTGAGCGTCGGCTCGAATTCACCCGAAGCCGTCAGCCATGGACGTCGTGCGCGAAACCTGGTCGCATAGATATGCACATCTGTGTATACTGCTGCGATGGCGTATCGGGCCGCAGTCGTCGGGGGATCGGGGTACACGGGGGCTGAGCTCCTGCGCCTCCTCGCGGGGCACCCCGAGATCGAGGTCGCCCTGGTCACCGCCGACGCCAACGCCGGAGCCACGGTGGGGGAGCTCTACCCGTCGCTCGCCACCGCGTACGAGGGCATCACCTACGAGCAGGTGGCACCGGCCGACCTGGCCGGCCTCGACGTCACCTTCCTCTGCCTCCCGCACGGACGGTCCCAGGCGATCGCCGCCGACCTGGTCGACACCGTCGCCCACGTCGTCGACCTCGGCGCCGACTTCCGGCTGCCGGTCGGCGACTACGAGCAGTGGTACGGCGAGGCCCACACCGCGCCGGCGCTGGTCGAGCAGTTCGCGTTCGGGATGCCCGAGCTCTACCGCGACGAGATCGTCGCCTCCCGGCACGTGGCGTCGCCGGGGTGCTACCCCACGAGTGCGTCGTTGGCGCTGGCCCCGCTGCTCGCGGCCGGGCTGGTCGAACCGACCGGCATCGTGGTCGACGCGGTGTCGGGCGTGTCGGGTGCAGGCCGGGGCCTGAAGGCGACCAGCCTCTTCGCCGAGGTGAGCGACAACGTGAACGCCTACAGCCTGCTCACCCACCGCCACACCGCAGAGATGGAGCAGGCGCTCGGTCACGTCGCCGGTGAGGCGGTGCAGGTGCTGTTCACCCCGCACCTGGTGCCGATGACGCGGGGGATCCTCGCCACCTGTTACGCCCGGCCGGTCGCCGGCGTGTCGCTCTCGACCGACGGGTTGCTCGCCGGGTACCGCGACTTCTACGCGGGCGAGCCGTTCGTGCACGTGACCGACGGGTCGCCCGGCACCAAGGCCACCCTCGGATCGAACGCCGCGCACGTCACCGTCCGCTACGACGCCCGCACCGACACGGTGCTGGCCATCGGCGCCCTCGACAACCTGGTGAAGGGAGCGTCGGGCCAGGCGCTGCAGAACGCCAACCTCGTGCTCGGCCTCCCCGAGACCACCGCGCTCCCGACGATCGGACTCATGCCGTGATCACGTCCGTGCCCGGGTTCAAGGCCGGCGGCCTCGCCTCGGGCATCAAGGAGTCGGGCGCCCCCGACCTGGCCATGGTCGCGACCGTCGACGGCGCGCCGGTCACCGCCGCCGGCGTCTTCACCAGCAACCTCGTCGCCGCTGCGCCGGTGCAGATCAGTCGTCGGCACCTGGCCGACGGCCGCGCTGCGGCGGTGATCCTCAACTCCGGCAACGCCAACGCGGCGACGGGCGAGCAGGGACGTGCCGACGCCCTGCGGATGTGCGAGCTCACGGCGCAGGCCGTGGGGTGCGCGACGACCGACGTGCTCGTGGCCCAGACCGGTCTCATCGGCATCCCGATGCCGATGGACCCGGTGGAGTCGGGGGCGCCGAAGCTCGGCGCGCAGCTGAGCACCGATGCCGGCGCTGGTGCGGCGGCGGCCGAGGCCATGATGACGACCGACACCGTGCCCAAGCTGACCGAGCACGTGGTCGGGCTCGCCGGCTCGTCGGTCCCCACCGTCGGCGGCATGGCCAAGGGCGCGGCGATGCTCGCCCCTTCGATGGCCACGATGCTGGCGGTGCTGGCCACCGACGTCGCCATCACCGCCGGCCCGCTGACCCGCGCCCTGCAGACCGCGGTGGGCAGCAGCTTCAATTCCCTGGTCGTCGACGCGTGCCAGAGCACCAACGACACCGTGCTCGTGCTCGCCAACGGCGTCGCCGGAAACGAGCCGATCACGTCGACGAGTGGGCTCGCCTACGCCGCGTTCGTCGAGGCGCTCACCGCCGCCTGCGCCGACCTCGCCCACCAGATGGCGACCGACGCCGAGGGGGCGACCAAGTGCGTCACCCTCCAGGTTCGCGGCGCCCGCAACGATCACGAGGCGCAGCGGGCCGCGCGGCAGGTGGCGTCGAGCCAGCTCGTCCAGTGCTCGCTGTACGGGAAGGATCCCTACTGGGGTCGCATCCTCTCCGAGCTCGGCGTGAGCGGCGCGGTGTTCGATCCCGAGCAGGTCACCATCGCCTACGACGGGGTCGTGGTGTGTGAGCACGGCATCGCGGCCGCGCACGACGAGGACGCGGTGGCCGCGGCCATGCGGGAACGCGACCTCGCCATCTCGTGCGACCTCCACGCCGGGAACGGTGAGGCCACGATGCTCTTCACCGACCTCACGCACGCGTACGTCGACGAGAACATGGGGACGTCGTGAATCCTGCACTCGACGTCTTGGAGAAGGCGCACGTCCTCGCGGAGGCGATGCCGTACATCCGTGAGTTCAGCGGTCGCACGGTTGTGATCAAGTACGGCGGCCACGCCATGGAGGACCCCGCGCTCGCCGATCTGTTCGCGCAGGACGTCGTGCTGATGCGGCTCGTGGGCATGAACCCCGTCGTCGTGCACGGCGGTGGTCCGCAGATCTCCGCCCTCATGCGGAGGTTGGGCAAGGAGCCCGAGTTCGTCGACGGCCTGCGCGTCACCGATGCCGAGAGCGTCGACATCGTGCGCATGGCGCTGGTCGGCAAGGTCAACCGCGAGATCGTCGCCTCGCTCAACCAGCACGGGTCGTACGCGGTCGGGCTCTCCGGTGAGGACGCCGGACTCATCAAGGTCGAGATGCGCGACGAGCGGCTCGGCTTCGTGGGCGACGTGACCAGCATCGACGCCTCGATCGTGCACAAGCTCACCAACGAGGAGCTCATCCCCGTCATCGCGACGGTCGGCGTCGACGAGTTGGGTCAGGCGTACAACATCAACGCCGACACCGTCGCCGGCGCGATCGCCCTCGCCCTGCAGGCCGAGAAGCTCGTGTACCTCACCGACGTCGCCGGCGTCTACGCCGACTACCCGGACGAGTCGAGCCTGGTGACCGGCGTCGACACCGAGGGCCTCGAGCAGTTGCTCGCCGGCGGCAAGGTCGACGGCGGCATGATCCCCAAGCTGGAGTCGTGCGTGCACGCGCTGCGGGGCGGGGTGCGGCGTGCCCACGTCCTCGACGGGCGCATCCCGCACGCGTTGCTGCTCGAGTTCTTCACCCGGGAGGGCATCGGAACGATGGTGCTGCCATGACGACGTTCGACGCCGACACCTTCGCGAGCATCCAGGCGCTCGACGCCGAGCACGGGATGCAGACCTACGGCCGTCTGCCGGTCGCGTTCGTGCGCGGCGAAGGCGTGAAGCTGTGGGACAGCGACGGCAAGGAGTACCTCGACTTCCTGGGCGGGCTCGCGGTGACCTCGCTCGGGCACGCGCATCCCGCGGTCGCCGATGCGCTCGCCGACCAGGCCCGCACGCTGGTGCACGTGTCGAACCTCTACTTCAACGAGTGGCAGCCGCGGGTCGCCGCGCGCCTCGACGCCCTCAACGGCGGCGGTGGCAAGGTGTTCTTCTCCAACTCGGGGGCCGAGGCCAACGAGTGCGCGATCAAGTTGGCGCGCCGCTACGGACAGTCCAACGGCGGGCCCGACCGGTTCCACGTGCTCTCGGCGTGGGGCTCGTTCCACGGGCGCACGCTCACCACGCTGGCGGCGACCGGCCAGCCGCAGAAGCAGGAGACGTTCCAGCCGCTGCCGGTCGGCTTCCGTCAGGTCGTGTTCGCCGATCTCGACGCGCTCGCGGCGGCGATGGACGAACGGGTGTGCGCGGTGATGCTGGAGCCGGTGCAGGGCGAGGGTGGTGTCCAGCCGTCGCCGCCCGGCTACCTCGAAGGCGTGCGCGCGTTGTGCGACGAGCGCGAGGCGCTGCTGATCATGGACGAGGTGCAGACCGGGCTCGGGCGCACCGGCAGGTGGTTCGGCTACCAGCACGCCGACGGCGTCCGGCCCGACATCGTCACCATGGCCAAGGCACTCGGCAACGGTGTGCCCATCGGCGCGTGCTGGGCGCGCACCGAGGTGGCCGAGGCGTTCCGGCCCGGCGACCACGCCACCACGTTCGGCGGGCAGCCGTTGGCGGCGCGCGCCGCGTGCACCGTGCTCGACGTGATGGCCGAGGTCGACGCCCCCGCGTGTGCGGCTCGGGCGGGCGACGTGCTCACGAAGGCGCTGCTCGATCTCGACGGCGTCGCCGACGTGCGCGGCGTCGGACTCCTGATCGCCGCCGAGCTCGACGACGGCATCGAGGCCGGCCCGGTGGCGGTCGCGTGCCTCGACGCGGGACTGGTCGTCAACGCGGTGACGCCCACCGCCCTGCGGTTCGCGCCGTCGCTCCTGGTGACCGACGACGAGATCACCGCCGCCGTCGCGATCCTCGGCACGGTGCTCAGCGAAGTGGCGTCGTGAGCGCCCGGAGGTTCCTCGAGGTCGACGACCTGACCCCGGCGCAGTTCGCCGCCGTGCTCGAGGTGGCGGAGAAGGGCAAAGCCGATCGGTCGGGGATCCCGCAGCTCCTCACGGGGCGGGGTGTCGTGCTGCTGTTCGAGAAGCCGTCGGCCCGCACGCGCGCGTCCACGGAGATGGCGGTGGTCAGCCTCGGGGGACACCCGATCTACGTGCGGCCCGAGGAGGTGGGTCTCGGTGTCCGCGAGTCCGTCGCCGACGTCGCCCGCACCTTCGCCGGCTTCTGCTCGGTGCTGGCCGCGCGCGTCTTCGAGCACGCCACGCTGGAGGAGATGGCGGCGGTCATCGACATCCCCGTCGTCAACCTGCTCTCCGACCGGGCGCACCCCACGCAGGCCGTCGCCGACTTCCTGACCCTGCGTGAGCTCCTGGGCTCGCTCGAGGGCCGACGGCTCGCCTACGTCGGCGACGGCAACAACGTCACTGCGTCGCTCGCGTACGCATCCGCGCTGTCGGGCGTCGAGCTCGCGGTGGCCTCGCCACCCGGGTACGAGCTCGACGACCTCACGGTGGAGCGGGTCCGCAACCTCGGCGGCCACGTCGAGCTCGGTCACGACCCCTACGACGCGGTGGCGGGTGCCGACGCGGTGTACACCGACGTCTGGACGTCGATGGGGCAAGAGGAGGAGACCGCGCTCCGGCGGGCGGCCTTCGCCGGGTTCACCGTCGACGACGAGATGTTGCGGTGCGCGCACCCCGACGCGTGGTTCCTGCACTGCCTGCCGGCCCACCGCGGCGAGGAGGTCGCCGCGTCGGTGATCGACGGCCCGCGGTCCGCGGTGTGGCAGCAGGCGACCAACCGCATGCACGCCGCCCGCGCCGTGCTCACGCACCTGCTCGGAGCCAACTGATGGAGATGCAATGGAGGCGTGGCCGGATGGCGGGGACGTCGCAACGGAATCGACCAATCTGATGGCCACGCTCGGGAAGCCCCAGCGGCAGCACCGGATCGCCCGGCTGCTCGAGGAGCAGGCCATCTCCAGTCAGGCCCAGCTCGTCGAGATGCTCGCCGCGCATGGCGTCATCGCCACGCAGGCGACGGTGAGTCGCGACCTCGAGGAGCTCGGCGCGGTGAAGGTGCGCATCCCGGGCGGCGCGATGGCCTACGCCATCCCCGAGCACGCCAAGGAACGAGCCGCGCCCGACGACCATCTCCGACGAGTGATGGGGGAGTTCGTGGTCGAGGTCGCGCACAGCGGGAACCTCGTGGTGCTGCGGACACCCCCCGGCTCGGCACACGTCGTCGCGTCCGCGCTCGACCGCTCGGGTCTCCCCGATGTGCTCGGGACGGTGGCCGGCGACGACACGATCATCATGGTGTGCTCGGAGGATGACGGCGGCACGGCCGTCGCCGCCGAGCTGGCCACCCTGGCCGGTCTCTAGACAGAAGGACGACAGCATGCCCAAGCGAGTGGTGCTCGCGTACTCCGGCGGCCTCGACACGTCGGTGGCGGTCAAGTGGATCCAGGAGGAGTGGGACGCGGAGGTGATCGCGCTCGCGGTCGACGTCGGTCAGCAGGCCGACGACCCGTGGGACGTCATCGAGCAGCGGGCACTCGCGGCCGGCGCGGTCGAGGCCCGGGTCGTCGACGCGCGCGCCGAGTTCGCCGACGACTTCCTCGTGCCCGCGATCCACGCGAACGCGCTGTACGAGGGCAAGTACCCGCTGGTGTCAGCGCTCTCGCGCCCGGTGATCTCCCGCCACCTCGTCCTGGCGGCGCGCGAGTTCGGCGCCGACGCGGTGGCGCACGGCTGCACCGGCAAGGGCAACGACCAGGTGCGCTTCGAGGTGTCGGTGCGGGCCCTCGCGCCCGACCTCGACGTGCTCGCGCCCGTCCGCGTCTGGGGCTTCACGCGTGAGGACTCGATGGACTACGCGGCGAAGCACGGCATCCCGATCAGCGTCACGAAGAAGAGCCCGTACTCCATCGACGAGAACCTCTGGGGCCGGGCCATCGAGTGCGGCATCATCGAGGACCCGTGGGTGTCGCCGCCGCTCGACGCCTATGCGCTCACCCGCGACGTCGCCGACGCGCCGACCGAGCCGCGCGAGATCGTGGTTCGCTTCGAACGGGGCGTGCCGGTCGCGCTCGACGGCCTGGTGAAGCCGTTGCACGAGCTGATCATCGAGCTCGGCGCAGTCGTGGGCTCGTACGGCTTCGGTCGGCTCGACATGGTCGAGAACCGGCGGGTCGGCATCAAGAGCCGGGAGACCTACGAGTGCCCCGGCTCGCTCGCGGTGCTGCTGGCGCACGCCGACCTCGAGTCGATCGCGGTCGAGCGCGACCTCCTGCGCGAGAAGGCGCGGCTCGAACCGCGCTACGCCGAGCTCGTCTACGACGGTCTCTGGTACTCACCGCTGAAGGAGGCGCTCGACGCCTTCATGAGCCACGCCCAGGAGTTCGTGACCGGTGAGGTGCGGCTGCGGCTCGAGCCCGGCCGGTGCTTCGTGGCCGGCCGGCGCGCCGATCAGGGGCTGTACAGCCACGACCTCGCGACCTACGACGCGTCCGACAGCTTCCGCCACGAGGACTCCGCCGGCTTCGTGCGGCTGTGGGGACTCTCGGTGGAGACGTGGGCGCGCGAGCAGGGAGGCCCCTCGGGGGCCGACCCATCAGCGGGCGGTCCCTCGCGACCCGGCTCCCGATGACCCTCTGGCACGGCCGCTTCGCCGACGGGCCCGCCGACGAGCTGCTCGCGTTCACCGAGAGCCTCTCGTTCGACCGCCGGCTCGCGCCCGACGATCTCACGGGGTCGCGCGCGCACGTCGCCGGGCTCGCGCGCGCGGGCATCCTCACCGACGACGAGGCGAGCGCGGTCATGGCCGCGCTGGACCAGACGGAGAACGAGCTCGCCGACGGCTCCTTCGCGTTCGCGCCGTCCGACGAGGACATCCACACCGCCATCGAGCGGCGGGTCACCGAACTCACCGGACCCGCAGGGGCCAAGCTCCACACCGGCCGCTCGCGCAACGACCAGGTCGCCACCGCGTTGCGGCTGTTCGTCGCGCCGCGAGGGCACCGACGTCGCCGCCCACGTCCACCGGCTCCAGACGGTGCTGGTCGACTCCGCGAGGGCGGCCGAGGGCGTCTACCTCCCCGGCTACACCCACCTGCAGCGGGCCCAACCGGTGTTGCTCGCCCACCACTTCCTCGCGCACTTCTGGTCGTTCGCACGCGACGTCGACCGGTGGCGCGACGCCGTCGCGCGTGCCGACGTGTCGCCGCTCGGTGCCGGGCGCGCTGGCCGGTTCGAGCCTGCCGCTCGACCCCGACGCCACCGCGGCCGACCTGGGCTTCGCCCGCCGCTTCGACAACTCACTCGACGCGGTGTCCGATCGCGACTTCGTCGCCGAGGCGCTGTTCGTGGCCGCCCTCACCCAGGTGCACCTGTCGCGCCTCGGTGAGGAGATCGTCCTGTGGACCAGCGAGGAGTTCGGGTTCCTGCGCCTGGCCGACGCCTACAGCACCGGCTCGTCGATGCTCCCGCAGAAGAAGAACCCCGACATCGCCGAGCTCGCGCGCGGCAAGGCCGGCCGGCTCATCGGCGACCTGACCGGGTTCCTCGCCACCATGAAGGGCCTCCCGCTCGCGTACAACCGCGACCTCCAGGAGGACAAGGAGCCGTTGTTCGACGCGCTCGACCAGTGCCGGCTGGCGCTGGGTGCGATCGCGGGGCTGTTGGCGACCGCCGAGGTCGTGCCCGCACGCATGCAGGCTGCAGCCGACGGCCAGCATGCCGCCGCCGTCGATCTCGCCGAGTGGCTGGTGCAGCGGGGCGTGCCGTTCCGTGACGCGCACGCGCGGGTGGGCGCGCTGGTGCGGGCGTCGACCGAACGCGGCGTGCCGCTCGACGAGCTCGTGCTCACCGAGCCCGACCTCGGACCCGAGGCGTTGGCCCTGCTCGAGTCGGGCGCGGCGGTCCTGCGCCGCACCACCA